>NZ_JACJSJ010000075.1 GCF_014698115.1 Nostoc sp. FACHB-973
GTGTCTATTGCGCGGTGGAACCACACTGAACCCTTCCCGAACTCAGAGGTGAAACGCTGTTGCGGCAACGATAGTTTAGGGGTTGCCCTACGCCAAAATAGCTCGATGCCAGGTTTATATTTCTAACTCAAACCCCCTCGCTCACATCACAGCTTGGGGGTTTTTGTTTTATTGGCTCGAGCGAAAATTTAGGTTGCTGGCTAGCTTTAGAAACCCGTAACCTAAATTGCTATGCTATCTGTAATATCATGTCCGGTTAATCACTTACGATAAAAAGTAGTGAGTGCAAGGATGAGTAATGCCGAAACGAATTGGTGTAGCTACACATCTAAGTATTGAAGAGTTAGAACAACGTTACCGTCAAGCTAGTGATGGGGTAGAAAGCCGTCAGTATCAAATCATTTTGTTAGTTGCTCAAGGGAAAAAAACAGAAGAAGTGAAGGAAATAACTGGCTACAGCAGAACATGGATATACGCATTGGTAAAAAGATACAACGAATTAGGGGTGGAAGGTTTAGGCGATCGCAGAGACTCAAACCAAGGTAAACAGCCCCTAGTAGATGATATCCAGCAAGCACAGTTATGGCAGGCGTTACAAGAAAAAGCACCAGATGGAGGATTATGGAATGGCAGGAAAGTGGCAGATTGGTTAAGCGAAGTGACAGGGACTCATATCAGCAGACAGAGGGGATGGGAGATATTGCGGCAGATGACTTTTAGACTGAGAGTTCCTCGGCCATGTCACACAAAAAGTGATTATTTTGAACAAGAAGCCTGGAAAAAAAACTCGCCATAGAAGTAGAACAAATTCAAGCTGCTTATCCAGACGCAGAAGTTGAGTTGTGGTGTGAGGATGAGCAGACGCTCGAAGACTCGCTACCGCTTCGCTAACGCTTAGGACTCAAACCAATTTTGCGACGAGTTTACGTACCAGAAGGGGAAACACCAATTGCTAATGTCAATTGGCGGTTTCAGTGGAAATGGAAAGTATGCTTTTGTACATCCTCAAACCGGAGAAACAAAAGGCGTGGATTCTTCCTTACGTCAATACAGAATTGTTTAATCAGGTTTTGGCTGATTTTGCTGCTGAATTTGCTTTGGGTGCGAATAAGCACATTCTTTTAGCTGTTGATCGTGCTGGTTGGCATACCAGCAAAAATTTACAGCTTCCTGAAGGACTACATCTGACATTTTTACCATCTCATTCCCCGGAATTACAACCCGCAGAAAGGTTGTGGACTGTAATTGATGAACCAATTGCTAATCGAACTTTTGAGACACTCAATGATTTAGAGGATCTTGTTTATCATCGTTGTCAATCGTTACTACACCAGCAAGATTTAATTCGCGGGCTAACTGGTTTTCATTGGTGGATTCAAATTGGAGTTTAATCGTAACTAATTAACCGGACACGATATAATATCATGTCCGGTAAAAGACTTATGATTTAGGCTGACACGGGGACACGGGGACGCGGAGAGATTTTAATAATAAGTGATTACCCGGACTTGATATAAGTTACTTTTCCAAGTTCCAGCCCAAGGCTACTGCTACTTGTTGAGCTAATTCTAGGGGATTGAAGGGTTTAGCGATCGCACTGATCATTCCTATCTGGGCATAGCGACGGCGATCGGAAGCCTGGATTTTGGCAGTTAATAGAATTACCGGAATTGCTTTGGTTACTGGATTTGCTTGTAACTTTTCAAAGGTCGCAATGCCATCCATATCTGGCATCATCACATCCAGTAGAATCGCGTCTGGTTGGTAAGTCTCGGCTTTAATTATGCCTTCTTCACCAGAACCAGCTGTCTCTACTTTCCAGCCTGCGACTGTTTCCAAGCAAATCTTGGCAACTTCTTGAATATATTGCTCGTTATCAACCACTAGAATTCGCTTTGTTGTCATCACCGCTATCCTCTTGTTGGTTGTGAGTAATTCCTTGAAGTAACTGCATCACCCGTTGTTCAAATTCCTCAGTAGTCACGCGCCCTTTGGTCAAAAATTCTGTATGTCCTAACTTAAGTCGATTGTGTTCGGACTCATCCAAATCCTTAGCTGAGTAAACTAGTACAGAAGTATTATAGAGATGGTTATGCTGCTGTAGCCAATCCACTACTGCAAATCCATCACTCTCTGGCAAGATCAGGTCGAGAATCATTAAGTCAGGATTCACTTCTTGACTCAGGCGGATTGCTTCCCGTCCAGTTTTGGCTAGGAAGGTTTCAATCTTATGCCTTTCAAACAGAGTCATAAGCAGTTGAGCTAAATCGGTATCGTCTTCAACAATTAGAACACGGACTCGCTTTGAAGATTTAGCTAAGACCTGTCTGACTGACTGCAACAGATGGTTCTCTGAGAATGGTTTATTTACCCAATTTACAAAATCTACATTAGGTTGATTACTTGTGATTGGTTTATGGCCGTAAATGATAGGAATCTTAGAATACTCCTGTAAATCAGTATTTTGGTAAGTCCTGAACAACGGCAGAGTGACGTAAAAAGTACTACCCTCCCCTAACACACTTTCAGCCCAGATGCGTCCACCATGCTGTTGCATAATGCTCTTACAAATTGCCAAACCCAAACCAGTGCCATCATGATTCCGTGAATCAGAAGAGTCAACTTGTTGAAAGCGCTCAAAGATACTCTCAAGTTTGTCAGCTGGGATACCGCGTCCATTGTCTTTGACTGTTAACAAAACTTCATCCCCCTGTTGTTGTACTTGCAACCAAACCGTAGATCCAGCAGATGAAAATTTAATGGCGTTACTCAATAGGTTAGTTAAAGTTTGAACAATGCGATCGCAATCTACCCATACTTGACCGGAGACATCCGAAATGCATAGCGTCACTCCTGCTTTATCAGCCAGAGGCTGCATAACATTTACTGCTTGAGCGATTAAATCAACGATGTTGCAGATTTCTGGTTCCATCTTCCCCTTACCGGACTCGATGCGCTCAATGTCTAGGATGTCATTGATTAGGCGTACTAAACGTTCAGTGCTATCAGTGGCAATTTGTAGCAGGCGTTTTCCCTGTTCTGAGTCTGTGGGTAGCAAACCACTGGCTAGCATTCCCAGAGAACCGTGAATTGAAGTTAAAGGTGTGCGGAGTTCATGACTGACAACAGAGATAAACTCATCTTTCATGCGTTCGATTTGCTTACGCTCAGTTATATCTCGTAATATAACTGTATAAAATATTTCCTGACTCATGTCGATTTTGGAGATGGAAGCCTCTGCTGGAAATTCAGTGCCATCTTTGCGGCGACCATATATTTCCCGCCGTTCTCCCATGCGGCGGGCAAGATTAGGAGATTTGCCAAAGTCAACCACATGTTGACGATGCACCTGTGAAAAGCGGTGCGGCAAAAGTAAGTCAAGACCTTGCCCAATCACTTCCTCGGCAGAGTAGCCGAAAATTTTCTCTGCTCCTTGATTAAACAAGGTGATGCGTTGGAAGCCATTGATAGAAATAATTGCATCATCAGCAATATCTAAAATCCTTGCAAATCGCGCTTGGGAAAAGCGTAATTCTTCCTGTGTCCGCTGACGTTCATCAAGTTGTGACTGCAACTGTCGATTCACGGTAATTAACTCAGCAGTGCGCTCTGCTACTCTCAATTCTAATTCGTTGATAGCTTGGAGATTGGGGAATGAGGGGGATGAGGGAGTAATGGTAGTATTTTGTTCCCTTGCTTCCCCTGCTTCTCCTGCTTTGCCTACTCCCTTGTTCCCCTGTGTCACGCGTCGTCCCAATTTTACCCGTTCTAAACGATTGACAATTCGGGTTACTAGTTCTGGCCCGACAATGGGCTTGCTAACAAAGTCATCAGCACCAACGCTAAACACCTGATTTACTATTTCGGCATCGTTATGCACTGTGAGGAAGAGGATGGGTAACTCACTCCAGTCTGGATTGTTACGTACTACTTGGCAAAGTTGAATACCATTTGTAAAGGGTAGTTCCACATCTAAAATTAGTAGATCTGGCGCAACCGCTTCCAAGGTTTCCCAAAACTGACGCGGATCTTCAAGAGCGATCGCTTTGAGTCCCCAAGGACTAAGTAAGGTTTGCAAAAATGCCTGAATTTGGGGATCGTCGTCCACAACCAATATTTTAGTTTCTGTGTCAGAGGAATTTTCCAGTAGCGGTGTCACCGTTTCTAATACTTGTGTGGTTGGCAGTGCAGATATTGCTGCGGCGTTCTTTTCTTGAATTTCCCGACGCAATAACTTTACCCAAGTTTCGAGGTTGGTGATTTCAGACTTACTCAAAATTTGACTAGAACTGAGCAGCAACTCGATATTGCGTGCCCATTTTGAGCCAAGAGTCAAGCCAAAAGTACCTAAAGATCCTGCCAAGGTATGCGCCTCTTTGACTGCAAGGTTTTGGAATTCAGGATTTAGAGTATTTTGGTTTAAAGCTGCGATCGCTTGCTCCAGCACCCCCACCTGCTCGTCCACCCGCCCTTGAAATCGTTGCCAAATTTCGCCAACTGCCATTAATGTTTGCTGCTGCTGTGATTTGGGGGTGGGAATTGGGGACTGGGGATTGGGCATTGGGCATTGGGCATTGGGCATTGGGCATTGGGCATTGGTATTCTCCTGTGCCCCCCTACTCCCTGCTCCCTGCTCCCTGCTCGCTACTCCCTGTTCCAGTGGTTTCAAACGATAACCGATACCATAAACTGTTTCAATGAAATCAGTGGGCGCTCCTACAGCTTTGAGTTTGTGTCGTAACCCTTTGATATGGGTGCGAACAGCTTCTTCTTGTGGAGTATCTTCATAAGACCAAAGATGTTCTAAAATCATGCCGCAGCTAAACACCCGGTGATTATTTCGCAAAAATAGTTCCAATAGAGCATACTCTTTTGGTGTGAGTGGCAGCAGATTTCCAGCATAATTGACTTCACAGCTACTAGGATCTAGGCGCAAATCACCACGCTCTAAGACAGGTTGCAAAGTTACGCTTCCACGACGCAACAGCGCCCTGACACGAGCAACTAACTCTTCTTCGTCAAAGGGTTTAACTACATAGTCATCTGCGCCTGCATCTAATCCGATCGCTTTTTCATGACTACTATCCCGCCCTGTCAATAATAATATTGGCACTTGCAGACCATGAGACCGGATTTGCCGACAAAGACTAATGCCATCCAACTTGGGCAACATTACATCCAGGAGTATTAAATCAAAATCGCAAGTTTGGATAAAATCCCAAGCAAGATCACCATCAGTGGCAACTTCAACGGCGTAGTTTTGGTTAGTTAAAACGGAAGTGAGTGCATAGGCATTGAACTCATCATCCTCTACAACTAAAATTTTCATTTTAAAAGCTTTCCAGACAGGAAGGGGTAGAGCAAATAACCAGCAAAAAATTTAAATAGCAAAATAATTAATATCAAAGTTGAATTTTAAAGCATTTTTTACAACTTTTATCTTTAAGGTTAATACTCATTAATAAATATCAATATTGATTTATTTTCAATATAATTTTTTTTACCTGCTTACTTAGCAGCAAATACAATGCTTCCAAGAAACATTTCGCCAAGGTTAACTTCATGGTAACCTCTGGATTCTTCTACTGTAATACCATTTTAGGAAATACCTGATTATGTAGGGGGTACAGCTGTACCCCCCTAGAGTGTATTTATCTATTGCAAAGATTTTGGAAAATGGTACAATTTTGTGCTTTGCTAATTACTTGTATTAAAAAACGAAACCTAACAGGTTTCAAGTTGTTGAACCCAATCTGGAAAGCTAGATTTAATTATTAAATATTCATCATAACCTGTTATAAGTATACATCTTATGGTAGATGACATACAAATAAAAGTATGTAAGTTAATCGAACTGATTAATCATCTTTTAAGTCATAAAACTCTGAGTACGCTACAACAGAAACAAAGCCTCTGCTAAACCTGTGAAAAAACGAGTAACCCTCACCTTCCCAAAACGCGCTGTGCAAATGCCAGTCACTTATGTACTGGCTAAAGAGTTCAATGTCGCTGCCAATATTATCCGTGCCCAAGTTGCCCCAAATCAAATTGGCAAACTGGTATTGGAACTATCGGGAGATATTGATCAATTGGATGCAGCGATCGAGTGGATGCGATCGCGCCATGTTAATGTTTCTCATACCTTAGGGGAAATTGCGATCAATCCAGATGTCTGTGTCCACTGTGGTTTGTGTACTGGGGTTTGCCCTACGGAAGCCCTCACACTCAACCCAGAGACATACAAGTTAACGTTCACGCGATCGCGTTGTATCGTCTGCGAACAGTGTATCCCCAGCTGTCCTGTACAGGCAATCTCTACAAATCTTTAACAATCCAAAATCCAAATCGCGCTGTCAGCCCACCAAAGGTGTGAGCTAAAATCCAAAATCCAAAATCCAAAATTGATATTACCCCAGCCCAAACACATCTGCTATTACACCGCCATCACCCACCAGCCTCGTTTTTGCTGGAGAGTCATAAACTACTAATAGCGAAGGTATGCCAGTGACATCCTGAAAAAGTGTAATTCCTTCAGCGTGATCTTCCCGGTTTCCATAGGGAATATCTTGTACAAAATCTGGATTGCTAAAAACATTTTCTGGCAAATTTACACCGTTTATCCAGCGATAAAGTTGCACAGGCCCATCTAAATCCATTGTTGGCCCGGCTAAAATTAACAAGTCTTTTCCATCTACGTACAAATCCCGAATTCCCAAACCATTTAACCAGATAAAATGCTTTTTATATAGCTCGTTTTCTTCGCCAATTTGCCTCAATTTCAGAAGTCCAGGGCTAGACTCTTCTAACTCTATTTCTAGGACTACAGCCCAACCGCGCAACACAGGACCGCGCAAACCTAGAAAAATCCGATTTTGATAAATGCCTATTCCTTCAATATCAAAGCCATTATCTTTTCCAGGAATTGCTGCTTTAATAAATATGCCTAAATGAGAGTCTTCTGCCAAAGCTGTCATCAGCAAATTACCCTGATTTATCACTTCTAATTTAGCAGCATTCAACTGCACATCTGGCTTTTGGGGGTGTGGGCAAGATGAGAATAATTTGCCGTCTATTAAAGGAATCCGTCCTAAGAGATAACGGTTGGGTTCTGATTCAATTTTTGCTAGCCTTTTAAGGTTTTTTGCATCGGTATTATCTGGTTTGGGTTTTTTGCGTTTGTAGCTGTGAGAACCGATAAACCATAAATAATAATCGCTGTAAGCAAGTCCTTCTATATCAATTTCTTGGTCTTCTGGTGCAGGTAAGCTGATAAATTCCGCTACTCTAAATTGTTGGTGATCTGTAAATTTCTCAGGGTCAACCAAAGACAGACGTTCAATCGTTGAAGTTTCATCTGACCCGAACCACAAATACTTCTGGTGTGTTAGTAGCACCGCAGATAAGTCTTCTCTGTGTTCTTTAAAATTATCTACAAAAGTCAATAAAACTTGATTAAGCAAATCTGAGTTTGGCATTTTAAATTATCTTTATGGTTGCGAAAATATTAATCATGTTATTATAATCTGTAATTTAATGTCTGTAAAAAATATCCAAAAACTACAGTTTATAACTGATTAAGTAAAATTAATTATACCTGCTTCAACGAAACTCACGAGGGAAAGGAGAAAGTAAAAGTCTTAGCTGTGGCTAGGAAATAAAAGTTGAAATTTGCAACCAGGTATTACTTCCCCTTTGGTTTCGTCTAATTAATTATGCCAAAGGACTTAATCGAATCGTAAGGATAAATCTGCTGCTTAGACCTTGGATAGATATTGCATATTTTTATAAAAAAATACAACTATCTAAAGACCATAAGAATATTTTACAATCACCATTCCATAAAAAAATATCAAAAGTAGATGCACATTTTTAACTAATGTTATTATGAATAACCTGATTAGGTATCCCATTAAGATCAATTATGAAATTAGCCACACAGCCCACAGTAAAGACTCTAGGTGACTACGCCTACCAAGCGATTCAAAAACACTTTAAGAAAACCTTGAAGTGGGAAAAATCAGTGAAGAAAGATGAAGATCCAGAAGCACTGCACCAAATGCGAGTCGCAATGCGTCGTCTACGCACGGCTGTAACTAGGTTTGGGGTAGCGGTAGATTTGCCCAAACCAGTCAGCGATAAAAATATCGGAAAAATAGCTCGTCGTCTTGGTAGTCTGAGAGATTTAGACGTACTCAAAGAAAGTTTGGAAAACAATTACAAACCAAATTTACCCCGCAAAGAGCAGGAATCTCTACAAACAGCTTTTGCAGCTTTGGCTAAACAACGTGAAGACGTACTCTCAAGTGTGCAGAAAACTTTAAAGGATGAACCTTACAAATCTCTGAAAGAAGGATCAGAAAAATGGTTGGAGAAACCCAGTTATCAACCTTTGGCAAATGTGAGTATTGGGCAAGTGCTACCAGATTTACTTTTACCGGAAGTGAGTAATTTCTTACTGCATCCAGGTTGGCTAATTGGTACCGAATTTGTGGAATCAGAGGTGAAAATCCGGAAAAACTGGGAACGAGAAAAGATAGAACAACAATTGACAACTGAAGGTGAAATTCTGCATAGTTTGCGAAAAGAAGCTAAACGTATACGCTACCAGATGGAGTTATTTACCGACTTATATGGCGAGTCTTATGCGGCTTACGTTACAGAAGTAAAAAATATCCAAGAAATTTTGGGTATCATGCAAGATAGTGTGGTATTAGGTGACTGGCTTGGAGATATCTTCAAGTCAGAAATTCAAACTCAGCTACCCACCCTTGCTAGTTTGTTAACTGAAAATCGTTACCAGTCCTGGCAGCAGTGGCAACCCTTACAAGAAAGATATCTGAAAACTGAAACCAGACATAGCTTTCATTTAACAATACTGCATCCGCTTTCAGGAGTAATTAGTTAAAAGTTACAGCTGATTTCAAGAAACGTGAAATAGACAAACGGGGTCTGTTTTACTTCTGATTCCTGAATTCTGACTGCTGAATTCTACTATAGTTTTTGTTCGGTAAGGATTGGACTAACGAGCAGGCAATTGAATAGGTGCCTCTAGGGATAAAACATAAACACTGCTTTGGGGAATCTGGACAATCCGGATATTTTCAGCAGAACGCAAGCCAGAAATCAATCCAATAGTGCTTCCTAGCATTGCTCCCCGGTCAAACTGGTCGGGATCACCTTGGCTTAAATAGCCTGATATGCCTCCACCAATCCTGCCCCAAACAGAGCCATTTTCAACAGCTTTGTCATTAGCTCGCATCTGGGTAATGGTAGTACCGGGAATCATTTGACTTGAGGCTTTAATTGAGACAATTCGACCCTTGACAACTAATGACTGTGCAACAATTTTAGCGCCGCCATTAGTGGGTTTGAGGATAATAGTTACTGGAGTATTTTCTGGCGCTACAACGTTACCTTGACTATCTTGAATCGGACTAGCTAAAGGAAGTGTCAGAGGATAGTCCTTTTTTTGACCGACATCTACGGTAACAGACGCCGGAAATGAGACAATAATTGCTGTGTCTTGAGGAATGTTAATCTCTTGACTAACTGCTTGAGTTGGTTGAAGCGGTTGAATGGTTACTGGTTGGGCGCTAGCTGGGAGGATGATGGAACCCAACACAGACATAGAACAAGCGAGGCTCAAGAGTATTTGCGTTTTCATGACAGTTTTTCCTTTGATGTGAGTAGGTTTTTGAGGATTGAATCCCTTCACTCAATCAATAGGTTTGGGGTTATGGATTTATGCAGCAGTCTCTATGGGGGGTGGGGAATAGGGAGTGAGGGATAAGAATTAATAACCAATGCCCAATGCAGTATACTTGTGTCAAAAATGGATGAGAAGATGAGATTGCGCTGGATTGCTGTTGGCTTGGGTATAACGATATCAATAATATGCAGTGTATTTACAGTGGTTAATCCCGCCCAAAGCAAAGTACCCCAGTTAAATAATGGAGAAACTGCTGGAAACGAATTGGAAATAGTCAAAACACGTGCTGATTTAGTTCGTCTGAATGGTCAAAAGGTCAAACTCATTGGACGTTACATATCCAGAAGTTGGAAACCCGATCCCAAATTTACGGGAATTCCAGGTTTTCAAGGACTTTATATCAAAGCGCACATTTTACTTGAAGATGGCGTGGAGGTGAACATTTTTCCATCTTGGAATAAACAATCGTTGCGATCGCCACAGGAAGCAGAGGAATATAATCATCAAATGGTTGAAGCAGTTGGCGTGGTGCAGTTTGAAGCCACACTGACTCCAAATTCCCAAATCCGCGAATCGTTCATTAACTTAGCTCAATTAAGGCCGCACCTACAGGAAACTAAGACCAATTCGCTAAAAGACGGCTATAAGTGATGATACTTTGATGCGGCGATAGCAAATCGTAATACTTATTGTTATAAATTCTTCAGCAGAGTACTCGTATTTTCCACAAATTTGCTGTATTGTATTTATTCTGTCCAATTTTTCAGTACTCAACTCTATCACAGCATCCTATAGATCTGGCTGAACCTTGTTGAAAGGCTACATCAGCCTCTCAAAGAATCAGCGTTCAGATTCTCTTTTTTTATGACCACTTTTCCAAACCTTTAGCAGACATGAAAATCATCAAAAAATCTGAAAAGCTGACCCTGAAGAAGATGAAGGAAATGGAAGAAGCCGAAGACCAGATTCTTCAAGGTGAAACCGTTGATTTTTCCGAACTCGTGGTTGAAGAAAAAGCAGTAATCTCTCCGGAGTATAAAGAACCTAATTATATTCCACTGCGTGACAATCCTTTAGTTCAATCTGTTGGTAACTCAGGCTGGCAGCCTTCTGATATTTGGCGCGAAATGAGAGTAGATAATTTTTATGATGGATAGAGGAGTGCTTCCCCAGCAAACAACTATGCAGTATCCTTATCCAATTAGCTAACTTTTAAAAAGGCTGTTTCTGCTTGATACCCAATAGCTACTGATGTAGTCTGCAATATTTCATCAGCTTGTTGCTCTAAGTGCTTTACATACTCTGTAAAGCCTGCATTTCACCATAGCTGTGAAAACTCATTGTAGGGCATCATATCTGGTAATTGCTAACCTTGATTACAAGCCACAAAAAGCAGTTGCTTGAATTAGTCAAATTTTTAATTGCTGCTTCTGAGTCAAAGCCATTGCAATACTTTTTTCGTAGTAAGCTGCCTCATTAATAAAAACAGGCCAAACGGTAGACTCACCTTGATAAACAATTGTTTGATTATCAAAAGTTATAAACATTGGATCTCCTGGATTCAAGGCTTGATAATCTTTGTCTTGAAGCTCTGGGTGAATCATGCCAAATATTGTACCATCCTGTTTTTTTGGGTAGTCTACAACGGATAAATGGTGGTAGAGAGTTAATGTTTTGTTAGTTGCTGGAATTTCACCCTGGTTAAATTGTTCTAGATAGTCTAGAACCGCATGAATCAGTTCTTCGGTTTGTTGGAATAAGGTTGCTTTTAAAACACCTTGGGCAATGGGGCCAATCTCGATCGCAAAGCCTAATTCACACAAAGAATTCACAAAGGGATTTTCTGCAACTGATTTAAAATCGCACGAATAAACCTTAACTAAAGGGTTAATTTCGCTCAGATAAGCAGCCAGCTTCAAGTTAAAGGGATTAGTATTTACTAAAATAATTGTCAGATCCATATTAGCTGTAGTGCTGTGCAAGTCTAAGATGAAATCTGCTTGTTTATCCCCATTTGATGCTAAGCTATTTTGAATTGATTTAGCTTGCAATTCTTCGTAACTATTAAGAGCCGGATTTTGTAAATCTTGTCGCAGAAAACAGCGATTTAAATCTTTTTCTAGATATCGCCTTGCTGCTGCAAAAGCCTGAGGATTTGCTAACAGAGTGACTGTCTCAAAACTTGGTCTAGTAATCAAGTCGGGAAACTGGGCAAATTTTTGGACTAAATAAGCCCCTGTAAACTCATTACCATGAGTTCCACCAACAATTGCAACTCGATTAATTTGGTTCACGATCGCACCAACTTTATTATGCAGCCATCGAGGTATTTTTCTCAATGTAACTTATAAAGCATTCACTTTGCTGATGCGATCGCGATTATGTGGTTGATTAAGATAGGACATATCAGGGCCATCGGGAATAATTCCGCCAGGGTTGAGTGGAAACAAGTTACCGTAGTAGTCCCGTTTCACACTTTCTACGTCGCAGGTGTCAGCAACACCTGGAAGTTGATATAAATCTCTTAAGTAAGTTCCCAGGTTTTGATAGTCTCGAATGCGTCGCCGATTACACTTAAACAAGCTGTAATAGACACTATCAAAGCGAAATAACGTGGTAAATAAACGCACATCTGCAAGTGTGAGATTGTCGCCGCAAAGATATCGATTAGTTTGCAATGCAGTGTCAATCTCATCGAGAGTTGTGAACACTTCATTACATGCTTGACTATACGCTTCTTGGCTTTGGGCGAAACCGCAGCGATACACGCCGTTATTTACCGCGTGGTAAATTTTCTCATTCCACCAGTCAATTTTTTCTTTGAGTTCTTCTGGATAAAGATCCAATGTTGGGTTATTGGCGAACTCGTTAAATTGAGAGTTGAGGATGACAATAATTTCTGAACTCTCATTATTGACGATGGTTTTTGTTTGATTATCCCATAGGATTGGAACTGTAACGCGTCCGCTGTAACCCGGTTCTACCCGCTGATAAAATTCAACTAGGGTGCGACAACCTTGTTCTTCTTCGTTGAATATCCAACCGCCTTCAATGGGAGAAGGAGAGACGATACATACTGATATTACTGCTTCGAGTTTTTTAAGCGATCGCACTACTAAAGTTCGGTGCGCCCAAGGACAACCCAACCCAACATAAAGTTTATAACGTCCCGCTGCTGGTTGGTAAGGGTTTCCCTCTTTGGTGCTGATAAAGTTGCGAAATTGGCTACTAGGACGAATATATGCTCCCGACTTATTGGTAGGAGCAAGCTTTGACATCATTATCCGCCAAAGGGTCGTCCAGACAAACATTCCCAGCCAAATAATCAGCTTTGGAGGGAGTGAGCGACCTTTCTTCTTGGGGACAGTTGTATTGTCATCTAATGGAGTTGAGTTGCTCATGGCGACAACCTTGCTTTATAAATAACATCTTATATAGAAATACGGTTTAGTTAAAGTTTATTGGCGGAGATAACTGACTTTTCAGACGCGATTCATGGCGTCTCTACATGAATAATTTTAGGCTTCAACCAAAGGTAGGGGCGCAAAGCTTTGCGCCCCTACGTTCGCGGAGCATCCCCCAGGGATGGAATGTTTTTTTAATTGGAAATCCCTTACTATATCATTTCAAATTCCAACTGATGACTTTTGAGAAAATCATGAGTGAAATGATCTACCAAATTTGTATCAGCTAGTTCTAAATTATAAAAATCCACAGCTTCATGTTCAAAATATGGGCCAGCGTGCCAAGTTCCTTCATGTAATTTGATAAAACAATTTCCGGGAATGCGGAAAGCAGCAATTTTCTCTAACGCTGGTTCATTCACATCATTATTCGGTGGACAAACTGCAATTAACCAATCTTTTCCTGACAATGAACCCAAACATTGAGTACATTGCACATGGCGAGTAATTTTATGAAACTTTCGCCCCCTTTTATCCAACCGCATAATATAAAATCGCGGAATTCCGTTTTGTAAGTTTAACTTGGCATCTTCAACATCATAAGCTTTGCCATCTTGACTCGCAAAAATGACCTGTCCGTAAGGTGAAAAGTTTTGTGGCGTCACCCATTGCGCCTGCAATTGTTGTACTGTTTGTGAACTGCTCATATCAAATTTTTTGATGTTCAGAATTCAGGAGTCAGAATTCAGAATTCAGGAGTCAGAAGGCTTGGATACCCAAGCTTGATAATTTGAACAAAATCAAGCAGGTATACAAACATTAATTTTTCAACCATTCTGAATTCTGTTAGCGCAGCGGGGCGTAGCCCATTCTAAGTTGGTGAATTCTGACTCCAAAACAATCTCAGCTAGCTAGATAACTACGTACTTGTTCTTTTTGACGCCTCAGAAGACTGAGGGCTTTTTGCTCTATCTGACGCACGCGTTCTCGACTAATACCCATGCGATCGCCAATTTGTGCTAAAGAAAGTTCATGTCCATCTGTCAGACCAAAACGCAAGGTTAATATTTCTCGTTGCTGAGGAGACAGTTTTGACAACAAGTTTTGTAAGTCTTGGTGCAAGGATTCTTCAGCGGCGTAGTCTTCGGGAGAAAGTCCGTCATCTTGCAATATGTCTTGCAATTCTGTATCCTGTTGTTCACCAACTCGCGCTTCTAGGGAGAAGGGTTGACGGGCTAAATACAAACACTCACGAATCTGGGTGGGTGTCAAAGACAACGCTTCGGCAATTTCAGCGGTAGTGGGAACGCGACCCAATTGTTGAGATAATTCTCGCTGTACCCGCTTAATTTTATTCAGTTTTTCAAAGATATGAATTGGTAATCTAATTGTACGTCCTTGCTGAGCGATCGCTCGTGTGATTCCTTGACGAATCCACCAGTAAGCATAGGTAGAAAACTTATAACCAAGAGCGGGATCAAATTTATCTACCCCTCGCTCTAAACCTAAAGTACCCTCTTGGATTAAATCCATAAATTCTAAGTTGCGGTGCTGGTATTTTTTCGCCACAGCTACCACTAATCGGAGATTAGCTTGAATCATTTTCTGCTTGGCTTGCTGTCCTTGATTTAGCTGTTGCTCCAACACCTCAACACTTAACTCCATCCGATCTGCCCATTCTTGCAGCGTGGGTTCATGATTTAGTTTCACAGCCAATTCTTCTTTAGCCGCTAATAAATTCATCATCTGCTGCACTTTTTGGGCAAAAAGAATCTCTTGCTCACGAGTCAACAAATCTACACGCCCGATCTCTTGCAGATAAATACGCACAATATCATCTGTAGTTCGAGCTTTTTTATCTGCAACTAAACTTTTTTTCTTCGTTTTTTGAACTTCGGTTTGTGGAGATGTTAAGTTGCTCATGGTTATTCACTCCTATGTAACCTTCTGAATTTATTGGTATCAAGTCTATATACTCAGACTTATAGCCCTTTCACACAGCTAATCTATCCATTGGCAAGACTAATGAATTTTCGTCTCTGACACATTAAAAGTCAATTATTGAAAATAATCAACCCAAAATCAACTACCCCCCAATATTACCATCTTTAACACTGACAAATCAATTACCAAAAGTATCATTCAATATCTGAGCTTAAGCAGTCACACTCCTTTAGGAATAAGTGATTCTTGCATATCCTCAAGTTTATTCAATATAAAGTCAGCGATTTTTATCTCTAATTTATCATGAATTAATCTAATTAAATACTAAATAATTAGGTAAGCATAATTAAAGAGAAAATAATATCCTAGTTTTTAGTGAGTGATTCATTCGTAATTCAGTATTTTCAAGATTACTGCCCTGACTATAAAGTTTGATTTATTTTTGTCTAGCTACTTAAAAACATAAAAATAAAATTGGCAATATTTGCTCTATATGGGTGATGAATTTAAAAGTATGTAAGCTGTTTTTACAGTTATTTTTTGTACAATTTCCCAATGGTCATTACGCAACACATATCTAGATTGCATAGTCAGTTACATAACATTAACTTTAAAAAGATTTGAGATACCAAAAAAACAGCCGCGTATGTGTGACAATTGCGCTTGTGCCATATTCCACGCAGACATCTGCATCAGGTCTGGTATTATGGGTGTAACTGCTAGTGATGACATTTTTTAAACTAAAAGTAGTAACAGTGGTCACATTAACACCAAGGTTAATACTTGGCAAGACAGCAACACCCACGATCGCCATTAAGATCCTCCCAAAGCAAAAAGATGCGCCTTTAGAGCTGGGTGCTGGACTGCTATGCAGCATAAGTAATAGTTTTTCCCAAAATACTCACCACAGATAGATGACTAGGAACGCCAATCTATACGCCCCCACAATTGATTGATATCATGTCCAGTCCAAGAGTTATTAATTAGTGGCACCTAATACGAATTTTTGTAAAGATTGTTTAAATATCTTAAAATCTCCCTATAGTATTACCATAGCTAATTCTCTCTTCAAGCATCATCTAAATAGATATTGGTTCAGAAAATCGCCTACTTCATTGGCGCATAACCCCACATGAACTATCTTCCCTGCTTTTCTAAGAATGTCTAATCCTTGACCATTATTGCGGGGATCTGGATCGATCATAGATACATATATCTCATGTATACGAGGATCTTTGGCGATCGCTAAAGCACATGCGGGTGTACGTCCATGAAAAGAACAAGGTTCAAGGGTGACGTACATTTTTAAGTAATCAAAAGCTTGAACTTGAATCTGATTAAGTGCGTCAGCCTCAGCATGATGTTTGCCTGGGGCGTGGGTGTATCCTTGAGCTACTATCTTTTGAGCATCTACAATTACACAGCCCACTGGTGGGTTTGGTAAACATTCAGGCAAAGCTTTTCTGCTTTCGTTCAAAGCAGCCAGCATAAATATCTCATGCATTTTTTCGCGTAAATTATCAGACTTTGTGTATTAGAACTGAGTAACTGTCAGTTTAATGCCAGAATCAAGTTTAGGAACCTTGAAATACTCAACTGGCTCAGAATTTTGATTTCTTTGGGCATTTGTTTGCTGCGGACATTCCTTGAAGAAAGACTCTGGGTTATTGAGGATTTCCAGCGGCTTTATTTTTTTACATTCTTCGTCTTGGACTGCTGAAATTGATTGAGAAGTTGGTCTTAGATTAATAGTCTGCCCGCTAAAATTCCTCCATTTAGTATTTATGGTGGCTGGTTCGGTCAATAAAGCTTGAGCCTCATTGCGATCGCCTGTTGCATTTGGGGCATTCTCTTGGTTACCATAGGCACTCTGGGGGAGAGCGAGTGCGCTCATCGCAACGATTAAGGGGATAGAAAAGTATTTCATCATTATATTTCTCAAGCTTGTCAATTTAATAATTACAATTTGCTAGATACGGATACCGAAAAATAGGAGCCGAGTTTTAATACTTCTTAAAGCATATACAAATTAAAAGTAATCGTCATGCACTGAATGGGTGAAAATTGGCATCGGACATGGGATATTGAGATGCGTTCGCCCTGGAGTAAGGTTAGATTGTTTTGGAATGAAATTAGTAAAGACTAGATCTGATGAGCATTTTTGTAATTCTGAGCAACCGTAGGCAGCTGCTACGTTTACTTGTTATTGTCATAAGTATTGTAGTCACTCTTAGTCTTCACTATTCACCTACTTCCAGTCAAACCGTGACGCGAGACAAGTTTCTGTGGCCTTTTTCATCTAAATCGCCTTGGAATATGCCTATTGGCTCAAATGCTCGTTACATCAGAGCGAATATTGAGAAGGCGCAGAATATTGGCATCGATGAAGAATACTTTTACAAAATTAATCCCAGCAATCCATTACGTCCAGTTTATGCTCCTGGTGCTTGGGGTCAAGGACGCTGTACAGGCACTCAATCAATGAACATTTATTTACCGATACCAGATACATTGATTATTCCAGATGCCACACAATATCCACACTACACACCTAACAATGCTTCAGCCTTTTTGATGCCAGATGGTAAAACTCTAGTGCAGCTTGAACCTTTGACTCGTTGCCAAAAAGGAGGTTCAATCTATGGTTGGCGTTACTATCCCGATATAAATATTTATGGAGAGGGAATAGGCGGCGCACATTTTGGCTCTGGCCTTTCTTCTATTGGTGGTTCTATTCGCAAAGGTGAACTTACCAACAATCAACCCATTCACCACGCATTAAAAGTTCTGCTGTGGGCTAAAAAATATCTTTACTACACAAATTCTATTCCTGGGTATCGTTGGCCTGCAAATCGTGCTGATAACTATGCAGCTCGAGTTTATGGTGGTAAAAACCCTGCCCTTGTACAAGGAACCTTATTAGCCATTGCGCCAACACTAAGTCCCTATACTCTCAACTTGCAAACACCCGCAGCTAAAAAAATCTTTCATGCACTACAAGATTATGGTGCTTATGTGGTTGATGATTCAGCATGGGACTCTCATGACATTGCGGTTGAACAAGGAGTTAATAAAGAGTTTCGTCAAATCTATGGCTACGATTTGAATGATAAAAGTGGCAAGTTCTATGAGGAATTGATGAGACTATTTCAAGCACTTTCTATTGTTGATAACAACAGTTCAAATAGCATTGGTGGTGGTGGTATTCCGCGTGTAGCTGTGGCTCCACCTATTGGTAACTAATCCATTAGGTATTGAGCCGTGGATTTCGGCTCAATACCTAAGGTTAAAACTCTCCGGCTAAGGCTGCAACACAGCGATCGCAAATTAGCAAAAGCAGATAAAACGGTAGAATTGCCTAAGCGTAGCCCGTCGTAGACATCGCTAATCAATATCATTCCTGTTCTAAAATCCTTTCTATATTTTGCTCTGCATAGAGAATCCGCACAACTTCAATGCTTTCATCTCGCTCAAAGTAAAAAATTAGATACTTTTTAAATCCCTTAACAGCCCATTTACGTTAACCTTGTAAACGAGGATTATCCAGAGGATAACGGCTACCCATTCCAGGCATTCTTGCTAACTGTGCAAAAGTTTGTCTTACAGAGTCAAAAAACAAAAGAGCCGTGTTAGGGTTTTCTTGGGCAATGTAAGCAAAATATTCATCAATATCTAAACTGGCTTTGGGTGTAATGACTATCCGCTTTGTCATTATTTCTCTTGATGCAGCTGGTTGATCAAGTTTGTGCGTTTTTGCTGCCACCATTCATCATTAACTTCTATTGCTTCTCCACTTTCAAGTCCTGCAATTAAAAGTTCTTCTATATGTTCTTGCATCTTGCGTTTTTGGTCTTGAGTAATTAACTCTTGTAGATATTCGCTAACTGAACCATAGCCACCTTGAGCCACTTGTTCATCAATAAAGGCTTTCATCGACTCAGGCAAGGAAATATTAATGTTACTCATAACCTTGGCAGTGAGGTTGAACTATTTTTTCCATCTTATCAAGGTTGTTAGGCGTTGCTTTGAGGAAACGTTTAACGATCGCACTTTCGTTGATCAGAGAATAGCGTTCATTTACCTGAAATACGCTGTAATTAGTATAATTTGGGCGGGCAAGATGCCCACCCCACAAGAGGTTTAAGTTTGATTGTCTTAAAACTCTCCGGCTAAGGCTGCTACACAACGATCGCAAATTAGCGGATGTTCTGCTGATTCTCCCACGTGGGTGGAGTAGTTCCAACAGCGATCGCATTTTTCCCCGTCAGCATTCACTACTGCAATTACCCAGTTATCCTCACCTTGAACATTTAAGGTTTTCAATCCTTCCAATGCATCAGCACTCTCAAATAATTCCACCTGGGAGGTAAGGAATAAATAGCGCATTTCATCAACACCATCACCATTAACAGGGTTTAAAGCTTTGATAGCAATACGTAATTTTTCATCGGCGACATAAATTAACGCTTTTGCTTCTAGAGAAGAACCAATGAGTTTTTCTATCCTGGCTTGTTCTAAAACCTTGTTAACATCGGTGCGAAGTCGCCGTAATGTTTTCCAAAATTCCGCTAACTCTTCATTGCGCCACTTCTCATCGACCTGCACCCAACCGGATTCAAACACTGATTTGTAAGGTGTTTTGTAGGGGAGATATTGCCAGATATCCTCAGCGGTGTGGCATAATACTGGAGCGATCGCTCTTGCTAAATTCTCCAAAGCTATCTTCAGCACTGTTTGACAACTGCGACGCCGGAAAGCATCAACTGCACTGATGTACAATCTATCTTTGGCAACATCTAAATAAAAGTTAGATAAATCCACCACGCAGAAATTCTGCACTGTTTGGAAGAAGCGGAAAAATTGGAAACTCTCAAAAGCTTCCGTCACTTCCTCAAACACCTCAAGGATGCGGTGCAGCATGTATTTATCAAGTTCTGGCAATTCCTCGAAAGATACTGCGTCTGTTTCTGGGTCGAAATCATCAAGGCTACCCAACAAAAACCGCGCCGTATTGCGAATCTTCCCTCTGACATCATTCAATTGCTTGATGATGTTTTTCCCAATGCGGACATCGCCTGAGTAATCTACCGATGATACCCACAATCTTAAGACATCTGCACCGTAGGCAGGTTCTACTTTTTGATTTTTCCCGCCTTGAATGATTATATTTGGGTCAACCACATTTCCTTCTGACTTACTCATTTTCCGGCCTTGTTCGTCCAAAGCAAAGCCGTGAGTCAAGACAGTTTTATAAGGCGCACAGTCATTCACCGCCACACTAGTGAGCAAACTTGACTGGAACCAACCGCGATGTTGGTCGGAACCTTCCAAGTATATATCTGCGGGGTAGCGTAATTCTAGACGTTGTTTGGCTACAGCTGCCCAAGATGAGCCAGAATCAAACCATACATCCATTGTGTCTGTACCTTTGCGGTAAGACTTGCCATTTTGGCGATAGGATGCTGGTAATAACTCCTCAACTGCAAGTTCCCACCAAGCATCAGAACCTTTTTCGGCGATAATTGCTTGGACATGGTTGATAATTTCTTCATTCAGCAGTGGTTCCCCGGTGGCTTCATCGTAGAAAACGGGAATGGGTACACCCCAAGCACGCTGACGGGAAATACACCAATCAGAACGTTCCGCCACCATTGGCGTGATGCGATTTTCACCTTGGGCTGGAATCCATTTTACAGTGGCGATCGCCTTGAGGGCTTCTTCCCTAAATCCCTCCACCGAAGCAAACCATTGTTCAGTCGCCCTGAAAATCGTCGGCTTTTTCGTCCGCCAATCATAAGGATACTTATGCTGATAAGGTTCTTCCTTCAACAAAGAACCAGCCGCCGCCAACGCATCAATCACCGCCTGATTCCCGTCACCCAGCACATTTAACCCAGCAAACTCTCCCGCCTCTGCGGTAAAGTTCCCGTTATCATCCACCGGCGCAAGGATAGGCAAACCATAGCGCTGACCAACAATGTAATCTTCTTGACCATGACCGGGAGCAGTATGTACCAACCCAGTACCGGACTCAGTTGTAATATAATCTCCACCCACAACCACCGGACTTTCCCGGTCAAACAACGGATGACGATAAGTTGTATGTTCTAAATCACTCCCCTTAAGTGTGGTTTTTACCGTCAACTCAACACCCAGCGTTGCAGATAAACGTTCTACTAAATCAGCAGCAACGATGAGATAGCGGAACCTCACCCCCTCAGTCCCCCTCTCCGTTAACGGAGAGGGGGAAGAAACTTCCTCGCTCCCCCTCCCTGCTTGCGGGGAGGGGGTTGGGGGGTGGGGTTCCACTTCCACCACCGCATAATCCAAATCCCCATTCACCGCCACCGCCAAATTCCCCGGAATCGTCCAAGGCGTAGTCGTCCATACAGCCACACCCAAATCCGGCAAATATTCCGCCAACGATGATTTTACCCCTTCCCCAAGACTTGTAACCGCGAACGCCGCATAAATACTCCGGGAAACGTGACCTTCCGGATATTCCAACTCAGCCTCCGCCAAAGCCGTTTTTGAGCTAGGACTCCAATGAACAGGCTTCAAACCGCGATAGATGTATCCTTTTAAGAACATCTGACCAAAAACGCCAATTTGAGCCGCTTCATATTCCGGCTTCAGCGTTAAATAAGGATGATCCCAATCACCCCAAACACCGTAGCTTTTAAAACTTTGGCGTTGGTCATCTACCGCAGCTAGGGCATATTCTTTGGCTTTTTGTCGCAGTTGTAAAGGCGTTAAGTTTTGCCGTTCTGCTGACTTCATGTTTTGCAGAACTTTCAACTCAATGGGCAATCCGTGACAATCCCAACCAGGCACGTAGCGAACTTTACGCCCTTGTAGCAGTTGGTAGCGATTAATAATATCTTTAAGAATTTTATTTAAGGCATGACCGATATGAAGTGAGCCATTAGCGTAGGGTGGCCCATCGTGCAGTATAAATAATTCGCCGGGGTTATTTTCGGAGAGGCGATCGTAAATTTTATTATCTTCCCAGAATTTCTGGATTTCCGGCTCGCGCTTGATGGCGTTTGCCCGCATCTCAAAGTTAGTCTTGGGTAGGTTTACAGTATCTTTGTAGCTTCCTGATTCGGTCACAGTGTCATGCCTAAATTAGTTGAGCAGATTTTATCAATTATAGAAGATGAGATGAAGACCAAAAAATCAACTTGACAATTGGTTGGTAAGTTATGATACGTGTTGCCGCCGACAACGTGCCAAAATCCTCGGATTACGGAACGCCGACGAGCGCAAAGGATTACGAGTACTGCTTTTATAAAACTATTTACAGTCAACTTATGGTAGAGTTTCAACCTAAAGCGATCGCTACAGAAGAAGAATGCGATCGCGCTTTAGAAACTAGTTGCCAAGTTCAAAAAATCTACTATACTAAGTGTTTCAAATGGTACTTAAGAGAATATGATAAAAACTCGTTGATGCACTTGAAACTCCAGTGATATAGCGGTTTTCACTTGAGTGAGAGACAATCAAATGTACTATAGAGATCAAAGAAGTAAAATTTGTCACTTTAAAGAATAAATTATTCAACCGATTGTTAATATGTAAGTACGCCACGTACATACCTTAAATATGAGCAGTTCTTACAACATTCGTAGTACCAAAATTGGTAACAGTGCAGGCTTTAGGCTACCATCTGAGTTTTATCAAGAGCATCCTCAGTTCGCCAATGCAGATGGCTGGATAGAAGTATTATCACCGGATACTGCAATTCTGCGGATTGTGCCTCAATCAGATGATGATGAAGATGCAGAAGATTCAGTATTAATGCGGCTATTTCTCGATTTTGCAATAACAGAATCGCTGAAAAACAAGACTCTACAACCTTATACAACTGAAATGTCTGAGGCTGCCCATAAACTGATTGCAGATGTAGAATTAGCCGATGAGTCATCAGAAGATGGCGCAGTTTAACAGTAATGGCTGGGAAGTTTACTTTCATCCGCAATTATTTGGCAGACAGTATCAAGAATTATTTGAGCGCGTTTCCCGTTTGCAGGAACAGTTACCGGAGGGTGCATATAAAACTCATGCAACAGTAAAGTTATTTGCTGCCATTACTGTTGCAATTGAGACAAAGATTACCTCTGACCCATTTGCGAGTCATTTTGCCTTGACAGGGGCGTTAAAACGCTATGGACGGGTGAAAAAGATGGGCTTACCAGAACGGTATCGGTTATTTTTTCGCGCTTTTGATACAGAAAATTTGAAAGCGATTGTAATTTTGTGGTTAGGGTTTCCACGTAAAGAGGGGGCAAAGGATGACTGCTATCAGGTGTTTACTAAGATGATTGAACGAGGAACATTTCCAGACAGTTTGGATGAGTTACTAGCAGATTGTCAGGTGACGGAGAAAGAAGCAGAGTGAATTTGGATCGCGCAGAGGACAAACTGCAACATTCATTAGTAAAAATGCCCTAAATAATTGCAGAATAAATGCAGTTCGTCATTATTATTACCTGGAAATGCCGACTACACTTGCTGACGCACAAAATTTGCTTTCTGATCTCATTGCCCGTTACTCAGAGCGTGTAGATTATCTGATGATTCGCCTTGAAGAAGCAGAAGGGACTGATATCTTGTTGCGTGGCGACAAGGTAGAAACCCTGAGTGAAGGCATCTCAATTGGTGGACATATTCGCGCTTGTTATAAAGGTGGATGGGGGTTGAGCTGCTTTAACCAGTTGTCCACAATTCAGGATCGGATCGAAGAAGCGATCGCTGCGGCGCGGATGGTTGGTGATGAAGAAACAATACTCGCACCCATTGACCCGGTGCAAGTAGTATGCAGTCTGCCGATCATTGGCACCGATCCGCGAAAAGTTCCACTTTGGCAAAAAAAAGAATTATGCGATCGCTACACACAATTACTCAAAACCGTCGATCGCCGAATTACCACTACCTCGGTGCGTTATGGAGACAGCGCCCAAAGAGTGATCATCGCCACCTCTGAAGGCACTCTCATTGAGCAATCTTGGGTGGATATGGAAATGCGCTTTGCCGCCACCGCCAAAAATGGCGAAACTGTCCAAACTGGCAGAGAAACCACTGGTTCTCGCAAAGCCTACGAAGATTTAACGAATTTGGATGAACAAGTCCAAAGTGCAGCTCAAAGAGCGATCGCAGCCTTATCTCTGCCATCAGTCAAAGGCAATACCTACACCGTAGTCATTGATCCAGTTCTCACCGGTTTGTTTGTCCACGAAGCCTTCGGACACCTTTCTGAAGCCGATATGGCTTACGAAAACCCAGATTTGCTCGAAGTCATGACCATTGGACGACGATTTGGCCCAGAAGAACTGCAAATTTTTGATGGTGCTGCCCCCGAAGGACATCGCGGTAGTTATTTTTACGACGATGAAGGCACCCCAGCCACCACTACTCAACTGATTAAAGATGGTGTGTTAGTTGGACGTTTGCATTCTCGTGAAACCGCAGGCAAATTAGACGAAACACCTACGGGTAATGCCCGCTGTCTCAACTATCACTTTACCCCCATTGTGCGAATGACAAATACCTGGATTGAACGGGGTAAAACAGCAGTGGAAGACTTATTTACTGATATTAAAGAAGGAGTATATGCTCGCAATTGGTTAGGCGGAATGACGAACGGCGAAATGTTCACCTTCAGTGCTGGGGAAGCATGGATGATTAGAAACGGCAAAATTGCTGAACCTGTGCGGGATGTGACACTTTCGGGAAACGTATTCCAAACTTTAGCCGATATTGAAGCAATTGGTGATGACTTTTATTGGGATGAATCTGGCGGTTGTGGTAAAGGAGGGCAAAACGGCTTATCAGTAGGTTGTGGTGGCCCAAGTCTCCGAATTCGAGATGTAGTTGTTGGTGGCGAAATATAACAATTATCATCTGACAAAAAAGCCTTCTTGGAAAACACGATAATTACCGTTTACGGATTTCCAACAAATAAATTATCAAATTTTATAGGGTGTGTTATGCCATAGGCTAACGCACCTTTAACTTAAGATTTATCGACACTCTACAAGATACTATACGTTTACCTAGAGAAGAGTGCCAGGAGGATAAACAGAAAAATTCATAAATCATTTGGGAATGTTATTTGCTTATTAAATGCATATTTGCTTTATATATCTTACATCTTAAATTTAAAGATAACTAAAGATAACTATTGATTATTGTGAATTCCGCCAAGATAAACGAGAAATGAGTTTCACAAAACTGTATGCTGTTACTCAGCCTTCTCATGTAGAGAAATTTGTTATATGAATAAAACTTCAGCGAAGCAAAAAAATGCAGACTTTTCCCTGCTTGGCAGAAATAATTTTAGAGTTACAAAGAAACAGATTTTATTTAGTAGTCTCATTCTATTCTTTGGTTTGCTAGGATTGGGTGGTTTCTGGTTCCAATCAAGATATAAATTTGATAATCAGATGACCGTCAAATTACAAGAATTATCTAATGTCGATTATCCAGCCAATCCCGCCCCATTAGGCAAAAACTTTCAAAGATATACCAACCGCAAATTAACAATTATCAAGAGAGATGAGACACATTTCGATTTTGTGCTGGAGCCAACAGACAAAAAAACAGCAAAAATAGTTATCAAAAATGTTGATTTAGAGCTATTAGTTCCCAAAGCACCCGCATGGGTTAAAAAAGATGAAGGTTTAGAAGTAATCGCTTTGACAGATAGGGAATGGAACAGACAACAAGTTAGTTTTCCGGCAAATTCGCAAAATATAGAAATTGTTGGAGGAGATGGTTTTGAAAAGCAAAATATCGTTGAAATTGCTTTAGCTAACAATTGCTTAAATGCAGGATATTGGGAAATTTTACTCTTTACTAAAGAGGATAGTAATAAAACCCTTTATTATCAAAGCTGGTTTACCTTCCCAATGGGACATTATAAAAATATTTTTGAAAAAATTAATAATATTTCTTATTGGCGGCACTGGTGGAGATTAGAACATTGGCAAGATCCAAACGGCACAATAGTCAAGACCGATCTTCTGAGAAATGTAATCGATGAAAAACAAGTAGCAAGTCAATTTCCATTAGACGAAAAGATCATCGTGGCGGGAGAGCAAAGTAGAAAAGTTAGAACTACCTTAGCGAAGGGTATCACAACTTGGAGAGATTTTTACGATAACAACAATGAAATAAAATTCGCCAGTTTTCGTCCGCCGGGATTCTACGATCAAAATAAGCCCTGGGGAAATCAATACTGGAGAATAGGTAAATTTGAAAAAGCGATTTTCAGGAACATTAAACCGATTGGTATTGAGTCAAATTTACAAGAAATTGAGTTAGTATTCACAGACACTAAGAATGGTGAACAAAATAGATTATTCATCAGTGGTGTTAATCTCAAAAAGCTTCCTCAATTGCCTGTAGAAGACTATTCTAAAGGCTTATATATGCCAATGGGAATTGGGATACCTCCGTTTTATCAAAGCTACGAAGAATTAACCAAGAATCATCCAGATGTTAGCCCCTTCTTTAGTGTGTTACTAGATTCACAGGATCGGTGGATAGATCATCATCACTTAGCAGTTGATGGTTCAGTGATGCACCTTGATAAAGAGAATCCAAATCTGTTACATATTTACTTGTTATCCTACGAAAGGAATACTTTAATAGCTCATTTTTTGCTTAATTTGGAATAGATGCATCAGAAGTCAGGAGTCAGAATTCAGAATTTAGGAGTTATACTATTTCACTTTAATAATGATACAAACACGTGGGGAAAATATCGGCGACCATCAACGGTCATAATCGTCAGTTTTTCGCTAAATCCGACTACGTGCCAATTTGTCAGCACTGTATAAATTTGACCTTGACGCCGCACAATCACACCAGATCCTGATGCTGAACCTGTGAAAATCCGAACTGTGGTTTGGCGGGCGATTTGTTCGATTTCTGACCTCGCTACATCAGTTGCGATCGCCGGACGAATTTCGGCTATGCAATTGAGGGGATGAGGGATTAAAATCATGCCAATACTCAGTCGCAGCAATCCCCGCATCAATGACATTTATAATTCCCTGGTTGTGTTGGAGTCTGGTTGCTGCGGTGTAGGTTCGGAGTTATTAGGAGACACTACGGGAGTTTCATCACTACCCAAGCGGCTACTGACATCGATATAAGGAATTTCACCACTTTCATAAAGTGAAGGCGCCCCGGCTTGACCTTCACGCCAAGCTAGGAGATTATTCAGTGTTTTTACGGCATCTTGCCCTGGCTTGAGGGTAAAAATGAGTCCTTCACAGCGACCGTTTACTTGGCTTGCGGTACAAACTACCCGCTGGCGATTCATGATACCCACAGTAATTAACTTCAGCTGCTTTTGTTGGCGGTAAGTTTCTAAACGACCACTCACTTCTTGACAGCGGGTCAGTGAGTCGTAACCACCTTTTTCAAAGAAACTAGAAGTCCAGCGAATCCAAGGTTCTAGACCACCATCAGAATTGCGGTACATTGTAATCGGTTTCCCTGTGGAAGTATCGCAGTAAAAACCTTTGGCATTTTGTGCCCAGCCCGGTTGCTGTACATTGCTAACTGCACTAATGGCGATCGCACCCGTTGCGAGAATTACTCTCAAAAAGGAGAATTTCATAAACACCCTGTTGGCAAAGTAATAAAAAATACGTTTCACCTGATGGCTTATGAATATCGTTCCCAGGTAAAAAGTGCTTCTAACAAACCATCAGGTGAAAATTTAAAACTTTACCACATCTTAATTTTATCTAGCATTTATACTGATTTTTGGATAAATTAAACTATAAAATACTACTCAATACTAGAGGTTTCATTTGAATTAAGTAGGGGCGCACAGCTGTGCGCCCCTACGAAGGTATGCGTTGCGTTCCACTCAACTAGAATGAACTATAAAAGTGGTCTGGTTCTAGCTCTATAATCCATCAAGGCTCCTTGGCTAATTACAGTCCGCCCGTTTCTTCTGGTAGTGGGAATCTGTCCTCTTTGGAGAGCCATGTATAGAGTACTCTGGTCTACACCCAAAAATCTCGCTGCTTGTACAAGTGAAGTACCCTGCTGAAGGATACTCCCTCTTCTTCTGTTCCTAATTAATGAGGGGCGTATCATGGCGAAATGTAAAGAACAACTTAAGAAATCTCAATTTTCTCCGAAAAAAATCTAAGAATTAACATTAATTCACAATTGGCAAAGACAAAGCAATGCTGTGTCAGAAGAGGACAGCAAAGCTAATTTGATTTTTTTCTAATTAGATTGAAATCTAATTTGATTATAACAAATTATGGAGAAAGAACAGTTTCAGACCCTGCTGCGATTTTTCAAAGCTTTAGCGGACGAAAGCCGATTGAAGATTGTAGGTATCCTGGCGAATCAGGAGTGCAGCGTCGAAGAATTAGCTGTGTTACTGCAACTCAAAGAACCGACAGTATCCCATCATCTAGCAAAACTTAAGGAACTAAATTTGGTCACTATGCGCCCTGAGGGTAATAGCCGTCTGTACCAGTTGGATAGCGACGCTTTGCAAAGTATCAGCAAGCAAATTTTTACACCTGAGCAAATTGCTTCTTTGATTAAGGATGTGGATACAGAAGCTTGGGAAAACAAAGTATTGAAAAACTATTTTGAAGGCGATGTCTTTGAGAACAACTCCGTCCAACGCCTCAAAGAAATCCCTGCTAGTCGCAAAAAGCGCTTAGTAATTCTCAAGTGGTTAGCAAATAGATTTGAAATTGGGGTTCAGTATCCAGAACGTACAGTCAATGATATTCTCAAGCGCTACCATCCTGACTACGCCACCCTACGACGGGAATTGATCGGCTACCAGCTAATGCAGCGAGAGAATGGGATTTATTGCCGTTCGGACTGATCGGTGATGTGGTTGAATTAATTAAAATTAGATATACTTCTAATTAGATATTCGTCTAATTAGAACTTAGTTATGCAACCACAACAACTTAATATCTTGCTGGGCTTTTTCAAGGCGTTAGCAGACAATAGTCGATTGAAGATAATAGGTATTTTGGCGAATGAGGAGTGTAGCGTTGAAGAGTTGGCGGTACAAATGCAACTCAAGGAGCCGACGATATCCCATCATTTGACAAAACTTAAGCAGCTAAATTTGGTGACAATGCGCTCTGATGGCAATAGCTATCTATATCAATTAGATAACGACGCTTTGCAAAGTATCAGCAAGGAAATTTTTACACCTGATAAAATAGCAAGTCTGATAGAAGATATGGGTACTGAAGATTGGGAAAGCAAAGTTATGAAAAACTATATAGAAGAGGATAGGTGTAATCAAAACTCCGTCCAACGCCTCAAAGAAATTCCTGCTAGTCGCAAAAAGCGGTTAGTTATTCTCAAGTGGTTAGCAAGTCAGTTTGAGGTAGGAATCAACTACCCGGAACGCCTGGTTAATGAGATTCTTAAACGCTACCATCCTGACTGCGCTACTTTACGACGGGAGTTGATTGGCTATCAGTTAATGCAGCGAGAAAATGGGGTTTATTGGCGTATGACACAGGTGTGACAACAAGATCGAAGACCAAATTTTGTGGCAGGCATTTAGCTTTTAAAAGCTGCTACTTAGACTCCTCGAATTGGAATTGCAATTACAAACTCTGTGCCTTGTCCAGGTGATGAAATACACCGTAAATATCCCCCATGTTTTTCAGTAATAATTTGGTAGCTAATTGATAGTCCCATACCAGTTCCTTTACCAACTGACTTAGTGGTGAAAAAGGGGTCAAATATATGTGACTGGATTGCTTCTGGAATCCCTATACCATTATCTACAATCTGAATAACGACATTTTCATTCACCTGGGCTGAAGAAATGCGAATTATCGGATCTGGACAAAAACCATTTTGAAAAGCCTCTTCTAAAGCATCAATGGCATTTGCCAAAATGTTCATAAATACCTGATTTAATTGTCCTGCAAAGCATTGAATTTTTGGAATTTCACTATACTCTTTAATCACTGTAATTTTAGGGCGAGCGCTTTGGGATTTGAGGCGGTGTTGTAAAATCAACAAAGTGCTATCAATTCCTTCATGAATATCAGCGTTTTTAAACTCGGCTTCATCCAAACGCGAGAAGATTCGTAAGCTCAGGACAATTTCCCGGATGCGATTGGCTCCAATCTTCATCGAAGTCAACATTTTAGGCAAATCTTCTGTTAAATATTCAATATCAGCTTCTTGTTTAGCATTTTGAATTTCTGGTTCTGGGTAGGGATAATGTTTTTGATAAAGTTCCAGTAACCACAGTAATTGTTGAGTGTAATCATCAGTATGCTTAAGATTACCATAAATGAAGTTCACTGGGTTATTGATTTCATGAGCAATACCAGCAACTAAATGTCCCAAAGAAGACATTTTTTCGTTCTGAATCAATTGGGATTGGGTACGTCTAAGTTCCTGTAAAGTGTGCTTGAGATCGATATTTTTTTGTCGCAGTGCTTGAGTTCTTTCTTCTATTTTTTCTTCTAGTGTTTGGCTATATAACTCTAGCTTTTGGTTCGCTTCATATTGTTCTGCTAGCAACCGTTTGACTTGTTGAATTAACTGGTTAAAGGAAATGGCTAATATTCCAACCTCATCTTCACTCGTTACCGGAGCTTGGAGATTAAAATTAGATTCTTGAGTGACTCTTTGTGCAACATGTGTGACAGCTTTTAGGTGATGAGTAATTGTTCGCGCAATTAAAAATCCAACAACTCCTAAAATACTGCTTCCCAACAAAAACAACAGTCCTAAATGTTCCCATAACTTATATTGAGCAACCTCTAGCATCGATATCGAATACAACACTGTGGTTGTTAAAGACTGACTAGCTCCTGTAAATACGATGCTTTTAGCTAAATAGTTTTTGTTGTCAAGAGTGATTAGTATAGCAGGCAAATTAGGAGGAGGGAATTGCCAATTTTTACCCTTGATTGTTAATAAAGTTGCCGCAACTATACGATTTTGTCTATGGATAATCAGGTGTTTGGAGGAACCAGCAGCAATTTTTTGGAGTAGGGTATCGTCTACTAAGTTACCAATAATAATTCCTCCCAAGAGTCCTGCTGATGATTTGATTCCATTTGTTACCACTTGGAGAACTTGTTGCTTGCCTTCTACATCTACCAAATCGACTAAATGCGCTCCTTTGCTAGCAGTATTAGTAATTACTTTGTCTAGAAACTTGGCTTGACTCAATGAGTTATTCCGTAAATCTACAAGAACATTGCCTTGAGTATCGATTACCTTAATCCAATCCAATTTCAAAGTAGACTTTAGCGGTAGTAATATCTGCAAAAGCAAGCCTTGGTTACGCTGTTCAACAGCTTGATTCAGCATATCTCGATTAGCAATTAGCTCGATTTCAGTTTCCAGTGTTTGCTGTTCATACTGAAAATCCTGATTGACTCGTTCCGTAAAACTTTCGATTTGTTGGCGAAAATTTTGATTCAAACTATCCGTGAACCAGTGTCCTATCACTACTAAGCCCAGCAGGAATATACTCAGACAAACTGCAAGCAGAGGTAGAACAATTTTTTGGCTGAGTCTCATTCCTCTAAAAAATCTCTGCATGATACATTCAATTTATTTAGTAGGAAGAAAGCCATTATTTTTTAGTATTTTTTTGCCTTCTGAACTAAAGATAAAATCAATAAAATCCTGAGTGGCCGCTGAAGGTGCTTTTTCCCAGAGAATACCTATGTGACGAACCATTTGGTATTTACCGTTAGCAAAGTTTTGCGCTTGGGGAGCAACACCATTGAGATTGAGATGATTGACAGGCAATTTGTTGATGAGGGAAGATGCCAAAGAAAAAGTGCCGATGGAATTAGGAGTACTTTGTAAGGTTTCGATCAATTCTCCCTCTTTGTTCAAAATCACAGCTTTAGTTGTGGTTTTATCGTCTCCCAAATAATATTTTCGCAATAATTTTTTCGCTGACTCATCTTCGGGTCTATCTAACAGTACAATGTTTGCGTCAGCACCACCTAATTCTCGCCAATTGCTGATGTCACCTTTGTAAATTGCTTTTAATTGTTCGGATGATAAGTTGATAACATTTTTAACATTTTTATTCGTGGCAACAACTAACAAATCTTGTGCTATTTCCCGATATTGAATTTTACCGTTATCTTCTTCTGGTTTGAGTTCGTGACTGCTACCAGCGATGTCAATAATATCATTTTTTAAGGCTGCGATCGCTCCCTCGGATTGGCTATTGGAGATAAACTCAATTTTGACATTTGTATTTTGAGATTGATAAGCTTGTGCTAAAAGTTTTAAAACAGTTACAGTTGAGCTAGAACCACCGATTTTGATAATTGTTTTGGCTTGAGAATCAGTTTTGTTGATAACTTGAGAAGAATTTGTTGGATCAGTCCATTGGATTGAAGTACAACTGCAAAGTGCAAAGAAAATAATTCCGATGATTATTGAGTCAAAAATATTTTTCATAAATGAGTCTTGAAAGATGCAAAACTTGATATTTGGTCTAGGCTTTGATAGTTTAATATTCCCGAATACTCATAAAATTTAACAGGTAAGTGGGTAAGCAATGTAAAGACCGCATAAATTATTGATCAGGAGGCTTAAACAAATACTTTTACAGGTTTTATGGATGAATAATCGTGAATTACAAGATCCCCGACTTCTCTAGAAAGTCAGGGATCTGTGGCCTTCATGAGCAAATATATTTTTACTCCGCAAATTATTTTCCCAAATAAGCTTCGAGAACTTTGGGATTGGTTTGAATTTCTGCTGGCGTACCGTCAGCTAAATTTTGTCCTTCAGCAAGTACCCAAACACGATCGCACAATGACATAATGACATCCATATTGTGTTCGATAATCAAAAATGTCATGCCATCTTGGCGGTTCCAAGTGAGAATGCGATCGCAAATATCATCAATTAATCTCGGATTTACCCCTGCTGCTGGTTCATCCAACAAAATTAACTTGGGATTAGTCATCAGTGCGCGTCCCATTTCCAACAGCTTGCGTTGTCCACCAGACAAACCACCAGCATAATCCTGGGCTTTTTTTGCCAAGCCCACGGATTCTAACAGAAACATTGCTCGTTCTTGCAGCTGCTTTTCTTCCTTGGCTACGATGTGCGGTTGCAACTGCACTTGCCAAAAGTTTTCACCTGTTTGTTTTTGCGCCGCCAACAGCATATTTTCTAACACCGACAACCGCGAAAGAGTCCGTGCAACTTGAAAGGTGCGTATTACTCCCTGTTGGGCAATTTGATATGGTTGCAAATTGTGAATGGGTTCGCCATCAAAAATCACTCGTCCTTTATCTGGGCGGATAAAGTTCGAGAGTAAATTAAATAAAGTGGTTTTACCAGCACCATTGGGGCCAATTAAACCCGTGATGCTGCCTTTTGCAACTTCAATTTTCGCTTCATTGACTGCTTTAATACCACCAAAGCTTTTAGAAAGTCCAGTGGCTACTAGCAGAGGAAGTGGTGATGATTGGTTATTTACCAAGGGTGAGTTCCTCCTTTTTCCCTAAGATACCTTGAGGACGCCAAATCATCAGTACCATTAAAATAAATCCGATTACCATGATGCGAAATGCACCCAAACGTGCTTCATCAAGGGGGACGATTCTAGGCAAAACTTCTCGCGTAATGGCATCGTAAGCAAAGAAAACTACCGCGCCTAAAATTGTGCCGATATTATTACCAGAACCGCCTAAAATCACCATAATCCAAGTATCAAAAGTCAACTGTGGTTGAAAATTATCAGGGTAAATAGCGCCGAGTTGCCAAGCGAAGAACGCACCAGCGATGCCGGCGATCGCACCTCCAAGCATGAGAGACTGTAATTTATACCAAAACACATTTTTTCCTAGTGCTTTGGGAATTTCTTCATCTTCGCGGATAGCTTTGAGAATTCTACCCCAAGGCGATCGCACCAAAATTTCTAACCGCCAGAATACAAGTGCTAAAACCAACAACAGCACCAACATTAAACCTGCTTTTGGGTTGTAATTATACAATCCAATTACCCCAGATATATAAATTGCTACTGCCAAAACTGCTAACACAATTCCGACTCCCAAGCGCGATGCCAATTCTTGTTTGCTACTCAACCTTTGGCTGGAATCAGCAGCTCGAAATCTTTGGGCAGTGCGAATCCATCGCCACAGCGTAAACAAAGTTACAACAGCTAACAGTGTTAACAGCCCAATCATCACTAATCTGAAAAACAAACTCGGCTGTGTGGAAAACGGTATGGGATAACTTTGTACCCCAAACGCCCCAGAAACCCAAGAATTTCCCACAGGTAATTCCTGATTATTCACTACTAAACGAATTAATTCTCCTGTACCGATGGTGACAATTGCTAGGTAATCTTCCCGCAAGCGCAGAGTTGCAAAACCAATAATCAAACCCAACAAAGCGGCTACCATTGCCCCAGCCAACGCCGATATCAGTAGGGGAACGCCCTTTAAGCTTAACAACACAGTTGTATATGCTCCCAGGGTCATAAAAGCAATGTGACCAAAGTTAATTAATCCGGTAAAGCCCCACTGCAAATTCAGTCCGAGAGCAAATAGGGCAAAACTGGCTGTAGAAATTGCTAAGAAAATGAGATATTCAACCATAGTAAGGGGCGGGGAATTTATAAGAAATAAATTATCGAATTTTGTGGAGTCGGGGGCTTAGGGACTTCCAAAAAATAAATTATCCCAAATTATTTGTAAATTTGTAGGATAGCACCGCTGTGCGACCCTAGTAGGGGATGTTTTTTTAACTAATTTTTTGGGAATACTATTTATTGTTAGTGGTTGTTTATAAGGAATAATTAACCTATGAATTTGCTCCGACTGAGAATGCATCATTTAATCGAGCAGTTAGCCGACGACGATCTGCAAAGCATTTGGAACGTTCTTGAAGCTTTACATTGTGACTTTTATATGCTAAGAGCCATACAAAAAGTAAAGCGATCGCAGCAGCCGTGGGATATCTTAACCCATGATGAAGCAATACGCCTGTTAATGTTTTTCTGATGCAGCAGCGCTTTCGCTCTCGTACCAGTATGCGTAGCTTGCTTGTTTGCAGGAGTACACAATCTAAAATCTAAAATCCAAAATCTAAAATGGTATAACGTCTAGTGACTCTGGAAGTGCGCTATGCAAGGTCTTTTTTGCTAGACCTCAAAAATTTAGAACCTGCTGCTTACGAGCGGGTGTATGATTTTGTGTTTATTGAGTTTGGCCAAAAGTGGCAACTGAGTGGACTAAAAGAACTACGACAGCTTGATAGTGAAGGAATTTTTCACCGCTTCACTCTAGATGATTATCTGATTGGTATAGAAATCAGGGGTGAAATTGTGAAATTTTTGCGTGTCATCCCTATGCCAGATGTCTAATGTAAAGAGTTAAGGGAACACTTAAAACTGTAAACTGTATAAGGCTAGGCAGGGATCGCTATTACCTTCCATTAAACTGGTTTTTGAAAAACACTTTATTTGAGATTTCCCTATGGATGCTAGGGCACTTTGGCAACGATACCAAAACTGGTTATATTTCCACGAGGGATTAGGACTGTACTTAGATGTAAGTCGAATGCGGTTCGATGATGCCTTTGTGGAGTCGTTGCAGCCGAAGTTTGACAAGGCGTTTGCGGATATGGCTCAACTGGAGAAGGGAGCGATCGCAAATCCCGATGAAAACCGCATGGTTGGACACTATTGGCTGCGAAATCCTGATTTAGCGCCAACTCCAGAACTGACACAAGAAATTGTCCAAACCCTAGAACAAATCGAAGCCTTTGCGGAAAAAGTCCAAACAGGTGCTATTCATCCTCCCAGAGCCAACCGCTTCACTGATATTATCTCTATTGGTATTGGTGGTTCCGCCCTCGGCCCCCAATTCGTCGCTGAAGCCCTGGCGGCTGATTTCCCGCCCCTGAAAATTCACTTTATTGATAACAGCGATCCAGCAGGTATCGATCGCGTTCTCAATCATCTGCGAAACAACCTTGCCAGCACTTTGGTACTCGTGATCTCCAAATCTGGGGGAACACCAGAACCTCGCAACGGCATGATTGAAGTTAAAAAAGCTTACGCCGGACACAATTTAGAGTTTGCCCAATATGCGGTAGCTATTACCAGCCCTGATAGCAACCTCGATAAGATAGCCAAAGAAGAAGGCTGGTTAGCTAGGTTTCCCATGTACGACTGGGTGGGAGGACGCACTTCAGAAATGTCTTCTGTGGGGCTAGTACCAGCAGCACTGCAAGGCATTGATGTTCGCGCCATGCTGCAAGGTGCAAAAGAAATGGATGACGCTACCCGCGTCCCAGATGTGAAGAATAACCCAGCAGCCTTGCTTGCTTTGTCTTGGTACTTTGCTGGCAATGGGCGGGGTGAAAAAGATATGGTTGTTCTACCTTACAAGGACAGCTTATTGTTATTCAGCCGCTATCTGCAACAGCTGGTAATGGAATCCTTGGGCAAGGAAAAAGACTTAGACGGCAAAACTGTCTATCAAGGCATCGCCGTTTATGGTAACAAAGGCTCAACAGATCAACATGCTTACGTCCAGCAGTTACGCGAAGGTGTGCCGAATTTCTTTGCTACCCTCATCGAAGTTCTAGAAGATCGTCAGGGGCCATCGGCAGAAATAGATCCTGGAGTTACATCAGGCGATTATCTTTCCGGTTTTCTTCAAGGAACCCGACAAGCGCTTTATGAAAATCAGCGGGATTCCATTGCAATTACTATTCCCCAAGTTAACCCCCGAATTGTAGGGGCATTAATTGCTTTGTATGAACGTGCTGTTGGTTTATATGCTAGCTTGGTCAACGTCAACGCCTACCATCAACCAGGGGTAGAAGCTGGCAAAAAAGCTGCCGCTAGTATTCTTGACTTGCAAACACGAGTAGTGGCAGTGCTACAAAAAGAAAAAACTCCCCTTTCTCTGGAAGAACTAGCCGAAAAGGCAGGTGCATCAGAGCAAGTTGAGCCAATTTACAAGATTTTGCGTCATCTCCATGCCAATCAGCGCGGTGTGGTTTTGGAAGGCGATCTTCATAAACCCAGTAGTTTGAGAGTTTCTGCTAGCTGATAACTCTAGTGCAGATATCACATTTTGTGGATGATTGTTGTATCTGCAACAATTCTTTACTGTGAAGCATCTTAGATAGAAGGTATATCTTCAATCTAGGATGCTTCACTGTAATAATTCGTAATTCGTAATTCGTAATTCGTAATTCAGTTTAATTTAGACTCCGCATAAAACTTGCTGCTTGTTAGTTGCTATTGCTTTAAACTCACAGAATTGGTTCATAATTATTAACCGAGCCATAAATGCGCTTTTTGAGAATAATCATGCCTCATCTGTTTTTGAAGCGTAGTTTTTATACTGCACAAAGTCAAATCCGCTGTAATTACGAATTACGAATTACGAATTACGAATTACGAATTACGAATTATTAATTACTAATTGCCATTAGGCGTTGGTTAAAGTAGCTCTTGGGTAAGAAACAGCGATCGGGTAAAAAAGGATTGTTGACGTTTTGAGACAAAAAAGTACTTGGCTTATCTCGATGACAAAATGGCGGTACAATTCCCCAGTCTTCTGCCAGCCAAATCCAGTATCCTGTTTCAATTCTGCCGTAGTTTGATACCGTCAGAATCTCGCCAACGCTGTTGTTAATTGATACTAATTCTGACGATGATTTGATTTCAGTTAACAGCCAAGCTAACTCATCTACAGAAAAGTAATAGGCATTCTCCGCACCTATATCGACAAAATGCTGTGGGCTTTTAGCTGTTAGTAATTGTTCTTTAAGAGACGGCGTTTTTTGTGCGAAATCAAAAAGATCCCAAATCTGTTTTCTCGTGATTAAAAACCAGGCAAGTTCTTCTGCGGTTAGATTGTAACCATTTTCTGTTGCTAACTTGAGAAATGGCTCAAGACTATCAGTTTCTCCTAGTTGATATTTTAGTGCGAAAGTCTGCTCTACCAATGACAAAAAATCAATAATCTTTTGCCATGTAACTCTGTTAAAACTTTTGTTAACTTTTATTCTCTCTTTCCAATAGTTATATTTATCTTCTTGAAGAAAAAAGTTCCAAATTTGATAATACATAATTCATCTTTCCTAAGTCTTCAACTTGCTAATGAATTGTAATTAGTGAATACCAGTGTAGTCAGTATAAGAAGACTCTTCGACAGTATTTGATTTATTATCTGATGTAAATGAAGTTACACAGTGGCTAAGTATTAATTTTTTGTAAAGTTTATCACTATAAATCAAAGATACTGAGAAAAAAAGCAACAACGAGCCACGGTTCGGTTGAGCAGCGATCGCTGAAAGTAAAAGCGATCGCCTTTATCTTCCCCTAAGATTAAGTTAAGACAGCATCCATAAATCCGGCTAATTACTATGACTGAATCAACTGCAAAACAACCTGCACGTAGAGGTAGAATCTTTCCAGAACGCACTTTATCACCAGAAGAACTTGCTAGGCGTAAAGCTGAAAGGGAAGTATTTCATCAGCGTTGTCGTGCAATATTCGAGGGTGTGCGTCCAGAATATATCGAAGAACACTATGGCTGGTATATTGCAGTGGAGCCAGATAGTGGAGATTATTTCATTGATAAAGATATAGAAGTAGCTAGCCAGAAAGCACGCGAAAAACACCCAAATGCTGTACACTGCATGTTTTGCCTGAATGAAACTGGAGCCACTGGTACAATATGATTCAGGGTATCTTTGGTAGCAATGGTCAGCTATTTTTTGAAATTGATTTGATTACATCTGATGGATTAAATCTGCCTGTGGATGCTATGTTAGACACTGGTTTCACAGGCTTTTTAGCTATTAATAAACAAGATTTAGATTCTCTAGATTGGCAATTTATTCGTGAGCAAGAACTACGAACTGCACAGGGTGAAAAAATTTTTGATTTGTATTTAGGTAATGTGCAATTAAATGGACAAGAGTATGAGATTTCAGTTATCGCAGGTGATGAAATTACAGAAATCTTATTAGGTTCAGAATGGCTAAAGATTCTGCCGTTGGTGGCTAATTATCAAGCTGGTATCTTAACTTGGGGTTAACTGCGATATATTATCTATATTTTTAATTATTCTAGGTTCGTTGATAAATCGCGTAGAAAGTAAAAGCGATCGCTCTTCCAATCACTACCTTTAATTCGTCCTAAATAGCCTGTTAATGGTGAAGAAAGTTCTATCAAGAAATCGTGAACTACTTCATCAGTTAGTTTGGGATTATGAGTGGCATTGTAATGAACACGAATTTCTGTAACTGTGAAATTCTGGTGTGTAGCTTTTGAATTTTCGTTGTCTTGTTCAGAGAGTTCTTTGACTGCTATAGTAATCTGCGATCGCAACTTTATAGATTGCTCAACTTTATCGATATAACTATTAACTTTATCTTCAGCTAAACCAAAAGGACTTTGTTGCAAACACTCTTTTAATTCTAACAAGTTGATAGAATTTTTGTAATGTGCTTGCAGTTCAACTAGTTTTTGTAGAGTTTCAGGACGAATTACATTCATTTGATTTTCGGTTGCTGTTCTCAGGGCGTAAAAATTTAGTTCTCCAGCGGCTACAATTAATTTAATAGAATTTTCATATTGAAATTTACCAAGATGGTTCATACCTATTTTTAATAACTGTGCAGGAGTACCATCAGTAACTTTCTCAGTTTGAGTTGCCTTGCACTCTCCTACTATTGGATAAGGATGTTCAGCGTAAAAATCCATACCTCCCGCGCCACCAGTTGCATCTGGATTTAAACCTGAGCCTGTAAAGCCTAATTTTAGTAATCCTCTACGAACTAATTTTTCAAATGTATGTCCATCGCTAGAGTTTCCAATTTCAGCAATTTTTTGAACCCAAACTAAATCTGAATCTGGTAGAGTTTCTAGTTTTCTACTATTCCAACCTAGAAAAATTTTGATGTCATTATCTAGTTGCTGTGCATTTGAGTTTGTATTAGATAACTGTGCGATCGCACTTTGCAATTCTTCCAATTCAGGATGCAGTGGTGGCAGTCGGTTTTCTAATTGATGCTTGCGTTGGGTGAAAGTGCGATCGGTTAATACCGGCTTTTCTTCAGAAATATTGAGAGGTTGTGGTAATGCAACAAACTGACTATTTGACTTTATCGGGACTTCAATTAATTTAGGCAACTGATATACTCGCAAATATGCCAAAAAAATATTTTGCCTTTGCCTTAATATTTCCTTTAAAGCTTCTGTTGTCCAAATAGTTAGCTGTGATAAAATAGCCAAGGATTCCGCATTGTTGATAATTTGGCATAGTTCGCACCTAGCCCAAGCTTTAATTAAAACTGTTTCATAAGCTAAGAGTGGTAGTTTTAACTGTTGTTCATCTCGAAGTAAGCTCATTTGCTGAGGTTGTATTAAAACACCCTGAGTACTTAACTGTATGAATGAACTTTGAGCAATCGTTAGGAAAGTTGATCTATAGTATTGCTCAGTTGGTAGTAAATTAATTGAAGCATCTGCTGGACAGAGTGCAAATTCTCGTTCTGGAGTAAGAAATTTATTGGGCATTACTGCAATTATTCTCCCTTGCAATAATGCCTCAATTTCTGGTGTTGGTAAACGTAAAGCTATATTAATCATGATTCCTGAAATAAATCATCTGAACCAATACTTACTACATCTGCAACCTCTGTTAAAGTGATATTACCACTTTCAATTTCTTCGTCAATTGCATCTTTAGGAACTTGTCCTGATGGATCGCTGAGAATTTCACGGATCAGATAATTATCAATTGCTATCCGCTTTTGGCGAATAAAATCTATAATTTGATCTTCGCTTAACTCATCATCTTCACGACCTTTCATGACAAAGTGTAATGCTAAAAGTGGTTTGATGTCTTCAGGTTTTAATAATACCCATTCACCACCTAATTCCTTTGATAAAAGCTCACTTAAATAGATTTGTGCTTTAGTCGCGCCTTTATTAATTTGTTTAGAGCGAACTAAACAACCACGAGTTAAATCAAAATCTTTGTAACGAATTAACCGTTTCAATGCAGCTTGGACGAATAAGCCCCCAGATTCTTGCAGAACAGCTACGCCAATTTTGACATCTTTACCATTTTCTTTACCAACAATTTTAAAGTCAAGGTAGCCTCTATCCACAGCTTTTACTTGAATATCAACTATATCTAAAATTTGAACATTTTCTAACACTTCTCCTTTGATAGTAGTAAATCCTAATCGTAGTGCTTGAGCAAGAGTTGCTTTATTCTCCATGTAATCTTGAATAGTTGTTTCTAAAGCAGCTATTTGTTGATTATAAACAGGTTCTACTGGATGTTCTGTTACCTCACCAGATTTAAAATTTTCTGCACACCATTTTAATACTTTTCTAACAATTGGTTTTTCCTTGCCTAATGCTCTCAGCTTTTCTTCTTCAAATGGATAAATTGGATAAGGAGGTATTAATCCCCTCTCTTGATAAAATTCTTCAAGCCATCGAGAGACTAAGGTAACAACATCATCAGAATTAAGATACTTTAAATCAATCACTTGTTCAGCAATTCTATCTACAACTGAATCAGCATTTGATAATTTTTTAACCTCATGAATCCAATGATCTGGGAAAATTGATGTTAGCAAAACACCTCGTTTAATTTTGTCAGATAAGTCTTTAGCTAAGATAGCCGTAACTTGTCGTGCAGTGTATCCTATTTCATTACAGTGGTCACTTTCCATTTCATCAAAACAAACGACTATTGGTTTATAATCGCTAATCAAATCAAGAATTTGCCGTACTGTATTGAAAGATTCAGCTTCTTGGTCATTTGCACTTATATTAAGTAAGTCGTGGAGAAAATTTATAACTATGTAACAAACAATTAAGGAGAAGAGTTAGAGTTAAATCTTATACGTTGTGTACTGTAATTTCCCTTCTCTGCTCTAGCTTGAA
>NZ_JACJSJ010000076.1 GCF_014698115.1 Nostoc sp. FACHB-973
TGCAGTTCTGGTTTCAAGCATGGCGAATTCCTTATATTCGCCGTCCGTATCCTGTACAAATAACAATCTGGAAACGTGGCGTTCATGTCCGACTGGGTGGTGGCTAGCCCTAATTTCTATCGGGTGCAAATCATCCTTGTTCCAGTCCCGACCCAAAAATTGATTCGCTTCATTCAAAAGTGTGACTAACTTCGGTTCAGTAAATTGCAATTTATCTAAGCGAGAAATAATCTCATTGGGGAAAGCAGCGAAGGCGAAATTGGAAACTTTTTTGGCGATCGCCTGGGGGTTTGCGTTTTCTTTTTTTGCAACTTCCAGTTCATCCTGGCGGGATGCACAGATGTTCCAAGCCGCGGCGGCAGATGCAAGTTTTTCTGACTCTGGGATTTTCGCGTAAAATGCTTCTGCCGCATCATTTGCCAAGGCAAAGAGTAGTTTAGTTTGGCTTCTAGTAAGTTCTGGTTTTAGTTCTAGGAGTTTAGCTCCCTGCATGGTCATCCCCGATTTGAGGTTGTGGTCAGTCACAGATTGTTGGCTAACTGTCCCCAGGTTGCGGTAAGCGGGTTTCTTATCCTCCCCAATCTCACCATTGATTTGTGCAACTGCTAGTAATTTGTGGGGGCGTTCACTGTTTGTGAATTTAATCTCATCTAGGCGAATATTAAGTGTCTGAGCTTTCCAGATTAGGGGATGCCCGTAGCGGGTGAGGTTGGTAATTTCGAGTTGCGTTCCTGAATCCGTTTGAACAATTGCGCTAGGGCCAGACTCTGTTTCTCGCCGCCTTGAGACACGAACCGCAGCGTTGAATTTCCGATCAAACTCGTATTTGGCGGCGATCGCTGCAAATTTCTGCTGTGGTGTAAATTCTACCCCTTTGAACAAGTCTTTAAACTGGACGATGGGACGCGATTCTAACTGTGATTCTTGGAAATATTTATTGGTTTGGCTAATCAATAATTCTACTGGTGAGTAGCCCTTTGGTGTTATACCTGTGCTTAAATAAACTGAAGAAGATTTCTTATCTTTAATATAATTAACATCACGATATAAGTAGCGGCTGTTTTCCCGGATTTTATTCATCTCAGGTTTTTTAGCGCTTTTGAATAAATCAACCGCTATTTGGTTTTGATAACATCCCTCACCAATCATTTCTCGGTACATTAAGCGGTTAACATCCATCGCCTGCTGAATAATCTCTCTTGTTCTGTTAGGATTCTCTGCTAGAGCTACAACAGATTGCATGAAGGGTTTGTACTCTGCTCTAATTGGTTTGGGCTTCTCGTCATATTCCTGTTCAAATAAACTTTGATAATGGCTAGATACTTGCTCTAAATATTCTGATTTTTGTTCTAAAGTCCCATAAGTGTTTAGTACCTCAATTTCTGATTCTAATGCCTCCAGTGCCGTCACTTGATTGTTGATTATGCCCACGCTGATGCTATCACTCATGTGGATAGCGATTTTTTCAAATGGGGGCTGGCTTCCATCGGTGGGATCATAAAATGATTGTTTTTTGAGCTTAACCGTGGGCGAATAGGCGTTTTGGGGAAGATTTCTTCGCTCTGCCTCTACTGTTAAATTGGGATATAAGCTAGCTCTTGCTATACCAATGCAGTCACCATCGTAGTCTCGTGCTTGGCGTTCTGATTCGGTTTCTGCTGGATCGATAAAATCAACATCAACCAAGAGTGCTTCTAACTCTGTAATTCTGGCTTGTATGCGCTTGTGGTCTTCGTCATTGACTACAATTATGCCTTCTAAGGGTTCACCATCTGGAGCAAGACGGTCTAAAACGTGTTTATTAGTAGAGACACATAATCCATTAGAGTTGAGGAAAGGAGAACGAAAGTTAAGAACTTTTTCTCCAAGTTCCAGCCAAGGGGCACAGATTTCACCATTTTTGAGTTCCTTGGAAGGAATAATCATTGCTCGATCAAAAGTAAGCGTTTTCCCAATAGCAATATCTCGCCACTCACTTTGTACAAAACGACTTAGCTCCTGCTTTACCTTCTCTGTTTCTAAAAGCTGTTGATGACCAAGTAAATCAGCTTTAATGAGTTTGTACATGAACAAGTCATCTTTGGCGGGGTCATTATCCAATTCCTGATCTGCATCTAAATCATTATTTGTCCCTAAGTCTTTAACATCTCTTTCTTGACTGGTGACTTCTCCTGTTGTTAATTTATTTTGGCTCAATGATTCTTTACGTTTTTCGTATCTTTCACAATAGTAAGCAGCAACAATTCTTGGATCATCTTGAATAGAGGCTAATCTTTGAGCTTGTACCTCTAGTTCCTCGGCAAAATCTTTCATTCCTTGGGGGAAAGATGCCAGCAGTTGGGAGATAGACATCTGACCTTGTTGAGATTGCCCTTTTTCAGCTAACCAAATATTTTGCTGATATAATCCTGGCTTAATCTGCGGTTTAGTAGCGCCTTTGGGTCTATCCTTGTCTGTTCCCTTAAAACTGCTTACGGGGAGAATTATGTCTATTTTTGGTTTGTTATTTTGATCTGCATATTTTATTCTATCTAGTCTGTATGGTCGGAGCGTTCCTTTGCCAAAACGATATTTAGTAGTATCTTCTCCAACTCCATCCACCCAACCAAATCGATGCTGAATTACACGATAGCTTTTATCTACTTGGGATTCTCTTAAGGTTAGCAAGTCATAAAGCTGTGTTGAAATCTGCCCATAACAATCACCAACTAATTTATATGCTAAATTATTTGATAATATTCCTCCATTTTCACCCCGGTTATCATTAGAATCATCTACTACTAGAATGTTTAGCTTTTCGTGGATTGCATTTTTACAAGCCCCAAGGAAGATGGAACCATAAGCACCCCGGTCTTTACTATCTGGACAAATTTTTTGAATCGTTTCTAAACATTCTTTATCTCCATAAAGTAAGCGAGTCTTAGAAGATAGTAATAAAATTTGTCCATCTGGATGATTCTTTAATTCTTCAGCAGTGCTGTATTCATCTGAATGTCCAAATGAGAATTCTTTGTCAGGAAAGTAAAATTCTAGTAAAGTATTACTGAGCTTTTCAGTTAAAATTGATTGAGAGTCGGTTCTGCTATCGTCTATATAGATCCACTGATTTAAACGAGGGTCAAAATGCTTTAATTGCAAAGTCATAAGATTTGAAATTTGATGAATATTAATTAAATTTTTGAGAGGTTTTTATGTCAAGGATTAAGCGTTGGATAAATATGAATAATGAAGAATTCAACCCAGATGGAAGTTTGAAAGATGAAGCCCGACAACAAATGTTGTCTACAGGAATGAGTAACGAAGCAATTACTGACTATGCTCTTTCGTTGAAAGAAGAATACGACGAGTGGAAGCACTTGGACGAGACTGATCCAGAGCCGTGGCCAATCTACACAGCTTACGATTTCTTCACTGAACAGGAAAAAAAGGAATTCAACCCAGATGGTTCTCTCAGACCTGAATATGTAGAATATGCTCGTCAAATTGGCATCAGTGAAAGTGCCCTCGAACAGCTTGAGTGGCGTAAGAAAATGGAGGTTGATAATTACAATAAAGTGTCTGCCGATCATGTAGAACAAGGCATCAACTTTGGTGCATGGTTGATGAGAGGAAGGATTGGAAACAGCAAAACATACGTCCAACGTCGTCAACAGATGGAGCAAGACCTGCGTAACTTTGAGCCGGAAGACAGTTTGCCTTTCGACAAGGACACAGCATATTAAGCGGGAGCTATGCAGAGCGAGTGATAATATAAGCTGAAAGCATTATCAAATAACGCTCTCAGCTTTTTGCGTTGAATTTCTGACGCTGCTTGACCATTTGGATTAACGCTGTTGGGCAGCAGGTGGGTTGACAACAGCCGCAGATGGTTTAACAGAGCGAAATGCCCCATTGAGAAAGGCAATCATTCCTAAGATGGCGAAGGCTGTAATGATTACTCTTTGCAGTGAATTGAATGCCGAGCGTTCTCTGACTACTTCAGCCCACATTACTTGCAGTTGGTCTTCTGTTGTCTGCTTTGAAGCTAAATAATAGAGAGCTTCAATACAAGGGGATATATCTTCCCCTTGTTGAACCTTCTGATACAACAGATTCTCTAATTGTTCTTTCTGCTGAGAAATAGTAAATGAGTCTGTTGGCTTTTGACCGTGTGTAACGTTGTTGCGGGTTGGTAATTTTAGTGTCATAGCTTTAGTTCAAAGTTGGAAAAAGGTGTAGAACAAATATTTGGAATCAGAGAAAATGTTAAAGGGTACTGGGTCAGGGGAAATTCCATCCCTTTTCCCCTTATCCTTTCCCCTGATTCTTTTTTATAAGAACTACACCTCTAGAGCATGTGAAAACGCTAACTAATAAGCCAAAGTTTAGGTCTTCTATTCCCAAAAAATCAATAACCAGGAGTCTACAAAAAAATCGTACTTTTGGCTAAATTTGGATTTCCATGTCTTCTTCACTAGAGGATTGAAACTGGTTTTGTTTCGAGGCAAGCACTGATGGTTGATTTGGTTGGAAGGGACTTGTGCCGTCATTGAAGATTTCTTGTGCAAGTGTGCGACCGTCCCCGTCAGTATCGCTCTCCAAGATATATCCCACAACGTGTTCAGGCATTCCTGCTGTTATGGCTTGGGCTAATAGAGCTTTAGTAAATTCTGGTGATGCTTCACTCTCGCCCAAGACTTGCAATACAGACTCAGCATCAGCAGTAGTCATTTTGGTGATGTCTTTAACTCCGGCTTCTTGCCAAACATCATCGAAAAATTCCACTGAACGCTCATCAAAACTTTGAGACGCAGCAAATTGGGCTAGCTGTTGAGCGTAAACTTGGTCGTTATTCATAATAGGTATAAATTGTAGCTGTAAGATGTTGGTGAAAGGTTAAAGGGAAAATTTCATTCTTCCCCTTCACCCCACAAATGCCAAGAAGTCAAATTCTTCAACTGTTCAAAGGTTTGTCGCCGTAACGATTTTTGGCGTATTCACGCAGTTGGGCAAGACCAGAGGTAGGGATAGATGGTCGTGGTTTATTGGGGTCAGGCACTAAATCTTGTTTGCGGTCGTAAGCAAAGTTCTTGTCTAACATCAATATATAAGTAATGTGTGCCGTCCAAACATCAGCGACGCGCTCACCAAGACCCTTAGTATCAAGAGGGGTGGGAAATTGTACCCCGCCATTCCAAACAATAGGTATACCTTCATTTTGAAAATGGTCAGTTAACTCCTTCTTGACAAAATCAGCAGTGCCACCACAAATGAGAATTTCATCAAGTGAAGGGATGTTTCGTATCCAACGTACAAGAGCGCGACAGTAATCAGAGCGAACTTCAGGGAGAATGTTTTGAAATAATTTTAAGTCAGCAGATACACCTTCGGGTGTGGCTTGGCGGGACAAAGAACGCAAAGGCTCAAAGTTACCCTTCCCAGCAGCAATGATTGCAGTCACTAAATGTTCATCTTCTTTGGACAAGCCAACAGCAGTGCGTTGGACAAACTGCTGTACTAACCAATTCATACCTAAATCAGTAGTTTCAGCCAAAGCCGGATTACCTTTTTGGCTGAGAACGAAACTCGCGTTCCGGTAGCCAAGCATCAGCAAACCGATATTTTTTTGGGTATATGATGCAGCGAGAGTGCGACTGCGGTATATCATAATCCCACTACCTTCCGGGGCAACATGAAAATTACGCAGCTTACCTTTTAATTTGTTGGTGGGAGTTACAATTCCCCGGTTGAGTGATTGCCCTAACTTTTTACCAAGATTATGAGCATTACTAATTTCTCCTGGTGGCATCAATACCTGGACAAAAGCATCAATACTATTGGTATCGAGCCGAAACTGACGGCAAGCCAACCACAACAAACCAGCCAATTTTGGTAAAGCATAATGAGATTTTAAATCTCGCAGTGCAGAAGTCCCAGCAAAAACACTTTTAGCCAATGCGCCCAAAACATAATACTCATCACCCATTCCGACCCAAATACTGGTGTTATATGAGTTTGGGACGAAACGCCCCACAGAAGTTTTAGAGACATCAGCGATTTCAGGTGGCATGGCTAATACTATTGGCACACCTGAAGGATAAATTTGAGCGATCGCTTTTGTCTCACTGCCACCAATGTCAGCAGAGATAACGATTTTGGGAGTATCAACAGCAGGATCTGGATTTGGATTCGGTTTATTCATGAATTACCTCAAAGGACTGAATATGTAGGGGTTAAATCAAACGTACTATTCTACGACTAAGCCCCAAATAATTTATTAGCCATTCTCATTTCCTCTGTTATTTCTACGGATATTAAATCGTTCTCGTAGTCATAATCTTCTTCATCTGGAAGCAAAATTTCTTCTCTAACTTCAACATCATTAGATATGGATAATGCAGTCGTTGAGTCAGGTTCTTGAGAATTAACTTGTTCTGTCTTATTCAGTAATCTGCCCTGGCCTGGGGTAGCACCTGGGTAATCAGCAGTAGTATTCACCAATTGGACAACAGTATTTATTTGGGGTGAAATCCCGAAAACCTCGCGGATAAGAGAAGCCTGACCTTCTAATTGTTTGATTGACCAAATCGCTATGCGTCTTAATTCCTCATCACGCACTCCTACAGAATGCATTGCAAAAGGTAGCCAGTAGGCTTTGAGCGCATTTACAACAACCTCAGAAAAATCTAAATCTAGTTTCAAAGGGTTCGACTTGAGGTAGGTAATTATTTTGCCATCCAAACTCTCAAGAGAACGCTTAATTGAGATTATCTCTTGCTTTACCTCATTCATATTATTCATTCAGAAATTTTCCGAAAACAGTAATCCAAATATTTCCAATGACTCAGCGAAGAGTCCGAGGCGCAGATGGGAAGCCCCATAAATAAATTTAGGGGTCTAATTCAGGACGTATTATTTTTTGTGCATTTTGAGCGTAAATCAATTTAATTGCTCTGAAGCCTTTGAGTAGAAGGGCATCTAAAATCTTTATCCTCTGCTCACTGCTCCCTCACTCGCCTATTCCCATGTTCTTTTGTTAGAAAGCTTTCCTGCTCCATGCTCAAGAGCTTCTTTGCTTAAGAGTTATCAAATAAGAATTCAGTTTGAACTCTGTATGACTGACTCTGAATAAGTAGGCTTAACACCCTCACTAAATTATAGATTTAGTGGTCAACTTTTGTACCTGACTCCAAATTTAAATTTATTGCATTAAAACAAACGAAGACTCATGCAAAGACAATCGAACAAGTCTACTAGCCTAAATAATAGATTAGCACTCTAATTAATTTTTCAAACTTCACTCACCCTATCTTTTAAAAGTCTGGCAATCTACACAAAACTAAAGTAGATTCACCGCTAAACTGTATTTTATGATACAATTCCCCACAGGTAGTTATCGGGCTACCACACAGGTGACACCTAGCTACCTGTGGAGCAAAAAAGTAGTGGTTTTTTGTGATTTTTGATTTTCCCGACAGGTAGCTATGTGGTAGCCCTCAAGGTAGCTAGCGAGGAGCGATAAAATTGCCGAAAATCAAAGAATCAGCCGCCTCTAAATAAACGTACCTATTATGCTTATTTTTGCTATTCTTGATTTGGGAAAAATGCCATTTTTAAGCCTGAGTAAAAATACTCAGTGAGCCGAAAAAATAATTTTAGTTATCAGGTGAAATATTGTTGACGGGAGAAAAAAAGGTGATGAGGAATGGCGTATGCGATCGCTCGTTTAAAAAAAATAAAGCAGAAGGATATAGGGAGTAGCGCGTCTCACACATCTCGTGAAAGGGAAACACCGAACGCTGATTTGTCGGTAGAGAATATTAGGTTTATAGGCAGCAGCGATCCCGAATCAAGGTTAGAAGATTTGGTGATGGCAAAGATAAATGAGGCTCCGCAACACAGGAAGATAAGGACTGACGGTGTTTACTGCGTCGAGATGTTACTGAGTGCATCGCCAAGTTACTTCCGTGCCTCATGTCCAACGTTAGCTGGGTATTATGAGCAAAATAAATTAGATGTTTGGCTAGAAGCGACGCACCAATGGTTGTCTGAGGAATACGGTTCGCGGATAGTCAGGGCAGAATTACATTTAGATGAAGCCACGCCACATATTCATGCTTACTTTGTGCCAGTGGACGATTTGGGTCAGCTACGGTGTAATCACTTTTTCAATGGGCGGCAAAAAATCCAAGCATTTCAGGACTCCTACTATGAAACGATGCGGCTGATTGGCTTGGAGAGGGGGTTGAAGGGTTCCAGAGCCAAACACGAGGATATAAAGGATTTTTACCGGATAGTAGAAACGGGACGGAACCTGGAAGTATCAGAGTTAAATTTGGAGCAAATCAAAGCCAAAGCCGCAGATCGAGATAGAGCAGCCCGCCAATCTCAACAGATGGAAGCAACAGCTAGGGAATTGGCTCAAGCTAATGAATTGCTTCAACAACGCATTGCTCAATTAGAGAAAGAGAAAAAGGAATTAGTTAAACAGACTCAACAATTGCGTGAATTAGCCTTGGAAGATGTGGCTTGGGAGTTAGGTTTAGACAAACAACCCTGTCAATTTAACTCTTGGGTGGGACATGGCCACATCATTGATATAAATGGGGATAAATTTCAGTCCACCTCACCAGGAGTAGAAAAGGGCAATGGGGCAATAGATTTGGTGATTCAGGTGAACAATTACAATTTGCGGCAGGGTTTGGCATGGCTCAATGACAGATTTGGGGAATCGGGGGCAGAACGAGCAGCGATCGCCGCAGTCAAAAAACAAACAGCAGATATTCTTCAAACCGAGCCAGCCCCCAAGTTTGTCCCACCAGTTGAGGATAAAAGCAAGTGGCTTGCAGTACATGATTACTTGACTCACTTCTGGGGATTGCCATCAAACTTTGTACACGGATTTCACCAATCGGGGTTGATTTACGCTGACAAGGAGCAAAATGCAGTGTTTGTAATGCGAGATTTAAACCATCAAGTAAAAGGGGCTTACCTTGAAGGGAGTGAATTTAAGGGTTTGGCCATTGGAAGCGATCGCACAAAAAGTTGGTTTCATTTCCAGTTAGGTGAGCGAGGAACGAGCAAAGTAGAAAAAGTGGTACTCTGCTCCTCAACGATTGATGCTTTCTCATACGCAATGGTGGAATATTCCAAAACTGGGTCAATACCAAAACAGCGAACACTGTACATGGCACTTGCTGACCCCAAAAGTACACCTGTGGAGCGATTAGAGGATATTTCTCAAATCAAAACGGCGTTTAACTCCGATGAATTTGGAGAAGCCACGGCACTAGCTGTTAAGAAGTTACTGCCCCAAGTCAGACGCTCAAGACCCAAAACAGTCTCTTGGAATCAGGATTTGTTACTTGAAAAGTCCCTACAGCAACAACAGCAACAACAGCGTAAGTCAGAAGCAGATTTGAGTCTTTAGTGGCGATCGCTGCCTGAGTGGAAATAAAAAAGAATGGCCAAAAGTATGAGAGATTTGGGTACTTCAGACTGTGAGTAGAAAGTGAGTCAGCCTTTATTATCAGTTTGATGCTCAATAATTTACCCATGAGTTCACAACTGATAGAAAGAATATTTTCTCTTTACGAACAAAACAATCCTTTAATAGCAGTGGAATCCCCATTGCAAGAGAGGATAAGCTTACTCAAAAACCTAACTCAAAAATGCATTAATAGTGGTATTAATTGTTATCTTTGGATGTTAGAAGATGACAAACTATACCAGTTAACAATAAGTGATTGGGGATTGGCATTTTCAGAAATTAAAGAATACAACAGAATCGCTTTCAAAGTTGTACGCGAAGATTCCTTTGAGATTTTGCGGTTTTGGAAGACAACCCAGTTACAAGGGATTTTGATCCTAGAAGGGATATATCCGTGGCTTGGACAAGGAGCGACGGATGCGGATTCCTTCCTGACAGCAGAATGGATTAAGTCAGCACTGATTAACATTAAGCTTTACAACCATAACTCCAGTAAAACAGTTTTGTTACTGGGGTCAAACGCAAGCCTCAAGTCAGATATAGCTGGTCTAATACCGACAATTACCCAAGAGTTACCCACAGTTGAGGAAATTAGCGATTATCTGCCACAAATATTACCTGACTCAATCACACTAGTCCAAATCAATCAAATAGCGAATACTTGTTTAGGGATGTATTTGGCAGATATTGAAACAGGGGTAAAAACTGCCCTAGCAATTGACAAAGCCCCTTTGGGGCAGGGTGTGGGGTGTGGGGTGTAGAGAAAGCTCCAACAACCATCTTCGTACAAGCCCCGTCTTCACTACACCCAACACCCTACCCCCAACACCCTATTTTTGACAGCAGTGAATTAGTCAAAAAAGTTTCTGCTTATAAAATTGAGTTGCTCAAACGAGTTTACAATGTGGAATTTCTGCAACCAATGACAATTCCTCTTGGGGGACTGGAGTTAATGCAGTCAACATTTAAAAGATATAAGCGCCTCCTGACACCGTTGGCTAAGTCTTACAACTTGCGCCTACCAAAAGGTGTTTTATTGATTGGCCCACCCGGAACAGGTAAATCTCACTCGGCTAAGGCTTGTTCTCAAATACTGGAATTACCCTTGGTAATCGTGGAGTGGGGTCATTTCCGCAGTTATGGAAATATGGCGGAATACAAACTCAAAAAGTTATTGGCACTGGTAGACCGAATTAACCGTATAATTTTTTACCTCGATGACTTTGACAAGGGATTTGCCGGAGATGATGATTTATCACGAAGATTAGCAGGGATGTTACTCACTTGGATGCAGGAAAGAACAAGTGATGTATTAATAATTGCTTCTGCCAATAATATCCAATGGCTACCACCAGAGTTAACCAGAAGTGGACGCTTTGATCAGATATTCAAAATCGACTTACCAAACAACGGCGAAAGACATTCCATATTTAAGATTCATTTAGCAAGATTTGACAAGCGCTTTAGTCATGGTGGAGATGCCTTTACTCCAGAAGAATGGCAAAGATTATTGAAGGTAACACATCGCTGTGTCGGTGCAGAAATTCAGGCAATCGTCGAAAGGGCAGCATTCTCAATATTTTGTCAATCCTTTGATGAAGAAACTCCAGCAACAGACGATTTGCCGCCATTACAAATTACCCTAACTGCACTATTAGAATCAAGAAAAAGCGTAAATCCTCTGGCAATACGTGAAGCCGACCGAATAGAAAGTATGCGTAATAAGGCAGATTTGCAAGGACTACCATCTAGTCCGGTGGATTCATCAATATATAGTCTGGGCGATATCGATATTTTTGGTAGTTAATTTTATGCAAATACTAAAGTTTCAATCGAAAATCGATTGGTATGCTGCTGGCTTTAAGCTGCTAAACATCGCTGGGCCAATTGCTGGGGTGTCAGTAATCTTGTTCACAGCAGTAGTATCTTATATCGAAACTCGTCCTCAAAAATTGCCTCTTCAGTATAAGCTTACGATAAATAACCAGACTTTTTATTTAGAAGCGGCAAATAAACCACAAGAACTAGAGAAAGGACTCAAGTGGAGAAATAATCTAGAGAGCGATCGCGGAATGTTGTTTAACTTGGGTCGAGAGTATAATCATGTACCGTTTTGGATGCACCAAGTTAAAATGCCGTTAGACATCATATACCTTAAAAAGAATCTGGTGACAACCATAATTCACAATGCACCACCATGCATGAAAAATCCTTGTCCAATCTATTACGGTGTCACTGCGACACAGGTTTTAGAACTAAAAGCGGGTGCTAGTAATATTCAAGTTGGGCAGAAATTAGTAATAGAGCCTATACCTAATAAGCTGTAATAAATATTCTCTGTAGCCAAAAGAACTAGTTTTTTTTGTACTAGAGTCTGTAGGATTTTAAAAGTGAGTTGTGAATAATGTGGATAAGATTTCATGAACTCGCAAATTATGCAAATATCTGACTACGAAAATCCCAACACAACAAACTCTGGGACAAGACAAACAGCAGCCCTACCATCAAGAAGAAAGAAAGTGATTGAAGGTAGCACAATTGGGCTGATGGGAGTAACGGGAGCATTAATGATTTTGGAGATGTCAGTCCACAACATAATGCTTGGAGGATTGATGATTGCAGGAGCAATAGCAGTTGCAATTCCAAAACAAACACAGGCATTGCTAACAAATTTTGAAAAGCTACAACGGAAATGGGGAGTAAATTTATATGCAATATTGTTTGCATTTCTGTCGTTAATATTTCTCTTGGATTTTGCTTCTTCGCCAGCCGAAGCCCAGTTTTTTAACAATGCTCAAACCTGGATGACTGGTGCTTTCGGCAATGCTGGAAACGGGCAAACACAAGCAGTTATAGTATTGTTCTTCAACGTATTGAGAGGTCTATTCCTACTCTATGTAGGTATCAGTTTGGTAAGAATTGTTCAAGCAGCCCGGAATGATGAAGATTGGCAGACATTAGCTAGGACTCCATTAATTATAGTACTTTCAGTCTTTGTCGGAGACTTAGTTACTGGCTTGATTACTGGAGCATAGTTCAGTGAACAGTGAACAGTTATCAGTGAGAGATTGATAACTGATAACTCATAACTGTTAAAGGCAACACCCATTTAGTTGCAGCATTTCTTGAATGAGAAAAAGTGCCCTGATTCAAGAAATGCTTCATATTAACAAGCAATAAAAAAAGATGAGAGATGAAAATAAATTTAGAAGTGTAAATAGAATCTTGGGAGATAGACCCCGATTAGGCCCATTTCCCGCCGATCAGATTTTCCCTTGGTCAGTTATAGCAATATTAAATGTATTCGTTTTCAACTATATATTGAAAACAAGTTGGTTAGGCACAGGATTAAGCATAGCTTGGGGATGGGCTACATGGTGGTTACTTTCATCAAATCAAGAATTTTTTGGCAAGTTTGTGGCAGTGCCTCGAATTAGCAGAGGATATAAACGACATAATTATTAAAGTTATGGCAACAAAGCAGACAGATAAGATCAAAAAACAAAGGTTAGAAACCGAGCAAGTTAATGTAGTAAAAACTCTTACCCCCTTTGAAGACATTATCCATTTAGCTGGGGTTTGCGATGTTGCTTTGGGAGGGAGAAAAGGGATAGGAGCATTAATTCTCAAAAATGGGGAATCGATTCAAATCAAATTCTGTTTTGATTGTATTGGAATTCATTCTAACTTAGCCTCAGAGCAAATCCTCCCAATCTTTGAGAGCATAGAGGCAGGTTTAAAAGAGATCCCATCAGGAGAGTCATTAACCATACATTTGGGTTCCTTTACAGACGATTATTCGAGGCAATCAGAATTAGAGCAGATCGAAACCAATTGTGATATTGAGCAATTGAAATTACTAATTAGGAGTGAGAGGTTACGAATCAAAGAACTAACCAAATCTGGAGTCAGGAAGAACAAGTTTTTAAGATTATGGTGTACTTATACAGCGTTAGCTGATTCAGAAAGAAGCCAAGACATTGTAGAATCGGCAATCCGAAAGTTAGAGAAAGTTTGGTTTAAATTCACCGGAGAAATTCACGCTTTTAATAATAGCCGGATTGAAAATATTCTTAAGAACTCATTTAGCGACGGTTTTTTGCAGTGGGAATCGTTGCTAAGTAACAAAATGAAACTAGGGATCAGAGTTTTGAGCGCTCAAGATATTTGGAAAGTCTTATGGCATCAATTTAATCTGACATCACCGACACCAATTCCTAATCCCTTAGTGATTAGTCAAACCCAAGGATTAGTAGAAACTCAAACAAGCGATTTTCACATTCGGCATCATCTGTTGGAAAATGAAGAATCAGTTCCATTCTTAGATCGGCAATGGGTAAAGATTCAAGATAAATATATTGGAGTGATGAACTTTAGCCAAAAGCCGGGGGGCTGGATAGATGAACGCTCTCAATTACGATACCTTTGGGAATTATTTTCCAAAGAAAGTATCTCTGATACAGAAATTATCTGTCAAATTACTAAAGCTAATCAGGCAATTACCAAAACTAATTTACAACGCCTTACTAAACAGTCAATTACATCGACTGCCTTATCAACAAGTAAAGGAAACATCGATGTCAAAGCCGGAATAAATATTGAAGAATCTGTAGAGGCACAACGAACCATTTACAAAGGAAGCGTTGTCGTTTATACCGGAGTAGCTTTTCTTGTCCATAGAAAATCAACAAGAGAACTCAATGAGGCTTGCAAATACTTAGCTTCTTACTTTTTAAGACCAGCAGCAGTAGATCGAGAAAAAGAATACGCCTGGAAGACATGGTTGCAATGTTGTCCATTTGTTTGGGAGCCACTGCTGGCAAAACCTTTTAACCGCAGATTACCTTATTTCAGTTCCGAAGCACCAGGACTGATGCCTTTGATTCGTACAGCTACAGGAGATCGGACTGGCTTTGAGTTGATTGCCGAAGAGGGGGGTACGCCAGTACACCTGGATTTGTACAAACAGCATAAAAATATCGCAGTTTTTGGTGCAACTCGTTCGGGGAAATCAGTACTGGTGGCAGGAATTTTAACACCTGCACTAGCCCAAGATATACCAGTAGTAGCATTAGATTACCCCAAACCAGACGGGACATCGACATTTAGTGACTATACGAATTTGCTAGGTAAGGATGGTGCATACTTTGATATTTCCAAAGAGTCGAATAATTTGTTTGAACTACCTAATTTGAGGGGGATGGATCAAGAAACCATTAATGAAAGATTGAATGATTTTAAGGAATTCTTGAAATCAGTCTTAATGACAATGGTGATTGGAACTAGCGTGATTGGCGTTAGCCCTTCCATGATTACTAATATTGAATCAATCATTGCCCTAGCCTTGAAAACGTTTTTTAATGATGATGAAATCAAAATCCGGTATAAGTTGGCATTAGCCGCAGGAGTTGGCACTAAAGCTTGGCTGGACACTCCTACATTACAAGATTTTTTGAATTATTGTTCGCCAGCATTTCTCAAGATAGATTCTATAGCCAGCAATAGCCAGGAAATCTTATCAGCCTTAGAGCAAATCAGGTTGAGATTAAAGTACTGGCTCTCAACCAGAGTTGGAGAATCAATTAGTCGTCCCTCAACTTTCCGAACTGATGCTAAGTTACTAGTATTTGCACTGCGGAATTTGTCAAGTGAGGCAGATGCAGCGATTTTAGCTTTATCAGCTTATGCCGCAGCCCTAAGACGTGCTTTGTCTTCTAAAGCCAGTATCTTTTTCTTGGATGAAGCGCCGATTCTATTCCAATTTGATGCGATCGCCGAGTTAATTGGGCGGTTGTGTGCCAATGGCGCAAAAGCAGGGATACGAGTAATTCTCTCGGCTCAAGAACCAGAAAGTATTTACCAAAGCAAAGCCGCAGCGAAAATCTTCGCCAATATTACAACCCGATTGATCGGCAGAATCCAATCATCGGCGGTAGATCCCTTTGTTGATAGATTTAAATATCCTTACGAAATCATTCAAACCAATAGTACAGAGGCTTTCTATCCAACAAAATCCGGCATTTACTCACAGTGGTTATTGGATGATTCAGGCAAACTTACATTCTGCCGTTATTATCCAGCCTATTGTTTATTGGCCGCAGTCGCTAATAACCCTTATGAGCAAGAATTACGAACTTTATTCCTGAAAAAATATCAAGATAATCCAATACTAGGACAAGTCAAGTTTTCTGAAGATTATATCAGAATGGTTCGGGGAGAGCCGTTATCTTCAACAGCCCAAGAATTGCTTAAGAGTTTAACTTCTAAAACCTTAGTCGTCACATCAATTTAGAATCCTTCTTCATCAATTCAAAGTAAAAAAGGGAGTATTTCAGTATGACGGGACTTAAAAAGATTAGTCTAGCTGTCATTATATCTAGTGGAGTTACAAGTCTATTAATCACTGTACCCAGTTATGGAATATCACTAGACCTAAATACTTTTTTAGCTGAAATTAAGAGTCAGATTCAGAGCGAAATGAGCCAAATTAGCAGTATAGCTTCAGATAAAATTAATAATTTCTGGGCAGCAGCCCAAGAGGATGCTAATTCCGCAATTAATGGTGCTACTGGTGTGATGGGTGCGCCAGATCCAGTTGAAAGTGGTCAGCGTTTGAAAGTATCCTTAGCATCCAACTCGGATTGGGCAACAGCATCGACACAAGCACAAGACTTACAGCGAGAAATTACTAAAGCATCAGTCTCTGGTGTATTAGGGCAACTTGGTCAGCAAGATACTGCCAACAAAATTGATCAAACTACACAAACGGCTCAAGATGCCTCAAACCTGGGACAGGAAGCGCAAGATATGAATGCCTCACAGAATATTTTAAAAGTAATAGCAGCCCAAAATGGTCTGGTGGTTTCGATGCTGGCACAACAGCGCACTGATTCATTACAATCACGCTCTGATACCGCACAGTCTAATATGATGCTGACCCAAATTGCAGAACAATTAACAGCAAATCGTCAAAAAGAGGACATTCGAGAAGAAGGATTAATTTCTCTCAATCTCGAGGTTGCTGCTATGTCTGTGTTAGATCCTACTTACTCACCGTAGGTGGAGAGTGTGCCAGGGGTGGGGAATTAGTCGAGTAACCAGTCATCTGGATGGGTAATGATTTCGACTAATTGACTAAGGACTTGATTATAACGAGCGTAGAGTTCTCTTCCTTGCTCAACTGTGAGGTACTCGCATTTCACTGCAAACTTTAACCAAACTTGAGTTTCTGCTGCCTCCGATTGTCTGCGACACGCTCCGCGAACACAATCATTCAGTTTAGCGACAAAAGCATCTCTATATCTCCGTTTTTTCCAAGCCCCTGCCAAATTAGCACAGACTGAACGAGACGAGCGACGAATTTGAAAGATTTCTGAATATTTTTCTTCAACTGGAAACTTTTTAGAATATTCAAAAATTTGCATTGCTGTCTCAAATGTCAATTGATAAATGGCTAAGTCCTCATGAGTTCTAAAATACTTTTTCCCTTTCTCTTCCATTTTCTTTAATCTCGACCATTCTTTTATCCATCTTCCCACACTCCCTTAGACCTCTTATGCAAAGGAAAGGATTCTTATATGTATTTATTAGCGCAACAAGCGATTGGTGGTGATTTAGCCAGACAAGCATCTCAAACTTCTGCATCAATATCAGCCGGATTTGATGATTTGTGGAATAAAACTTTAGCTGGGGAACTATACAACAATATATGTACGGTAGGAGCATTATTTGCGGTTGCAACATTAACTTTTTTCATGATTGAGTGGACAAAGCAAATGATCAATGGCGATGAGCAACGAGCTTTCACCGATTTTATCTGGCCGTTGATTGTGGTGGTGTTGTTGTCAAATCATGGCAAAGCGCTAGGAAACTCAACGTTAGGGATTAGGAACTACATCAACAATGTAAATAATCTGGTGTTGATACAAACGGCTTCGGGGCTAGATTTAAGAGTCGCATTTCAAAAAGCAGCAGGGGTATCAGTAGCTCGAAGCGCTATCGGATTAGCGATTGAAAGATGTCGCAGTTCTTCATTACAGCCGAATGAAGCAATTGCTTGTCTACAACAGGCTAAAGAAGATTTAAGCCAAAAATATCCGTCTGCTTTTGATCAAAATAGTGGCCCCTTCAAATGGCTGATGGATGGGATAGATAAAGTCATTGAAGCTCCGATTGATGCAATAAAAAATAAAAGAAATCCCCTTCAGATATTATTTTCTTCCATTAGTGGTTTTATTGGTTCCGGTGTGACTTCAACAATTTCATTAGTGATGCTGTCCATGAATGGCTCATACCAATGGGGAATTGAATTAACAATGTTAATCACAGCATTTTTAGGGCCACTAGCTGTTGGAGGTTCTTTATTACCTTACGGAGCGAAATCAATTTATACTTGGCTAATTGGATATTTCAGCATTGGAATATGTAAACTATCTTTTAACATGATTGTTGGTTTTGCTGGACAATTAATTTCTGATTCTCAAGCTGATCAACCAATGTTCTTCCTGTTTACAATTGGGATTTGCGCTCCCTTCTTGGCTACGGGATTAGCCGCAGGTGGTGGTTTAGCGCTGCTACAACAAATTAATAAAGCCTCAGAGACTTATGGTGCGATTGTTGCAGAAGCTGGCATTGCAATAATCACTAGAGGTGTTAGTTTGGCGAAGTCTAGGAAATAAGAGATATGGTCAACACGGAAAAGCGAAAATCAGAACCATTACAACTACTGCAATTTAATAAATCAGTCCCGACAAGAATTGGAATCATTTCATTAGTAGGATTTTCTTGTGCATTACTCTCATTACTATTGCAATTTCTCAATTATGGAGCAATCAGAGGATTAAGTAAAAAGCAATTAGCTTTAGTACAGTTAGATGATGGCAAAACTATTACTGCTAAATCAGTAGACCAAAATCAACGTTCGCCAGAAGTAATCAAGAGGTTTGTTGGTGATACGTTCACTAGAATGTTTAGCTGGGATGGGTTAGTGAAAATTGATAACCATAAGGGAGAAGTAATTACCAAGCAAGACAGAGGAATAGATATTGATGCAGTAAGTGGAAAAAAGAAAGTTACAACTAAGGCTTATGAAGCTGCTTTTGCAATTAGTGAAAAACAGAACTTTCGAGCAGCCTTTTTACAAAAGCTGGCAGAACTCACCCCCAGCAGAATATTTCAAGGAAATATGCAAGCGTCTTTAATTCCTCGTTATATTGGAGAGCCGCGATTAATTAGAGATGGGGTCTGGCAAGTAGATATCGTCGCAACTATTGTGACTTTTACAACTTCTGATAATACGGGACTTGGAATTACCTTCAATAAGACTGTGACTGTCGAAGCAGTGAATACGCCACAAGAAATTACTGCTCTCACTGAACTTTCTCGGAAAATCTATGAAGCTCGGAGCGCTGGTTTAGAAATTACACAAATCAATGATTTGAAACTCTAATAATTATGTCACTAAAAAACGAACATCAGAATTTGACTATAGATCAAATCTTGAGATTTTCAGAGGATACAAATGATGGACAAAGGAGAGAAAAGCCGGAGCCGGAAGACTCCGAAGAATTTCCATCGATTACCAAGCACACTGTCAGTACTTCTCCTTGGTCAAGATTGGGGATAATCGCTATTCCCTTTGGCTTAGGGTTTTTAGTAATCTTTTATTTTCTTAATGGCATTTTTAATCCTGGTAGAAGTCCAGAAGCGATAACTGCTAAAGCTGATAAAACATCCCCAGCTTTGGAGAAAGTCGAGCAACAAGATGGTGATGTCTATGCCAAATTAGCCTTGAATAAACAAGAAGATGAATTGAATAAAATTAATCAGAGTAAAGAAGAAGTTTTTGTTAATAGTAAGCCTGTAAGTGTTGCAGCTTCACCACCCCCATCAACAGCTAGACCTGTAGCACAAACACAAAGTCCTAGCCCTAGACAATATTACGTTCCGAGTAGAACTAACTCGACTATTTCATCACCACCTCGTAATCAAACGTTGCCAAGAATTAGTAATCCTGTTAGGACTGTTACGCCGAAAACAGAAACGCCAATAGACGTGATAGCTGAATTGAATCGACTTCGCAGCTTAGGATCTTACGGAAAAATCGCTTATACGCCTACTTCAAATAATCAGCAGATATCAACAGAGGCAACATCCTTTCAAGCACCGAGTACAACACGAATTCAACTACAGCCACCTAATAGTGCTTATACAACACAGCAAACACGCCCTAACTTTTTCAACAGTACACCCACAGAAATTGAGAAAATTCGCCCTCGTTGGTCAGCTAATTCTAAATCTGATAAACAAATAGCAGATGGTAATTACTTGCCTCAAGAAAACCAAATTCTGCAACAGCGTAAAACTCGCTATTTAGTTGTCGGAGAATTCGCAAATGGTGTTTTAGTGACTTCAGTCATCAAGCAGCAAAGCGAAAATCGCTTCCAACAACAGCAAAATCCAGATGATACTAAACGCTATGTTGCTAGATTAACGGCTGATTTACATGACAACTATGGAAATGTGGCAATTCATAAAGGCACTTTATTAGCCGTTGAACCCCTACAGGTTGATGGTGGCTCTTATGTAACTGTACAAGTCACCAGCATTATCAAAGATAACACCGAGTACCCAATCAGTAGCGGTGCAATTTCTGTATTAGGAGAAGGCGGCAAACCCTTGTTAGCTAAACAGTTCCAAGATAAGAAAGGGGGAATTGCAGGTTCTGACTTGACTGTGGGATTAGTCAGTGGTTTGGGTCAAGTAGGAGCAATCCTGAATCAATCTGATTCCAGTAGCAGTGTAGTTAATTCTGCTACTGGGACATTTAGCTCTAGCACGACTTCAAACAGCCAGCGCAATATTGGCGGGGCATTCTTGCAAGGTGCTTTTGGCAAGCTTAGTGACACCATTGCTCGCCGTGCAGAAGCTTCTAACCAACAAATTACCCCTCGTCCCAATGTTTGGTATGTCCCACAGGGGACGAAGATTACCTTTTTGGTGAACCGTTCTCTGGAGTTGCCATGAAGAAGTTAAAACTCATGACAGCGTTCCAGCTTGGAGTTGCTGCTTTTTTGGCAGTGTGTCTAGTTCCAGTCAAAACCTATGCTCAAAGCACAGTCCGCACTATAAAGCAATCTCAGGTTAGTGGCAGTACTGCCAAGCTGCAAAAAATTAAGGTCTGGAATGGCTCAGGCGTATCAATTTCATTTTATGAAGTCAATGAGATGGTGAAGCGGGTGTGGATTGACGATCCCTCGCAAGTTTTGATTGACACTGATGGTTGTTTAGAGGGAATCGACCAGAACTGTCAAAACAGTAGTGCTGGACTACTTCACTTACGCCGGATCAAAAAGCTTCCGGTTCCAGGACTGCCGCAAACAAGTGCAACTTTGCTTACAGTGATTACTCAAACTGCTTCTGGCTCACGCAAAGTTTACCACTTTCAAGTTACTCCATCTAATTCCCGTCCTGAATACAGTCAAGTGTCAATTATCTCGGATAAACCATCTTCAAGAGTTACTCGACCCTTATTATCGCCATTAGTACAAACTATCAACACCATAAAACAAATTAGAGCGGGGATGAGCGTAGCGATTAGTAATGGTTCGCTCTCCTCATCTGATGAACTTCACAATCGGATTGAGCAATTCTTGACTCATTTTCAAGCTGGAGGGCAAATGCCTATTGCTGCTCTTCAGGCTGGTGTCTCACTTAATTTAGTTAATAAATTAATCGAGCTTGGACAAAAAAACGGGACAGAGGGACAAATATGAAATCATCAAAGCGTTCGCCCAAAATTAGTTTTGACACGATTCGCTATTTAATATTGTTTGGATTGCTCGGAGGATTGTTTATTCACAGTTTTTGGAAATATGGAATTATGAATCAGGTAATTGGATTTATACTGCCCAAAGCCTCGGCACAAGTCCCATTTGTCAGTAGCAACAATGGCTTGATTCCAGACTGGTCAAAAATGAAGTTTCAAGACATGATTGTATCTGAATCTGGTCATGTGGCTTACCCGACTGACCGAGGTAATCAGACTAGAACTTGGCAAGCTGGACAAAGTATTGGCGATTTTATGGAGCTTGGTGATTTTGAAGATGCTAATCTGAATATTGAAAAGCTTAACCTCAAGGCGATATCTCAGGCATTAGCTATTGATTTAGATGGTTTAAAACTTGACGATTTTGGAATCATCAAAACTCAAACCCTTAGCGATTTAGTCAAAGCTATACCTGAATTAGCTAATCAATCAGCCAGCAGTGTAGCACCAATAGCTGACTTTTTTCGCCAAATGGGTATCAGCACTAATCAAAGAATTGGTAATGTTGCTAATTATTACAATTTAGATAATATCCCTCTCGGCAATGAAATTGATTTGTCTAAATACAAGCTGACATCGATTCCGGGAATTGAAAACTCATCATTTGATGAATTTGCTAATTGGCAAGATACTCTCATTTCAGACATTCCCGGATTGAAGGATTTATCTTGGAATAATTTTCCTACCGTACCAGAGCCGGATCTGTCTTTCGTTGGGCAAGTAGATTTGCCCTTGGGAGATATAGAAGCTAACCGGGTTCGCAGCATTTCTGGCAGTTATCAAGAAGGTTTTAATGTCCCTTGCAATCAAAATAATTGCGTCCACTTTGAAGCTTCAGGTCTTGGTAAGACCACTGGAGCGCAATGGATTTCGGGTAAAGTCCAGAAAGTTAAAGGTGGCTATGGAATTTTTGCTGTAGTTAATGGTGGTCTTGAGCCAACTGGTCGTCATCCCTTTGGTAAATCATTTAAACAAGTTGTTTGGGATATAGATGAATCAAGCGGTTCCGTTAACACTGCTATGTTTTTCCGTTTCTGCAAGAATATTCCCTTTGTTGGTCGCACTTGTACCCCCTATTTTATCGGGCCAGTGCCATTCATTATTTACCATGAAAAAGACCCAATTATTTTTGGTAGTCCTTCTACTGTTCCTGATTAACTATTCTTACCAAAAAGGGAGAAAGGGTAAAGGAAAAACTAAAAACCAATTAAGAATACTTACAAATCTAACTCTTTCCCCTACATCCTGTCCGTCACAAGGGTTTTACGCCTACAAGCGTGCTATTCCCCATTCCCCATTCCCCTTCTTCTTCATCTGATGAGCAATAATCTGACTACTTCTGCAAACAACCAACCATTTCATTTTGAACAGTTACAAAATCCACATAGCGACATTGGCAAGTACACTCATCATTTATTTACACCCAGTGGATTAGCAATTATAAGTATGTTGGGTGCTTACATTTTAATGAGAGTATTTTTTGGCGATGGCAGTAATAAAAAGAAGATTGCTACTAGCTATTGGGTAGGAAGAAAGGAGAATAATACAGCTAAGAAAAAAGCATTGCAACAGATACAATCTCCTCGGTGTGATAGTGTAGCTTTGTATATTGGTAAACATCAATTCAAAGGTACAAAAAAACAAAGTGGTAGTGGAGGTGTACCGATTTATGTACCAGAAGTGCAAAGGGGAACTGCTGCTATTGGCGCGCCCGGAAGTGGGAAGACTTTTAGTGCCATTAACCCCATGTTATTTTCCGCAATTGACCAAGGTTTTCCTATTTTACTGTATGACTTTAAATACCCATCTCAGGCGAAAATCGCTGCTTATGCTAAAGTTCTTGGCTACGATGTTCATATTTTTGCCCCTGGTTTTCCCGAATCAGAAGTTTGTAATCCTCTAGATTTTTTAAGAGATTCTTCTGACGCTGAAAATGCTCGGCAGATTGCCACGGTCATCAATAAAAACTTCCGCATTCTGAATAATTCTAATGAAGATGGATTTTTCGGCCCGTCTGGGGATCAGTTAACCCAAGCTGTATTGATGTTAACCAAAGAATTTGGAGATAGAGCTGATGTCATGACCAGTGCCGCCATCTTGTCTAGTGAGCAGATGATTGCGCGGTTAATGTCTGCTAATCTTAACCCTTGGGTAAAGATTGCCTTTGGTCAGTTGTTCAGTTCCGCCGCGAGTGAGAAAACCGTCGCCGGGATTGTTGCCACAGCTAGTATTATGTTTACCCGCTTCATGGCCAAGAACACACTGGGTTGCTTTATTGGTAAAACCACTTTACCACTGTCAATTAAAGGTAAACAAATGATTATCTTCGGTTTAGACAGAGAGCGACGAGATGCTGTTGCACCATTGATGACTAGCGTTCTCCACATGACCATCGCCCGAAATATAGCCAAAAAACGCTCTGACCCTTTGATAGTTGCATTGGATGAATTACCTTCCTTGTATCTGCCCGATTTATTCAGATGGTTAAATGAATCACGAAGTGAGGGTTTCTGCGGCATCCTCGGCTGGCAGAATATGGGGCAGTTGGAAAAGAATTATGGTCGGGAAGTTGCTAAGACTATACTTGGTGCTTGCAGTACGAAATTTATTTTTAATCCTGGAGAGAACGAATCAGCACAATTGTTTTCTTCGTTTCTGGGAGATGAAGAAATTAGGTACAAGCATAAATCAAGATCCACGGGTGGTGGAAAGAGCAATAATACCATTAGCGACCAAGAGAAAACCAAAAAGTTATTTGAATCGGCAGAGTTTTTAAAACTACCAGCCGGGAAGTGTGTTTTTATAAATCCTGCATACTCCAATAGAAAAGAGGGGTCAGTTCCTCAGTTAAAAAGCATCAACATTCCTCAAATTCTCCGCAACATCGACAGATACAACGAAAAAAAATGGAAACCAGTCGTCAGTAGATTAGCTCGGAAAAGTACACAGAGATATCCGACTCAGTATGACTTAGATTTGAGAGTTAATGATGTCAATAACCGTTTTCCTCCACCTCCTAAACAAAACAACAATTCTAATAATAAAGTCTTGAGCGTTGGAGAAATTAAATCAATCCTAGACGAAAATGCTCAGAGCCAAATTTCAAGGGTATTAAATAATGAGAATAATGATTAAGGAATATGCTCTCTCTGATTTTGAGATAATTAATCAACTAATGCAGACATTGACTATTAACTCTGGCAATCTCGTTAACATTTATGCTCCCGCTTGGGTCATTAATAGTTATCAGGTTTTAAGTAAGCAAAGACCAAGATTAAAAAAGGTCGGAATTTATGTTCAAATTACTTTGAAAGGTTTCCCAATTAATTTATCATCAGATGTTTCTTCACAAATTATCAATGAATATATCCAAGGTATCGGCTGGGATGATTTGCAATATGTCACTTTTTTGAAATTTTATCAAGAGCAATTAGATTTTCATCTTGTGTTTAATCGGGTGATGGCATCGGGGGAGGTGATTGACTTAAATTGCCTCGGTGCTACATCACAGCAATATGACGTTTTACAAAAGTCTTTAACTAATCTTATTAAAACCGAATCCAGCCGTGGGGTGACTTATGTTTGATGAACGGCATTCACAACTAGTTTCTAATTACGCTAAAAGCAGTGATTATTTTGCCAGAAATATCATAGCACCTTTAATCAAATATGTTTGCGCTGACACCGTAGAACAATGGAATAAAAAAGCAAGATTTGAACTAGGAAAAGATACTTATGCTCTTAAACTTGATGGAGGTGGAGGTTATTCTTGGGTAAAAGTTGATCCCAAAACTAATAACTTTGTAACCGTAGAGCCAGAAGAAGCCAAAACAGTTGAAGAAATTGTCGAACAATCTTTAGCAAATACAAACGCTCATCAACAAAACCAAACTAATACTTCAAATACTCTTTCTACTCACAGTAATAATAATTCTTGCTCCGAAATAGAGTAAAAACATGGATGAATTCGTTAATTCACGTCCAAATAATATTGAGCATAAACACTGGTATGAACTGGTAGTTAATAGCGCGATCCATCCTCTAATAGTATCTGCCAATTTTAAGTCTTTGTATTATGACTCCATAGAGCAGTGCCATGAGTCTTGGGAATACTTAATGTATAGTGACCAGATTGAGCGTAAAAATGCTGGTCGTTTAACTGATAAAACTCTCCAAGTCTACGCATATCTTGATTCTACTGATGGCTGGTGGTGTAATGGTGGTGTTGACCCCCGCACTTTCTGTGATTTACAACCTGGCGATCAGCCGAAAGTAAAACTTTGGGGCTGTTACAAACCTGATTCTCCTAGACCTGATGCCCAAAAACCTGGGAAATTTATTAAATATGAACATCCTTACAAAGATGAACTTAGTATCTTCTTACTAGAAGTGCCAAAAGCCATTGCTGAATTTATCTACTCCAAAGCTGGCGTTAATCCTAGCCTAAGCGATCGCCAATCAGGTTTTTGGTATTCTGTGTGGAAACACAATATACCAGTAACCATTGTTGAAGGCGCTAAGAAAGCAGCGAGTATTTTGACTCAAGGAGATGCTGCCATCGGCTTGCCGGGGGTTAATGCTGCATATCGCTCCAAAGATGACCAAGGTAATCCAATTGAGAGTCAATTACGCTCCGAAATTGCCATGTTTGCTACCAATGGCAGAGAAATCAGAATCTGCTTTGACCATGATTCCAAAAGTAAAACTCAAGTTTATCGTGCCGATGCTTTTCTTATTAAAAAGAAGAAATCTACTTATAGTATTCATCGTCGTCAAGCGACAAACTTAGATAATCCAATTATGGAGTTTGAAGCCTCACAATATCATATTAATATTACTCAAAAACCTTTAGATAAGTTTTTACCTATAGAGCGGCAAGAGTTTTTAACGGTTGCAGATACCTTAAAACAAGGTAAAGAGCTACCCTCCCTCGATGAAGACCCCAGGAAAATTGCTAACACCCTAAGCTCTCTTTCTCCTGATGGCACTCATAAAATTCTTGAAAGCTTTAAATCTTTAGAAGTCTTAAGAATACTTACAAGTACCTTAGAAGCCTTTAACTCTCACGATTTAGAATTAGGCAATTATCGAATAACTTATACTCCCAATGATGAAAACAGTGGCGATATCAAGCTTTTCAAAACTGAACATAACGGAACTACTAGAGTTGCTGTACATTTAGAATTGAGCCGTACTGATGAACAAATGAAGCATCAAGTTTATTCTATGGCTATTACCTCATTAGAAATTGACAAACTCAGGCTGCTGGCAACTAAACTTCAAATCCCAACAATTAATTCTGCTGCTAATGCCCACGCAACTCGTGATATTCCTTTACCACTTCATCCAGCATTAGCTGAAATTTGGAACTTACTGGAGAGTTCTGCCAGATGGACATCTGGAGCAAACCAAAGTAATGAAGGTTTCCGTGAGCGATTTCAAAAAGACCCCAATGCTAAACTAACTTTAGGTGAGCAGTCACAACTTTATTTTAAATTTTTAATTCAAACTAAAGAAGAGATTATTATTAATGGGAAAACTGATATTATTTTGCCACCACTTAGCGAAATCACAGAGGATTTAAAATTGTTACGTGAACAATCTATTAATAATTTTTATAGTCCGAAGATTTCCCAAAATGCCGAAACACAGAAGCCAACTCAAGAAAAACCTCGCAATCCAGAACCTCAATTAAACAACTTGGAAGTTTAGTTATGCAATCCACAGACGTTAGAGAAACTATCGCTTCTATTAATCGTGGGAGTGGGATTTCGGATAATATGATGGCTTATCGACTGGCTCTAATGATGGAGAGAGTGCCACAAACTACAGTGTAATCCCCCATTGAATTAGATTCACAATCGCGTCAAAATCTTGAAGACAATCTCAGAAATATTTTGACCAAAAGCACTCAAAATACTGAAGATTATAGGCAACAACTTAAAAATAAATATCTGGCTGAATATTCTCAAAAGTTTGGTGGATCTCAAAGTGAAAAAACTGTGCCTGAGCAGCCTAATAATTTCTCTAGAGTTGAAAATATAATTACCCAAAGAAAGCATATATTCCTCCAACAAATGATGGCTCAAAGGGAATCAAATGCTAATTTAACTCCCTCCACACCAGCAAATCAAGAGGCTAATAAACAGCATCAAGGCGATGACTTTAGCAAAAAGTCCCTGATTCCTGCCGTTGTTCAAACTATCATTGCTAAAGGTCAAGATACTAAAAATGAAGGCCGCGTTTATGAAGGCGTTCTTTATAGACTTCAATTGCTGATTAAAGAAGGTATACAGTTTATCAATGTTAACCGCAAAACTCAATCCAATCAAAAAGCTTTTGCTGCATATAAAGACCACACTAATGAGTTTACAATTACCTCAAATAACCTCTCAACTGAAGAAGCACAAAAAATAGTTGCTTTTAATCAGCAACGGATTACACAACAACAAGCTCAACCTCCTATTCAAACTGATAAAACTCAGCAATTTACATTTGATAAAGATGATCATTCCGAGCTAGGAGATTAGGCATATTTAACTAAAATACCCCATCAATAATCCAAATATAAATCCACTGATTAAGAGATACCGTCTTAATATTGGATTTATTTTCACAAAAGGAGCAATTATTGTTGCAAGGAATATGTAAAATGTGGCTTCAAATATATTACTGCTGAATCTGATAACGGCAGCAATAAACAAGCCACCAAACATAAAACATTCAATTACATACTCTATCTTATCCCATAGCTTAGTGTCGTACAGGTAGCGCATGAGTTAATCTCGACTTTTTCGGGATTGTAGCATCTACTCCATAATAATTGTTTACTTGATAGGGAAATTTTATTGTAAATACCGTTCCCTTACCGACTACAGAATCTACAGATAGTTTTAGCCCATGAGAATAAGCTACCATCATTGCAATATACAATCCTAACCCGGAGCCAGGTGAAGAAATAGCCCCACGATAAAAAGGTAGAAAAATATTCGCCAAATCTTCTGGTTCAATACCAACGCCTGTGTCTTCAATTAAAACTACCAAGTCATCACCCTGGTTCAACAATCGCAAGAATATATCACCTGTCTCTGTATATGAGAGGGCATTTTGAAGTAGATTTGAACACATTCTGTAAAGATGTATCGCATCTCCTTTCACCCTGGTTCCATGCAGATATCCTGTACAACTCTCGTAGTGCAATCTTAAGCCCCGATTAATAACTTTTGGCGTATACTCTTGATATAAATTATTCAGTAAGTCGCCAAAATCAAATTCATTAATCAAGGATTGATTCAACCCGATAACTCTATCTCCTGACTGATGATTTTGATACCTATCTATCAACTGAATTACTTGATTATTTGTCTGCCATAAGGATATCAAAATTGTTTTTATCTCTTGTAAAGTACTACCGTACTCTCCATCCATCATTTGCTTTAAAACAACTGATTCACTAACAACCGCGTTTGATACGTCATGCAATAATGTGGAAATATTAATTTTATTTATGAATTTTGCTTGGGACATATAGCCACTCCTGAACGAAATTTAATTTTTTGTTTACAACTGATTTATCGTAGAAGTTTTTACTTTTAAGTATAACTAACTTTTTGCAATCTATGTTCTACTTAAAACCTGCCTTCGGAATTAATTTGCAAATATTTATATTCTAATTTCCGGCAATATAACTAATACTTATTTTAAAAATATACTGTTTCATGCAAATATTTATGGTATAAAAATAAAAGAAGTTAGAGATTAACTTCCGGTGCAAATATTCTCGGTGCAAATATGACTATCATAACAATTCGGGTAGTAGTAATTGAAGACCAAGAACTATGTAGACTTGGCATTAGAACGGCGATCGCACAAGAATCAGACATGGAACTGTGCGGTGAGGCTAGCTGTGGATCGGAGGGATTAGAGTTAGTCAACTCAACAAATCCTGATATTGTCTTGCTTGATATTGGACTACCAGATATCAATGGACTGGAGATGATAACCAGGATTAAGAAGGACACTTTATCCAAAGTTATTATCCTCAGTGCTTATTCTAGTCAAAATATGATTAACGAAGCTTTCGCCTGTGGTGCTGATTCATATTTCTTAAAGACAACCAAGATCGACTCGATTAAAAACGCCATCCGTAGTATCTATCAAAATGAAGAATATCTTGACCAAGCAATTATCAAGAGATTTCTGGGATTGAACCATCGTCAGAGTACAAAAATTAAAGGCAAAAGGTACAATGAGTTGCCTACAACTCAAGAAATTGAAATTCTCAAATTAATTGCCAGTGGCTACTCCAATAAAGAAATCGCTAATCAACTTTTCATCAGTATTAGTACAGTCAAATCCCACACTGGCAACCTTTTTCTTAAGCTGGGAGCTAGAGATCGGGTCAATGCCATTATTAAAGCTCAAAGTTTTGGCTACCTAGAACCTTCAACCCAAGACTGGAGAGCTATTGGGTAGTTCATTATTTCTTGTTCTTTTGCATTTGAATCAAGCAATATCCTTTCAAGCGATTTTCTTCTTGACAAGCAGCCAGAGTTTGTTGATTATCAACAAAGAGCTTATAAGTTTGCTTACCTTCGCTAGATTTTACCCATTGTAAAATCTTTAGGTCGTTGTTTGACAACATGACTGATTGGTTTTGACCCAAGTTAGTCATCACGTTCCAAGTTGTAAATGAAGCAAGCATCGCACCGGCTGCTGTCACTCCTCCTACCAGAGTGCAGATAGACCAAAAATGCATCCGAGAATTTCCTGTAGATAATCGCATCTCTTTTGGTGGCGAGGATGCAGATGATGTCGATGATGTCGATGATTGTTGTATCAGCTTTGGCATTTGTTCAGTTAAGACATCACGCACAGCATTACTGACTACAGTGTTGTTCACCGATTGGGCTGTTTTAGAAGTATTCGCCACCTTTTGATCGATTGTTAGTACCCAAGCTTCAATCATTGCCTCCATTCGTGCTTGCAGTGAAATCATTGTCTCTTCATATCTGCCAAGTGTTGCCATAACTTGAAACATCGGGTCATCTTCTGCTAACCCCAGTTGCTGCGCTGTTTCAACAATCCTCTGTTGTTCGGCTTCAGAATACCCCTGCAATATTTCTAATGTTCTCACCTGCTGATACTCCTAAGTAAATACTAGCGACTTGATTATTTTTTACAGTATCAAAGAAATTTTTTAGCCAGTGATAAATATATGAGCGATACAACACATATAGGGATTGCTCATGAAAACATTGTGAGTAAGGTTTGGCTAAATCCTCCATTGCTTGATAATGATCTCTGTGCAAGGCTGTTAATATAATTTCTGTGCCCCCAATCAATGGCAATTTTTGCTCTATTAATTGCTTATACTCTTTAAACCTCGTATCAAAATGTTGATTTTTGACTATGACATAATTAGCATTGTCCGTTGCAAAATCTAATAGCTGCAAGAAATATTCCATGCAATCACTTCTATGGGAAATTGGCTGTAAAAATGTTAGTTTCCAGTTGAGTTCAGCCAAAACAGTAAAAAAATCAGCCTCATATATGTAGTTACAGATTTCTTGAATATATTGTCCCGGCATATCTACAAAAAGCACATCTAATGAGTCATTGAGTAAATCGTCTAATACCAAATCTGGGTTGTCTGTGAAAAAGTTTAAGCTTTCGATTGGCACTATTCCTGCATAAGCTTTGAACTTGTTACGGTTGTCATGGTTATAAATCTTAACAGCTTGATGTTGGCTAAGGAATAGTTCAATCAATAACTTGATAACTGTAGACTTTCCCACACGCGAGTCACCTACAGTCATAACTACACGTCTACAAACGGGGGACATTTTCTAATCCTAAAATGCTTTTTGCCAACCAAACTTGTTCCTTGAATTTGCTAATCCAAGTACTTACCCTTCCTTTGACTGATGGCTTTTCTTTTTGCTCTATTCCTTGATTAAATGTCAAGCTATTTTTATCTAAATAATCATAAGCATGTTCTATTAAATCTGGCATCGTTATTTCCAGAAAGGGAATCTCACTTTCTTTTAATAAATCCTTAATTGTTGTTACGTCTGAAGACTCTTTATATCTGACAAAGTTCTCTGGCGAACCGAAGAACAAATTTTTTACTACGACATAATCTACTTGGTCTTGACAAAAATCATATAAAGTTATTAACTGCTTTACCGAATCCATTACTCGACTAATTACAACTACAATTGTTACTCGCATATCATATAATTCATCAACTGTAGACAAAAATTTCATTTGTTGTACAACATCTTTTAAGATTCTCATGGACTGTGGTGGTAATTCCAATAAGAATAAAGACTTTCCGGCGATAACTGCCCCTTCTGTGTCTAGACTATCCTCTATTAACTCTTTCAAATCATCTAGAAAAAGGTCTACATTCCCTTCTGTAAAAAAATCTAATTCTCTCACTAAACATTTATCCCCATAAAATCTGCTTAAATGAGAATTAGATATGTCCGCATCAAAAGCCAAAAATTCTTTTTTCATATCCAAATATGTTTGCGCTAATCCTCTAGCGAAAGTGCTTTTTCCTACTCCTCCTTTATCTCCTGTCACTATAACTAATCTCCGACTCCAGTGTTTTTTATTGGTGACTGCGGTTTTTGTTTGTGGCAGGACTGTATTTCCTGCTTCTGTTTTTTCACCTGCGGTTACTGCTTCTGGCATCTGCTGTATATCTTCTGTACTTTCTGCTTCTGTTGTTTCATCTGTTACTAAGAGTAATTCTTCTACTCCATTAAGGATCTCCGCCTCATCGTTTAAAATATCTGTCATCTGATTTTCTCCTCTATTTCATGTTTAATCAGTTTCGGGGTTTAGTCCAGTGCTAGCATCTCTGCTGAAAAGTAGTCTAATAGGTTTAAATACATTGGTTTTAAATCCCTGAAATTTTCAATTGATTTATTAACCATTGTTCCCAGAGCTTGCAATATTAATCCCTGTTCTAGTACCTGATTTAAATCCGACTCATTGAATTTATTTAAATGGTAATAAACTAGCAAATCTAATGATTGAGCTATCAACAAATTTGCCGATCTTATCACCAAATCTTCATAAACATATTCATAACTGCTGGCTGACCTTAGTACTGTCTTTAATACTTGAAAATATTTAGTTCTGAAGTTAATCCCATTTAAGTCAATAGTCGGAGGACAGTTAGCTGGCAATGGGAGCTTTTTAAAAATAAACTTTAAATATAAATCAATACTATTTGATGACCAAGACTCACTATTTTGAAAATACAGATACTTAATCAAAGAATCTTTTTGAGAGTAATCTATTTCTTGAAATAAGTATTTTGGTTGCTCGATTGCAATCATCGTGACATCATTTTTAAACACTGGCATCACATTTGTTCTTACCCATTGCATAAATTGCCTGACTACATTGTGTTCTACTACACTTGTTCGTGATATTAATGAGTGAATCGATAGAGCGCTGAGTGTTGATACCAAACTCACTTGATTATTCTCCATCATCACTAATCGTTTCTGAACTTCAATTGACCTCACGAAATCATCATTTAAAATTGGAGCTACTATTTGCAATACATCCACTGCAAATAACTCTAGCCCTGATGGTGTTGCTATCACTCTTACTACAGAACTTGATGGATGCTCAAATTCCCAATATCGCCAAACTTCTACCATTTCTCCACTAACTTTTTTGTTCTCCCTCCTCTTACTGCAATCATCGAGCTTTTTACCATAAGAAGATACGTTAGATACTTGAAGAAGAATTCAGCTATTTTGAATGAGTGTTGCCCATGCTGAATTCTTACTTAGACACTATGGCATATTCCCCCACTTTAAAGGAATCGCTCGAAGTCTAAAAAAATATCGTACTTCTGGCTATTGCTTTTTGTTGACATCCTGTTATAAAATTAGCCTTTTTCTTTGGATAAGATTAAATTACCCGAAAAGGTTCAAGTTTTTTAATAGTTAATTACTCTTTTTAGCTTGCTATTTAAAATCGAATCAATATATATTATTTAAAATGAGATTTAGCTAAAATAATTTCATTAAATACTTGAATAAGAATTCAGCTATTCTGAATTCAGGAGTCAGAATCAAGACGCTCGCGGACTCGCTAACGCTGCGCTATCAGTCGGGGATTCAGACCCGCGACTGAATTGTTGCACCACCAAATTTTCAATTTGGTGGTGGTGCAAAAACGCCGATTATTCAGACGCTCGCAGACTCGCTAACGCTCCGCTATCCGCCAGTCATACAGAATACCCAACTGAATTCTGACTCCTGACTCCTGAATTCTGTTCAATAAAATTATTTTCCTAACAATCAGCTAAATCTAACTCTCTTACTATCTAATTTACTCACAATAAACTGTCGGCTATCAGGTGAGAAGAATATGCTTTTCAAAACTTCACAAATTGCCATTAGTTTAGCTTTGCTCGTCAGTGGTGGTATCATCTCTTGCCAGAGTAAAACGCCTGAACAGATTGCCCACGAAACAGAACTTGAACTGATTGCAGCAAATCAAAAAGCAGAAGCATCTGCTGTCAAAGAGTTTGTTGACAGTACTCCTGATTTATACAAAGTCAATTGGAAAGTTTGTAGTGACGGTTTTCTCGATCAAGACAACAACGGCTGTAAAGAAAGTCGAGATGTCGGTGCTAAAGGTTTTCCTGAAGCCGTCCTTGTTTGGGGCCCTGTTCAAGAGGTAAAGTTTGTCACTAAGCGTCATTTCAGTCCCAATATGCAGAGTGTTGGTTTGTTCGTCAAATCTAAAGGTTGTCTCTTATTGGGTAAACCCGAAGCAGGAGATCAGTTTTACAAAATACACGAATTTTCACTTAAAAAAGGTTCTACCCTTCCAAATCCTGACAGCGCTAAAATTGATAAACTTTCCCCAGAAGATAAAACCAAAGCTATAGGAGTAGCCATTGACAATGCCGAAAACGAAATTGCATCTTTAAACAATTTCGGTGTTTCTTCCAGTGGATTTATACCTACTACTGCAAAACAACCTTGTCTCACCCTTGAAAAATGGAAAAACTTTTGAAGAAGAATTCAGCTATTCTGAATTCAGGAGTCAGAATTAAGACGCTCGCGGACTCGCTAACGCTTCGCTATCAGTCGGGGATTCAGACCCGCGACTGAATAGTTCCTGAGCAAATTGGATTTTATACCTGGGACTACGATTTAGTTAACAATGGCTGATAATTTTTAGCTTTACCGCTACTCCAGTTCAGAAGGCACTTATGCAGGAGGCAGAAGGTTCAATGTTTTGTAGGGGATTCAATACCGTACTTAATTGGGGCCACAAAACAAGAAAATTTGGTGTTCTTGTCTTAAACCGCAAGTTCGATGATTGTCACGGGCAGAAGGCAGAAAACATTATTCCAACTGAGCCTCCTGCATAAGTGCCTTTCTTGATAAAGTAAAATGGCACATCAAGTTGGGATAATCTCTTTTAGTCGTAAATATTTTTACCCCTGACCAAGATGCCAGCGCCTTTAAAAGTTGACCTGTCACCAATAGAAGATCAAGCCCTACTAGCACTCACTCAAGCAAAAGGTATACCACCAAGAACTCAAAGTCGTGCCACTGTACTACGATTATCAGCCGCTGGATGGACAGTGCTAAAGATCGCACAATACTTAAAATGGCATCCACAGACTGTACGCGACACAATTCATCGCTGGTACTGGGGCAAACTCGATAGTTTGTGGGATTGTTCGCGTCCGGGTCGCCGTCGCCGATGGCATAACCCAAATATGAAGTCTTTGCTTGAGTTCAAAATATCTTTATTTAGCTATCAACTTATTTTTATTTTATTTTCTTACATCTGTTACATCTATTTAATGCTATTTCTCCAAAGTCATGGCATTTCTACTACTGATGCAGTCAAAATTTACAGGCAGTACAAGGATGAAGCACTCGCTACTCTCACCAGCAATCCCTACCAGTTAGCTGCTGACATCTACGGTATTGGTTTTCTGAGAACTGATAAAATTGCCTTTAATTTAGGAGTTGCGCCTGATAGTCAGTTCCGTTACCGTGCTGGTTTAATTCATGTTTTGGGCGAAGCTGCTGCCGATGGGCATTGCTATTTACCCCAGCCAAAACTCATTGAGAATGTTATCAAACTGCTGACTACAGCAGATCATACACCCGAAGAAAATGCGCTCACTGATATTATCAAAGACATGGCACGAAAGGATGACTTAATCCGCGAGAAAAGCTCAGACCAAACGCTGCTATGTTATCTACCAACTTACTTTCACAGCGAACAGAACCTTGCTCAATTAATACAATCTAGATTTTGCCAACCAGTTGCACAAGATATGCCTCGTGTTCGCGCCTGGATTGAGCGCTTCACCAAGAGTCATAAAATCAAACTTTCACCACAGCAACGGCTAGCGGTAGAAATGGCTGCATATTCAAGGGTAATGATTCTGACTGGTGGCCCCGGTTGCGGTAAAACTTTCACCACCCACACCATAGTCTCTCTGTGGAAAGCAATGGGCAAATCTATCGCCTTAGCTGCGCCAACTGGACGCGCTGCTCAACGCCTGAGTGAAATCACACAACTCGAAGCCAAGACGATACCCTGCTTGTTGGAATTTGACCCAAAGACAATGGGCTTCTTACGCGATAATCAAAACCCTTTACCCCATACCGCAATTGTCGCGCTAGAAGCTAGTATGCTTGATTTGTTTCTGGCATCTTCTTTGGTAAAGGCGATACAATACGGTTCCCAACTACTGCTAGTGGGTGACATTGACCAGTTACCCTCTGTCGGTCCCGGTCAAATCCTTGCTGACTTGATTAATTCTGGTCACGTTCCGGTGGTGCGGTTGACCAAGGTATTTAGGCAAGCCCAACAGAGCGCAATTATCACCGCTGCTCACCAAATTAACCGAAGCCAGTTTCCCACTATTGAACCGATTTCCGATAATCCCGTGTCTGAGTGTCTGTGGCATGGCGGCGGTCATCACCCCAAACATGGTGTTAAAGCAATATCCGAAATCATTACAGACTTGATTCCCCGCCTGGGTTACAATCCGGCTACTGATGTGCAAGTGCTTTCCCCCATGTCGCGGGGTTTGCTTGGGACTCGTAACCTCAATACCGTATTGCAGCAGTTGATTAATCCGCCCAGTCCCGACAAAGTAGAGATTACCAGGGGCGGGAATTTATTACGAGAAGGCGATCGGATCATTCAACTGACTAATGATTATAATCACGAAATTTTTAATGGCGACTTCGGAATTATCAAGACCATTGATCTTCAAGAGATGGAAGTTACTGTACAGTATCGTAAGCATACTGTCGTTAGGACCAGAGCAGACTTAAATCAAATTGCCCTCGCCTGGAGCCTCACCATTCATCAAAGCCACGGTTCAGAATATCCGGTAGTAATTCTGCCAATCTATACGCAGCCTTATATGATGTTGTCTCGTAAACAGTTTTACACAGCATTAACTTGTGCCAAGCAGTTAGCGATTGTCGTTGGTTCCAAGAAAGCGATATCCAAGGCTTTGCGTTCTACTGACGACCAACTGCGATATACGCGATTACAGCAGCGGTTGGAAAGCGCTTTTTTGCAACCGACGATTGCAATTTAGAAATGTTCAACTTAACAATTTCACCCGGCTTGCGGTTGTTGCTCTCAATCAAGAGTGAGAAATCTGGTAGCTAGCCCGCATTTCTCACTCAACTCATCGGCGTTTGATGGAGCAGAAGAGAAGTAATGAGTAATGAGTAATGAGTAATGAGTAATGAGTAATGAGTAAAAACTTCGGTTCTTCATTACTTGTTATGCTAAAAACGCTTATAAAATAGCTCAGATTCCTTACTGGGCAAGAAAGATAGCTTTTAACCTGTGATTTTGAGCCTTTGGAATAAAATCAAGGCTAAAACTGCCTAAAAGCCTTGCTATTAAAGGTAAATTCCGAATTTTCCTTTAAAGTTCAGCATAACATCTACGGAAGAGCCAAAACTTCTTACTCATTACTCATTACTTCTCTAGCTCCCGTTTGCGGTTCTAGAAAAAAGTGTCTTTAACACAAAGCAATCAAACCACTCTCAAAAAATAAACTAAAAATGACTCTATAGTTTTATAGCGTGATAGCGCTTAAAAAGCCGTACACTGCGGCGTAAATAAACTTTGGAAGACGCTCTTTGACCTCTTATATCATTTATTAACTATAAAGTCATTTTTAGTTTATTTTTTTCACCTATTTTTAGGTTTTTCAAAATAAATACCCTGCTGAACAATTGCATAACAGTATTGTGTTTGTCACGCTCCTCAGTATTAGAGGTGTACTATACGCAAAAATCGAGAAATTTTCAGTCGCTTGAGGGGGAGTTGAAACGCCCATTTTAAAGGACAATAAAAATCAGATACTATAAAACCAGACGAAACTGTGATTGTGTCTGATTTTTAATGGAGTAATAAAAATGACGCTCTCTCTTGTCCACATAACAGCGCATAGAAAGGCGATCGCTTCCTTGCCAGTAGCACAGGCGGAGGCGAAGTTGATTGGGTTGTGGTTGGAAGGAAAAGCAGAGTCATCTATCATCTCTTACCGACGGTACACGAGGCGATTTCTGGAATTTTTGGACAAACCCCTCAAAAAAGTGACTTATGAAGACTTGGTAGAATACGCTGCTGACTTGGGGGGCAATGCTCTTAGTACAAAACGGATATATATTGCCGCAGCTAAAAGCTTGATTAGTTTCGCTCATAAAATTGGATATCTCCCTTTTAATGTGGGTATGGCACTAAAACTGGGTGAATTGCCAGATGTAATCAACGAACGCTATCTGGATGAAGCTGATATTAAATTGTTGGTACGGGCAGCAAGTAAGCATTTAGCTGATGCGAAAACTCCCAAACGACAGTACACAGCTAGAAGAAATTTGTTGATTATCAAACTGCTGTATCAGGCAGGGTTACGGGCGAGTGAAATCTGTGAGCTAACTTGGGGAGATTTGACACCCCGATTAGACAGTGGTCAGGTGTATGTTCGTAAAGCCAAGGGCAGCAAAAATCGGACAATTCTCATCAAGCCGAAGCTTTGGGCGGAATTAATGGAGTTCAAAGGTAATGCTCACTCCAATCAAGCAGTGTTTCCAAGTCAAAAGGGGGGACATTTAGACCGTCAAAACTTGCACCCGATTGTCAAAGCGATCTCCCTTGAGGCGGGATTAAGCGAACTGGTTTCGGCTCACTGGTTACGTCATGCCCACGGTTCTCACGCTATTGAGCGCGGGACTAATCCGGTACTAGTGAAAGAAACTTTGGGTCATGCCAATTTAGCCATCACCGATCGCTACCTGAAAGCTCGACCTAATGACAGCAGTGCTTTAAACTTGATGGATCTTTGAAATTACCCCTCCATCGGCAACACCTCCTCATTCAGCAAGGTGTAAAATTCCGGGACTTGAGTCTCCACAAATCGCAGTTCACTCGCGGCGATCAGTTCAAGTTCCAGCACTGTCTCCCAACGCAAATCCCCAACCCATCGCTTGAGAATGCCCTTAATCGCGTCCACCCCCTGTTTGATACCAGAGCGTAGTATTTCCACGCAATGGAGTAGGGTAGGGCGATCAGTTGGGGGCGACTCAAATTCGGTAGTATCCTCCCCTTGGCAATGGGAGTTCCCTATAGCATCAAGGGGGGGGATGGATACGGGCTGGTGATTCGGGTTTATACTATATTCAGCAGGGGTTTGGGTCGCAGAATAGGTTCGATTTTCTTTTTGATTACGCTTCGTTTCACGATGAGCAATTACTTGGAGAGCAAATTCCAATTGCTCTTTAGATAAAGAGAAAAGTTTCACCTGTTGACCCCGTTTACCCTGCTTACGGAAGGTCAGTTTTAGCCCCAGCTGCTCGACTAAAGTTCCTAGCAACCAAATAGGCTTACAGTCGCTGGGGATAGTAAACCCAAGAATTGCTTTGACGTGAGCAGCACAAGATGAAGCGATCGCAATCATCTTTATTAAGCCGGGGTCAGTAGCAGTAATCTCGCCCCCGGTGACTAACCGCTCAAGGATCTGATGCAATCCCAAATTGAACCGTGCTAGCCACTTCGCCGAGTAATTGCCCCAGTCCATACATAAAGCAAGCTTGTCTCGTTCGGCACGGTCTTTATCCGTGACAAGTTTTGGAGGTTCGGGGTATTCTCTGCCAGTGGCATCATCAATAATTATTCCCTCTGGTTTTGATAGTATTGCCTCAAGTCCAGCGATCGCTCTAATTAATCGACCGCCATTATCGAGTTCGACTAGTTCCGGTGTCACGTCGATGCCGTAAGAGTCAGAGATCCGAAACTTCTCATTTTCAAAAACTTCTTGGGGAGTGAGATAATCTTTGCTCTGACGGGCGCGATACTCACTCAAAGTAATATTATTGGCTCTAGCAACCGCAGAATAATGGGCAGTGTCCAAAGCAGTCGCCGCATTTTTCATGCGTTCAAGAGATTGACCATCATCATCACTCCCCACTGAGATAAAAGTATTGCCCATTTCTGTGAGGAGCGATCGCAAATCATCGCGCAAATTATTGAGAGAATAGTGGCGATTAGCCAGAATTTGACAATAGGCATCTAACGCCCAATCTTTCTCAGCACCACGCTTACCCGTTTTACGGTCAATGCGAATTAGGAAAGCCGTCATCTCATTGGATTGAAGGAGTCGTTCTTTAATCTTGGTAGCATTGACATCTTTGTAACCAAAGGGAGGGCGTGGGGCCACCCAAACGTGAAAAGGAACTTTTGGGCGATAGCGGTAAAGTTGTTGGGCGCATTCAGTAGCGGTTTGACTTACACCATGAAACACACCAAATACTAAATCGAAATGATATTCCGAAATATCTACTCCGGTTCCCAGGCTGGGCGAAGTGAATAAGGCATCGAGGTTTTTAACAGCGTTGGTGATATCTTTGATGAAAGCGACATTCTCATCGCTGCCAGAATTGTCTGAATGAACCGACCAGATGCGTAGTTTTGGCTCCTGACTACCTTTTCCAGCATTAGATTGAGTAGAGTCGAATATTTGCACCAAGAATGATTGTTCAAGTTTCTTAATGAAACGCTTGGAATCAGAAACCACCATGATTTTCTGCCCGTTCATCAACGCTGCGGAAATCTGAGCCACCAGTGCTGAAGAATTAGTACCCTCGTACCAATATATAGTGCGATCGCCATTTCGCCACTCGTTTTTAATGATGTACGGAATTTCGTCTTTTGGACGCATGGAGCGGAAGAAATCCACGGTCAGGTCATCCATGTGTGCATCAGCGATGACGACCAGCGGCGCGTTGTATACTATATATTCCAGCACTTCTAAGATTGCTGCCCGATGCTCTTTGCAAGTATTACTATGCAGTAAATGCACTAAGTATTGGCAAGCTTCATCAATAAAGATGCAGCCATAGGTGAGGGCTTGGGTGTTGAGCTTGTGTAAGCTGTCGATCGTAATCGACAGCGCTTGCGCTTGGGCTAAACCTGTGTAACCCAAGTCTGAATACATGGCAGTTTTGAGTCGTTCGGCAAGATTTTTGAGCAAATTGACGCGATGCCCATTGTTGAGGAACCGCGCGTTCGGGTTTTGGTCGCGCCACCAGCGCATGAGTTGAGTTTTTCCCGTCCCCATGTCGCTCCATAGCACGATTAATCCTGATTTTGGGAAATTGAAGGTAGGGGATTTCTTCGATTTGTCTGAAGAAACTCCGCCAGAATCCGTAGACTCCTTCTTTCTCGAATGTCCTTTTATAGATGGCGTGAAAAGTTGTTCCTTTTCAAAATCATAAAGCTCAGGCAAAAGCTTGCATTTTTCTTCAAGTTCAGGAATACACAAAGCCTCAGAGAGATACTTGACATTGACTGTGACATCCGGCTGGTACTTACTCAAACCCCATTTTTTAGCCCGATACGATCGCTGGTAATCGAAAAGTGATTTGGCATCATCTACTAGAGCAGTCAGTAGAGCGTTAGCATCTTCACCGCGACCAACCACGAAATCATCAACGCCTTTTTCTGGCCCTGGCAACAAGGCTACTTCACCCGTGCAGCCCTGGGATTCGATCGCTCTAATAGTGCGAACAGTGGCTTGAAACACTGACCAACGGGTCTTAGCTTTGGTTTCGTAGTCAAATAATATAATGAACTTGCGCCCCGGTTGTGCCAAGGGTACTAAGTCTGGGTGTAGTCGCTCATCAAAATCTTGTTTGCCCACGCGCCCGTTCCAGATTCCAGGAAGTGCGATCGCTACAAATCCCAAACTCAACAAACAAGCGGCTTTCTTCTCGCCCTCGCATAAGATAATCGGAATCTCTGGATGCTGTTTCACCCACTCCCAAAATATTAGCGGATTGAGTTGATCCAGCAAGCGTAGCGCCAAAAGTGAATGATAGCGCTTGATTAAATAGCGTTTTGCTACTTTGTCCCAGATGGGGTTGGGAACATCGAAGTAGGTGACGCGGTTGGGGGTTTTAGGGGGTGACTCGTACTTAACTGGCTTGCCTTTTTCCCAATCAATGCGCGGGAAGTTGGGCTTAATCCGCCCCCATTCCATTGGGAGCCAATTATTCAACGGGTCAAGAGATTGAATCCATATCCCCC
>NZ_JACJSJ010000077.1 GCF_014698115.1 Nostoc sp. FACHB-973
TAGTTCACAGGTTGCAAAATTTTTCTCCCACCAGTCCAGCATTGCTTGTCACCTTTAGCACCTAATTTTAATTACTGTACCGTATTTGCTGTGCTGTTTCTTAAATCCTTTGCTAGTAAACCTTTCAAGACTTAACGGGAAAAGTCAGGACTCTGAACCCACCAACAACGCCCGTTCCTTGAAAAGCAGACTCTAGCAGGATTGCGGCCAATTGTGTTTCTAAACTCAAATCAACGGCTGGTAAGGATTCTGGAAAATTTTTCGATCTACTGTATGTGACTAAGCCCATAATTCATGGCTTGATTATGATAATGCGCTTGCTTTTCTCGCAGTCGATATCTGATGATCATGCGATTATGGGGACGATAAAGGTTGAGCAACGCCCCCAATTAGTATCTGTCTAAACTAAAGTCCGAACAAATTCAGAATACTAAAGATAACACCTAGAGGTCCAGTTACAGTGCTTGTGGTGTCACCGAACTTCGCTATGCCAGATCGACCGACTACTACAACATCATTATTGCGGAGTATAGGATTAGTTTGCTCATTAATCCCTGCGGAGAAATCGATTTTTACTACACGTTTAGTGACAGAACCATTAGGATTGAGACGAATCAAATCAACAGCACTGCTGCTAGCTCTAGCATCGTTGAATCCACCAGCAGCAAGTATAGCTTGATTTAAAGAGCTATTCGGCTGGACATCTGTTAATCCTGGCCTTTTGACTTCCCCAACTACACCAACTTGAATGCGTGCAGGAGATAAAGTAGTTGTAGCTAATTGGGTAGCTTCTGCTGGGTTGATCTCAGTTGCCGTGGGAATAACAATCGTATCTCCGTCTTGCACGATAATGTCTTGATTGGCATCACCACTTTGCAACAGTTGCCAAAGATTGATATCTATGGCTTGTTCTGAGCCAGATCTCGTAAGTCGGCGTAGTCTGAGATTACGAATATCTGCCTGTGCTGTAATTCCACCTGCTAATTGAATTACCCGTGTTACATTTGGTAGACCAGTGGGAGTAGCAGTACCACTGTTAGCGGTTCCGCCTCCCTGATCGTTTATGCTACCTGGGGTGACAAGATACGAACCAGGACGGTTAACTTCACCAATAATTGTTACTGTACGGGGTGTGGTTTGACTGGCGGCAAAGTTAGCTGCAAATATATTGCGGGATTCTGCTACGTTAAAGTCTGTTGCAGTTGGCACAACTATGGTGTCTCCATCCCGCAAGGTAATATCCTCTGGTAATGTGCCTGTTTGGATGAGTTGCTTCAAGTTAAGGGTGACAACTCGCTCTGAAGAACGTACTTTACGACGTAATTGAACTTGAGTCACATCGGCAGCCAGTGTCACCCCTTGGGCTGTTGTCAATGCCGCTAACACAGTGGGGTATTGTACCCCTGGATTGTCTCCTGCACCTCCACTCAAGCTGAGAGTATAAGCTCCTGGACGTGTTACCTCTCCAGCAACAAAGATATTGATGGGACGAGGCGATAATAAATTAACTGAGATCAGGGGACGCTTGAGATAGGTAGAGTATTTACAGGCAATTAAATCAGCAGCCTGCTCGGTTGTTAGACCTTGAACGCGTACACTGCCAATTAAAGGTAAGTTGATTGCTCCTCCTGGGGGAACTTGGTATTCACCTGTATATTCTGGAACTTCAAATACATTTACACGTATGCGATCGCCGCCTCCTAAAGTGTAAGTTGAAGTATCACTTTCATTTTGTTGTGTAGTGTTGCGTAAGGCTTGTGATAAGCACCTTTGATCCGTTGATGACTGAGCCATGACAGAAGGGAGATAAGCTGAAAATGCTGCTATTAACAGCGCCGTACCCACAACTGGTTGAGTAAGGAATTTAAACAAACTTGTGTTAAGCATATTTCCCTGAGATTCTCAAATTACGATTAATAAAGTACTGTCTAAACATTTTTATCTTTGACTATACCTAAGTATTCAAGTTCCCCAACAATCTTATTTTCCCTGAAAAGTGTGATTTTCCGGAGAAAATTTGTTTATTGAATTTGAATTTTTAGTGAAGTTAATTTAAAGTTAATCCTGTTTGAATACGACAATTATCAAAAAATATAAGACTTAGGTAAATCAACGTACTTTATATAATAAATTGTCTGTTTTCCAATGAGGCAACTACTGGTAAAATTTTCACAGTTAAGAAAATTTCATAACACTTAAACTGTGATTGAAATTGTCAAAAGTAGGATGGGCGCTATTCAGTTTTCACACAGATAATCATTTGGCAATCAGATTAATTAAGCGAGTTATTTTTTGTTTGGATTTGTTGAATAAAAAACTCTTCAAGGGACTTACGGGACAAGTTCATGGCAATAATTTTACCCTCCATCAGACGAACACTAGCGAGAAAATCATAGTAATCATCTTGTAGTGTACCTTGCCAGGAACCATCAGGCTCAAATATCAGACCAGGTATCCATTTTTTGAGAATTTCCCAGTCACCACCTTGACCTTTGACGTGATATGTGTTGGTTACACCTAAAAGTTCATTGAGGGAACCAGAGCAAATTAGTTCGCCTTGAGCGAGGATGGCAATGCGATCGCAAATCTGTTCTACTTCACTGAGAATGTGGCTGTTGAAAAAAATCGTCTTGCCAGCGGCTTTTAGAGCCAGAATAATTTCCCGCATTTGGTAGCGTCCCAGGGGATCAAGACCAGACATCGGTTCATCTAGAAAAACCAATTCTGGCTCGTTAATTAGCGCCTGTGCCATGCCAACACGCTGTAACATTCCTTTGGAGTACCGGCGCAGCAGCTTTTTGCGGGCATCAGCTTGGGATAAACCTACTAATTCCAGCAGTTGAGGAATGCGTCGGCGTTGCACATCCTCAGGAATTTGGAATAGCCCAGCTGCTAACTGCAAAAACTCCCAGCCGGTGAGATAGTCATACAAATAAGGATTTTCAGGTAAGTAGCCCACGTATTGCTTAACATTGCGATCGCCAAGTGGCTTACCCAACAATAATCCCTGTCCACCAGTTGGACGAATTATCCCCAGCAATAATTTTAAAAGGGTAGTTTTACCAGCACCGTTTGGTCCTAGCAAGCCAAAGGTTTCGCCTTGATAAACTTTTAAAGAACAGCTTTTAAGAGATACGACTTTTTGATTTAGCCAAAAACCAGTACGATAAGCTTTTCGCAACTCAGAAGTTACGACTACTGGCAAAGTGTTTGTCATATTCAGTTGAGAATCAGGGTCATCTGCAACAGACTTCATCTCGGTTCAATCATCAATTAGCAGCTTGTTATTAATTACAAGTTACCCGACAGGCTGATAATAATCACCATTTAGTGGGATTGTTATCGCAAAATGGGGAGTGGGGAGTGGGGAGTGGGGAGATGAGGGAGATGAGGGGGATGAGGGAGCAGGGGAGTAGGGGAGCAGAGGAGAGTTCAATGTGCCTTGTTCTTTCCCCTCTGCCCCTCTGCCTCTTCCAATGCTCTATGCCCCATTTGACCTCCTTTCACAGAACGCCTTTGGAACTGGGAATCACGCCAGCACGACGAGGGTCTATTTCCACTGCTAAGCGCGTTGCCCTCGCAAACGCCTTAAATGTCGCTTCAATAATGTGATGGGAGTTAATACCATCCAGTTGTCGAATGTGCAGTGTCATTTGGCTATGGTTCACCAATGCCACAAAGAATTCGCGCACCAACTGGGTGTCATAAGTTCCTACGCGCTGGGTAGGAATTTGTAAACCGTAGCTAAGGTGAGGGCGTCCGGAAAAGTCTAGCACTACCTGAACTAAAGCTTCGTCCAATGGTGCAAGGAAATTACCAAAGCGGGCAATACCTTTCTTGTCCCCTAGCGCTTGGTTTAAAGCTTGCCCTAAGGTAATGCCTACATCTTCGTTGGTATGGTGGTCATCAATTTCCCAGTCTCCCTTAGCTTGGATATCTAAATCAATCAATCCGTGGGAGGCTATTTGATGCAACATGTGATCCAAAAACGGAATCCCTGTTGCTGCTGTGCATTTTCCTGTTCCATCAAGATTGATGGTGACTTGGACATCAGTTTCCCCCGTGGTGCGATGAACGGTGGCAATCCGAGGGGTTTTAGTTAACTGATCGTGGTTTGAATTAACTTTGGTGATTTGCATAGGAATGGGGAATGGGGAATGGGGAATGGAGAATAGGGACTGGGGACTGGGGATTAAGGACTGAATTTTTCCCAATACCCAGTACCCAATCCCCAGTCCCTAACTACATTCCCATAATTTCATATCCTGCATCTACATACAGAACTTGTCCGGTGATGCCGCTGGACAAATCACTACATAAAAAAGCCGCAGTGTTGCCCACTTCCAGTTGAGTGACTGTGCGTCGGAGGGGAGCTACTTGCTCTACATGATGAATCATATCCAATATTCCGCCCACCGCTGAAGATGCCAAAGTGCGGATGGGACCTGCGGATATGGCATTGACGCGGATATTTTGCGGTCCTAGTTCAGCAGCCAGGTAACGGACACTCATTTCTAATCCCGCTTTGGCAACTCCCATAACGTTATAGTTAGGGATTGCCTTGACACCGCCTAAATATGTGAGAGTGACGATACTACCTCCCTCTGTCATCAAGGGTTTAGCTGCACCACTTAATTGCACCAGCGAATAGGTACTAATCTCTAAAGCAGTTTTGAAGCCAGAACGAGAGGTTTGGCTAAAATCTCCGGTCAAATCCTCTTTGTTGGCAAAGGCAAGGCAATGAATTAGGATGTCTAGCTTTCCCCACTTCTCGCGTACTGTTTCAAAGGTAGATTGAATTTGTTCGTCGTTTTGGACATTGCAGGGAAGAAATAAGCTGGGGTTGAGGGGTTGGACTAATTCGGCAACTTTTGTCTCCATTTTGCCGCGTTCATCCGGCAGATACGTAATTCCCAGATTAGCTCCTGCTTTGTGTAGTTGTTGGGCAATGCCCCAGGCGATGGAGCGATTATTGGCAATACCTGTAACCAAAGCATTTTTTCCGGTCAGATTCAGCATAGAAATTGTTAATGCGATCGATGATTAGGAGCATACTAGAATCTGAGGCACGTTTTGTCTTTGTTTTACACAGGATTTGCAAAAATGAATATTGGTGAGGGGGTTTGATGTCAGAAAATTCTTGATTCTTTCTAAAGATATTCTCAATTTATCTTTATTTGTTCTTCAAAAAACCTTTATTAATACATCTACTTGGAACAGTTTATCAACAATTTATAGCTGAATAGATCAACAATTATGTATCATTATAAACAAAGACTTAGGAAGCAATTAGTTGGAGTATAGGAAAGTACAGAAAGGTTGACGGTGCTTTATTGAATTTTCGGGTGTATTCTTAGGTAATTAGTTTTTGTTTTTCCGGCATTGGGTAGGGGAAGGGAGATGATCGTGGCACAAGATAAAGCCCTAGCAAATGTTTTTCGTCAGATGGCGACCGGGGCGTTTCCGCCAGTTGTGGAAACGTTTGAACGCAATAAAACGATCTTTTTTCCTGGCGATCCTGCCGAACGAGTTTATTTTCTTTTAAAAGGTGCTGTTAAACTTTCCAGGGTGTACGAGGCAGGAGAGGAAATAACGGTAGCGCTATTGCGGGAAAATAGTGTTTTTGGTGTATTGTCATTGCTGACAGGAAATAAATCGGATAGGTTTTACCATGCGGTTGCATTTACCCCTGTGGAATTACTGTCGGCACCAATTGAACAAGTCGAGCAAGCACTCAAGGAAAATCCAGAATTATCAATGTTAATGCTGCGGGGTCTGTCTTCGCGAATTTTACAGACAGAGATGATGATTGAAACTCTTGCTCACCGAGATATGGGTTCTAGGTTGGTAAGTTTTCTATTAATTCTTTGTCGTGATTTTGGAGTTCCCTGTGCCGATGGGATCACAATTGATTTGAAATTGTCTCATCAAGCGATCGCTGAAGCAATTGGTTCGACTCGTGTTACAGTTACTAGGCTACTAGGGGATTTGCGTGAAAAAAAGATGATTTCTATCCACAAGAAGAAGATTACTGTGCATAAACCCGTTACTTTAAGTCGCCAGTTCACATAAAAACAATTGGAGTTAGCGGAGTCGGCACCTGTTGTGTTTTTCAAGATCGCACTAATAGCTAAAGGAAAATCTAAAATTGAGTAATTTCAGCTATTGCCAACCTCCACTCCTCCACAGACAATGGCTAAAAGTAGTAGGCTGTATCTGGAAGGATTTCGGTAGCTAAACATGACCACCGGATACATCCTCATCGCAGCAATTTTAATTTTGGGAGGCGTAATTGCAACCGTGGGCGATCGCATCGGCACACGAGTTGGCAAAGCCCGCCTCTCACTTTTTAACCTCCGTCCGAAAAATACCGCTGTACTAGTAACTATTTTTACTGGTGGTTTGATTTCAGCATCAACCTTAGGGATTTTATTTGCTGCCGATGATAAATTGCGGCAGGGAGTCTTTGAGTTAGAAGATATTCAAACAGACCTCAGGCAAAAGCGGGAACAGCTAAAAGTCGCAGAAACCCAGAAAAGTCAGGTAGAGACTGAGCTAAATCAAGCAAGAATTGCCCAAACAAAGGCACAACAAGACTTACAAGCAATTAATCAGTCCTTGCAGGCGGCGAATGCCAAGCAAAGGGAAACCCAAGCCCAACTCAACCGCACCATTCAGCAGCAAGCCCAAACCCAGACTCAACTTCAACGCACTCAAGGGCAACTAGATCGAGTTGTCAGTCAGTACCAAAAAGCCATAGCTGAACTGCAAAGCGTCTACAACCAGAGAAAAGAACTACAGGCAGCAGTTGAACTACTAAAAACAGAACGTCAACGACTATATGCTGAGGCGAAAAAAGCCATTGACGAAGCCAAAACAGCTATCGAAAAACGCGATCGCGAACTTGCTAACCGCCAACAAGGGATAGAAACACGCGATCGCAAAATTGCCCAACTCGATCAATTGATTCAAGACCGTAATTTAGAAATTACGGCTAGAGAGCAAGTGATTGCTAAACGAGAATCTCGCCTCAAAGAATTGGAAGCACAACAGGAGCAGCTAGAACAGGAAGTTGCAAGGCTGGAAAAATATTATCAGTCCTACCAAGACCTGCGTCTAGGAAAACTAGCCTTATTTCGCGGTCAAGTTCTCGCCGCTGCTGTAATTCGTGTTACCCAACCTCCTGCGGCTCGTCAGGCGGTGGTACAACTTTTACAACAAGCCAATCGTAACGCCAACCTAGAATTAAGCGAGCCTGGTGCAAATTCTGCAAATGTAGAGCTTGTGCGCGTGACTCAAGAAAGGGTTGAGCAACTGAGCAAGCAAATTGGGGATGGTCGAGAATATGTTGTGCGAATTTTCTCAGCGGGTAATTATGTCAGGGGAGAAAAGCAAATAGAATTTTTTACCGACATAGCCCGCAATGAACTGGTTTTTTCTGGAGGCGCCCAGTTAGCCACAACTACTGCTGACCCCAAAACCATGACATCCTATCAGTTGCAGCAGCGATTAGAACTACTCATTTCTGCTTCCCAATTTCGTGCCCGTAATGCTGGAATTGTTGAAAATGTCCAAGTAGATGGCACTTTTCTGCGTTTTGTCACCCAACTAAGGCAGTACAATAGGGCATTGGAAATTAAAGCGATCGCCGCAGAGGACACTTATACAGCTGGCCCGTTGAGGGTGAAGCTAGTAGCAATAGTCAACGGACAAATTATTTTTAGCACTTAAAAAAGGAGTCAGGAGTCAGAAGTCAGAATTCAGGAGTCAGAATTCAGGAGTCAGAATACAATTAGTGGGAGATGAGCGCGGAAAGTCACCACCGGCGGCTTTCGCCGTAGACGCTGGGAGGGCAGTTTGCCGTAGGCATCATAACTTTCCAAGACAGACTCGCCACTAATTAATTCTGATTCCTGGATTCTGAATTCTGAATTCTTCTTTTTAACTACTTATGACTTTCCGTGAATTTTCACCGACACAGCCAGTGATTTTGGGCTTCGATCCAGGTCGAGATAAGTGTGGTTTAGCAGTGATGGGACTGGATCGGCAACTATATTATCACGAAGTCGTGCTGGCAAAAGAGGCGATCGCTACCATTGAGACACTGCGGCAAAAGTTTCCTGTCTCCTTAATGGTGATGGGCAACCAAACAACAGCCAAACAGTGGAAACAGCAACTATATCAACAATTATCAGAACCGCTAAATATCATTTTAGTAGATGAGCGCTACACAACCCTAGAAGCACGCGATCGCTATTGGCAAATGTATCCACCCAAAGGCTTCATAAAACTATTGCCAAAGGGTATGCGACAGCCTCCAAGACCTATAGATGACATTGTTGCCATTCTGTTAATCGAAAGATACTTAAATCGCCTCACCGAATCAACAGTGAGGAGTGAGGAGTGAAGAGTTAGGAATTAATATCTTCACAACTCATAACTCATAACTCATAACTCATAACTCCTAGAGTTCCGCCCGAATAGTAAAAGCATAGTCTCCTCCAGGCTCTAGTTGATAATCTTGTTTCTCCAAAAATCGACCGAGGGGTTCTTTGATTAAGGCGCGACCTTGGGAGGGCTTGACGGCAAGTTCTCCCCTGCGAAAATGCCACTGGAAATGCCACTCAAACTCACCTGCACTCACTTCACCCTCAAGGAAGCCGTGTTGCCAGGATTGGCGGGTAATTTTGACATGGGCAATGGTTTCTGGCAGACGTTTGGCACTCACAATGCTTTATGTCAAGTGTGGAATAACAGCCAATTATGTAGGCTACTTATTTTATTTACCAAACATAGCTGAAATACACAAACTGGCAAAATAGGTATTTGTAGCTGAGGGGGTTGTATTAATCAGGCAAAAGACTTAAAAGTAGGGAACTTAGGGCGATCGCTAAAAAATTTTGACTAGGTGCTTCATAATTGGGTCAGGAAGCTATGACTAAAAGCATGGAAACCAAACAACTAGGAAAAACTGGTATCTTTGTGAGTGCGATCGGTTTGGGTGGTATGCCGATGTCAATCTATAATCGCCCTCCCGAATCGGAATCCATCCAAGTGATTCATCGGGCTTTAGATCTGGGTATTACATTTATTGACACTGCGGACTCTTACTGCAAAGATGAATCTGACAAGCATCACAACGAGCGGCTAATTTCCAACGCACTTGCTAGTTACAAAGGCGATATCAGCCAAGTGATTGTCGCAACTAAAGGCGGTTTGATGCGTCCCGATGGTAATTGGACACGCAACGGTAACCCAGAACACTTGCGCCAAACAATTAGAGTCAGCTTTGAGGCTTTGGGTGGCGCTAAACCCATTGATGTCTGGCAATACCATTCCCCCGATAATAATTACACCATTGAAGAATCCCTTGCACCAGTCAAAGAAGCAGTAGAAGCAGGTTTAATTCGGTTTGTCGGAGTTTCTAACTTCTCCGTTGAACAAATTAAGCGGGCGCAGGATATCGTGGATATCGTCTCAGTGCAGAATCAATACAGCCCTTGGGAACGACAGCCAGAAATTGATGGCGTGTTGGAGTATTGCGAACAGCAAGGATTGACTTTTTTACCCTGGAGTCCCTTTGGTGGTAGGCGTCGTCATCAGGACTTAGAAGATATTGCAGCGATCGCTCAGTTGGCTAAAGAAAAAGGCGTCTCAGTGTACAATATCGTTCTGGCGTGGTTGCGTTCCAAGTCGCCTGTTATTTTGCCAATTCCTGGGGCTAGCAAAATTTCCAGCATTGAAGACTCAGCACAAGCTATCAATGTGAAACTCTCTGATGAAGAAGTGCAAAAAATTGATCGAGCAACTTAATCATTCATATGAGAATTCAGAATTCAGGAGCCAGAAGTCAGGATCTACAGCCTATTTCAGGTAAATGAAGTACGGGGGTAGGGGCACAGCCATGTTCCCTAGAATTGTCTGCAGCTCACCAAGTTGCAATTTGGTGTATGTGGCTTTAGCATGATTACTGATCAAAGGAGGTAAATTCAGAATTTGATTTTTTTGACCTCCTGATTCCTCAATTCTGACTCCTGAATTCTTACGTCATTATTCCAAATCAACACACTTGGAAAATACATATAGCGATTTTGGTTTGGATGCAGGGGCGCACAGCTGTGCGCCCCTACAAACAGGCGTATTTTACCCAATTGAGAAGCGCTATATAAATCAGGTTTCTTAAAAAAACTGGTTTTTTTATAAAGTAGGCTATCCATCAAATTAAACTTGGCATAGCATTTTCATCCAAGTCGTTAAACTAAAATTTATGCAGCCAAGTTCTGTAACCAATAGTTTAAAGCAGATAGCGAAAGTACTTGCTGTTTTGCTACTGCTTTCCCCCTTTTACTTGCAAAATCTAGTAGACGCACAGCCACAGAAAAATACTAAACTTCTGCCATTTTTTGATAATGTAGATAACCCAGTTCCTGTTCGTTTTCCCCCAGGACAACAGGTAGATATCACACCAGCGCCACCGCAGCTAAATTCTTTCGACCAAGCTGTATTAAAAATTTGTGGTTCTATTGGTACGAAAGTTAGCACTAATAGTTTTAAACAATTGTTATCTTCTTACCCAGATGTGTTAAAGAAAGTTCAGCAAGCTAGTGGCGGTGAACTCCGTCCGGGACGTAGGAATAAAGCACAATTTCTGGAAGATTTAACTAATATTTGGTTCAAACGTCGGGGTTTTGAGCATATATTTTGCGGTGAAATATATAACGCCAATGATATTGGTGGCTTACATTTTTACGGCAGATATTTACAGCTACAAAATGAGGGCATAGGGGGACGCTTACCAAATAATCAAGGGCGAGAGGAAGTTGTTCCTGGGATCATTTATACAATGGGTGTAGTGATTAAACAGAAAAATCGTACAGTCACAGATGTGATTAAAGGCTATGGCTATCTTAGCAATGCCGAAGAAATGCTTTTAGATACCACCAAAATATTTAAACTTCAAGGAAACAATGAGGGAGCTTGTATTTATAATGTACGCGATGGCGAAACTGGTAAATCCTTTACTACTGTTTTTGTCAGAGAAGAAAAAGCCATTATTACCTATTATCCTGATGCTACTCCTTTTGGTGCAAAATGTAAAAATTGAACTGGGTATTGGAGGCTGAAATCGAGCCGAATCAATTAATAGTATGGTTGGAGCGATGCCACCGACCTCGTTAAAATTATCAGATACCCTGGAATCAACTACAAAACACATGAAATTAGAAACAAACCGCTTGCTAATGCGTGAGTTTGTCGAATCAGATTCGCAAGCGGTTTTTGCTTATCAATCTAATCCCTTATACTTACTCTACTCGCACTGGACGCATCGTACAGAAAACGATGTTTGTGAGTTTATTCAAATGTTTATTACTCAGCAAAAAGAGCAACCACGAACAAAGTTTCAGTTAGCTGTTGTTCTGAAAGAAGAAAATCGATTGATTGGCAATTGTGGTATTCGTATTAACGACTCTAAACTGGGAGAAGCAAACATTGGCTATGAACTAAACCCTGAGTATTGGAGACAAGGTTATGCAACAGAAGCAGCACAAGCAATTTTAAAATTTGGCTTTGAAGAATTAAAAATGCATCGAATATGGTCGTGGTGTATTGCAGAAAATATTGCCTCTTTTAAAGTCTTAGAAAAAATTGGTATGCGTCGTGAAGGTCATATGCAAGAAAAGGAATTGATTAAAGGTAAATGGTATGATAGTTTTATTTACGCTATTCTTGAAACTGAGTGGAAAATATCACAGTCTATCTAGTTAATTATTATCTAAACCAGAAGCGATCGCATGTAATTTTTGGGCATCAAGTATCGTAATCTTCCCACCCCGACTATAGGCAACTACTGACTTGAGACTTTTAATTAACCGCACACATTCTTCGTAAGTAATGCCGCTACTCCGAGCCATGCGATAATAAGGTAATTTGACTTTTAAACACTCTCCTTGTGGAGTTAAATCAGTTCCCGATTCTCCAGCAAAATATTGAATTAATCTCGCAAGACGAACAATAGCTTTTTCAGAAACTAATCCGTGGACTGTTTCATGTAATTGCTGAATCCGACTATTAAAAACCATCAGCATTCGTAATGCAATTTCGGGATTTTGCCCAATAGCTTTTAATAAAGCATCTCGCTCCACACTTAGAATCTCACAATCAGATTCAGCAGTCACAGTTGCCGGAGAAATGCCATTTCCTAACAAAGCAGGAGCCGCAAAAATTTCCCCAGTAGCTAGGACGCGGAAAATCGTTTCCTTACCCGTTGTTGCTGTTTTGCTAACTTGAATTAATCCACTGATGACAGCATACAGTTTTGCTGGTAAGCGATCGCCTTCATGGAGAATAATCTCTCCTTTGCGATAGCGTTGCACCTGAGTGTAGGGTTGCAAAGTTAGTGTGTCTGCTGTTTCTAAACCTACAAACACAGTAATTTGTGAAAGTTGTTCCAGGGATGCCTGCATAATTAGCTTTAGATTGCAAAAGCTGGACGATACCCAATCCAAGGTTTGATCGCATTTGCTATTAATCTGCCACTTGGACAGAGCGCTGCCACAACTGTCGATAGATGGCTTCCATAGCCTGGGTATGGGCAACAGCATCGCACAGAGCAGAAGCAGCTACTTGTTGCCGGAGATTGAACCGCAACTGGCTTAGTGTCGGCAGATCTGATGCCAAAGCTACTGCTTTAGCCACATATTCCTGGGGAGTGGAGGCAATCAACTCTGGTACGCCTACAGTGGTCAGCAAGCTAACTCCCACCCGGCTGACATGGGTCTGTCCAGCTAGGGTAATCACTGGAACACCCATCCATAGTGCCTCGCAAGTGGTGGTTGTACCGTGGTAGGGAAAGGGGTCGAGGGCAATGTCAATGTTGCCATAGAAAGCGAGGTGGTGATTGGAGTCTGGAATCATCCCAATTAACTTCACCCGATGGCTGTCAATACCGCAGTCGGCAAACAATGATAGATAGCGATCGCGGGTTGGTTGATCGTCGAACCAGCGAATCTTGAGGATGATCCGGGAATTCGGCACGGAGTCGAGAATTTGTGACCACAGGGCAATCACTTCTGGGGTGATTTTGGGCAAGTTGTTGAAGGAACCAAAGGTAATTCGCCCCATACTCTTGGCGGGTAAGTCCATCACTGGCGGGGCTGTGGGGGAGGGCTGATAACACAAAAAGCAGCGAGGTAGACGGATGAGTTCCTCGGTGTAATACTCATCTGTCAAACCGGGAGGATCAGCCCAGGTATCCGTGAGGCGGTAATTCATATTGGCTAAACCTGTGGTATTGGGATAGCCCAAATAAGTAACTTGAATGGGTGCGGGCTGGCGGACAAACATAGGCAGGCGGTTGCTACCGGTGTGACCTGCCAAATCTACCAAGATGTCAATGTCATCAAATCGCACTAAATCAGCCAATTGGTCATCGTCCATGTTGTAAACATGCCGCCAGTTGTGGCACAACCCACGGAGGCGTTCGGTAACTGCATCTGGGTTAGGGACATTGGCATAGCAAAAAGTTTCTACTTGGCTAGGGTTGTGATGCCTAAGAATTGGCTCGAAAAAATAGGCGACTGAGTGTTGGCGGAAGTCTGGCGAGACGTAACCCACACGAAGAATTTTGGATTTTGGGTCGCACCTTTGGTGCGCTAGAAGCGCAACTTGGATTTTGGATTTGAAATTATTCAAACTTCTCCGCATCTCCCCATCCCCGCGTCCCCCCGTCAGCTTTGTAACTTTGTGACCCCACTGGTGGTGGGCAGCGGCAAGTGTGGCAGGGCTGTAATCTGGCGAGTAATTGAGCGCATACAGCAGATTGGAGTTACCTGGGTGGTAGTCTGGGTCAATCCGTAGGGTTTCTTGGAAGCAGGCGATCGCTTCTGAAACTCTGCCTTGGTTATTTAGGGCAAGACCCTGGTTGAGGTAGGCGATCGCTAAATTCGGCTGAATCTCAATTGCCCGTAGACAACTATCTATTCCTGCACTCAATTGCCCATTTTGAATCAAGGCATAGCCGAGATTATTGTGGGCAATTGCGAGGTTGGAGTCAAGTTGCAATGCTTGCTGTAGGTGGGAGATTGCCTCAAAAAAGTGACCAATATTGTTGTAGAGAGTGCCCAGGTAGCAGTGGGCGATCGCTTGATTGGGGTGGCGTTTGAGGTGATCCTGCAACAAAGCGATCGCCTGGGAATATTTCCCCTGAGTTTGCAGAAGTAACAGCAGAGCCTCCAAAGGCTTTGCTTCATCGGGCTGAAGCTGCCAACATTGGCCGAGGTGGACTTCAGCAGCGGCAGTGTCGCCCTGTTTCTGTAGCAGTTTGCCCAGATGGAAGTGGGCTAGGCTGAGGTCACTTTTGAGAACCACAGCCTGTTTTAAAGCTTGCTCTGCCTCCTGGAAATTCTCCAAAGCCAGATACGCAACCGCCAGATTTAACAGGGCTTCAGCCCAGTCTGGTTGCAGTTGGAGTGCCTGTTGATAGGCTGCTGCGGCTGATTCGTGTTGCTCTTGGGCGGTGAGGGCGTTCCCCAAATTGTAATACCCTTGTGCAGAGTTAGGTTGCAGTTGCAGTGCTTGGCGATGGTGAGCCACGGCTGCCTCTAATTGACCGAGGGCTTTGAGGACATTCCCCAGGTTGGTGTAAGCTTGGGCGGAATCCGGCATCAGGGTAATCGCTTGCCGATAGCAGTCTACCGCCTGGATCAATTTTTCTTGTTCTTGGAGAACTTTTCCCAGCTTGAAGTGAGCAACACCCAAATTCGGTTTGAGCTGCACTGTCTGACTAAAAGCTGATTCTGCTGCCTCTAATTGCCTGATTTCGTGGAGGGCATTGCCGAGATTGAACCAAGTTTCTGCACTTTCAGGTTTTAATGCTAACCCCTGGCGGTAGATAGCGATCGCTTCTTCGACTTGTCCCAAGCGTTTGAGCAGACTTCCCAAATTCGTCAGGGCATCTATATATTTGGGGTCAATGGCTAAGACTTGCCGATAGGCATTTAGGGCTTGATCAAACTGCTGCTGTTGGTGGTAGTTGACTGCTTGGGCAAATAACTGGTCAACATTGGGGGATTGCTGTCTGTTAGTTAGCTTTGGTTTTTTGGGGAATTGACTCCCAAATCCCTTGGGCGAAGAGATATGGCCATTGTCCGAATTTGGTTGGTGAATATTCTCCATGAATCTCGACTTTAATCACTTACAGCTATTTTCAGTTAATTGAGCCATAAATTTTCGTAGGGGCAGGGCAATGTTACCTACCCCCTAATTAGGGTTTGCTGAAAAAGTCATTCCAAGGCAAGAGAAAAATTGACTCAGTAGCGCTCTTCTATGACTCTGGAGAGAGAATAATCCAAGCGATTAGAAATCGCGGCTACACAAACTCTCGTCCGCCTGTGTGGACTAACGCAAAAATAGGGTTTCAAATTTAATCTGACGAGAGTAATAAAAGCATAAAGGCACACCTCAAATAAAGCCCAATGGCATAACCGCCCACCGTAGGCGATCGCGTGGGTTGACAAAGCCCTCGGTAAATAAGAGATTAATTTGGTCAGGGGTGAGGATTTTTGCCCTGCCGTGAAACTAGCGAAACTGGTGATCCAAGGCGGTAGCGATAGCCACTCCACTTTTCAAATTATCTCAATTTCCGAAATCAAAGAATGTACATTTGTAGTTTTGTAGAGACACTATTTCTATACAGCCGTCATTATCTGTTTTAGCTATGCATATTAGTATTGCAGACGACCTCAAAAAAAGATTTCATGCCGCTTGTGCTTTACGGGGGTTGAAGATGAGTCAAGTTGTGAGTGAACTAATCGAGCAATGGTTGAGCGTTAATGATGGTGCTATGTTTAATAAATCTGTGACAACAGACAAATCAATACCAGTTTTGAAAAAGAGATAAGATAGATAGCACTTCGAGTGAAAGCTGCATAGTGAAAAGACAGTATTTACTGTGTTGATTTGCTGATGTATATGTGAAAATCTAAATTTTAGGAAAAATCAATGTTTAGTAGTCTACAGTCAAAAGATTTGCACAATGCTTTGATTGATGCTTTTCCTACTATGCCATCATTAGAGCAGATGTTGTTATTTGAACTATCTAAAAATCTACGAGCAATTGCTAGTGAAGGAAGTTTACAAGATATTGTCTTTGAATTAATAAAAACAGCAAATTCTCAGGGATGGGTTGAAGATTTAATTTGCGCTGCTTGTAACTCCAATCCTGGAAACAAAAAAATGCAAAGTATTCTTCAAAAGTTCATTCTTAAAAAGAGTAACGATCTACATACAATAATTGAGGAACGATTGAAATCTGAATATGAGAATCTAGAGGAGCTAGGCACGGGTAATTTTGGAATTACCTACCGTGCTACTATAAAAAACGAATCAAAGGATATTGTTATTAAGACTATAAAAATTGAAGAATTATACCAAATAATTAAATCACATAGTCAAGATAATTTTAAAAAAAATAGTCAGAAAATAAAAAAAATTCAAAAAGAAGCTGAATTTTTATCAAGTTTTCTACATTCTAATATTGTAAGATATCAAACTCATTTCATGGAAGAATTTAAATTCTTGATGATTAATGAATCATCGAACAAGCAAGATGATAGGTTTTGTTCAATATGCAAATTGGAATTATTATTTCTTGTAATGGAATATATTGAGGGAAAAAATTTAGAAGAGCTTGTTAGCCAGAGAGAGTTCCCTTTAGAAGAAGCAGAAGCATTACGCTATATTCAGCAAATTGGTGAGGCATTGACTGTTGTTCATAGTAAAGGTGTGTTGCATCGGGATATCAAACCAAGAAATATTATGGTGCGTCAAGATACTAATGAGGCGGTACTGATTGATTTTGGAATAGCACGAGAGTTTAATCCTAATGTTACTCAAACGCACACTGTGTCCTTTACTCAAGGTTATGCCCCGCCCGAACAGCTCGATCCAAAAGCCAAACGAGGAAACTATACTGACATCTACGGTTTAGCTGCAACACTATACCATTTGTTAACTCAAAAACATCCAAGTCCTGCTTTATTTAGAAGAACTCAACCTTTAGATGAACCTAAGAAGATTAATTCTAGTATTAGTGATAGGGTGAACGAGGCAATTCTTTGGGGAATGGAATTAGAACCTAGTAAACGTCCTCAGACAGTTCAAAAGTGGTTTACATATATATTTTCCTTGGAAACTCCTATTGAACTAAAACCGCATCAAGAAGTTCCTAGAAAATCTTCTATATTAGAGTCTGTACCAGGAGATAACCTAAATCCGAAGAAAGATGCCATAGCTGAATACAGCAAGCAGGTTGAGGAATTTCTAGCGGATGATGGCGAGATTTCTTTTGTGGAATCGGAAATTTTAAATGATTTACAAGAAAAACTAGGATTAACAGAAGAACAAGTCCGTGCAGTTCGAGACGAAGTATTAAAACCTTTTGGAATTTATAAAGAAAATCTAGATAAATACCGACAATTATTTACTAAGTTGGTAGATGAACAAGGATATCTATTGGACAAAAAAGCTAAAGCTGAATTAGAGAAATTACAAAAATACTATCAGCTAAAAGATAAGGATATAGCTCTTCTGGAAAAAGAAGCTGAACAACAAGAAGTTGAAAAAGTCCGACAACAACAGGAAGCAGAAAGATTACGCCAATATCTGGAAAAAGCTGAATACCAGGGAAAACTGCAACGTTACGAGCAAGAGTTATCCAAGGCAGTAAAAAAGGTGTATCCTCTAGATGAATATGTCCGCAAGGGCTTAAAAAACTTTCAACAGTCTTTAGGGATCAAAGATGAAGATGTTGCACTAGTTGAACAGTCAGTTATTGCACCAAAAGAAGCTGAATATCGAAGACAACTTGAGACTGAAAGGCTAAAACGACAACAGGAAAACGAAAGATTACGCCAAGAGCTGGAAAAAGCCGAATACCAGGCGAAACTGCACCGTTATGAGCAAGAGTTATCCAAGGCAGTAAAAAAGGTGTATCCTCTAGATGAGTATGTCCGCAAAGGCTTAAAAAACTTTCAACAGTCTTTAGGACTCAAAGATGAAGATGTTGCACTAGTTGAACAGTCAGTTATCGCACCAAAAGAAGCTGAGTATCGAAGACAAAAGCAAGCTGAGTATCGAAGACAAAAGCAAGCTGAGTATCGAAGACAAAAGCAAGCTGAACAACAATTCATTAAAGCCAATTCTAATGATGCTAACTACTACAATGAGCAAGGGATTTCTTGCTATAGGTTAGGAGATTATCAAGGAGCGTTTGAATATTTTAACCAAGCTATTAAACTCAATCCTAATGTTGCTCAATACTACTATAATAGGGGCGATTCTCGTCGTATTTTAGGAGATTATCAAGGAGCTATTGAAGATTACAACCAAGCTATTAAACTCAATCCTAATGATGCTGACTACTACAATAATCGGGGGGTTTGTCGCCGCAATTTAGGGGATAATCAAGGAGGTATTGAAGATTACAACCAAGCTATTAAACTCAATCCTAATGTTGATCAATACTACTGTAATAGGGGAAATCCTCGTCGTATTTTAGGAGATTATCAAGGAGCTATTGAAGATTATAACCAAGCTATTAAGCTCAATCCTAATGTTGCTGATTACTACAATAATCGGGGGGTTTGTCGCTGTAATTTAGGGGACAATCAAGGAGCTATTGAAGATTATAACCAAGCTATTAAACTCAATCCTAATGTTGCTGATTACTACAATAATCGGGGAGTTTGTCGCTGTAATTTAGGGGATAATCAAGGAGCTATTGAAGATTATAACCAAGCTATTAAGCTCAATCCTAATGATGCTGATTACTACAATAATCGGGGGGTTTCTCGCCGTAATTTAGGGGATAATCAAGGAGCTATTGAAGATTATAACCAAGCTATTAAACTCAATGTTCATGATGCTCAATACTACCATAACAGGGGGGTTTGTCGCAGTATTTTAGAGGACTATCAAGGGGCTATTGAAGACTTGGATCAAGCTATTAGAATAAATCCTAATAATGCTCGTCATTATGCAAATAAAGGTCAAATTTATCATAATCAAAGTAATAGAAAAAATGCAATTTTAAATTACGAAAAAGCATCAAGTATTTATTTAAATGAAGGAAATTATGAAGAATATCAAGCGATAAGAGATAAAATAAAAAAATTGAATTCGCCTTTATGGTGGCTTTAATATGGATATCAATTTCTATAAAATCAGGGTAAAAATATGAATAAATGCTCCTTTAGGGTGACTGGTGAGATACCTGCAAAAAGAGACACGTTGGAAATAAATATTGCAAACAATGCCTTGTTGATTTACTAACTTGCCCAAAAATGATAAAAGGCAAATCAAACTTTTCTACGGTAAAACCAAGCTTTACCCTTTTTAGTTCCTTACACTTGCCCATAAATGGTTATTATCTTGAGGTGAAAGGCTACAGCATAGACTCAGTAATTAATTCAACCTTGTTTATGCTTTCTACAAAGTACAGAAATTTTACATTTTGTGACGGATATTTCGGTAACAGCCAATTTTATTGATTTGATTAGTTTTGTAGAAAGCCTGCATAATAAATTTCCACTAAGTTTAAAAATACTGTGTTTTGTTGTCGTTATTTACTTTGTGGAAAGTAAAAACACACGCCAAGATAATGACCCTTTTAGGGAATGTATTCATTTGAATAGTCAAGTTGAGGTTGAGGCTGAAACAAGGTTTAATCAAGGTTTTTGACAATTAGAATTATCACAAACTTTAGAAACAAGTACATTTAGAGGAAAGATATGGGATTTTGGGGAAAGATGATATTTTGTACTGCTGGTGCAGTGTTGGGCGGCCCAATAGGTGCAGCTATTGGTGTTACTATCGGAACCGCTGTTGATTCCTTTAATTCTTCAAATGAAGAATTATCTAATGCACAAAAAATTCAGTTACTATTCTTTAGATGTCTTGCAAAGGTTGCAAAATCGGATGGAAGAGTTTCCGACGAAGAGATTGCGGTTGTTGAAACTATAATGAAAGAGGGTCTTGAATTAGATGAAGCTAGTAGAAAAGTAGCAATTTCTATATTTCGAGAAGCCAAGGATAGTAATACTAGTTTTGAAGAATATCTTACTCAATTAGCCTCATTAATTGAATACGATCTCGAATTTGGCAAATTTCTTTTATACGCTTTTTACCAAGTTGCTACTGCCGATGGAAGTATAAGTAGTCAAGAAAAACAAATGCTTCTTCAAACTGAACGCACTCTTCGTCTTATACCAGGAACTGTGGAGGAACTTCTGGAAAATTCAATGGAACCGGAAACGGCATATCAGTTGCTTGGATGCTCTCCGGAGATGACTGATGAGGAGATCAAACGCATATATCGTCAAAAATCTCTTCAATTTCATCCCGATCAAATAAGAAATAAAGGGCTATCCTCAGAATTTATAGAATTTGCTAATTCTCAGCAAGCTAAGATAAATGCAGCATATGAAAAAATTATGTCTTCACGTACATCGAAGGCTTTGTAAAAGTTGTAACCAGACCCTAAAATCCTCGCTTATGCTTCGAGACCCTGACAAATTTTGGGTCTGGTTACAATTTATATAGCCAAGGCTGGACGATGATGAATCCAAGGTTTAGCCGCTTCTATTTGCGCTGCTAGGCTGATGAGTGTGGCTTCAGCCGCCGGCTTGCCAATGAGCTGCACACTGATGGGTAAACCTTTACTATCAAATCCTACAGGAATGGCGATCGCTGGTTGTCCAGTTGCATTGGCAGGCGGACAAGGGGCAACCCATTGAATAATATTTTGGAATGTTTCTTCTGGACTCAGATTAGCCCATTCCCCAACACGGATAGGTGAATGTAAATAAACTGGCAATACCAGCACATCAACGGTATCGAAAAACGCCACAATTTGCCGTGCCACTACCTGCATTTGGGAAACTGCTTGCAGGTACTCAGCTACGGAACCTGTGCGGGCAAATAGCCAGCGGTTCACCGGTTGTAAGGCTTCAACAGGAAGTCCTGACGCAGCTATCCCAGCTTGCCAAACGATTTGAAATGGTTCAACTAAACCGCTGAAATCTGGAGATTTCTGTTCAACTTGATGACCAAGTTGTTCTAATAACTGGACTGTTTCTCGGACGCCTTGCTGACAGTTGGCATCAGCTTCTCCCAAAGGAAAAATGCTAGTGTCAAAGGCAATTCGCAAAGTACCAGGTTTTGTTTCGCTGGCGGCGAGAAATGATGTTTCAGGATCTGGTAACCAGTAAGGATCGCCTGTCATGTAACCAGATATGGCATCCAAAAGCGCAGCAGCATCAGCTACAGTCCGGGTGATCGGCCCGTTGACGGCAATTCCAGCCAAGCGTTCGCCTACAGGTGCTTTACTCACCCTACCCCGTGATGGTTTGAGTCCCACCAAACCACAACAAGCCGCAGGTCCCCGAATGGAACCACCGCCATCAGAACCTTGGGCGATCGCACACAATCCGGCTGCTACCGCCGCCGCTGCACCACCACTAGAACCACCAGGAGTGTATTCTAAATTCCACGGATTTCTCGCTGCGGGAAAACCCGTAGGTTCACTGTAAGGAAATGAACCTAATTCCGAAGTGGCTGTTTTACCAAGAATAGTAAACCCGGCTTGTTTAATCCGCGTCACAACCCCATCATCATAGTTAGCGATATTGTTGATTAATGCCGGATTTCCATAGGTACAGGCAACACCTGCTACAGCATTCAGGTCTTTGATGGAAATCGGCACACCAAAAAATGGCGGTAGTTCTGAGGTAGTTGTCAGTAATTCTGTTTTGGCTTTGGCATCTGCGATCGCCATTTCTGCCGTAACTGTAAAATAACTTCCTAATTGGGGATTCAACTGCCCAATCCGTTCTAAATATATTTCTACCAACTCTAGCGGTGATACTTCCCGGCGACGGATTAATTGGGCTAACTCTAGTGCTGGGGTAAATGCTAAATCAACTTCATTCATACGTTAGTGAATAGGTAGCTTTGCCTGTCTTGAGATTTTTAAACTGAAATTGTTACTTTAGTAGGATTTCCGGGAACTATATATTCTATAGTTCCTGAAATTTGTCATTGATTTAGGATGCTTAGATGCAATGGGAGTGGTTATGCTCTTACTCCAGTCATTTTAATTGTTTCGCATATATTTTCGACAAATCCCTAAGGGGTATTTATGGCTAACCTAGAATTACTTGTTAATGAATTGCCAAAATTGATTCAGAATTTGAAGCTAACTATTGGCGATTCTCAGGAAATTATGCAACAAATTATCCTGATCAATAATGCTCAAGAAGAACTCAGGAATATTCAAAAATTAATTGTTCAGGAATTAAAATTTGACAACATTAAAAATTCGGCGATCGCTACAGTTCCTCGAACTAATACAGTACCTAATTTTTTAATACCTCATCTTGGATTAGTAGAGCCAGCCCTAACAGCAAAATTTGGCAGAGAAACTAAACTTTCATTAAATGATTTACAAAAAAAAATTGATGCCTGGATTGAATGGGGTTATTTTTTGCAGGCATTAGCTGCTGACATTCTCAGTGATGTTCAGCTGGTCAACCAACTCAATTCTGACAGTCACCATGTCAGTTTACCCGCTAAATTTAAAGCAATTGCTGAAAATTTAAAGAGTAATTCAGTCTTTGGTAACTCTAAAAATTTAGAGTATCAAGTTCAAAAAATCAGCAATTCCCAAAAGGAATTATTACAACTACAACAAAAATTAAATTATATTTTTAACACTATCAAAACAAGTCATAGTTTCTTAACTATATTATTAGGTCTTTCTGCTTTTTGTGGTAAATCGGGATTTGCTTTAGAGTGGTTGGATGATGACCACGAATTAATTATATCAAGTGATGGTACAATTCAAGAATTAACAGATATTTTAAATGAATGTGATATTTTTCAAGAAAAAATTGCTACTTTAATCATTCAGGGTGACACTTTAAGAGAAGAGGCAGAACAAGCTATAAAAAACATTGAACAGCAAAGTACTAAAGAACTAACTGTTAGCAAAAAATTAGAAATATTCCCAAAAGTTTCGACACAAAAAATAGTACGTTCAGGTTTTATTATATTCTCAAGCTTATTAGTATTAGGTTTTGGTGGTTGGCAAATGCGAAACCAAAATCCCCAATTACAAAATCTAAGTTTAACTCCAGAAGAAAAAGCGATCGCTAATTTTAAATCTGCTCAAAAACTTGGCATGGAAGCTGCTTCTCTAGTTCAAAAGCCGCCACATTCTCTACAAGTTTGGCAACAAGCAGAAACTAAATGGTATCAAGCAATAAACTTGTTAAATAGCATTCCCAGTCAAACATCAGTTTCTGATAAAGCAAAGAATAAATTAACTCGTTATCGGATTAACTATAACGCTATCAGTCAAATAGTCTTAACTGAAAAAAAAGCACTCACTAACTTAAAATCAGCCCAAAAGCTAGCAATAGAAGCTACTTTTTTTGTACAAAATTCGCCTCATTCAGCAATCACTCGCCAGCAAGCAAAAGACAAATGGAAGCAAGCAATTAATTTATTAGAAGCTATTCCAGAAAATAGCTCTGTCTCTATACAAGCTAAAGAAACACTTCCTATTTATAAAACTAACTATGCTGCTATTAGATCAAGATAAATTAGAGACGATTTATAAAATAACGCACCGCAATATAAAATGGTGCATTAGGCGCAGTTCATATTTATCGCGATCGTTAATCTCAAAATATGCGCCTAACACAGCCTACAATAACTTTATTTTTACTTTATAAATAGCCTCTCACACAACGATACTATGAGAATATTCCTTTCCCAGTCCCTAGTTCCCAGTCCCCAGTCCCTTATTTAAATTGAGATACTCATCGAATTACTGACAATTGGGGATTGACTACAGTGATTCTACTAAATTTAATATTTTATTTATTTTCTCTGGGACTTTCCGTAACAATCGCCCAAATACTTGCAAATCAAGCTTTTTTGATGACTCGTTTGTGTTCAGCGTTTTATGTTATACATCAAAAATGATGTTTAGAATACTTTTCTCTTCAACTAAAAACTATATATTTTGCACATCTAGCACAGTAGGAAACGCCAAGGGGGAAACTGGGTAAAAGGTACAAGGTAAAAAGTACAAAGCAATAAGGTAAAGTTTTCTTCTTCATTTTTGCTCTCTTTCTATCCTTGTGGCGCAAGCATTTTCCCTGCTCCCTCTCGGCGTTTTAATTTTTCCTTCATCCGTTGCAGCAAGCTCACAACAGCTGTGACGGATTTTTGCTTTCTTTAGTTTCTGACGTTTCAACTTTGGTTTTTGTAAACCTTGTTGGTATTTAAGTAAATAACCTTAATTGAATGATTTGTCAATAGGTTTGTAAAAATATTTTATGAAAATAGAATAAAGACTCAATTATTCCTGCGCTCCAGCGTTTTGCAAAGTGCGTACTATATCCTGATAACCATTAAATTCTGCAATCATTAAAGCTGTGTAACCGCCTCGGTTCGTCAAATTCACATCTGCCCCAGCTCGGACTAATAACTTCACAATCTCTGCATAACCCGCTGAAGCAGCCCACATCAATGCTGTTGCCCTTGCTGAGTCTTGAAAATTCACATCTGCCCCCTTTGCCAAGAGCATTTGTATCACCCCTGTGTGCTGGCGCTCGGTTGCTTTAATCAAAGCACTTTTGCCATCATCTGCTGGAATATTGGCATCAGCACCATAATCTAGCAACACTTTCACTGTTTGGGTGTGCCCATGTGATGCAGCCAGCGTCAAAGGTAGTTCACCGAGGCTTTTTCCAGAAATATCTCCCCCAGAACGCAGCAGTGCTTCCACAATTTGGCTGTGTCCCTGCAAGGCTGCTACTAGCAATGGCGTATCGCCCAGATGGTTTCTAATTTGGACATCAGCACCTTTGTTAAGTAACACCTGCACGACATCAACGTAGCCTTCCACAACAGCAAGGTGTAAGGCAGTTTCACCATCTTGGTCTTGGAGATTAATCTCGGCATCTCGATCTAGTAAAGCAGATGCGATCGCACTGTGTCCCGCTGCCGCCGCCGCTGATAAGGCAGTTCCACCACCAACGTTTTTCGCCTTTATATCAGCCCCCGCCGCCAGCAGTGCTTGGACAACCTCCAGATGTCCCAAATCTGCCGCTAACATTAACGGTGTCTCACCCTCCTCATCTGGAACGTTGACATCTACACCAGTTTGGAGAATTGCTTTGATAACTTCTACGTGTCCGTGCTTAACTGCCAGCTTCAAAGCCGTATCATCATCTTTGTCGGCGATGTCCACTCCTGCACCAGCAGCTAGTAAAACTCGTACTACATCCACATGACCTTTAACTACTGCTGCCATTAAAGCTGTGCTGCCGTCTTCATTAGTGGCGTTGACATCAGCACCTCTGGATACTAAAAGTTGTACAATGTCAAGCTGTTTAGTGCTAGCTGCTAACATCAAAGCCGTCAAACCATAGAGTTTTCTTTTTAAATTGATATTTGCCCCAGCATCCAGCAGCGATCGCACAATTTCGGTGTAGCCTAGATTAGCAGCAAACATTAACGCCGTGGTGCCTTGGCGATCGCACGCATCCACCAAGGCACCATCAGCTAGTAGCGCACACAGCCCCTTAATATCCCCACTTTTAGCAGCCTTCAGCAGCAAAGTATCATTGTTTTCAGTCATGGATGAGATCCCACACACGGGAGTTTGATTCGTCTACCCTCAAAATTCAGCTTAAGCCAAAACAAGCCCAAGCGAGTGCCTGGACTTTCTGCTCAACCCCCAATCAATTGCATTCAGAATTCTGAATTCTGCAACTTTAAGCACAGAAAATAGAGTTATGCTAATTTTTATGAAGATTTAATAATTGGGCGAGGACACGATGAGTCTGGAACTTTCTCCGTCGGTGAAATATTGGCTAAATTTCTTTCATCCACTGATTATGTGGGCGCTATTGGCAGTCTCAATTTATGCTGCGTATTTAGGGTTGCAAGTACAGCGTACCAGAAATGCTCAGGGAGAAGAAAAGAAAGAACTGATTAAAGGTAGATATAACGTCAGACATTATCAAATCGGGTCTATACTCCTAGCTTTGATGGTGACAGGTGCAATTGGAGGGATGGCCGTCACTTACATCAACAATGGCAAGTTATTTGTAGGGCCTCACCTGCTAGCAGGATTGGGGATGACAGGTTTGATTGCATTTTCAGCGGCTTTGTCTCCCTATATGCAAAAAGGAGCAAATTGGGCGCGTGCAACTCACATTTTGTTGAATTTCACGCTTTTGGGACTTTTTGCTTGGCAGGCAGTGACTGGGGTGCAAATTATCCAAAGAATTCTCACTCAAGCATAGTCATTTGTCCTTTGTCATTGGTTGATGACAAGGGACAAAGAACTGTTAACTACCACCTTTAGATTTCTTGGATTTGTTTTAACTCTTGTGTGTGAAACAAATCCAAAATCCAAAATCCAAAATCAGTTGAGTCACCGCTTTTTCTTGGAATTGATAGGGAAGGGTATTTGCAAAGTTTTATGAAAATCTTCTTGGACTTTGCGAGTTAAGCGGCGGGAGACTTGGCGGACGATTTGATTAAGTAAGCGATCGCCTGTAGATTGAATTAAAGACTTGGGTAATCGCTGAATAAACCTGGGAAAGTGTATGTAAACTACTAAATCCAATTCCCATTCAACTCTGGTCACATCCCCAATATCAGTAGAAACATCACTTGCGACATTTTCTATTAACTTCAGTGATGCTCGGTAATCTACGTCATAACCAGGCGGATGGTAATCAGGGATGGGAATTGTGCGGATGCGGTAAATACCCTCATCTGGAGGTAATAATTCCAAACCAATTTTTGGTTCTACTTCATAACCAAAAGAACCAAAACGACCAATTGTTAGAGCATAGCCATTTTCCCCCAAAGGTTGCACCTTCATCGGTTCAGCGCAGCGCGAAAACCATGAACTGTGAGAATTGAGGTACTCAGCAACCTTTTCTGCTGGGGCAAACATTTCCATACAGTCTTGATAACGACCGTAAAATTTTGTGAGCGCCGCTACATTTGTTTCTGTTAATGTCTCGTTTGCTTCTTCTTGGCTGGATGGTACTGGTAAAACTGTTTCTGTTATTTCCAAGGATTGGTATTCGCCGTTTCTTAAAAGCATAAATGCATTACTGTATACTTTGGCGTTCGTCTATATTAATAATTCCCTGCCGACTTGGTTAGTTTCGCACAAATATCCTATTTTGACAGAAACCTCAATAATCTGCCATCAACTCCATAGAATTACTAAAATTAAGGAACTGAACAAGCACACAATAGTTTCCCAGGATAGCATTTCTCATGAAAGCATTTGTAGCAGGGGCAACAGGTGAAACAGGTCGCCGGATCGTGCAAGAATTGGTAGCGCGGAATATCCCTGTCATAGCTCTAGTGCGGGATATAGAAAAAGCTAGGGGTATTCTGTCTCCGGAGGCTGAATTGGTGCTAGGCGACGTGTTACAACCAGAAACTCTGACTGCTGCGTTGGGAGATAGCACAGTTGTGTTGGTTGCGACTGGCGCGAAACCTAGCTTTGACCCCACTGGCCCCTATAAAGTGGATTTTGAAGGTACGAAAAATTTAGTCGATGCTGCTAAGGCTAAGGGAATTGAGCATTTTGTCTTTGTTTCTTCTTTGTGTACTTCTTTGCTGTTCCATCCACTGAATTTGTTTTGGCTGATTTTGGTGTGGAAAAAGCAAGCTGAAGAATACATCCAGAAAAGTGGTCTTACTTATACGATTGTCCGGCCTGGTGGCTTAAAGAATGAAGATAATACTGACTCAATTGTGATGCAGGGTGCTGATACCCTGTTTGAGGGTAGCCTTCCTCGGCAAAAAGTCGCCCAAGTTTGCGTCGAGGCGCTGTCAGAACCAGCTGCACGCAATAAAGTTGTGGAGATTGTAGCGAAAGCGGAAGCAGCGTCGAAAAGTTTTACAGAGCTATTTCAACAGTGCTAGGTTGAAAAAGGGAGGAGATAGAGACGCGATGAATCGCGTCTGTACAAGAGTAGGGGAGAAATTTAGAAATTAGAGTTAAAGCGATCGCTCTTTGGTGTAATGGCGATCGCTTATCATAATTACTACGGCGTAGCTGATAAATATACAGCGTATTTCAGGTAAATGAAGTAGGGGCACAACATGTTGTGCCCCTACCCCTGTACTTCACGCCTGTTGCAATCAGCTGTAATTTAAATAAATTCAGGTTGTGATTTTTGGTTGAGTTGCAGATACTCAATAATCAATAAGCGCAAGTAATCTAACATTTGCAAGTAGGCTTTGATTTGGCTGTATGCTTGAGGATTGGCAAAATAAAACTCAGCAATAACTGGAATCTCAAAGACTCGTAGATTTTGTAACTTATCAATAGCCTGTTGTTTATTTTCAATCCAACTTCGTATTTGAATTTGACTGGCGTAACCTCTGATATCTACTGTTAAAATTTCTATTTCTTCTAAAAGTGAAAAGTCTTCTTCAGAAGTCAAATATAAAGTAGCAATTTCTTTGCGTTCTTGTTTAGTATTGCGGTAATCCTGGCTTAACTGTTCTAATAATTGAATAATATAATCTCTTTTCATTTCAGGATTGCGAGTATTTAAAGCTGATTCAATTAGATAATACAAACTATTAAAAAATAGTAGAGGTAGCGATGTCTGTACAATTGCTAAGACGGAAATTCACAGTTGAACAATATCATAAAATGGTTGAGTCGGGGATTCTGAAAGAAGATGACCGGGTGGAATTGATTCGGGGAGACATTATTGAAATGTCACCTATTGGGACAAAACATGCTGCTTGTGTCAGGCGATTTAATAATATGTTAGGGCAGCGTTTGGGAAACCGCGTTATAGTTTCTGTTCAAAATACCGTAGTTCTGGATAATAACTCAGAACCTCAGCCAGATGTGGGATTACTCAAACCCCGTTATGATTTCTACGCCACAGCACACCCCCAACCCCAGGATATTTTTTTATTAATTGAAGTGGCTGATTCGACTATCTTGTATGACCGAGAAGAGAAAATTCCTTTATATGCAGAAGCTAATATTATTGAAGTTTGGTTAGTAGATATTAACGAGGAAATTGTCGAAGTTTATCAACAACCAACAGCCGCAGGATATCAGCATATTCAAAAGTTTACTAGGGGTCAAATTTTATCAATTCCAGGTTTCCCTGATGTCAACATTACCGTCAATGAAATCTTTGGTCAGTCATCTGCTGTGTAGTTTGTGAATTACGAATTACGAATTACGAATTACACCCCATGTTCTCAAGACGCAAAAAATGTACCCTACCTGAAGCATCTCCTGCCACAATTGTCATGTCATCTGGTGCAACTGCACAGCAAAGTAATGCACTATCACCACTAAAAGTGGCAATGACTTCTCTAGTCTCCAGATTCCAGACTTTGAGAGTGTTGTCAGAGGATACGGAAATCAACTGTTTGCCATCTGCTGTAACTACTACATCATTGATATCATCAGTATGTCCTGTGAGAGTAAAAATTTGATTTTTTGTTTCTAGGCTCCAAACTCAGTATGACCTGTGAGAGTGAGAATTTCTTCTCCCGTTTCCAGATTCCAAACCTTGAGAATGTTGTCATGAGAACCAGAAATCAACTTTTGACCATCAGGAGTGACTGCTACAGGTTTCTCGCCCTTGAGAGTTCGGAGTAATCGTCCCCCTGGTGGCGTTAAGCTTGGGGTTAAGGGACACAGCCAAGGAGTAGTTGTCTTTTGCTTTATCTGTGTTAATAATGCCTGAATCTCCTCTGACGTTTTCTGATGTAGTAACCTTCCGTGTAGTTGACTTGCTAACTGTTGTTTATCTATTACTAAAATATGCGCTGATAGTCTTAATGCTCCTTGAATCAATTTAAGACTTTTGATTTTTTTAGGGTTATTTAATGTTTCCGCATCATCAATCAAATCATAATCTTCAATTAGCGACTGCACCCCCAACTCAGGATGGTTAATCTTGTCAGTGATGAAATCAAAATCAGTCAGAGTTTGGTAATACTTTTGTAAATTTCCCGAACTTACCAAATTATAAGGATACCTGCCCAGATAAGCTTTGCGGGAGTAGGATTTTTTTCTTCTTGATTTCTTCTCAGTCTTCGTCATCTTCGTCCTTCTCCCGTTCCCAGTAATCAACAATACGTTGATTAACCTCTTTAATTAGCTGACGCTTTGTATCCAAAATTGGTTTTGATTTGAGAAAGTCTAAAAAACTAGCATGGTAAATGCTGTAACAATTGTCTCCATCTATCGTTTGTTGCTTTAAATATTCAACCCAATTATCTAAAACCTGTTGCACCTCATATTCATCTTCCTGGGCAATATCAGCAATCATTTCACAAGGAATAGCTGTACCAATTTCTACTAAAATATACAGGATAATTACCATCATTTTATTAGGTGCAGAATCCATCTTCATCCGCACCCAATGAGTTTGATAATATTTCTGAAGACCATTTGGTAATTGCTTTAAATTAAAATCATTATAGTCACCGCGAGCAATTCCCGGTAAGACATAGCGCAGGTACATGAAATTACTTTCACTTTTTGCCGCTACCTGATCAACAAAAGCCTCACGGTTGATATGGCGGTCTTGAATCCACTTGAGCAATCCGGCTCGATTATCTACATCATCATTGAGAAAAAAACGAATATATTCTTGAATATCATCATGATTGGCTTTGTTATATTCGCTTGCGTTTAAATCTAACTCTACCTGCTCGACACCTTCAGCATATAACCGATTTTTCCCAGCTTCATAGCGTCGCCTCGTCAGTAAAAAATAAACTTGATCTGGCAGAGTCTTAGGCAAATATAAAATATTTTCTGCCCCTGGTTTTTGCTCTACTTCATCCAAAGCATCAATTACAATTACCAAGGGTTGATTATTAGCAATTTTGGTACTAGCTTTAATTAATAAAGCTGATAAATCATCAGTTTCGGCATTTTCTAACTGATAGCGGCTAATTAGCTGCTGACGAACACTTTTGATAAACAAATCTGGGCGATTATTTCCTTCTTGCAAAACATTAAAGTAACAAATAGCTTGATTTTCATCAACATACTTTGCGGCGATCGCACTTTTCCCCATCCCAGCATCCCCAATCACTGTAAAATAACCTTTAGGATATTTATTGAGGAAATCTTTAAAAGCATCAAATACAAATTTACGTCCGCAAAACCAGCGAATCTTTTCTTTAATGAGTTGTTCAAACTCTGCTGGAATTTTTGACGAGCTAACAGGGTTAGCAACTGATATATTTTTATTTAGTTGATAATAATTTTCCTTAAAATAAGTTCGTAAAAGTTCAAATTTTCCTGCTCCTCCATGCTTTGCAAGGTCAGGACAGCTAACTTGAAATTTTTTGTAAATACCTGCAAATCTACTTTTTACCGTAGCTTCAGTTATGTTGAGGTCTGAAGCAAGATTTATTTGATTAATTTGTGTATCTTCTTTAGGTAACGCAGCTAATAAAGTTTCTTTATGCTCAGGCGATAAACCGTGTTTACCTGCCTCTTGACTAAGAAAATCTCGCCAATCCATTAATGTGAATCCAAAGTCAAGTTAGCAGAGATTATAACCGATCTGTTGCTCTTATTGCCTGATTTTACTTATCTATAGCGGTTATTGCTTGAGTCCAATACAGTTCTTTAGGGCACGGCAGTGCCGTGCCCCTACATGCGACGATATAATTTTGTATTGCATCCAACTAAGAACGGCTATATACATTGAATAGACCTTGGTTATACCTCTCTTGTATCTACTTTAATTAGACCTATGTTTATACCTTCATCAAACTTAAGGATTGAAAAATAATGAGAGGATTAAAGTGTGGATAAAAACTACAAAAAATTTTCAACAAAAATCAAGGCAGGTAATTTATGACTGTTAATTCTAGCAAGACAAGACAAACAAATCACAACAGTAATGATATGAAAAAGGAATTTATGCAAGAATTATTACGCCAAGCAAAATTAACCTTTAATCTTGCCTTAAGTGTCACCGCCGCTTCTGCCATGATGACGTTAAGCGGTGTAGGATTGCTCTATTTCAACAAAGTTTCTGAAGCCAGTCTCACAGCCGGAGGGGGCGCACTGGCTACTATCACCAGCGTTCAACTCGCCAAGCAAACCAAAGAGGAATTATTAGAGATTATAGAAAAATCAGATGGGTAAATTTAGAGGGGATAGGGCGATTATCCCTAAAATAACCTGAAACATGGAGCGTAGGCGTAGCCCGTCGTAGACATCGCTATGCTATTTTCAGTATCAAACTCCAAACTTGAGCCTCAAAACCGCAACTTCCAGGATCAAAGATGCAACCGTCAGCCTCAAAGACGCAATTTCGAGGATTAAAGCGGCAACCGTCAGCCTCAAAGCCGCAATTTTCCGCATCAAAGCCGCAACCGTCAGCCTCAAAGGCTCAACGTTTAACTTCAAAACCGCAACCGTCAGCCTCAAAGACGCAATTTTCCGCATCAAAGCCACAACCGTCAGCCTCAAAGGCTCAATGTTTAATCTCAAAGCCGCAACCGTCAACCTCAAAGCCGCAACTGCGGCAATATTAACCTTACAACCACATCAATAACAACAAACCGTATAGATGCTTGGATCTTTAAAGATAGCCATGTATGGTATAGAAATGTATAGAATCTTGAATAGATATAAAATATAGTTCTTAAATGCAAACATTTTCAGCATCTTCCTCAATGCAGCTGTCTGTACCACCAAAACACTTTCAGCCAATGAAGATTGTCGCACTGGGGGACAGCTTAATATATGGATTTGGCGACCCGGAAAAAGGGGGTTGGATTGAGCAACTACGGCGATGGTGGATGTTGCCGGATAGTGCGGGTCATGTTCTTTATAATTTGGGGGTCAGGGGCGATCGCACGCAACAAGTAGCCCAAAGGCTAGAAGTTGAATTTCGCCATCGTGGTGAACTGCGAAATCGGGTTCCTGACTTGATTATTTTATCAGTAGGCGTCAATGACTCAGCACGTTTGACGCGTCCCGATGGACGAATTTACACAGATTTCACCGTATTTGAAAAGGAAATCGCTTCTCTCTTAGATTTGGCACAGCAACTCTGTCCTGTGTTATTCGTGGGCATGGTGCCAGTTGATGAAGCTAAGATGCCATTTTTAGATTGTTTTTACTATAATCATGCAGATCAGTATCGTTACAAAGAAGCAACTTGCACTGCTTGTGATAAACGGCAAATTCCCTATTTAGATATTTTTGATATGTGGATGGAACGCGGTGAAGCTTGGCGTCTCAAACGCTTGAGTGATGACGGACTTCATCCCAATACACTAGGTTATCAAGCCTTGTTAGAAGATGTCATAAATTGGGATGCGATCGCAAGTTATCATTCTCTAAATTTGATTACCACCTAAAACCGTGCCAATTTTAGATTTTGAATTTTGGATTTTGGATTGAAACAAAAATCCAAAATCTAAAATCTAAAATCTAAAATCTAAAATTACTCCTATGACACCAACTTTATTTGGCCGCTGGCAAACTCGATTATTATTACTGGCAACTGTAGGCGTACTCGTATCTTTACCCTTTGCAATTGGTTTGATTGGTTCTGGTGCTAACTCAGTTTATTTTTGGATACTTGGTTATGTTGCTATCTTTGGTTTAGGTTGGGATGTGCTTTATAACTATCTCCAAAAATTCCGCTGGGACAGAGATTGGCCGGCAGTTTATCAAGTTTTAGCTGGGATTTGGGAATTAATATTTGTATTTTGTGGAATTAAACTGTTTGGCTTCTTACCAATACCTTTACCTAAGGAAGAACTGTCAGCAACAGATTTTTTATTGCACTATAGCGTCGTCTGGTTAGCAGTTTTTATTACTTCCCAAAGCCTGATGCGAATTATATTTCTCCGTTGGCGTTTCCGGGGTGGAGAGTGGTTGTAATTTTTAATTGTTAATAGTTACATTTTATCTACGTTTCTAAATACTTGTGTCTGTAGCCGTGTCTTAGAGCAATTTTTAACACAATAGAATACAGATAATCGTAGGGGCGCACAGCTGTGCGCCCCTACCTTTGTATTCTATTTGGCACTTATGAGGATTACTGTGCTAAAAAAATATATCTGTATTATTATCTACCTTACTCAGATTTAATTTCTGCTCAATAAAATACAATGTCAAATTTTGATCTGGTTATTCGACTCTTTCTACAACTCACGGTAATTTTAGCCACTTGTCGCATAGTTACGATTTTAGGACGCCGCTATCTTGGTCAAACTGATGTTGTTTGCGAGATGATTGCAGGTGTGATGCTAGGGCCATCACTTCTAGGTTTGATTGCACCAGATTTCCAGCAATGGCTATTTCCCAAGCTGCCGATTATTACTGCTTTAGGAGACAAGATACCCAATCCATCGATGTCGATTTTATATGCCATCAGTCAAATTGGATTGGCAATTTATATGTTTTTGATTGGTTTAGAGTTCAACACAAAACTCTTAAAACACCATATCAAAAGTGCTGGTTTGTTATCTGCTGCCGGGATTATTACTCCTTTTATCTTAGGAGCGATCGCTTCTTTTTGGTTATACCACAATGGCAATTTCTTTCAATCAAAAGTAGTGCCTTGGTCGGCGGCTTTATATCTGGGCGCGTCGATGACAATCACGGCTTTTCCGATGTTAGCTCGGATTCTTTACGAGCGCGGACTTGCACAAACTCGCTTCGGGACTTTGGCTTTAGGCGCAGCATCGGTGGATGATGGAGTTGCTTGGTGTTTATTGGCGATCGTCCTTGCTAGTGTGAAAAATTCCATCAACATCGCCATCTTAGCAATTGGTGGTGGCATTTGCTACGTGCTTTTTGCTATTTTTATCGGGCAACGTGTACTTAAAGTCTTCACCCGCATGACAAAACGTGATGCAGGTGTGAGTAGACAAACTTTGACTTTATTCTTGATAGTTTTGATGTTTTGTGCATGGTTTACTGATATCACAGGTATCTATGCAATATTCGGTGCATTTGTGTTGGGAGCAGTAACACCACGCGGGGAATTCGCTCAACAAATTCGCCAATATACAGAATTTTTCACCACTTCTTTTTTGCTGCCGATATTTTTTGTGTTTTCTGGATTGAACACACAAATCGGACTAGTAAACACACCTGCATTATGGGGAATTACCCTGTTAATTTTGGCGATCGCAATTATCGGTAAAGGCATTGCTTGTATGTTGGCAGCAAAATTAGCAGGAGAAAATTGGCGCGAATCAGCAACTATCGGCGCTCTGATGAATGCTCGCGGTTTAATGGAGTTAATCATCCTCAATATTGGTCTTGAACAAGGTATAATTACCCCCACTTTATTCACTATCATGGTTATTATGGCTGTAGTTACTACACTCATGGCATCACCCTTGATTGCCTTTTTGTTGCACGGCACAAGCTATGATAAATCTACCGCTTAAGTCAATCTCAATAGAAAATTAACAATCAATTCCTGATAATAATTACCTAATTATTAGGTAAATTATGAAGCTCTAACTAGTAAAAGCTAATAGTAGTACTGACAGCATTTTGCAATTGATTGGATTACACTAGTTCAGATTCCATACTTACCACTCCCTTTCCAACTAACAGCAACTGACATCACAAACAAGCACAAATTAACCTTGGGTGATATTACAAACTTGACCGAATAATTCGTAATTCCTAATTAATCGTACAAGGCTATAAATTGATTTATGCAGGTGTTAATGCCTGAATTTTGAATTCTGAATTTCTAATTTGTGTAGTCTCTCGGTAAGAGCAGGGGTTGACATTTTCCAGTCTTTTAAACAATTATCTTAGGGAAACCAGATAGTTACTCTTGAGGAAACCATGCACATAGTTATTCTCGTTCTGGTTGAGGTACTGATTGTTATTGGACTTTCACGGCTAGTAGGGCTAGGATTTCGTTCTATTAAGCAACCGCTGGTAATTGGTGAAATTGTCGCTGGGATTATGCTAGGCCCATCTTTATTTGGTTTAGTAGCTCCCCATGTAGCAGTTACCTTATTTCCACCAGAAACTATTCCTTTTCTAAATGTTTTGTCTCAGGTGGGACTAATATTTTTCATGTTTCTGATTGGGTTAGAACTAAATCCAAAATACCTCAGCGGTCAGCTAGAAGTGGCAGTTTTAACTTCTCATGTCAGTATTTTGGTGCCGTTTTCCTTAGGAACATTACTAGCGGTGGTGCTTTATCCTCTGGTTTCCAACGCTAGTGTATCGTTTACCGCCTTCGCCTTATTTTTGGGCGCGGCGATGTCGATTACTGCTTTTCCAGTGTTGGCACGAATCATTACTGAGAGTAATTTACAAGGAACGCGCTTAGGAACGTTAGCGTTAACTTGTGCAGCGGTGGATGATGTCACAGCTTGGTGTTTATTAGCAGTAGCGATCGCTGTAGCTCGGACTGGCGATTTTGCTGGTGCAGTACCCACAATTATTGAAAGCATAGTCTACATCGGCTTCATGCTGACGGTGGGACGTTGGTTCCTCCAAGGACTTGCCAAACATTATCAGCGTGCGGGACGCCTCAGCCAATTAGTGTTAGCTGGGATTTACATGGCAGTGGTTGCATCTGCATTAATCACTGAATTAATTGGCATTCACTTAATCTTTGGAGCATTTTTACTCGGCGCAGCAATGCCCAAAGATGAAGATTTAGTGCGGGAATTGGCAGTAAAAACCGAAGATTTTGTTCTAATATTCTTGCTGCCAATATTTTTTGCCTACAGTGGTTTGCGGACGCAGATTGGCTTGTTGAATCGTCCAGAATTATGGCTATTGTGTGCATTGGTTTTAGCAGTAGCGATCGTAGGTAAATATTTTGGCACTTATATCGCGGCTCGTGTCAGTGGCATTAATAAACGGGAAGCCTCGGCACTCGGTTGGTTAATGAATACTCGCGGCTTGACAGAGTTGATAGTGCTAAATATTGGTCTGGAATTAGGAGTAATTTCCCCGTTAATATTTACCATGCTGGTAATTATGGCGCTGGTAACTACATTTATGACCTCGCCACTGTTGGAATGGACTTATCCGAAAAAGCTGATCAGGTTAGATTTAGTAGAACCGGAGTCAGAAGCAGAAACCGAAATAAATCTAGATACAGAACATATCACTGCTGAAAATGAAACTCACCCTCGTTCCTACCGGATTTTAGTACCAGTAGCTAATCCAAATACCCAAAAAGGTTTGGTACAGTTGGCAGTAGCCTTGGCGCAGCCCGCCGTAGGCATCGCTCTCAACTATCGACAACAGGCTGTTGTTCATCCCCTCAGCTTGATTGAATTTGAAGAAGATTATGCCTTTGAGAGTACCCCAGTTGAAGCAGATCGATTAATCGCCCAGCGCCGCCAGCAGCTACAAGAATTGATTAATACTCTCGAACCTCCAGAAACACGCTCTTACGTGCATCCCATAGTTCGCACATCCAGCAATGTTGCACGGGAAACAGCACAGATTGCCGCATTAGACCAAGTTGATTTAATTCTCGTGGGATGGCATCGCCCAGCCTTTAGTAGCAACCGCTTAGGGGGAAGAGTTGGTCAAATTCTTACTACTGCGCCAGTGGATGTAGCAGTGTTTGTAGACCGAGGAAGTGAGCGATTAGAAAGCTTGTTAGTGCCTTATTCTGCAAATATCCACGATGATTTAGCATTAATACTTGCTTTGAGACTGCTAATCAATCATGAAACTTGTATGTTGCAGATTTTACACGTTTTACCAGAAAATCGCCTCAAAGATGAATTGAGTTATGAACTGGACATGATGATCGAGCAATTACCAAGTAGTGTACGCGATCGCATAGAAATTAAAGTTGTCCAAGCCCCAGATCCCATCCAAGCCGTAGTCGAAGCCTCGAAAAATGTAGACTTGACAATTGCCGGCACCAGTCGCACTTGGGGTATTGAGCGTCAAACCTTGGGAAGATATACAGACCAATTAGCCATTCAATGTCGCTCTTCCCTCTTGATTACCCGCCGGTACAGTCAAGTCACTGCTCATCTGGCTTCCCTGATTCCTGAGGTTAGTAATCAAGAGCCAACAACTCAGGAGTTGAGATCGTGAATCATTTCAACTTCAAATCTTTAGCTTTTTACGGAGTAGCCATCAGTTCAGTGCTACTGCTGTTTAAAGCTGTCACAGTTTATGGGGAAAGCAATCTCAAAGCTCCGCCTAAGGTTAGCGATCGCTATCGTCTAACACTAGCTGAAAATTTGCCCAACTGTGAAAAATCAGACACCCTGACATTAAATATTCAGCAGTCAGGTATTTACTTAAATGCCTCTATATTACCAGCAAACGCTAACGACGATATTGACGAAAAGCACTCTCTGACAGGCATCTTGAAAAATCAACAGTTAAATTTATCTGGGAAAATTAATAGATCAATCCTTTGTAATATCCCTGACTCCCAGAACGATCCTCTTAACTCAGTCACAATTCAAATGCAACTAGCAGAGAGAGGTAGTATACCAGGGCAATTAACTCTCAATGGCATCCCACAAACTCTAAAATTTACTGCTGTGCCAGAAAAAATTGAGGAAAAATCTCAGAAGTCCAACAATCATTAGAGCATTGGGGGTGCTGTTAGCGGTAGCGGGGCATTTAGCCCGTGCTGAGTGAAGAGTTTTTTCTTCCTAATCTCCTCCTACCCACTGCTCCCTCAATTATCCACAACTTCACTCTCAAAGCCAAGCCAAGAGCTTTTTTTAATTCTGACTTCTGAATTCTGAATTCTGCTATCAAAAGTTAAAAGTATAATTTAATTCATAGCTTATACTAGAAATTCCTCAGAACTCAATATCAAAGGCATAATTAAAAATGGCTCAGAGATTAAAGACCTGGGATTGCCACTGGAGCAAACAGCTACTTAGCTTCAGTGTATTTGGTTTTTATGCAGCGATCGCCCTTGAAACTTCCACCATTGCTGCTACACCAGTGGCAAAGCTAGATAATTGGCGTTTTTTCCCCAAAACACAGCAGCTCGAAATCACTCTCTCAACAGCCACAACCCCTCGTTATTTCTACTTAGCTCAACCACCTCGCCTGGTTGTAGATTTACCGAATACTAAATTGGGCAATATTACCACCCAACAAAATTATTCTGGAGCCATCAAAAGCATTCGTGTTTCTCAACTCAATGAAAACGCCACACGTATTGTTCTAGATTTAGCACCAGGAACTGTTTTAAATCCCAAACAGGTACAACTGCAACCACTTTCCCGAAAAAACCCCACTCGCTGGGTATTACGTCCTATCATTTCTGGTAGAAGCACTGCCGTAAAACCGGCAAACTCAGCACCCTCATCCAAAAAACCACCTCAAACACCGCCTACTAAGCTGCCCGTAATTACTACTAACTCACAACCGCCTACTAATCTACCCGTAATTACTCCTGACTCACAACCGCCCCTACTCACAGCTCCGCCTATATCAAGTCAGCTACCCTCAACAACTATCACTAACTCAACTCAACCTTTTGTAACTGTACCTCCCCTGACCCCCAATACACCCTCTCAACAACCCAGTTTTATTCTTCCCCCTCCTTCTTTCCCAAATCAACCCGGTACATTGAATAGCATTCCTACTTTCGGTGTCTCTGAATTTCCAGTCCCAACAGCCCCCAATGTTCGCAACCCCCAAGTCATTGAGTTTGGCCAGCCGCTTCCTAAAAGTAGATAGGGAGTGGGGAGTGGGGAGTGGGGAGATAAGGGAGCAGGGGAGGCAGGGGGAGAAATAACCAATGCCCAATGCCCCATGCCCCATACCCAAATCTAAAATCTATCCGTTTCCTGAGGTGTTCCAACTGCTCCTGGTTGAGCTGTGAAGAAGTTTTGAGCAGCTTCATTCTGATATATGCATCTAATATCAGGTTTGTCACTGTCCAAGTTACCCGTAAAACCAAACGTGTTTAAGCGATTCTTGCAATCTCTTACTTGGTCAGATGTCACCAGTTTACGTTGCTCTAAAAGTGCCCAGTTATTTTGTCGGATCACGCATCCAGGACGCATACTCGGCTGAGAAACATAGACATTGAAGGGGTTGAGAGTCACGAACAGTCTAGCGTCCATCACCATCGCACTTGCCCCATACTGCACACAAATCTCAGGATTCGGTGCTTTGGTATCAATGAATTCACGGGAAGCCACATTTGATGGAGCTAACGTGGTTGTAGAACTAAAAGCAATGCCAATGCCAATTCCCAAAATTAGCACCCCTCCCATAATTGCAATAGTGAAGAGGTTAAACATAGGGGATTGGAAAGCAGAGGGTTTAGAAGTAGTAGCCGATCTACCAGTAGATTTACGTCTCATTGTTGCTTAATCACCTTCACGCCAATTGGGCAGGGAGTGTTCTAAAGTTTTCTCCCTCTTTCAGTATGCCTAGTCTTAATTGTAATTGCCTCGGACTGTCTGTGTAATACTCTTGTTAAATCGGTAAAATCGCCAGTTATCTAGATCTCTAGATATAAGTAGGTAGGCAGAAAAATTTATAGGTATGTAACGAAAATTTAACCAGAGCAATTAAAGTTAAATTTTACACGCTGAGTACTGTAGTTACCTTTCTGTCCCCTAGCTTTAA
>NZ_JACJSJ010000078.1 GCF_014698115.1 Nostoc sp. FACHB-973
CCAATCCCCAATCCCCAATCCCCAATCCCCAATCCCCAATCCCCTTTTCACTTCTGACTTTCTTTAACTTGTGCAGTTAACCTTTGCAGACGACCAATCATGTTCAGCAACAAACTCCTCGACACTTCCGAATCATTGCGTAACAGTGTCTCAAAATCCTTCGCCTCTATGACCAAAACTCGATTGATTTCAGCCTTGGCAACTACATTTGCCGATCGCACTTGCCTAGTCAAAACTCCCATTTCACCAATAGTTTCGCCTGACCGAATTGTGTTGACGACAACCTCAATATCTCCTTGCAGAACGGTTACATCAACTTCACCATCGATCAACAACAGCAATTCATCAGATGGTTCTCCAGCCTTACAGATAATTTCTCTTTGACGGTAAACTCGAATCTCAGCCTTGCGAGCCAGTTCGAGCATCGCTTCCGGCTTCACCGTTCGCAAAAGACTGGTTTCAAACATCAATAACAGCTTATCCAGGGTGCTGAAAGTTTCTTTCGCTACTGCTGAGTCTACTGGCGATTGCTTTTCCCAACTCACAGTTATGGCTGGTTCCTCTGCTGGGCTAAACCGAATCACATCTCCTAGCTGGAGACGCACTGTATCATTTTGTATGCGTTTATCATTAATACGTAAGCCATAGGCACTTTTGAGCGCCGTTAATCTCACTTCTTGCTCGTCAAGATGAAATATCGCGTGGTGCTGAGATACTCTGGCATTGGGCAAGATAATATCATTTGCTAAACTACGTCCCACTTGCACCGCTGATTGCTGAAAGACAAGCTGTTGTATTTTTCCCTCCACCTTCACTTCAGCCATGAGAGTTTGCAACAAAGTAGCAGCCTGTCCTTCATCCAGACCCAAAATATTTTCTGCTGTCTCCTGCACTAGCCAATCTCCGGGTTTTGTGGAGTTGAGTAACTGGCGTGCTTGTTCGCGGCCTTGCTGTGGGTCGAGTTGCTCTAGGGCGTAAAGTGCAGCTGCTTGGATGAGTGGCTCTAGTTCTTGCGAAAGTTCTTTCAGAACATCAATCACAAAGGGTTGATGATTGGCTGATATCACCTTTGGTATTGGTTGTCCAGCAACAAATATTTGCGTCGGTGCTTCGTCATCAACTATCTGTGCTGGAGTATCAAAGGTTGCTGCTAATTCTAAATCATCGGGTTGCAGAAGTGCGATCGCTTCCTCAGCAATTCTTTCTTGCCACCGCCAAGTATTATTAGCTTCATTCAGGATATTTGGCAATACATTTTCTGCAAGTATGCCAATGGCACTAGCTATTTTCACAGCTTCCGGCGCATCTTGCAAAACTTCGAGAATACTCAATAATTGCTTGGTGATAATTAGTTGTTTATTTTCAATAGCGACTAATCGCAGCAAGACAAACACGGGTGCTTGATGACTTGGAAAATTACTTAAAGCTTTGTAGCGGACAGTTAACTCCTTTAACTGTGTAAGTAGTATCTCTGCTTTGCGGAGAATAGCACTGTTTTCATCAATCATTTGGGATAAAATTTGTGCTTCTTCTTCTGCTGTAATGCCATACTCTTGTTTCAGGGCTTGAATTTGCTTGTCTCGGCGCTGGAGTGCTTGACGCAAAGGAACTCCCATCTCGATTAAATCTAACAATTGTAGTTCTAAAGCTTGCCGATAGCTTTCAATTCTTAACTGATTTTCCCGACTTCTGCGTTTAGTTGGATCTAATAAAGATGGGTTTTCTACTCCCAATTCTGTCAATATATTGAAGTGTTCTTCATCCTTAAGTCCTAATTCCAAACGGATTTGTTTGAGTTCGTCTAAGCTATTTGCCGGCTCTACATTTCCTTGTTCTAATTCTTCGCGCAGCAATCCTTTGTAAACCTGAAAGCTAGATTCTTTACTAAAACTGGGCAGTACTTTAGCAAGAACATACACCTCATCTGGTTTCAAATCTGCCATTGACCGACCCTCTAAGAATTTAGAGAAATCAACTGTTAATTTAGCCAACTGACGACGCAGACTTTCTGCAAGACTTTCCCGCGAATACGTTTCTGCACTGCGGTTGAGTGTCCTGTACAGCCACAATGTACTGACGAGAATGACTAAAGCGTTAAATCCTAGCTCTATGAGATTTGGTAGTTGTTTGAGTATGGGACGACCAGCAAATAAGAAATAACAATTAAAAACTACAAAGGTAGAAATTGCAAAAATATTGTGTTGTACCTGTTGTTTACTGAGAGGTTTATTAATCCGTTGCCAATAAGCTTTGTATTCTTTTTCTACCCTCAATAATAAGAAGTAACTGGCTGCGACAAAAGCCCCAATAGTCAGAGGAACTGCAACTAATTTCGGAATCGGAATCGGCCTACCAAAAATATAAAATCCTGGATTTAAAAGAGTTGCTAACTGATTTTCTTCATGACTCCAAATTCCCGAATAGTAGTAATCAAGAGTGCCAGAATACAAAAAATAGTAAAGATAAAAACCGATGACTAGTCCCACATAGCCGTATTGAACTATTCTCCGACCTGGCTTGTTAAAAATTTCCCAGTAAGACCGTTCTGCATCAATGTCCATACAAGGAGATTGGCAGCTAACACAGGCGCTTTTTTCATTACCATCTTTATCTGATGTCCGACACATAGACTGAGTAACAATCTGTTTTTGACCTTGGTGAGCCTCACTTCCTAACAATCCCCTTGGCCCGTTATAGACCATCTGCACGGGACCCATAGGACAAAAATATTGACACCAAGTTTTACCAGCAAACAGATAATTTACCGATATTGCTGATAGAATTGTCAGAATAATAAAAGATCCTAAAAATAGGCGATCGGCATTAATAAATAAAATTCTCAAGCAAAGACCAACGCAAAGAAAGCCAAATTGAAAGTATAAATGATTGCGGCCAAGCCAAGAATCTTTCGCTATTTTAGCTAGTTCATAGCGCACTGCTCCTGTGCGAGGATTAGTGATTTTGCGTTGACGCTGCTTACCTAACGCTCTCGGAATTTGTGATAGAAAAGATAACGGACAAATCCGCCGCCATGTTTCATGTCCTAAAACAAAGATAATCAATACTCCACAAGGAACTACAATTCCCCAAAAGATTTTGGCTCCTAATGCAAAAGGTTTCACATCAACACACTTTCCTTGGACTGTGACAACCTCTTGGCATTTCGTTGGGTCTAAGAGATTCGGATTGAGACGGAAAATACTCCACTCACTAGTAGGCTGCGTGAAATATGGCGAAATCGGGTCGTAAAATAACGATAAAATAAGTAAAATCCAGCCAATAACGAGCAGCCATCTAACAAAATGCATTTGTTTTTCCGGAACTCGATGAAACATGGTGGCGATCCTGATTATTCTGTATGGTTATGGAAGTTGACTGGAGTTGTATAACAAAACTCCAAGAATTCTGATTTATTGGCTAGATTGTACCAGTAGTAAGACATGGGTTACTAGCCTCCGATGTTTTAGCGATCGCCTGCATCATGAGTATACTGTTGTAAATATTTAGTCGAAAAGCTTCAATTTTTACTTTCCTAACTCACCCTGATTTCTACTTTTCCTTTGTTAGAGTGGCAAAATAAGGTTAAAAGCTAGCTATAATCACGAGGAATTTAAAAATTCGAGATGTATAAACCTGTTGCAGGTCTTTAGGAGTTATGAATCGAGGGGACCAAGCAGCCAATAGCCGGGAGAATCCGGCGATTCATCGAAGTAATAGGCGCGGATAGCTTCGAGGAGGTCATGGGTGGTGATGAAGCCATCCGCGTCCTTGTCAAGGCGGCGGAATACCTCGCGGGCATCCTGTTCGGATAGGTGCATTAAAGCACCAGTCCAGCGGATCTCATCAGTGACGGTGAGCTTCCCGTCGCCATCCTGGTCAACAATATCCATAATGGCGCAAAGGAAAGGTATGTACCCCTGGTCAAACGCTTCGGGGGTTTCTAGCAGTCCCAGCGCGAACGCTGCTTTATACTCAGCCTCGCTAATGCGCCCATCGGTATTTGTGTCGGCGACTTGCAATAAGTGATCCCACAAGCCTAAGCAGACATCGAGCAGCCGTTGTCGGGCAGGAGATTCAGATTCATGACCGAATTCTTCAGCTAGACGCGCAACTGACACCTCGAAGTCGCTTCGCTCAATAAAGCCGTTGCGATCGTCATCGAAGGTGCGAAAACGTTTGGAGAGTTTGCGATCGAGGAAATCGTTCATGCGGTTTTTGCTACATCATGTATCCACATAGATACCCTATATTACAGGAACACCTGATATGCGTCAAAAGCAAAGGTAGACATTGCCAAACAAAGGTTTTAGCTTTCTCATTCTATGCAACTTCATAACAAAATTGGTATCACCGAACATGATATTAAACGTAATAAAAAGCGCTCTCCAAAAGGGAGCGCTTTTTTGTCTTATTTGCTGAGCCTATACAGGTTTTTTAGGAAAGGGCAAAATTTTAAATCTTGTAAGCGAGCTAGTGCGCTGCTTTGGTTGCCAAAGTTGTAGTAACTTGTGAACCAGTGATGCCAGAAGGTTTCCTTTTGTAGGCGACTGGTTTTAGCGCAGCCTTAGCCACCTTCGCGTTGGCGGAGCCTCTCGTAGAGAAGCGTCTCGCTCCAGAAGGAGCGTCACCCAAAGAGCGTTGTGTTATCGCGTAGGGTAACGCACCACTTGAGATTTTAGGTGCGTTAGGAAGAATGTCCGTAACGCACCCGACAAACTTGCTCTTTATTAAATCCAGATTTCTTAGTTAAGCGTTTTGGAGCGCTTCTTCTTGATGGGTTTGGATGACGCAATCAGAAAGGGGCTTAGCCACACAGGTAAGCACCCATCCCGCGTCAAGTTGGTCGTCGTCTAAGAAATTCTGATCGTCTTGGTCAACTTCGCCTGAAATCAGCTTCCCGGCGCAGGTAGAGCAAGAACCAGCGTTACAGGAGTAGGGCAAGTCGAGGCCGTTTTCCTCGTTAGCAATCTCTAGGATGTAGTCATCTTCATCAACTTCAATTGTTTTTTCACCATCTGGGGTCTTTAATGTGACCTTGTAAGTTGCCATGTAAAAATCCCTAACTAATATAAACTCCATTTTCGATACTACGGGTTTATGTGCTGCGAGTCTAGAGTTAATTGTGGTTGAGTGTTGTAAATTCAAGTAGCAGGTAGTGGAGCTAGTTTACATGTACCAGAAGCTGGACACGAAAATCAGACAGCCAAAAATGTGGCGATCGCTTCTGCAAATCCCTCAAATGAACTATAATCCTCAGACACTATAGAAACGTTGACTCCCAACTTTTGAGCATTGGCTGCTGTATAGGGGCCAAAACAGGCGATCGCACAATCACCGTAATCCCTTGGGGAGTTGACCATTCTCAAAAAGCTTTCTATTTCCGCTGTGCTACTAAAAGCAATTACATTGATGTTTCCTTGACGAATCAGGTTTAATTCAATACTGTACATATTTTTATCTAAACCCTGCGTAACATAAGTAGGTACGCGAGTTACTTCGATGCCCAAATTCTCTAAGTCTGTAATTAAATTGGGTATAACATTAGGTTCCGGCAAACCCACAACCTCCGGAGCAGGTATCAGCACTTTTTTTTCGTGAATCCGCCCAAGTTTGCTTAATTCAGCCACAATTCCGCTTGGGCTAGATTCTCTGGGAATTAAATCCACTTTGCCACTAAAAGATAATAAGCTTTCGGAATCTTTTCCCAATGCACATAATTGACAATTTTCTAGCACAGATACGGGAATATCTAAATCATTCATCCGGTGAAAAAATGCAGTGATTCCATTTCTGCTTGTAAAGATAATCGAATCAAATTCTTTTATGTGGCTCAGAGCGGTGTCTAACTGAGTATAGTTTGATAAATAACAGGTTTCGATAGTAGGCATCAAAACAGGTAAACCACCTTTTTTGATGATTTGTTCAGACAACCTACAAGCATAATTTCTTGGTGCTGTAACTAAAATTCTCTTGTTATATAGAGGTAATTTGTTAGATGGAGTGAGCAAGTTAATTTCTGTTGATTTGATATGCATTATTCAGTGAGGTAATTTTATTGAAAAAGGGAGTAGGGAGTAGGGAGTAGGGAGTAGGGAGTAGGGAGGCAGGGGGAGAATACTCTTAACCTGGATTTCTCACAAGTGAGAAATCCAAGGGGTGTGGGAGGATGGGGAAGAAGTCTTACCCCCCACACTCCCCACACTTCCCACACTCCCCACACTCCTCTTCCCCTGAAGCCTACACTATGCGTGAGAAATCCGGGTTAACTCCTAACGGGCTAAACGCCCCGCTACCGCTAACAGCATTCACAATGACAAACCCTACCCATTTTTCTAGGATCAGTTCTCCCCATTTTTCCGATGTCATCTCTGTGTAGAAAGCGGCACGATGTGAACATCTAAGAAGGTTGGCGAGAAAATCTTATGTCTTCATTACTGGCTTTATCTAACAGCTTAGCCGACACCGTAGAACAGGCTGGAAATGCTGTAGTTGCGGTAAATGGGGGTACTCGTGTTTCCCCAAGTGGCATTCACTGGCGTAATGGGATTATTATTACCTCTGATGAGTCGCTCCAGCGCTATGATGACATCACTGTTACTCTATCAAATGGACACACTGCGCCAGTAACATTCCTCGGCCATGACTCTACTACTGATATCGCTGTTTTTCAACTGGAAAATGCAGAAATACCTGTGGCAAAAATTGGTGATGCCAAAACGCTCAAAGTCGGTCATCTGGTACTAGGACTAGGAAGAAGTAGCGGAGGTGATTTGCGGGCGGCCATGGGTGCGGTGAGTGTAGTTAGTGGTGCTTGGCGGAGTATGAGTGGCGGTAATATTGACCAGTTCATTCGCCCAGATATCACCCTTTACTCTGGCTTTGCAGGCGGGCCGCTTGTAGATGCCGCTGGGAATGTTGTAGGTATGAATACATCAGGACGGCGTGGTACGGTTTTGACTATTCCCGCTGCTACAGTCGATCGCGTGGTTAATCAATTAATCACAAAAGGACGCATTTCTAAAGGCTACTTGGGTGTAGGAATGCAACCTGTACGCTTACCAAATAATCTCAAAACAGCTCTGAATTTAACTTCTGCCACCGGGGTAATTGTCGTTAATGTTGAGCCTTCCGGACCGGCTGACAATGCAGGTGTGCTGCTTGGCGATGTTTTGGTGACATTCGATGGCGTAACTGTGAGTGATACAGGTGATGTGCTAGGGCTGCTCAATAATAGCGATCGCATTGGTCAAACCGTGAATGTACAAATTGTACGGGGTGGCGTGTTAATTGAGTTAGCGATCGTAGTTGGCGAACGACCTATTTCGGAAGTTTGAAGTTAAAAAACATGGCAAACACAACATTAACTGATATAGCTACTGAATTGACACAAGTGGCTGCTAAGCTACGCGATAGTACTGTCAAAGTACAAAGTGGTTCTTTAGGAGTTGGTTCTGGTGTGATTTGGCGGTCTGACGGACTAATTATCACTAATGCCCATTTGACACTCTCCGCCCTATAAGGGCGAAGATTCTTGCTTCATGGGGATTCCAACGAATTTACCCTCAGCAAGCATCTTGACCGTATGCCCTACGGCTGCAAGTCCCCGAACGAGAACTACTTGAGCGGCTGCCACGTCCCTATCGGTGGTATAGCCGCAATTTGAACAAACATGAATACGCTGTGATAACTCTTTGTTTCCTGTTTCAATAGCGCAACTTGGACAAATCTGGCTTGTCTTGCGACTATCTACTTTTTGAAAATAGACATCGCGTTTAAAACAAGTCTGTTCAAGAATGTTGAAGAATTGCCCAAACCCAGCATCTAAACAATGCTTACCCAGCATTCCCCTAGACAAGCCAACTAAATTTAAGTCCTCAACAAACACCATTCCGGCATCGTTGCAGATTTGATGAGACAGTTTTCTATGCCAGTCCTTACGACAGTTAGCAACGTACTCATGCAGTGAGGCAACTTTCTTTTGAGCTTTCTTCCAATTGTTCGACCCCATAGGTTTTCTAGAGACACGCTGTTGCAGCAATTTCAGCTTGCGTTCGGCGTCTACAAAAAACCTCGGACGTTTGACACTTAGCCCGTTAGAAGTTGCAATAAAACTAGTTAATCCGACATCAATTCCTACTGATTCCCCATGCGGTGCAACTTGAGGTATACATACATCCCATTGAACGGTTAGCATCACGTACCATCCAGATATCCGCTTCACCACACGAGCCTGCTTGATTACCCCACCATTTGGAATATCCCGTGATTGTCGGATTTTAACTTCGCCAATCACGGGTAATTTGACATAGCCATTATTTAATGGATTTGCCCCCAATTGTGGAAATGAGAAAGACCCCATCCTTCCTGGTTTTTTGAACCTTGGAAACCCATGATTTTGCTCCCACATAGAGACGAAAGCTTTTTCTAGTCGCCTCAACGTCTGCTGTAAAGACTGAGCATTGACACGTTTTAATAACTCGTTTACCTTACGTGCAGCAGTCAGAGATTTACATTGACTTGCAAAAGTTGGACGGGGTGCATCGGCGGGAATAATATAGCAACTATCAAGACTACAAGCGTTTACTTGACAACTACGAGACTTGTACCAATCTTTACGCTCTGCTAAAGCATAGTTGTAAACTCGTCTATGGGTTTCCAACCATTCTTCAAACATACCTATTTGATTTTCTGTTGGCTTGAGCTTAAATTCGTAAGTCAGGTTAAACACTTGTGTTGCCTCCTGACTACATTATACATCATCTCTAATAATCGTCTGAACGTTTTTTAAAGTCGCCCTCAAAGAGCGAGGCTCTAACCCCAAAAATTTCGGTAGCAATTAGCGATCGCCCAACTATAAAACTGTCAGATGGACAGGTATTTGATGCAGTGCGCGTAAAGTTTGACCCACAGCATGATTTAGCCGCCCTAAAAATTGTCGCCACAGATTTAACCGCTGCAACCATTGGTAATTCCGAGGCGCTACGAGTGGGTGAATTAGTTTTGGCAGTGGGTAATCCATTTGGTGACAGTGGTGCTGTGACAACTGGAATTATTTATGCAAATAATCCAGGTATGGTTGTAGCGGATTTGCAACTGTATCCTGGTAATTCTGGAGGGCCACTTGCTGACTGTCTCGGTCGAGTTGTGGGCATTAATACCATGATTGCTAACGGTTTAGCTGTAGCAGTCTCCACCAGCACCGTAGACGATTTTTTACAAAAAAATAATGGGCATTGGGAGGTGTGGGAAGGGTGGGAAGCTTTTTTATAATCTCCCTCATCTCCCTCATCTCCCTCATCTCCCTCATCTCCCCACTCCCCACTCCCCACTCCCCAATTTCTACCCCATAACTAAACCAAAATGCATAATTAGTAGGAGGTGGCAACCTCCTCTGTTGGAGAAGTGTCTCATCTTAAAGTAGTAGACGCCATAATTCAGAGCGTCAAACAGATACTAATGTGATGATTAGATGATCAACATGAAATTCCAACTTTACTTAGGCTCTTTATTTTCCCAGATTAAAGTGCGTCATTGGTGGGTAAGTGTCCTCTTATGGATAGCTTTGGTTGCCCCAGCTCAAGCGTCTGTAATCTTGCGCGTAGCAATTGAGAGGGGGGTTAATCAGGTAAAAGTGGGCAGTTCCACAACTGGGATTGTTAAGGATAGCACTGGCCGGACTTTGGGACAGTTGCCGGCGATGAGTGCATTTTATGCTCAAGCGGTTCCTGGGGGAGTGGCTTTAGATAAGTGGCAGTCTGGTTTATTTTGGATTGAGCCGACAGGTAAAGGATTCGTTTATATTGGCGATCGCTGGTATCGGGGTAGAACTCTGGTTGTCCCCACAGAAAAAGGTTTAACTGCTGTTAACTGGGTTGATGACCAAGAGTATCTCTACAGCGTTCTTGGTGGCGAAATGGATGCTAGCTGGCCTCAAGAAGCTTTGAAAGCCCAGGCGATCGCAGCCCGCACTTATGCCCTTTACGAACGAGAAAAACAGCGCAATAATCCCGTTTACGATTTAGGCAACACCCCCGATCGCTGGCAAATTTACAAAGGTGTTATTAGTGAATCTCCTGCTACTTACAAAGCAGTTGATGAAACAGCTAACCAGGTACTAACTTACAAAAACAAAATTATTCTCTCAGTTTTCCACGCTTGTTCCGGCGGACACACCGAAAATGTGGAAGATGTTTGGGGAAACACTTTACCTTACCTGCGTGCTGTTCAAGACTACGACCAAAATATCAAAGAGTGTAATTGGGTGAAAACCTTTTCGTCCAGTGAAATTAGCGCTAAATTTCCTGAGGTAGGCACTGTAACGGCGATGATTCCAGAAACATTCTCGCCTTTTAGGAGTGTCAAAGTCTTGAAAATTGTCGGCAACAAAGGCACAAAAGTGTTGCAGGGCGAAGAAGTACGGACAGCGCTCAAACTAAAAAGTACCCGTTTTAGCATCTCCAAGGGAGCAGATGGTAGTTTTGTCCTCCAAGGACTTGGCTTCGGTCATGGTTTAGGCATGAGTCAATGGGGAGCGTACAATTTGGCTCGTCAAGGAGTGAACCACCTACAAATTTTGGGGCATTATTACAAAGGTGTAGCTCTAACACCAATTAAGGCAAAGTAAGTCCACCGTTGTACTTAACCATAATGTAGGGTCGCACAGTTAGCTGACCCTACGGTAATTTGATTTTTACTTTATATAGGAATCCGGTTTGATTTTTGAACAAAATTAAGTATTTGTAGTGGCGTGTCAAGACTAAAATGTTGCAATAAATTTTCTTGTGGGGCGGGCATCTTGCCCGCCAATTAGGACGGCAGAGACGCCCATCCCACAGGAGGAAAGCTAATGCACTACTTTAGTCTTGCCACGCCACTACGTATCTTTTCAAAAATAAAATATTAGTCCTATAAATAACTTGTGTATTAAATATCAAAAGCCCGGTTTTAATGACCAGGCTTTTGAAAAAATGGGGCTATATTCCCCTAAGGTTAGTTATAAAAGTTCAGTATAATTATCGTTGCTCTGATATGTAATACCACTCCAGTATTATTGATTCCGGAAAATTAGGGAAAATTTTTGAGAGTAATTTTGATCTCCAACTCGATGAGCAAAATACAGCAAGCAACTAACAGTTTTAAGAGGGCGCGGCGATCCGGATAAAACTAATATTCATCAAAGAGTCGGACTCTGATTCCTACTGAATTCTGAGTTATCAATTCTGAATTCTTCTTCACAAATGAGCTGATATTGGTAAAATCAATATCATACTCATGTAAGTGAAGCAATGAATTCAAACGTAATTGGTGGAGACCTAGAAGTTTGCTGCACTTCTCCCATAACTGGGTTCTACCGGGACGGCTTTTGTCGTACAGGTGGCCAGGATTTTGGGTCACACGTCATATGTGCCCAAGTAACACAAGAATTCCTTGAATTTACCAAATCGCGCGGCAATGACCTGAGTACACCTGTTCCTGAATATAATTTTCCTGGACTCAAAGAAGGCGATCGCTGGTGCTTGTGTGCTTCTCGCTGGAAAGAAGCCCTCGATGCCGGCGTTGCTCCCCCAGTAATCCTTTCAGCAACTCATCCTAGAGCTTTGGAAGTAGTTTCCCTAGACGATCTCAAAAAACATGCCGTAACTTCTTCTTGATTGGGGATTGGGGATTGGGGATTGGGGATTGGGGATTGGGCATGGGAAGAGGACAAGGGGGACATGGTAGCAATTTTTCTCCCTTGTCTCCCCCCTCTCCCTCATCCCCCTAATCTCCCTCATCTCCCACACTCCCCCATCTCCCCACACTCCCCACTCCCCACTCCCCACTCCCCACTCCCCACTAACTCACCGGAACTTCTACAGGCAGTTTCAATACATTAACAACCACACCAATTAATTTCGTGGGGTCAATTGGCTTAGGTAGATGCTGTTGAAATCCGGCTGCAAGCGCTTGCAAGCGGTCTTCGTCTCGCGTGTATGCAGTTAAAGCGATCGCCGGAATGCGTCCGCCTTTTTCTGGTTCTAAAGAACGCAGTTTACGAATCAGCGTGTAACCATCTTGCTCTGACATACCGATGTCGCTAATCAGGATATCTGGTTTTGCTTGTTCTAATACTGCTAATGCTTCATCCACTGACGCCACCGCAGTGGCAACTGCCCCATAGTCCTCAAACATAAAACTGAGAAAGTTACGGGTATCTGTTTCATCATCTACAACTAAAACTTTTAATCCAGCAAGGGGAGTAGAGACTTCAGGGGGAGAAATTTCTCCTGCTGCTTCTCTACTGGCTTTGTTTCCCCGATTGTCTTGTAGCAATGGCAGCTTCACAGTAAAGGTTGCTCCCTGTTCTGTGCCTGGACTTTCGGCCGAGATGGTGCCTTTGTGCAGTTCTACCAAGTGACGAACGATCGCTAATCCTAGTCCTAGTCCATTGTGCGATCGTGTTGTGGTGCTGTCTGCTTGCCGGAAGCGCTCAAATACTTTCGGTAAAAACTCTGAACTGATGCCAATGCCTGTATCTATTACTTGAATTTGGGCGTATTGGAATTTTGGATTTTGGATTTTGGATTTTGGATTACTGCTTTCATTAGTGCTTGAAGAGTTGAAGTTTTCATTCTCAGATTCCAATCCCAAAGACGCTCCATTACTCGCTAAAAGAGGGCTATCGTCAATTGAAAATCCAAAATAGGTAGACAGCCTGACTTCTACCCTACCACCTTTATGTGTAAACTTAATGGCGTTAGTTAATAGATTCCAAACAACTTGCTGTAAACGGGCTGGATCGCCATAGACTGAACCAACCGTTGTATCCAAGACAGTATTTAATTGAATATCTTTCGCTTCTGCCAAGGGACGCACTGCTTCTAAGGCTGCCTCCATCACCGAGTTCAAATTCACAGCACATACATTTAATCGCAACTGACCACGGATAATCCTTGATACATCCAAAATATCCTCAATTAGTTGCATCTGAGATGTAGCGTTGCGCTCGATCGCCTCTAGGGCGCGGGAAGTGGCTTTCTCGTCAAGTTTCTTAGAGCGGAGGATTTTTGACCAGCCAAGCATCGAAGTTAGGGGTGTGCGGAGTTCGTGGGAGAGGACAGCGAGAAATTCATCTTTCATCCGATTTGCTGCTTCTGCTTCCTGTCTCGCCGTTTGTTCTCGAATTACTTGAGCGCGGACTTCTTCTGCTTGCTTGCGTTCAGTAATATCTTCAAGGGTGCCCACATATCCCAGTAATTCCCCTTGACTGGAAAGCATGGGTGATGAACGAACCTGAACCCAACGAACATTGCCATGAGTAGTTTGAAAGCGAAATTCTTCGGAGTAGTCACGACCTTCATTAATGTAGCCAGACCAACTAACAACCGCTCGTTCTCTATCTTCAGGATGAACAGATTCCAGCCATCTCTTTTCTAAACTCTCTGCCGCTTTCATACCACAAATTGTCTGATAACGCGGATTCGTATACCTACAACGTCCTTCTGTATCAATTTCAAAAATGCCAACTGGTGAGCAGGTACTCAGGGAACGAAATCTCTCTTCACTTTGCCTGAGTTCGGCATTAACGGCTACTAATTGCGCTGCTTGTAGCTTGACGGCTTCTGTTTTCTTAAATAGTTCTGCGAATACTGTGACTTTAGAAGTGAGGATATTGGGATCTATTGGTTTGAGTAAATAGTCCACTGCACCCAAAGCATAGCCTTTAAATAGCATTTGGTCGCTGGTGCTAAAGGCGGTAAGAAAGATAATTGGCGTGTGACGCGATCGCCCGCGATTGCGAATCAAAGTCGCAGTTTCAAAGCCATCCATCCCTGGCATTTGCACATCCAACAAAATCACTGCAAAGTCCTGATGCAGCAGACACCTTAAAGCTTCTTCCCCAGAAGTAGCTCTCACCAGATTCTCACCTAGTTTTTCTAGGATTGCCTCTAGTGCGAGTAAATTTTCCAGCTTATCATCTACCAGGAGGATGTTGACTTTGGGTTCCATCTGCATGGGTTCATTTCCGTGATAAGTAACAAAGCTTGACTATTTTGTCAGCAATGTCTGAGAGTGTCAAAATCCAGTCTACTGCAACAGCAGAAATTGCTGCCTCTGGCATAATGCTGCTCTCTGCTGTGGCGGGTTCCTGTACAATAGTGATTCCTCCCCGCGCTTTTATTTTTTTTAAACCTTGCTTACCATCATGATTGGCTCCTGTCAATATTATACCGATAACTTCCTCGCCATATATATCGGCTGCGGACTCAAATAATACATCAATTGATGGTCGGGCATAGGAAACAGGCTCATCGGTGGAAAGAGCAAAGTGACCTGGTTCAACGAGCAAGTGATAATCTGCTGGAGCTAGGTAGATATGCCTTGGTAGTATTTCGTCTTTGTCTTCTACTTCTTGAATCGGTAAGGAAATCGATTCTTGTAATAATTCCTGGAGTGCTTTGTTCGACTCTTTGTGACGGTGTTGGACGATGGCGATCGGTACTGAAAAATCCGCTGGCAACTTTTGGAGAATGATTTTCAGCGCTGATAATCCACCTAATGAAGTACCAATCACCACAATTTTAAATGACACCAATTTAATCCTCATACCCGCCGAATATGGGTATTGGGCATGGGAAGAGGCTGGGGGAAGGGCGCACAGGGGAAAAACTCATCTCCCTCATCTCCCTCATCTCCCTCATCTCCCTCATCTCCCTCATCTCCCTCATCTCCCTCATCTCCCTCATCTCCCTCATCTCCCTCATCTCCCCATTCCCCATTCCCTACTTCTCCCGCAACTACTGAAGATTATATATTTTTGTCATTTGCTTTACAAATAAATATTTTATAAATGTGAAATACTTTACATAAAAGTATCCTCTTTATGTTTAATAATATTTTAATTATGCAAATTTAGATACATTTAAAAAGCATTATTTTTGCTAGTTAAATATTTTTTTAAACTTTAATCTTTTATTTTTTGACAATTCATAAAAATTTACTTAAGCTAAAAGATAGGTTAAGCAAATCAACAAACGACAGCGATTTTGTTTAGCTACATTAACAATTGCTGTTGCAGACTATCGGCATGAGGAAGGAATCGCCAGCAAAAGTATTGTCTGTAGGCAAATTAACCAGATTTGACTACAAAAAGCTAAGACATGACTAAGCATATTGCACCGCGCAAATATTAAATCAGTGAACAGTTATCAAGATTTTAAAGGGGGACTGATAACTTGAGAATTCAGAATTCAGAATCCAGAATTCAGAATTAATAAGGCTTGGATAACCAAGGTTAATAATTTTAACAAAATCAAGCGGGTATAAAACCATTGATTTTCCAGCCATTCTGACTGCTGACTCCTGACTCCTGAATTCTGAATTCTGAATTCTGACATGATAACTAATAACTGCTGAACAGATTCGGGTCATTTATTGATGGATACTTGTGGTGATGTTAGTGAGTGTCCATAAACCTTTGAAGTTAGGCTCAAATGCGGTAAATATGTCCAGGAGAACACAATGCTTGAGTATTTTACATCTTTGAATGACCACAATTTGCCGTATCCAGATACGATTCACCCCATCGTTGTCCACTTCGTAATTGCGATGGTGTTGTTTTCCTTCTTCTGCGATGTAGTTGGCTATTTCACTGGTAAAACTCGTCTGTTTGAGGTGAGTTGGTGGAATATGTTTGTCGCCACGATCGCTATTTTCGTAGCCATCATTTTTGGTCAGTTTGAAGCCGGTTTAGCACAACCTTACAGCCTAGCTAAATCGGTGCTGAATTTGCATACGTTGATTGGTTGGTCGCTTTCGGGAATCATCGCGGCGATTACAGCTTGGCGCTATGTAATTCGTAGCCGTAACCCGCAAAAAGTACCGTTTTATTATCTGGGAGCCGGACTAATTTTAACTTTAATAGTTGGCTTGCAGGTATATCTCGGAGATCAACTTGTGTGGGTGTATGGACTGCATACAGTACCAGTTGTGGAAGCAGTAAAGGATGGTTTATTGCCATGAACTCAGAACTGATTGACCAATTGAACGGACAACTAGGCGCAAACGGATTACCTTATACAATTCCCATTCATCCCAACTTAGTCCATCTGACACTGGGTTTATTCATCATTGGCATGACCTTTGATATCGTTGGTGTCTTGTTTCCCTTCCAAAAATGGGTCTTCAAATTTTTGGGAATTACTGTGGAACGTGACAACTTCTTTGAAGTTGGCTGGTACAACATGTTCGCTTCCTGCATCATTACATTTTTCACAGTGGGAGCAGGTTTTTACGAAATGCTGTTGGCAACACCACCAGCTGATGTGAAAAGTGCCTGGGGATTGCAGGCAATGGAAACCATGCTTTGGCATGGTGTCGGTGGTGTGTTCTTATTAGCGGTGATTGTTGCCATGACCATCTGGAGAGGATGGCAGCGCTTCGTTTGGAGCAAACAAGAATATAGACAGACAGATAGACAAGTGCAATGGATCTATCTGTTCGCAGGCATAGCAATCATGTTCATTATGTACATCCACGGCACACTAGGAGCGCAATTAGCCGCCGAGTTTGGTGTACACAACACAGCAGATAAATTACTGCGACTAGGCCAAGACCTCAACACAACACTCAAATAAGTAAGTCGTCATTAGTCATTTGTCCTTTGACCAATGACTAATGACTAATGACCAATGACTAACGATCAATAACCATGAAAATCCAGAAGATTTTAAATATTTTGACGCTGCTTACAGGTGCGATCGCGGTGACTGCTACTAGTCTCTGGATCGGCAAGCAGGCTTACTCTTGGCTTCCTCCACAAGCAGCAGCTGAATCCCAACTAATTGATAATTTGATTAGTTTCTTAGTAACCCTTGGTAGCTTCATCTTCTTGGGAGTAACGAGTACTCTGATGTATTCTGTGATCTTCCATCGGGCGGTTAAAGATGACTTTACCGACGGCCCCGCAATTGAAGGTAATGTCACCTTAGAAGTTGTCTGGACAGCAATTCCAATTTTGTTGGTGTTTTGGATTGCGGGTTACAGCTACCAAGTCTACGAACAAATGGGAATTCAAGGCCCGTCCCAACTAGTTCACCTGCATAATCCGCTGGGAATAGAATCGGCTTATGCAGCAACAAAAGACTCACCAGATACGGCTTTAGCTGAACCCGTAGAAAAAATTGACGTATTAGCCAAACAATGGGCGTGGGTATTTCATTATCCAGAGAAAGATGTCACCAGTACTGAATTGCATTTACCGAGCGATCGCCGGGTGCGCTTAGCGCTAAACTCACAAGACGTTCTGCACGGCTTTTATATTCCTGCATTTCGCCTCAAGCAGGATATTATTCCCAACCATGCGATCGACTTTGAATTTACTCCCATCCGTCCCGGCCAATACCGATTGACCGATTCCCAATACAGCGGCACATATTTTGCCACCATGCAGGCAAATGTGGTTGTTGAATCTCCTGAAGATTACCAAAAATGGCTTTCCCAAGCTGCAACCCAAAAGCCATCGCCAGCCAAGAATCAGGCGGCTTCTGAATATGCTCAAACATCCAATCAATCAGTCCAAACTGGTTGGGCTACAGTAGCCCCTGCTGCACCTCCTCTAGTCAATTCTCCTGGTTGAAAAACGCCCCACCTCCCTACTCCCCACTCCCCATTCCCTGTATTTCTTGAAAGGAAACTAACCCATGACTAATGTTCCTATTGACGGCATTAGTATCGCCAGTGAGAATTCTCACCATGAATCTCCAGGCGACTGGAAGCGATACTTCAGCTTTAGCACTGACCATAAAGTTATTGGTATCCAATATCTCGTTACCTCATTTGTCTTCTTTCTCGTCGGTGGTATCTTTGCAATGGTAATTCGGGGAGAACTGATGACACCCGAATCAGATTTAGTTGATCGCACTGTCTACAATGGCATGTTTACCATGCACGGCACCGTGATGCTGTTTTTGTGGACATTTCCCTCACTGGTTGGTTTTGCCAACTATCTAGTGCCCTTGATGATTGGGGCGCGAGATATGGCATTTCCCCGCCTCAACGCCGTTGCTTTTTGGATGGTGCCAGTAGTCGGGATTCTCTTGATGAGCAGTTTCTTTATTCCTGGTGGCCCAGCCCAAGCAGGCTGGTGGGCTTATCCCCCAGTCAGTCTCCAGAATCCCACAGGAAACTTAATTAATGGTCAAGTCCTCTGGCTGCTAGCGGTGGCGGTGTCAGGTGTGTCTTCAATTATGGGGGCAGTTAACTTTGTCACCACAATTGTGAAAATGCGTGCCCCAGGAATGGGCTTCTTCCGGATGCCCTTGTTTGTCTGGGCAGTATTTAGCGCCCAAATTATCCAACTATTTGGACTACCTGCACTCACAGCAGGTGCGGTAATGCTGCTACTCGACCTCACCGCAGGCACCGCCTTTTTCGACCCTGCTAGGGGTGGGAATCCAGTCATGTTCCAACATTACTTCTGGTTCTACTCCCACCCCGCCGTTTACGTGATAATTTTGCCCATTTTTGGGATTTTTTCGGAAATATTCCCAGTTTATTCACGTAAACCCCTATTTGGTTACAAAGTAGTTGCTGTTTCATCCATGTTGATTGCCGTAGTCAGCGGTATCGTTTGGGTACACCATATGTACGTCAGCGGTACGCCTGGTTGGATGCGCTTGATTTTCATGCTGACAACGATGTTTGTGTCTGTCCCCACAGGAATTAAAGTGTTTGCTTGGGTGGCAACTATTTGGGGCGGAAAGTTGCGGTTGAATACCCCAATGCTGTTTGCCTTGGGTGGATTAATCATGTTTGTTTTCGCCGGCATCACAGGGATTATGCTTTCCTCAGTGCCAGTGGATGTCCACGTTAATAATACCTATTTTGTCGTGGGACACTTCCACTACGTCCTCTACGGCACCGTGACGATGGGCTTGTATGCTGCTATTTATCACTGGTTCCCCAAAATGACCGGTCGGATGTACCACGAGGGTTGGGGCAAAATACACTTCTGGTTAACCTTCATTGGCACCAACCTCAACTTTTTGCCCATGCATCCCTTAGGATTGCAAGGGATGTTACGCCGAGTTGCCTCCTATGCCCCAGAGTACACATCCTGGAATATCATCGCTAGCGTCGGCGGATTTCTCTTAGGAGTATCCACCCTGCCCTTCATTTTCAACATGGTGATTTCTTGGATGCAAGGCGAGAAAGCACCCAATAACCCCTGGCGGGCAATTGGACTAGAGTGGTTAGTTTCTTCACCACCCCCAGTAGAAAACTTTGAAGAGATTCCCATCATTGTCTCTGAACCCTACGGTTACGGTAAATCAGAACCGTTGACAGCTAACCTCCCAGAATAACGCCAAATATCGGGAAGGCGCAGAAGCCCTCTGCGGCTTCCCTTTACGTTTCTAATTCACCCCTCAAAAAGCAAACTTCACCAATGGACAGTTATATCAATTCACATGAATTACATCAGACAGAAGCAGAACATAGCCACGATGAAGAAGGCAACAAAATGTTTGGCTTCATTGTATTCTTACTGTCTGAAAGCGTAATTTTCCTAAGTTTTTTCGCCGGATATATCATCTACAAAACAACAACTCCTAACTGGCTACCTGCCGGTGTTTCTGGACTAGAAGTAAAAGAACCGGCAATCAATACAGTAGTTCTTGTTGCTAGTAGCTTTGTGATTTACTTAGCAGAACGCGCCCTTCAACGCCATGATTTAGTGAAATTTCGCCTGTTTCTTGTAGCAACAATGGCGATGGGAACTTACTTTTTGGTTGGACAAGCGATTGAATGGAATGGCCTCGACTTTGGCTTCACCTCAGGGGTATTTGGTGGCACCTTCTATTTGCTCACAGGCTTCCACGGTTTGCACGTTTTCACCGGTATTTTGTTGCAGTTGATTATTTTAGTGCGATCTTTTATTCCTGGTAACTACGACACAGGTCACTTTGGCGTTAATGCAACTTCATTGTTTTGGCATTTCGTCGATGTCATCTGGATTATTTTGTTTATCCTCATTTATGTTTGGCAGTAAATATTGATGGGGATATCTTGTGTGTAATACCATTTCACTTTAAAGTTGATACAAATACCTTGGTAGGGTAGCACAGCGGTGCTACCCTACGACGTGATGTTTTTTTTAACTGGAAATCCCTTAGAAATGTTTTGGTTTCAAAGGAGAAGGAGGGGCAGATAATACGACGATATTTCTGACATTACTAACGTAACGACCTCCAGCTTTGTCACCTGGAACTACTAAACGAGCAAATCCTTCATCTGTTAAAGGTACGACTTTACCATCACTACCTTTTTTTTCATATGCAACTAGTACTGTTTTTCCTTCAAAGTTAGGTTGAATTTCACCAATAGCTACGACTGCACCATAACAATCTGTGGCGTCAACTAGAACGTATTGCCGCAGAAAAGAGTTTTTAGTATTAACACCAGAATTTCCCGGTTTTAGACCACCTCCAGCTTGCGGATTATTAATCAATTCCCATAGGGGAATTCCATAGTATGTTTCTGTTCGTGGGCCTGAGCCGGTTTGAAAGCTGACAGTGATTTCAGTAACTAATGCTGGATTTTGGTTTTTTAAAGCATTTCGCAAATTTTTCAACTTTTGCAAGTTATAGGTGGTTGGATTATTGAGTTCTCCATCCAAGCGAAAACTTTGTGAAAGACCCCCAGCACACTTATTTTTTTGCCAAATAGATGGTGTTTTTTCTTCTCGATTCCTACTAAAACCACTGTTTGAGTCAGCTAAAGTAGGCTGCCATAAAACCAGCATTGATAGTATTAAAGATGCAATAGGTATCTTGCGGCTAAAACGCATAAAACATTTCTCCGTTTACTATTGAATATTGAAATTTGAAAATGGATTCAGTGTATCTGTGCAATGTACTGAAGATAATACCAACTTCTTGAGTAAAATACCAAATAATCTGGTAATTAAACTCTAACAAAATTAATTTTTATTTCTTTTTAAAATAGTTAAGCTTAATGTTGTATGAAAATTTTCTGTCGTTTTTTGCCCAATCAACAAGTAAATATCAAGCTAATAGAATCAAATGTTGGTGTAAAGTGTGTTTTGCTTCTCGATTCTGACTCGACAGGCTCCTCAATTCTAAATTCTGCTGTACTAAGGGACATCCAAGAATTAAATTAATCAATTCCTGCATCCAACACTAGTATGCAATTTCTTCTCCCCCTGCCTCCCCTGCCTCCCCTGCTCCCCCAAGGGATTGATTATTTTTTTATTTGGAAGTCCCTAAACCGATTTTGTGAGGCTACCAAGAAATATCTTTATTAAAATACCTGCTAATCTTTTGAAAAGACTAGCAGGTATCTTTTATTATCAATCGGAGCGGCGGGATTCGAACCCACGACCTCCACTACCCCAAAGTGGCGCGCTACCAAGCTGCGCTACGCCCCGAATACTCAATTTTAGATTTTAGATTTTTAATTTTGGATTTTCCCAACTACAAATCTTAAATTCCGTTTATTGACTTTTGTTAGTCTAGCATAAAGATAAGCAAAAGTATAGATATTAGATTTAAAAAACTTTGAGCATTCCAGTGGCTTGGAGTAAATCTGGAACAGCAAAAGCATCCCATTTACCTTCTACACATCGCCCTCTATTCAGGATGAAACGTAGACTGTAGGCGTGGGGATAGCCTTCAACCTCCATCCATAATAAATCGCTTTCAGCTTCACAGGCAATTTTTTCCTCTTCCATTAATTCTGTTGCAAGTTGTTTCATGGTATCTGCTAGCTGTGCCAGTAGACGACAAAAATCATTCAACTCGGCTTCGGTTAACTCAATTGCCCAGTCATCTGTACCTATTAAACCTTTAAATTCAGGTGTATCGGGGTTCCAGCCAATACGCCAACCAGATCCACTTTTGACAACGCGTTCCATAAAAGCTTAGGAGTGAGGAGTTATTAATTTACAACTCATTACTCTGCCATTACTTAAGTAATTGGGCTCCTCCCTGTTGGGGTGGCTGTGGAGTTGTTGATGTAGTAGGGTTTGGTGTGGTGTTGGAGCGAGGGGCTGGTGTGTTTTCGGAAGTAGGATTAAATATATTGACTAAAACTTCCAGTAGGGCATTTCGTTGGCTGCGATTCAGACGGGCAATGGCAGCACGATCGCCTTCTATGGGATTTTCCCGCAGTGTATCATTTCCTGGATAGCTACTATCATACATAACTTCATTTGCACCCAGGTAATCAGCTAAAGTTAGTTTCCAATCCAAGCGATAAATTGGGGCACGTCCTTTAGTATAAAGATGATATCTAATCAAGCGATTTGCGAGGGTATTGTTTTCGGCAACTTTGCCATTTTCTTTGCTGATATACTTATTCTCCCGTGGAAAATCTGGCAATTTTTGGTAGACTATCTGCCAAACATCATTGGGGGTGATTGTCTGTGCTATCCCAGTTTGGTTAGTAAATAACCCTGAACCCAAAACAATTAAACTCAGCATTAAAGCAAACAATATTGCTGAGTACTGAGTTTTTAGCTTTGAAAGAACTGATTTCAACAGAAATTTTCTCTTTTTCATAGAACAAGATTTTGGACGTTGCTGAGTGAAAATATGAATATTCAGAACTCAGAATTCAGAAGTCAGAACTCCTAACTCAGCACTCAGCACTCAGCACTCAGCACTATTTTTATAGTTCGCCAATAATTTCTGGCTGAGTCAATTCATCGGACATCTCGATGATTGCTCTTAGCACTGGCTTCATCATCGCATCTTCGTTATTTTCAAAGTCTTCATAACGCCGACGCTTGGCACGATTCGCCACCTGAACCGTAATGCGGTAACGATTTGAGGCTGCACTTATCAAATCCTCAGCACGATGCATAATTTGAGATTGTGTTGTCTCGAACTTAGAACGCTTTAGCATAATTAGTGGTTCTTGGGGACATTCTCCAGTGTAACAGCACTAAATCAGTCTGCTACTGTCTGTTTAACCGGCAGCAACCTTTCTGTTGACAGAGGTTAAGAGTATTTTAGCTACCTTATAAGTAACTTGTAGTATTATTTAACGCATCCTCATGGCTGACCTTGTGGAAACTGCGATCGCAGCAGGAAATTTCAATACGCTAGTAAAGGCTGTTAAAGCTGTAAATCTCATAGAAACTCTCAAAAGTCTTGATTCTTTGACACTCTTTGCACCCACTGACGAAGCTTTTGCCAATTTGCCAGAGGGAACTTTAGATTTGTTATTACAAGACATTCCCAAGCTGAGAAAAATTGTAGCGTATCATGTCGCTAGTGGGGATGTCAGGTCTGATGATTTGGTACAAATTAATGAGGCACAGACCCTCGAAGGATCAATTGTAGCTATTGAATCTGTCAACGGCAAAATTAAGGTGAATGACGCCAATGTCATCAAAACAGACGTTTTGACAGACAATGGCGTGATCCATATTATTGATGCAGTGCTAATGCCTGCAATGGTGGCGGGGAAGTAAGGGTATTGGGGACTGGGTATTGGGGACTGGGTATTGGGTATCGGGAAAGAATTATTTGAATCCCTTCCCTACTCCCCAGTCCCCCACTCCCTATTCCCTACTCCCTACTCCCAAAATACAGCCAGTACGTGCAGAAATAGTTAATGACAACTCCTGAGTTTTTCCTTGACTATTCCACTCAACTTCAGCACTACCATATAAGACTTTGTTGGGTTGAGTGTGCAAACTGGCGATATCTACATTCGCTGTTGCTGAACTTGTTCCAGCGTTGATGGCAATTATCAATTCTTCTTTCTCCAAGGTTCGCGCAAAGATGTAAAGTTGTCCTTGAGCATAGAGGACTTGGTAATCACCTGTACGCAATGCTGGGTAAGTGTGGCGGAGGGCAATCAATTGCCGGTGAGTATCGAAAATTTCTTGATTCCAGTTAGTCTCTAAGGGAAAACCACGGCGTGAGTCTGGGTCTATGGCGCCAGGTAAGCCAACTTCATCGCCATAGTAGATACTGGAGGCACCGGGAAAGGTTAGTAGTAGTAGAGTCGATAATTCTACACTGGCTATATCGCCTCCGGCAATGGTCATCAATCGGGCTGTATCGTGACTTGCTAGCAAATTGAGTTGAGTCAGCTGAATTTCCCAAGGATAAAGTTGCAGTAATTCTTGGATTTGGGTGGCGTACTCGGCAGCAAATAAGGGTGGATAAGGTTTATAGTCGCGGCTTTGGACTTGTTCTAAGACTACGCGATCGCCAGCTACAAAGGCAATTGTCGGCCCAGCAAACAAATAATTCATCACCCCGTCAAATTGCGTTCCATCCAGCCACTCACGGGAATCTCCCCAGACTTCGCCGACAATGTAAGCTTCAGGATTGATGGCTTTGACGCGATCGCGGAACTCTTGCCAAAAACCAGGGGTTTTAATTTCAAATGGTACATCCAATCGCCAACCATCTATGCCGAATTTAATCCAATATTCGGCAATTTCCATAATGTATTCTCGCACTTCTGGATTGTCGTGGTTAAATTCTGGCAAGGCGCGGTTTCCAGCCCAACCCCTGTAGTTAGCAGGCAAATCTCCTGTGTAGGGCGCTAAAGGCCAACCTTCAATTTTGAACCAATTTACCCAAGGAGAATGAGGCCCATTCTCTAAAACGTCATGGAAAAAGAAAAATCCCCGACTGGAATGGTTAAATACTCCATCCAGAACGACTTTGATATTCCGTTGATGGGCGGCGTCTAGTAATTCCTTAAAAGCTTCGTTGCCCCCCAGCATGGGATCAACTTGATAATAATCATGGGTATGATAGCGGTGATTGCTGGCAGATTGAAAAATCGGTGTAAAGTAAATGGCGTTAATGCCCAGATCCTTGATATAGTCCAAACCTTCCAGGATGCCCCATAAATCCCCGCCTTTATAACCTTGCAGTGTTGGCATAGCGTCCCAATCTTCCCAACGGGCTTCATGTAACAGCCGTTTGCGTGGCTGTTTGCTTCTAGCAAAGCGGTCTGGAAATATTTGGTAGAAAACAGCGTGCTTCACCCAGTCTGGTGTTTGAATTTGCATGAATTACTCTTTGTACGTTCAAAAGCGATCGTTGCAAATATTAGCTTCTTTGTGGCTCTTACTTATGATAGAAAATTGGGCATTGGGCATTGGGCATTGGGCATGGGAAGATTCTTTCCCATTATTTTATTATTTATTTAGAATCGACTTTTCTAAGCAAATTTATCAGTTTTTGTAAAAAATAACTACCATAATTATTAATTATACTTATTTGATTCATAAAATTTAATATTTGTTGAATTAACTTTATCCGTAATCACTTAAGCAAGTACTGGATTATTTTTATAGATTATGAATTATGTCAAGGTGTATTGAGTCCTAGTACTAAAAAATGAAGTTAGGATTCAAAATATCTATTGTTCTGGTTCCTGACTCCCAATAAATTTAATTTGAGGCAAAAATGAGACACGACAAACTTTCTCCCGGATTACTTTTGGCATTTCAGGATTATCAAAACGAAGGAGAACAGGCTTTAGTTACACATAAGCGATCGCTTGGTATTATTGCTCATAAAAATACAGTCAAACCAACTAAGAGCGTCGTTTTTCTCTACTGTGACTCTGATGCAGACTTGAGTTATTTATCGCAATATAATATTGAAGTCAATCAAAATTCAGGCAGTGTTCGCACAGCTTTCTTACCAATAAATGCTTTAGATGTTTTATCTGAAGAAGATGCGATTCAACGCATCAAGCCATCACGTAAACTGCATTTGCGGATGGATGTTGCACCAGGAAAAGTCAAACTACCGGAGTTTAAAAACCAAACCGGACTCACTGGCAAGGGTGTAATTGTTGGCATTATAGACAGTGGCATTGACCCGAAACACCCCGCTTTTGCCGGAAGAATTTTACACATTTGGGATCAAACACTCCCAGGTCCAGGAGTCACAGAAGGACGCTACGGGGCTGAATTTACGGAAGCGCAACTGACAATTTCTCAGGATACTGAGGGACATGGCACTCACGTTGCTGGAATTGCTGCTGGTGCGGATGCTACCTATAGCGGCGTAGCACCAGAGGCGGAATTAGTTGTGGTCAGGTCAGATTTACAGGACGCCCACATTGCCGATGGCATTCGCTACATTTTCCGAATTGCCAGCGAGTTGGGACGCCCAGCAGTCGTGAATCTCAGCTTGGGTGGACACGCCGATGCCCATGATGGTAGCGATTCCCTATCAAAAGTGATTGACGCCGAAACCGGCCCTGGAAGAATTGTTTGCTGTGCTGCGGGTAACGAAGGAAGCATCAATATTCATGGTCAAACAACCATACCCAGTGGACGCACCCGTGGTATGCGCTTTAATGTTCCTTTGAATCAAGTAGGCATAGTTTGGCTAAACGGTTGGTATTCCAAAGATAGTGAGTTGGAAGTGTCAGTGCGGAGTCCCAACGGTTTTGTCACCCCCTTCCAAAAAATCATTACTGACGGTAATCCTACTCAGGAACATCAGTTACCGGATGCACGGGTGGAAATAGTGACACCAGGCCCTGACCAAATTAACGGCGACCATAACTTTTTTGTGCAAATACGTGGTAACGGCCCTTCACAAGTAATGGGAGGCATTTGGCAACTACGCCTACGGAATACTTCTGCAACAGAGACACGTCTAGATGTGTGGACATTAGATGATATGTCATCAGTGTTTTTTACAGGTAAAAGCATCAAGGATGCCCTAAAAATCGGTTCACCAGGAGCCGCTAGCAGTGCTGTGACAGTCGCTGCTTATACTACCAAAGCTAAGTACACAGATATTGATAACCAAGTTCGAGAAATGGGCTTAGAATTGGATACTATTTCAGAATTCAGTAGTGAAGGTCCCCTACGCAATGATGCCCAAAAGCCTGATGTAACAGCACCAGGAGCAATGATTGTTTCCACACTTTCCGCCGATGCAAATTCTGCCCGTTCATCAATGATTAATTCTAAGTTTGTGGCAATGGCTGGTACGAGTATGGCAACACCTTTCGTCACTGGGTTAGTTGCATTACTCCTGCAACGTGACCCTCAACTCGATCCGGCTACTTTGAAAGATTTGTTACGTAAAAATAGTGCGATCCCCGGAAAACCCGCAGGCACATTTGATGAGAAATGGGGTTATGGAGTGATTAATGCAGCCAATCTGTAATTAGACTGAGAGACGCGATATATTAAATACTCAATATCGTGTCTCTTAAGTTAATAATTTTTACTGAGTGTAGTATGAAATAATTGTTAAAATTTTAACCACTTTAACTAATTTTTGGTAATTTTTAAGACGATGGATTAGTATAAATAATCTAAAAATGATTAATCTTCGTATCCAACAATTTGCCGAAGCCAATGGTCTATCTTTAGAGGAACTTAGTAAACTTTCAGGCGTTCCTTTGTCGGATATTCAATTTTATGCAACTATTGAAACCTTAACAGATGAAATTGCTGCAAACCTTAGGAAAATAGCATCTAGCTTGAATGTTAGTGTAGTGGAGTTAGTCAAGCCTGTAGTCAAGCAAGGAGTTTTTAGATTCAAGATTTTTGAAATGGTTCAAAAAAAGGGTTTAAAAATTGACGAATTGAGTAAAATTTCTGGTGTACACCCTGCTATTGTTGCTTTCTATAGTACGCAACCTATTGATGAGGATAAACTTAACGAACTGGAATTTAAAAATAAGTATCTTACCAAAATTAGTGAAGTTATTGGTTGCAGTGCTGAAGAATTAAAGGTCGAAACTGATCTCCCAATAACTAAGATTGATCTCAAAGAATGGGCAGAAAAAAGAGATTTAAACTTAGAGGATATAAGTGTACTTACGGGCATACCTATAGATTTTATAGATTTGATTTCTACACAATATATAGATACACCTATAGATATCTCTTTAAAAGATCATATTTCCGATGGTTTCTTGGGACTAATGGCTGAGAACTCAGTTATCGCATCAATACAACCACAAACAACTCCAAAAGAGCTATTTTGCCATTGGATTGAAAAGATTACAGGTAAGGAAATATGGATATGTGAATCAATTTAATAGCATAGATGAATTGCTTGTAAAAAGTTAAACTTCTTAAAAATAATGGCTTGAATGAAAAATATTCATGGAAAAAACATTTGCGGCATTTCATTTTGTGGCGAGAATTTAAATAAATCTAATTTTACAGAAGCACGAGCAGGACTGAAACTGATAACAAGATTTTGGCTAGGACTATTTGGTGTTACTTCAGCTTCTTTATCAAGCATCACAGCTATTTTTTCTGGTGCATTAATCGCACTCGATTATACCTCTCTAAAAGCTTATAACTTTGGTTTATCTGAAATCAGTTTTCTTATATATGTAGCTAGTATAACTCCAATTATAATCCGTGGTTTTGAAGTATTTTCAATTAGTATTATTGTTAGTTTAATTGTTATTAATACTTTTATAACTCTAGTTTTTGATCAAAATAGTGGAATGCTTTCTTTGATTCTTCTTCTTAGCTTAAGTATAGCTTTCGCTTGGTTAGGAATAATTATTACAGCATTTTCTCTAGCTTTTACTACTGTAATTGGAGGAGTTTTATGTGAATTTTCAGCTTTGGTGGGTGCTAGCTTTATAGCTACATTTGTAACCGTATTTAACATAGAGTTACAATACAAATATATGACACTGATTGCCGTATCGATAGTTATTTTTGCAAGCGTAATTATCGCGCGACAATCAATCAAAGGCTCACCTAATTTTGCCTGGATTAGAGAAAAATCTGTATTCTGGGCTGCAATAGGTGGAACATCTTTTTATAAAGCAGATTTAACAGATGCTTGCTTTGATGGCGCACATTTACCTTATACCGATTTCAGAAAAGCTAATTTAACTCGCACTAGCTTTAAGGGAGTAACTGGATTAGAATTTTCTAGACTGGAAGGAACAATACTGGAAAATTTAAAAGTTAGGAAATTGCTAGTAACCAAAAGAGGTAATAATGAAGATTACACAGGTGCTAAATTCAATGGTGCTAATTTAACGAATGCTGATTTAACAGGGGCAACTTTAAGCGGAATCAATGCTTTAGATGTAGATTTTTCCGAAGCAACCTTGAGTGGTGCTTGTATCCAAGAATGGAATATTAATAAAAATACTCGCTTCACGGGGGTAAAATGTTCACACGTTTATTTAAAATGTATTAAACAAGGCGATCGCATTATTCTTTCAGAAGGTAAGCCAGATAGTGGCGAGTTTCAAGACGGTGAATTTGAGAAATGGATTAGTGAACTTCAAAAGACAATTGATTTAATCTTTAAGGAAGGATTGAATTGGAGAGCTTTTATGTTTTCTCTAGCTCAAACTGCTATTAATCATGAAGGATTAGATTTATCTCGTTATAGCATTACTAGAGATCAGAATCTTGTTTTTGCAAAAATTGGTTTATTTGCAGGTGCGGATCATCGTGCTATTCACGAGGAATTTACAAGTTGTTATGAAAATGCTGTAAAGTTGATAGATTCAAATTATCAATTAATTCTGCAAGCAAAAGATGAAGAACTAGAAAGATTAAGAGAATTGTTCACCTCTAATTATCAAATTGTCAGAGAGTTAGCTTCTGTAGTAGCAGGTACAGGTAGACAAGTATTAATTCAAGGCACAGGTAATCGCATATATATGCTTAATCAAGCAGGGGATATTATGGAAAGTAAAAATGAAGGCATCAATATAGGTGGAAATGTTGGCGGAAATTTAGACACTGGAGATAAGATATCTACAGGTGGAGACATGAACCTTACTGGTTCGAGTTTGACAGGTAACCTTAATAATGTTACTAATACGAATCAGCAGTTGAGCAATGTTAAAACTGATAGTACCGACGATTTGGCAAAGATTTTAAGCATTTTGCAAAAATCTATTGGTGATGATGCTGCACTTTCTGAAAGCCAAAAGAAAGAGGCGCTGGAAGCAGTAGAAATTATAGCTGAAGAAGGAAAAAAGCCACAAGGGGAACGAGCGCTGAAATTCTGTTCAATGGCTGTTAATGCCCTTAAAGGTTTGACATCTACTGTCAGTGATGCTAGTAAATTAGCTGAAGTCCTCAAAACTCATTTGCCTGCTCTCACCAGCATATTGGGTCTTTAGACGTAGTAACAAATCTGTAATCAGATTGAGACACGAATATATTACTCTGTACAAGGATAGGCAATAAAAACCTGTAAATTTGATAGGTTGTTTGTAGGGTGGACAATTTTTTGACCACTTTTTTTTTACCAAGGAATTGTTATGAATTATCAAAAGCTAGACGCTGCCCTTGCTACAGCACTGAATGATATTCAAAACCCACAGCAACCGAGTTTAACAGTTTTTATCCATACCGAACCAATTTTAGACTCCGCGGCGATCGCTGTTTTAGAGAGTTTGGGTGTCAGCGGCATTACTAGTGGTCAAGATATTTTTACAGCAACGCTCTCACCAAATGCAATTGCCCAGTTGTCAGAGCAATCTTGGGTGAAGCATTTGAACCTATCACAGCAATTGCGTTTGGTCAATCAGAAAAGAACTTTAGGTGGCTTTAGAGTTTGAGATGATGCTGTAAAAATAATTCTTTGTTTATCTGTGGGGTGTAGCGTCTGGCAGAAAATGTGTTGGCACAGCGATCGCTCCTCAACCTTCCATAGGATATAATACAATTGTTCTAGTTGTTAATTCATTCAGACAGCATCATCCATTACCCACAGCATTTTCTAAAATTCCTCCCTGAGATTCTTTGATCCCCCCTTACCAGCTGCCACATACAGTCCTAAACTGAAGATGAGAGTTGAAAGGCAGCTGGGAGAAATTTTGTGAAAAAAGTTTTATCAATCATCCTTGGTGGTGGCGCGGGGACTCGGCTTTATCCCCTAACCAAACTCCGCGCTAAACCAGCAGTACCAGTGGCGGGGAAATACCGCTTAATCGATATCCCTGTCAGTAACTGCATAAATTCCGAAATATTCAAAATTTATGTTCTGACACAATTTAACTCAGCTTCTCTGAATCGTCACATCGCCCGTACCTACAACTTTTCTGGTTTCAGTGAAGGGTTTGTGGAAGTGCTAGCTGCACAGCAAACACCAGAAAACCCCAATTGGTTCCAAGGTACAGCCGATGCAGTGCGTCAGTATCTGTGGCTGTTGGAAGAATGGGATGCAGAGGAATATTTAATCCTCTCAGGAGATCACCTCTACCGCATGGATTACCGCTTGTTTATCCAGCGCCATAGAGAAACGGGTGCTGATATCACTCTCTCAGTTATTCCCATCGACGAGCGCCGCGCCTCAGATTTTGGTTTGATGAAAATTGACGATTCCGGTAGGGTCGTTGACTTTAGCGAAAAACCCAAAGGCGAGGCCTTAACCAAAATGCAGGTTGATACTACTATTTTGGGATTGACAAAAGAACAAGCCCAATTGCAGCCTTACATCGCCTCGATGGGGATTTACGTCTTTAAAAAAGATGTTTTGATCAAGTTATTGAAAGAATCTTTAGAACGGACAGATTTCGGCAAAGAAATTATTCCAGATGCCTCGAAAGATTACAACGTTCAAGCTTATTTATTTGATGACTACTGGGAAGATATTGGAACAATCGAAGCCTTTTATCAAGCAAATTTAGCACTGACTCAGCAACCCCAGCCACCCTTTAGTTTCTATGATGAAGAAGCGCCAATTTATACCCGTCCTCGTTACTTACCTCCGAGTAAACTATTAGATTGTCAGGTAACAGAATCAATTATCGGCGAAGGTTGCATTCTAAAAAATTGCCGCATTCAACATTCTGTATTGGGAGTGCGATCGCGCATTGAATCTGGCTGCGTCATCGAAGAGTCTTTACTCATGGGTGCAGACTTTTACCAAGCTTCTGTAGAACGCCAATGTAGCTTAGTCAAAGGTGATATTCCCGTAGGCATCGGTACGGATACAATCATTAGGCGTGCGATCGTTGATAAAAACGCCCGCATCGGCCATGATGTCAAAATTATCAACAAAGATAACGTCCAAGAAGCTGACCGCGAAAATCAAGGTTTCTACATCCGTAGTGGGATCGTAGTTGTGCTAAAAAATGCTGTAATTCCTGATGGAACCATAATTTAAGAGTGCTGAGTGCTGAGTTAAGGGACTTCCAATAAAAAAAACATTCCATCGTAGGGGCGCACAGCTGTCATTGGTGTCAACTTAACGTGAAACGGGCGGTTAGAAACCGCGTCTACACAAACAAAACCTGCCTATCGCGCTTGCGCTGCGCTTGGCGCACCACGCAGGTTTCAAAACCCTTAATTTTCTGTTAGTCCGCGTAGGCGGACGAAAGCCTGTGTAGCCGCGAATTCCATTCGCCCAGGCTTAAGTTGACACCAATGCACAGCTGTGCGCCCCTACAGGTGATCGATGTGTTGCAAAGATTGTTTGAATTGGTATTATTTTTTGGAAGTCCCTTAGGAGTTGTATCGTGATGAGTGCTGAGTTGTGAATGCTGAGTTAGGAGTTATGAATACAACATTTAATCACTCCTCACTGTTGAATTCTGACTTTTTACTCAGCACTCAGCACTCAGCACTAATTTTACTAATTGGTCTTCCAGGTAGTGGTAAGTCAACTCTGGCAAAACAATTATTGGCAGAATACCCCCGGATGCAGCTGATTTCTACAGATGCCATCCGGGGGCAACTATTCGGTTCGGAAGCTATTCAGGGATCGTGGCTGCTGATTTGGCAGGAAGTGGAACGGCAATTTCAACAAGCTATTTCCACGGGTAATACGGCAATTTTCGATGCTACCAACGCCCAGCGACGCCATCGCCGTGAGATCATCACCTTAGCCCGTGACTTGGGTTTTAACCACATTACGGGAATTTGGGTGAATATGCCAGTTTGGCTGTGTTTAGCACGCAATAAAAGGCGATCGCGCCAAGTTCCAGAAGAAATTATTTTGCGGATGCACCGTCAACTCCGGGATGCCCCCCCAAGCCTGGAAGAAGGACTAGACAGCCTGATTCGCTATCTTTGAAACTCAGGATCAGCCCATTATGCATCAAGAAAACACCTTCTTCCCCCACTCCCTACTCCCTATTCCCCATTCCCTGTGCTTATTGGAAGTACGGAAATTGCGATCGCCCGGTGAGCAAGAACCACACTTGATTTTCTATATTCTTTGCTAATTTAAAGTCAGAATCTTTTTGCTTGGCATTATACCTGGCAAAACTAAATATCTCTTATCTTAAAAAACATAACGGGAATTTCTATAGGAGGCTGGTAGATGGCTGCAACCGACTTCAAAGACTATTACGCAATTTTGGGAGTTAATAAGACTGCCAGTCAAGAAGAAATTAAACAAGCCTTTCGGAAACTAGCCCGCAAATACCACCCTGATGTGAATCCAGGCAACAAACAGGCAGAGGCACGCTTCAAAGAAATTAACGAAGCCTACGAAGTCGTCTCAGACCCAGATAAACGCAAAAAGTATGACCAATTCGGTCAATATTGGAAACAAGCTGGTCAAGGTTTCCCATCTGGTGGTGCTGGTGTCGATATGGGCGGCTTTGACTTCAGTCAATACGGCAATTTTGATGAGTTTATTAATGAGTTGCTAGGACGCTTTGGCGGTGCTAGTCCTCGTGGTGGACGACAAACCTATTCTTACCGCACTCCCACAGGTGCCCCCAGCGGTTTTGGTGGCTTTAACGATTTTGGATATCAAGATGCAGGTGCTGGTACTGCCCAAGACAGTGAAGCTGCCATCACTCTGACTTTTGGTGAAGCATTTCATGGTGTGCAAAAGCGCTTTAGTTTAGGCAATGAAACAATTGATGTTCGCATTCCAGCTGGGGCTAAAACTGGTACTCGCCTACGTGTGCGTGGTAAAGGTCAAATCAACCCCATGACTCAACAACGGGGGGATTTATACTTAAAAGTCGAACTTCAGCCGCACTCGTTCTTCCAAATAGAAGGCGATAATCTGGTTTGCGAAGTCGTAATTACGCCAGATGAAGCGACGCTGGGAGCATCTATTGATGTACCCACACCAGATGGTATGGTTAATGTCAAGCTACCAGCGGGGGTGCGTTCTGGTCAATCGCTGCGGTTACGTGGCAAAGGCTGGCCTCTCGCCAAAGGTGGACGCGGCGATCAGTTGGTGAAGGTGGCGATCGCACCACCAAAAGACCTCAGCCAACAAGAGCGGGAGTATTATGAAAAAATCCGGGCTATACGTACATATAATCCCCGCAGTCATTTACCCCAAGTCAAGCTATAAGAAAAATACCATACCACCTATCCAAACAAAGCTTGCCTATGGCGCTGCGCGTGCAGGCAGGCTTTTGGAAATTTGCGATCTTTCTCTTAAAGCCGATGGCTTCTAGCCTGCATTCCGTTGTGAGATTCTCGCCATCATGATAGACTTGAACGCTGCTATGACCTCCAAAGTAGCCTCTCTGCTGCATTTAGAACGTACCTCTAAATGCAGCATACATAAGTGCAATTACAATTGGGATAATGATAGGAAGAATCACAATGAGTCCCGTTTTACCAAAATGGATTTCTTGACCATCAGCTTTGAAGAGAACAATTACAGCTATGGTGGCCATTAAAATCCAAATGATTCCAAAAACGATAAAGATAGTAAATGTTGAATCATTCATAGTTTTTTATAGGGAGTGAGGACGATAAGCAAGCAATTTTTCTACCCCATCTCCCTTATCTGCCCAAAGTTCTGATTTCGTCTACTTTTAAAACATCCTCTAAAAAAAAATCAAACTGGTAAATCAGCAGCATTATTGATGTTTTTTAGAATTAAATCAGGGCTACTACGTTTAATTAAGCCAGTTAGAACTTTACCAGGACCAATTTCTATTACTTGCTGGATGCCGTTGGCTGGTAATTGGAGAGAAATTTCTCGCCAGCGTACCGAACCCGTCATTTGTTTGTTGAGGCGTTGCTTCAAAATCTCGGCATCAATAGACGCAATTGGTTCTATATTCGATAAAACAGGGACAACAGGTGGCTGAAATTCCACAGATTGCAGAATGTCTTGAAATTCCGCAGCAGCAGCAGCAATTAAATGTGAATGAAATGCTCCAGAAACTTTTAAGGGAATAGCACGTTTGGCTTTAACTTGAGACATCACAGTTTGTACAGCTTCGGTCGTACCTGAAATTACTACTTGGGCGGGACTGTTGTCATTTGCCACTACTACATCAGGCGTTTCGGCAATGACTTTTTCTAACTGTTCGCGGTCAAAGTTCATTAGAGCTGCCATCATACCACCAGAGGCACTATCCATGAGTTCTGCACGACGCTTCACCAGATATAAACCAGCCGACCACTCAAAGACACCCGCAATATAAAGGGCAACATATTCTCCCAAACTGTGCCCAGCAACTAAATCTGGTTGGTGCCCTCGTTCCCGGAGAAGGTCAGCAAGAATGCTTTCTACTACATAAAGGCTTGGCTGAGTATATAGCGTCTGTGATAACTTTTCTTCTTGTGTTTGACATATTTCGGTCACAGACCAGCCTAAAATTGCCTCAGCCTGGGCAAATTTCTCTTTAGCGGCAGGTATATCTAATAAGTCTATTCCCATTCCCAGTGCTTGAGAACCTTGTCCGGGAAACACCCATGCAGTTTTAGTCATTGGTCATTTGTCAGTAGTCAGTGGTCAGTGGATATTGGGGATTGGGGACTGGGGATTGGGGATTGGGAATGGGGGATTAGGTGCTGAGAAAATATTTCTAGATATTTATTTCCTAATCCCTAGTCCCCAGTCCCTAGTCCCCAATCCCCAGTCCCCAGCCCCTATCTTCCCCATTGAAAAATTGCTGCACCCCATGTAAGACCGGCACCAAAGCCGGATGCAGCAACGATATGATTTGGTTTTATTTTGCCTTGGCGTACTGCTTCATCTAAAGCTAGGGGAATGGAAGCAGCGGAGGTATTGCCATACTGGGCGAGATTACTGATAACTTTATGTTCTGGGATATTTAGGCGTTGGGCAACGGCATCAATAATCCGCTGATTAGCTTGATGTAAGACTAGCCAATCGATGTGGTCAACAGTGAGGTTGGCTTGAAACAAGGCTTTGTCAATAATTTCTGGCACTTTTTGGACGGCGAAGCGGTAGACTTCTTTGCCGTTCATAGTAATCGGTTGGTAAGCGCCTTTAGTGACATTTATACCAGGGAGTAGTTCTTGGGATGTCCCTGTATAGCCAAGGTTGAGGTGATGGTTTTGAGTGCCATCGCTCTTAAGGGCAAATCCCAATAAACGATCGCTTTTGGATGCCTGCAATACTACTGCCCCTGCACCATCGCCGAATAATACACAAGTGCGCCGATCTTGCCAATCTACCCAGCGAGAGAGGATATCTGCTCCTATCAACAGTACATTTTGATAGACACCTGTTCTGATGTATTGGGCTGCTGTAACCAGTCCAAACACAAAGCCAGAACAGGCTGCCGTTAAGTCAAAGGCTACTGCTTTGGTGGCTCCCAATTTAGCCTGTACTTGACAAGCACTACCAAACAGATCGTCAGGGGTGGAAGTCGCCAGCAAAATCAGATCTAGGTCTTCTGGTTTAATTCCCGCAGCTGCGATCGCCTGATTGCTGGCAGCTGTAGCGAGTACACTCAAAGACTCTGATGGTAGCGCTAATCGCCGTTGACAAATTCCGGTTCTTGTGGTAATCCACTCGTCTGATGTTTCAACCAGCTCTGTTAATTTCTGGTTATGTAGGGAAGTTGCTGGTACTGCTGAGCCACTTCCTGTAATTGCTATGCCTAAGTTATGCACACCTAATCTCCCGAGCTATCAGCTTTTTGTCATTTGCCTTTTGTCATTTGTCATTTGTCCTTTGTCATTTGTCCTTTGTTGCTCGTAACTGATGACTAAATGACTAATGACTAATGACTGATTGCTAACCGCTCTCCCGCTCTAGGAGATATTGGGACTGAATTCTTTGCAGTACCTGGTTGTCAACAGCTTCTTTTGCCATGCGAATTGCATTAAAAATAGAAGGTGCTTGTGAGCTACCGTGACCGATCAAACAAACTCCTGCCACGCCTAAGAGCAAGGCGCCGCCGTGTTCTGCGTGATCCATCCGTTGCTTGATCCGTTTGAGGTTAGGTTTTAATAGTGCTGAGCCGATTTGACCGTGTAATCCTTGGGGTAATTCTTCGCGTAAGATTTGCAGAATTACTTCTCCCACAGCTTCGGCAAATTTTAATAATACATTGCCTACAAAACCATCACAGACAATCACATCAAAACGACCGGAAAGCACATCACGCCCTTCGGCATTGCCAATAAAATTAATTTGGGAATTTTCCCGTAGCAATTGATGAGCGCGGACAGCTGCATCATTACCCTTAGAGTCTTCTTCACCGATATTCAACAAACCCACTTTAGGTTCAGTTGTACCCAAAACATATTGACTGTAAGCCGACCCCATGACAGCAAACTGCTCTAGAAACTTCGGACGGCAATCTACATTTGCGCCGACATCAAGTACTAGCACTGGCTTACCAGCGATAATCGTGGGGAAAACAGTCCCAATGGCTGGGCGGTCAACTCCTGGTAATCGTCCCAAACGAAGCAAAGCTGATGCCATCGCTGCGCCAGAGTGACCTGCTGAAAATACCGCATCTGCCCGTTGCTGCTTGACCAAATCCATCGCCACATTGATAGAAGCGTTGCGTTTGCGTCTAACTGCGTTTAAAGGCTCCTCATCCATTGCGATCGCTTCCTGTGCGGTCACGATCTCCACCTGCCCTAAATTGGTTTTTGGCGGTAAGGCAGCTTCAATTTGTTGGGGATCACCAACCAACAATACATCTACACCCAATTCTTCCCTTGCTCGCAATGCGCCAGCAACAATTTCAGCGGGTGCATGATCCCCTCCCATTGCGTCAATTGCGATCCGTACACGAGTCGATCCCATTGCTTAGAGCTTCTAGAAACCTTACAAATTTTACCAGATGGCTGGCCTAAGATAGCACGAATTGTTGAAGACTAGGGAATGGGGAATGGGGAGTGGGGAATGGGGAGTGGGGAGTGGGGAGTGGGGAGTGGGGAGTGGGGCATGGGTTATTTCTCCCCCTGCCTCCCCTGCCTCCCCTGCCTCCCCTGCTCCCTCATCTCCCCCACTCCCTACTCCCTACTCCCTACTCCCCAGTTCCCAATACCCAGTCAACTAGCGTCCGAACGCCGTAGCCAGTTGCGCCGGCGCTGTTGTAGCCGTTTTCTTTATCTGTCCACACTGGGCCGGCTATATCTAAGTGCGCCCAAGGAGTTTCTTTCACGAATTCTTTGAGGAAAAGGGCGGCGGTAATGGAACCACCTGGACGCGGGCCAGTATTTTTCATGTCGGCGATGCCAGATTTCAGACCTTCAAAATATTTTTCTTCCATTGGCATCCGCCAAATCTTCTCCCCTGAAGTTTGGGCGGCTTTTTCCAATTGGGCAGCTACTGCATCATCGGTAGTATATAAGCCAGCAATATCCTCACCCAAGGCGATGACGTTGGCACCTGTGAGGGTGGCTAAATCAACGATCGCATCTAATCCCAATTTGTCGGTATACACTAAGGCATCTGCTAGGGTCAAACGTCCTTCAGCGTCAGTGTTGTTGACTTCGATTGTTTTGCCGTTTGATGCTGTGAGAACGTCTCCTGGGTGCATAGCGCGACCGCTAATCATGTTTTCAGTTGCCGCTGAGATAAAGTGAACTTCGGAATCTGGCTTGATTTGAGCGATCGCTTTTGCCGCACCCAAGGTTGCAGCTGCACCGCCCATGTCAATTTTCATGGTTTCGATGCCACTACCAGCACCTTTAATGTTAAGTCCGCCGGAGTCGAAGGTTAAACCTTTGCCAATAATTGCGAGTTTCTTTTTCGGTGTACCTTCTGGCTTGTAAGTGAGGTGAATAAATTTCGGTGGCAAATCAGAAGCTTGGGCTACTCCCAAAAAAGCACCCATACCCAACTTTTCACAGTCTTCTCGTTCGAGAATTTGCAGCTGTAAACCGTATTCTGTGGCGATCGCTTGAGCCGTTTCTGCTAAAGTAATCGGTGTTACCGCATTGGCTGGGGCTGCTACTAACTGCCGTGCCAAGATTACCCCAGAAACAATTTGATGGGCGCGGTTGATGGCTGCTTCTTGTCCAGCGAAACCTAGTAATTCTACGGTTTCTATTTGTGATCCTTTATCTTCTGGTTCTGATTTAAAGCGAAGATCTTGGTAAAGAGCTAATTCTACACCTTCAGCGATCGCTTGGGCGCTTGCGGCTGGATCGTTATTCCACAATGGAAAACTAAAACCGAGAATTTTGCTTTTTTGCTTTTTGCCTACTCTGGCTACCGCAGCCCCAGCGCGTCGTAGAGTATCTAGTTTGAGTGCTTCTGGTTTTCCTAAACCTACTAGAATAACTTTCCGAACTCCGCCACCAGTGCCCACACGAGTGAAAATAGTGCTGTTAGCTTTACCTTTAAATTCCTCTTCAGCAATCAGTTCTTTCAAGACTCCGGCAAACTTTTGATCCAAAGTTGCCAGTTCTCCGGTTAACTCTACTGCATCTTCAAATAATCCAATTGCCAAACTATCGCCTGCCCACTCTAGCAAAGGCGTATCACTAGGTTGAATTGTCATTTCGGGATTTTATGTAAAATATTCGTTCTTGTACCAGTATTGCTCAAAATTTTTGTTTCATGGTGAGGGGAATGGGGATTGGGGACTGGGGATTGGGGACTGGGGGATGGGGAATAGGGAATGGGTAAACTTCATTGGTGTAAATAAACCACGCGGTAGGGGCACAGCAATGCTGTGCCCTTACGACAGATGTGATTCAAATACGTGCAAAACTGCTATAAGTTGACACCAACGGGTAAACTTTCAATCCCCCAATCCCCAGTCCCCAGTCCCCAGTCCCCAATCCCCAGTCCCTAGTCCCCAATTTGATTTACAGCACTTGCGTCTGTTATGAGGTACAATAAATTAAAATATAAATACCTTTAAATGAAATCCTACTCTGTCGATCTTCGAGAAAAAATAGTTGCAGCACATCTTCAAAAAA
>NZ_JACJSJ010000079.1 GCF_014698115.1 Nostoc sp. FACHB-973
GAATTCTTGTGTTGATGTACAGCCCCCATTTATTCGCGAGTAATAGTCGCGAATAAACTGGTCTTTTCACCCTCTTTTTGCACATTTGGGATGCTCCCTAAGGTTGAATATGGAATAAAGGGAAACAATATTCGTTTTGTTGTTACAAGTCTTCCTACCAATAAAGTACCCCCTGGTCAACTATACAGACAAAAATATTGTAAACGAGGGGAGATGGAAAATCGCTTCAAGGAACAACAACTTGAGCTTTTTAGCGATAGAACAAGTACTCATACATTTGCGGAAAATCAGTTACGCTTATGGTTTTCTTCTCTTGCTTACGTTTTGATGAATGCATTGCGGTCACAATGTTTAGCCAAAACCGAATTAAAAAATTCTCAAGTTGGGACTATTCGGACAAAATTATTGAAGTTAGGAGCCTTAATCACTATAAGCTCACGGCGAATTTTAATTGCGATTACTAGCTCAAGTCCTGTAAAACATATCTTTGCTGCTGCTTACAGATGCTTAAAAATGCTCCCAAATACTGCTTAATTGCGAGTTAAGCAGCATTCCATCTTCTCTCTAATAATATTTCTGGCTTGGTTTGATTCAAGCCTTGTTTTGGATGCTTAATTTTATGAACAGAGTGTTTCAATTCCAGTATAAGCAAAAATCTTAGTAGCTGTTTTAGCTTGACACTTGCTATTTTGTACTTACTTTGTTTACCATCATAAATTTCAATTGATGATGTATTAAAAAATGTCTTACATCAAGCGATGTGAATTGATTTTTTATTGTTTGTGAGAAATTTCGGTTAAAGCACTCTGAAGAATATTTTGATTGCATTATCGAAGTGTGGCATGATAATCCCCGCAAGTGTTACCTTGCAGAACTATATGTGCCAGGGCAACAAGCAGCTGCACGCCCCGATCTCATGGTACTTGTACAACGGCATCCTTATCCTGATATCCCGACAGCGATTGCTCTCTTGAAGGAGCAAGTTGACAAACACTACACAGGAGAAAAAATTTGGTGGGATCAGATGACATAACTAAATCTATTTCACAAGTGCGGAGAAGTTATCAACTGGTTAAGAGAACATCCGGGAGTTGAAGTGGTTTCTCAATATCGCTCCAAAGCCTACGCTAAAGGAATTACACAAGGAGCACCTTCAGCTATCCAAGTTGCAGATCGCTTTCATCTATTCTGGGAAAAGGTTTAACAAAAGACGCTTCCCCCAAAGTAAGCTCTTCTTCCCAACGTGCTCTCACCCCCAGTCGAGTAACGGCTTTAGTCTTGCAACGACCGGATTAACACAGCCCGATGAGCGATCGCTACTCCAAAATTGAAACTGACATCTATGTCACCTACTGTGGGGCGTAGCCCATCGCCAACGCGGTAAGCGAAGTAGCTGACCACCCTTTTCTATCACCATCACCAAAAGCTGACAAGAAACCATAAATTGAACTTTTTGCTTAATTTATGATCAAAGTCACAACCTCTCACGGATGGATTAGGGTTAACTTAATCGTTAACGTTAATTTTCTTAGCCAATGTCTGAAATTTGCGTTGTTCACCAGCTTGTTTACGCTGTTGATAACGTTTTCTAGCTTGCTTTAGTACCTCTTGCAATAATTCCTCATTTTCTGAGCAGACGAGAAATGCAGCTTCTAGGAAAGTATCTCTAGTAATTTTATTTACATTGCAAAAGCTATCTAGGTTAGTATCAATGTCCTGTTCTAACCTGATTGTTCGCCTGATAATCTGCGGTAACTCTAAGTGCTGTTCTTGATTAGAAGTGCTTACCTTATCGTTTATAACTTCCTCACTATCTAAATCTGGTTTTAGTTTTTCAGGTAAATGACTAAATTCTGTAATTTGGTCATTTAGTAAGTTATCATGTTGTACTTTTACAAGTGTTGTATCCCGTGCTGGAACACTTGGACGTGTCTTTTTCTTAAGGCGCTCAAAAACATCAGACATTCTTTTGTAACCTCTCGATAATTTGTTGGAAGGGAGTTTCGAGTTGTTCAAAGCCTAGAGAGGACAAACTTACACCTTTATCTATGGCCTTTTTAAATTGTTCAGATTCTAAAATTGAAGGTAAAACGACTATTTCTTCGGCAATTGTTCGCATTGCACTGATACTCGCCTTACTTTGTGCGACTTGGTTATTACCTACCCATTTATCTCTGAATGGCAAGATGCCAAGCACTATCCCTGAAAAAGCATCAATTTCTTGAAGTTCCTCAACTAAACTCAGAGTTCGGATGAGAGAATTTACACCTTTGGATGATGCTTCTACAGGAATGATGATATGGTCAGCTGCCCCCAATGATGTAAGGCAGATTTGCGATCGCTGAGGTGGCGCATCGACAATGCAGTATTGGAATAAATCTGATACCTCTTTTAAGCGTTTGCTCAGAACAATAGCTCCCATACCGCTCCCAGACAAAAATTCTTGAGCATTATCTAATCCATCATCAGCAGGAATTAACCATAGGTTTTCTCCGATTTCGTAAATACCGTCTTCAGTATTGATCTGTTTTTTGAGAACTTCTAGAAGCGTGGGTTGATTCTGCTGAACTTCGTGCCCCAGGTAAAAAGTTAGGTTCGCTTGAGGATCGGCATCAATCATCAGTACACGCTGTCCTGTTTGAGCAAGCATTCTACCCAACAAGATTGCAACAGTTGTTTTTCCCTGGCCACCGGACAAGGATGCACAAGTAAGAATTAACATTTTACTGACTACCAGCAGCATGGTGTAAATTAGTCAATATCATAATGCATAATGTTGTTTTTAAATTATTTAGTCATTATATAATTTAGTCATTTGTAAATGACTAAATTGTGATTAACGCTATTTAGTCATTACTTTAGCTCTCAAAAAGTTCTACTCTTCGAGAAGATAGCTGTAAAGATAGGTTTTTGTTCCTTTATTTGTTGCTGATTTTAGTCATTATACATTTTAGTCATTTACAAATGACTAAAATGTATAATGACGCAGTATAGTCACCCAGTTGTATTTTATGAATTAAATCAAACTTCAAAAATGCTTTTGGGGGCTACATAGGGGCTATATATACCCCAAAGTGATTTAGGGCTTCGATGAATAATTGACACCTGCATAGGGTATATATGGGTGCTTCTTGGGGCATATTTGACTGTTTGACACTTTGTACCCCACTTAGCCCCCAAGGGAGTATGATAAGCTCTTGAGGCTGGAGAAAAAAAGTAGTCATTTTATTCTTCTCTCCTCTGCTCCCCCATATCTTCTCAACTGATAACTTTTAGAAATTGAACCGCATTAAATTTCCCCCAATGTCAAATATTCATACCTTACAAAAAATTTTTCCTGCTGGCTTTGATAACGGTTATGGAAGCCTAAAACTTTTAGTCGATGGCTTTGAAGTTGTTCGTGTACCCAGCTATATAACCAATGCCGAGATGGAAGATGTACCCGGACGGGTAGTTTTTAACGGTACTGCTTACACAGTCGGAGAATCAGCTTTCCGCACAGGATATCATTTTGACCGAAACACAGATAGCAATGAAAACAAAGTCAATAATGCACTATTGACATTATTCGGTGCATTGGCACATCTACCACACCGTAAGGCTTGGCACTTAAAATTAGTTGTCAGCTTACATGATGTTGGTCTGGCTGACGAATTGCAAAAAGTACTAAATGGAGAATATCATCTGATACTTGCTGGCAAACAATCAGAGGTGAAAGTAGAAGTCCTGAAAGTCGTACTAGAGGGGATGGGTGCATTGTTTGGGCATCAACTACCCAAAAAATTAACAATTTTAGACTTTGGCAATGGTACGACTCTGTATTCTCGTTACAACCAGGGCAAACGAGAAGTTCACACCGCCTATCCCATCGGTGTAGAAGTTCTCATCGATGATATCTCCCAAAAAATGAAACATCTAAATGGGGGAAAAATCGGGGATGCATCCAAGATCCGATTTTGTCTGGAAATGGGACATACCAAGTACAGCCGTGACATCGATATCAAAGATATATACAGTGCTTGTTTGAAAGATTGGTATGAAAAATACTTGAAGAAAGTGGTGAATTTGACACTTGATGCCAAGCACCAAGGGGATGAAATCTGGGCTATAGGTGGAGGTTGCCTCTTACCTGGATTTAAGAAGCTCTTAGAAAAGAACGGTTTCAAAATTCTGGATAATCCAGTGGAAGCTAATGTCTTTGGGCTTCTAGAAATGGCAAAAACCATTATGAGCAAGAATCCAACAACCACATCTGGGAAGCTATAACAATGACAGACAAACAAGACTTGACACCGGAAAAAGTTCGGATCAAAGATAGCTACCGTGAGCGGATATTTGCAGAATCACAGCAATTAGGTAAAAGTTACCTAGAGACGCTTTACTTTATCATTGATTGTTATTTTGCTTTCAGAAAGGGTACATTCCCTACTCAACAAGTAGCTTTCACCCCGATTAATACTGAGTCAAACCAACTTATTCAGCCGACTAAAGAGCTATCTACAGACTCTAAACCAGAGGATTCTGATGACCAAACCTTCAGCCTTGATTTTGATTTGTAAGGGAAATACAGGGCTCCCGTGAGGTTGGTCAGCCGGTGCTGTAGTCTCAGAGTCAGCGCCCAAGGATGTCACCAGTCGAAGTTAGAGAGCTTTTCACCCAGACATTTTGGTTGTGATAAAAATTACCACGTTGTTCTAATGTAAACCCACCCAGCAATAATCCCAACCATACTTCTACCATCGGCATTTTAAAATCCGACACAAGCTGAATTTCAAAAATTACATTCGACTCACCCAAATAACTCCTGGTGCTGATAAGCAAATCGAGAAACATCCAGACTAGCCACAGGTTTAGCATAAATAGCCTGATTGCGAATTGCTTGTATCTGTTCTGACTCTCTCTCCATAGCTGGCGTGAATTCTTGTCGCTGTTTCAGCAAATCCTCAAACTCAATTTCCCCTGGTCTACCTTGATAAAAAGCCTCCTCAGCACAACGACGGACTGCATTACCAATTTCTGCTGGACTGCAAATGCGATATTCAGCCAACAGTCTACGCCATTGGTCATCGCTCCAAGGTGAGTTATTGTCTCGAAATGCTGGAAAATACTTAGCTAAATGTAGATTGAAAACTTCATATCTTGCCCCTTCATGGGGTAAATCCACAAAAAAGATATCATCAAAGCGACGCACTAATTCCGCAGGTAGCATTGACAAGCGATTGACAGTAGCAATGGTATAAACTGGCTCTTGATGCTCTTGCATCCAAGTCAACAAAGCCGCAGATAGCCGCCGTGCTACACCTCCATCTGCATTGGAATCCCAGCCAGCAAAGCCTTTATCAAAGTCATCCCAGTAGAGTACACAGGGAGCAAGGGAAGTCACCAAAGCAATAAACTCCTTTAATGCTCTGTCGGGATGAGGATCACCCAGTAGTACACCCCAATTAGCTGCTAACAGTGGCAATCCCATTTTCTTAGCTGCTAACTTGGCAGAAAGACTTTTACCAGTACCCGGTGGCCCCCATAAGAGCATCCCAGTGGGAAACTTCAATCCATATTGCTTTGCTTGAGGTTGAAGTAGACAGGTAATAGTTTCCAACCTTTTCTCCAACAAATCTAATCCCCCGGCTGAAGGTACATCCGGTTGAGCAATGTATTCTAAACCCCGACCCCGCAGTTTGCTAACTTTATGCTCTAGGACTAATTGGGCGATTTCCTCAAGCTGCTCTGCAAAACCCAGACATTGCTGTAGTAGCATATTGATCTCGCCTATGGGTAAACCCTGACAGGCACGAAAGAGCAATTGCAGTGCTGATGTTTTTTCTGTTGTCTTTAACCAAGAATTGCGATCGACTACGGCGAGGTAATCGCGACCGCACTCCGCAAACTGCTGAAGGCGCTGATGGCTACTCCCAACCCAGGCATCACAAAACTGCTCCACAACTATCTGCACCTGCTGTTGATCTGGAAGTGGATTTGATAGTACAGGAATAAAAGGCTGTAATTCTAGAGGTAGTTGAACGTAAGTTTCCAATAACACCCAGTAATGATGTTGTTGACTCCAGAGAGCTTGATGACAGGTATTGAGTAATTGATAGCTACATTTTTGACTTATTTTGCTAGCATCACCCTCATTTAGCATTCCCTCCAGTAAATAAATACCTGGTTGATATTCCTCCAGAAGATACTGAATAATATCTCCGTCTTTACCCCTGTCAGTTGGCTGTAAGATGTACTGACCTTGATGCTTAATTAATTGCTGTAGTCCACAGTAACCAGGATTCCAGACAAAGACTGACAAAGAACGCTCTTTACCCCAATGGTAAAACTGCTGTAGTATTTGCATTCTGTCAGGCGTATGATACTCCACAGCCACAATTGGAGTATTTTGGTTAGCTAGAGCAGGCCAGTCTGTTAACTTCATAAATCTGACTTCAACAACTTACTTTCCCCTTGTAGAGCAAATTTATTACTGATGCTTTAGCCACACGGATAATTATCACTAACGGGTTGGCTATATTTCTTACGTGAAAAAGAGCGATGGCTACGCCCGCCGCAGGCATCGACTCCAGTACAGTGTTAATTTCGGAAACTGCTCCTAGTCCGCTTCTTTATCTCTTAAAAGCATAAATTTGTCGCAGCAAAGACAGGTTTGAAATCGCAAAAAAATGAAATGGATGTGAAAGCCGCGATTGCGGCAAGGAGGTGAAAAATTTACTTCATTAAAGGAAGCTGTAAAATGGCTATCGCTAAAGCTAGAACCAATAACAATCGCAACGCAGCTAATGCTAAAACATCTGCCAAAATCAATGGCACATCCGCTACAACTAAATCAAAGGTAGCGAATGCTTCACCACAAGAAGAGGCATTAGCATTGTTGAAGGAATTGCGGAACCTAATATTCAAAGAATATGGCGTTAAATTACAACTACGGGATTCGCGTGTTTCAACTAAAATCGGTCATGCAGCCCGTGAAAAACTCGGACTTGATATTGCTGCTCAGGTCAAAAAGAAAGGTGGTAACAAAAAGTTTGATTGGCAAAAATGGAATACCAAATTATTTACTAAATTGTTTGGACAACCAGATGCACTCAAATATGCACCAGAAGTAGTGGCAATTTTCATGAGTATGCTCTATGACACTATCAGCACTGACCCAGAACAAGCAATAGCAGATTTAGTTGAATTCAACCGCGCATCTTTGGAACGTCGTAATTCTTTCCAAGAACAAGAAGAGGAAGAACTTGACGATTTAGATGACGAACTAGACGAAGACCTGGATGAGGAGGATGAGGATATCGAAGATGAACTCGACGAAGATTTAGACGAAGATGACGAATTAGATGAAGAAGATGAAGACGAGTAAATAATTCTGACTTATTCTCAGTAATTGACAGAATAATAACCCAAAATAACCATGTATTGCCTCAAACAATACAGGTTATTTTTTTGCCGGATAAAAAATTGAAATTGGAGCGAATTGCATCTTTCGATGCTGTTTCTATGAGAAAAATACTAAATATCAAGGAGTAATTCTCATGGTTAACGTTAACGTTCGCAAAACTGCTAAAGCATCACGTAAAATTGAAAGGCATATTCCTGCTTTAGAACGAGTAATGACTTATCAGGAAAAAGTACACCTGATGGTAATTGAAGTATTGCGGGAAGAATCAGGAAGAGAATTAGCAGCAGCAGCCAGATTTAACGGACAAGAGTTTGATTGGGACAAACACAATTCCCAATTCCGTAAGGACTATGTAAATACACCATTAAAAGAACTGGTGAATTATGCCCGCAAACTTTACGGCTTGAATAATCTTGATGAAATACGAGATAGGCGTGCTTCTCATAAAGCTGCTCGGTCTAAACGCATGGACGGACTCAATGGTTTAAATAGCAACTCTGATGACTTGATAAATGACGATTTTGAACAAGATGAAGATGACGAAGATGTAGAAATTGACGATTAATTACAATGCCCTGAACTATCTAATTCGGGGCATTCTATTTCCCGCCCACCCGCATCCAACAAACAGAATTGAATGCAGCGATTGCTGCTGAATTCAAGAGATTCAAAAATTAACTCTAACTCAGAAGGCATCTGTCGATGCTGTCTAGGTGAGATGTAGTAATTCGTTAATCAAAGGATAATCAAATGACTCAAATGACTCGTAATCAGGAACAAACAAAAGCGTTGGATCAAGTAATAGGTTATCAGGATAAAGTACGATTAATGGTACTAGAAGTTTTACGTGAGGAATCAGGCAGAGAACTTGCTGCTCAAGCACGTTTTAATCAGCAAGAGTTTGATTGGAACGAACATAACATTCACTTTCGCCAAGACTATAGCGAAACTCCCATTAATGAACTACTAGCATACGCCAAACGTCTGTATGGACTGAAAGATTTGGATGCAGTACGGGAGCGGCGCAAAGCTCATAAACAACAACGTACAGCTAGATGGGCTGAAGCTTCATAATTATCTGCTGGTTCTCACAGTAGCCCCACTAAAATGTGGGGTAACTTTTTTGCCCACCCACCCTCAACCGTAAAAGCTTTATTTTACCGAAGATGCAGCTTCGCACCCCACCCCACCAAATGTTGTAATTGTCCGACTGGAAAGTTTACTAGTCATTAACTCATAAATCTGCTGATTTGAAAGTTGAGTTGGCTTGACTTCGACTGTGGGTGCAGTTTCTCCCCTGTTGACTTGAATAATGGAATTAGCCCAGTAAAACTGCTGCTGGTCAGGTTGGGAATAAACAGGATAACAGCCTTTTGAGGCGATCGCTAATTTATGTTCTACGCTAGAAACTGATGGTAGAGAAATACCAGCACGAACTAATTTTGCCTCTCCTACTGGGCCCCACAAACGTAATTGTTGATTGACACAACGTTTTCCATCTTTTAGCGGGGCAATGATATTGCCACAAACTTTAACATCCACATCATACATCGGCGGATAATCAGGCACAGTTTGAGCTTGAGCTTGAATCGTATTCTTCTCATCCTTGCCACTGACATTTACAGTATTAGGGGTACAAGCTGTAGCTATACCTCCTATTACCAGCAGCCAAAGCCAGTTAACTTTGCAGGTAAACATCTGCTGAATCCTCTTCTACGATTGAGAAATTGACAACTAATTTTTTAACTTAAACCCCGTCCATTTTGAAACCTGGAGTTTTTAAGGAAAGTGTATTATTCTTTTGTGGCTTGAGTTCTGAGCTTTACTCTAATTCCAAAAAACTGTGGTTTTCAAGGTAGACGCGGTTTAGATACAAACTGGCGCTGATTGCTAGGTGATGTCCATAACGTGCAGAACCCGGATGAGGCTTTTCTGCTACTTGCTCCAATTTCCAGTGTTACCCCCAAACGCTTGACATCCTTAGCACAAGTAAGTTGACCGTTTTGGTCACGACTCAGCAAATCTTGATTCCATTGCATTAGGTTGTGAGCAAACTTACCTTCATTACTGGTTGCCCATTCCAAAGCATTGGCTTGGGCTTGTGTGAGTTGGCGTGGCCCAGCAGGATCTAGATGACTAGATTGATACCAGGACATTCCACCTACACTTACCAGTCCACCCACTCCAGCTGCAATTAATAGCAGTATTCCTGCTGCAATTAAAGAGGGAACTGAATGAATAGCACGCTCAAATTCAGTACGCCTAATTAATCCCGTCACTGCCTGAGCGATCGCTTTTTGCTGACCTTTTACTGCTGCCTTTTCATATGTCTGGAGATGGTCATAAAGCTGCGTTTGCCACAGGTCAAACATTGCTTCCATTTCTTTGGGATTGTCTTCCAATAATACTTGTAGCCTACCAGTAGCAATCATCATCAGAAATGCTGGATCATCAGGGTCAAGCCCAGTTTGGACTACTATTTCCCAAACCCTAGCTTTAAATGAATCATCTTTACCTCGAATGGCTAAATCTAGTAAAGTTGGGTAAGGAATTTGGCTCAGTCCTTTGCCTCTAGCGGCTACTGAATCCAAAAAATCATCGTCTAAATCGAGTTCTTCAGTGTGAGAATTACTCATATCTGTATTTGCTTTTAGCTAATTAGCGCCCTCGTACCCTACGCTCATTTGGTAATCCGATTTGATGGTGGGAGATGTCACCGAAACAGTGCTGAGTGCTGAGTAAAAAAGTAAAATTAATTGCACGGGCTAAACACTCCGCTACCGATAACAGCACTCCTGAATTAGATTACTTTTTGGTAGCAACTTTGCCGTTGACATTAGCATCATCAACTTTTTCTGTTGGGGCAGTAATTGAAGCTGTCGGAAGGTTCCAAATTTTAGCTTTTTCAATTTCCTCAGAAGCTTTTTTGAGAAAATTGTGTAATCGCTGCTTACCCAATACACCTAACTCTCCATAATCTCTAGCCGCAGAAAAATTTATCTGATTGGCATCAAGGATATCCCGCTCTCGATAGCTGAACTTGGGAAAATTGATGACAGCTACTTTATGAGCTTTGATTAAATCCTGTAAATTCTTACGTCCATCTACATGTTTCCAGTCATCGCATAAACCATAATTGCGTACAAATATATGCTTAATTTTGTTCTCAAAGCGTTCGAGAGATTGCATAAATAATTGAACGCTGTCATATCCACCACTACAAACAAACCACTTATATATTTTGACCTTATTTTTTCCAGTAATTTCTAGGATTTGATTCCGCTCAATCCAATCAGTTACTGCTGGGTATACTTGAGCAGGTAAATTGACAATGACAGAAGTTGTTAGCGCTAAATTAAAAATTTCATCAGCATCGTAAGCTTTACGCTCTGATTCGCTAAAAATTGCTGTTTTATGATTATCTGGGTAAAATGCGCCTACATCTGGATTACTTTGGTCTGCTTCTACCAACTCATAAGAGAGTTTATTGTCAATACAGTATTGCACCATAACCCGTGCAAACAAAGACTTGCCAACTCCACCTTTTTCACCATCAATGAAGTGAATTGCTGCCATCTTAAATCTCCTTTTTAATTTGACTAAATGTGCATTAATAAATACTTAAATATCCTCAAACATATTGTCTGTTTCATCATGGAAAGATCCCTCACCAGGGATGAAGGAATCAGAATCTATTTTGTGTTTTTGCTTGCTGTTACTATTGTTCTTACTATTACTAATACCTTTGTTTTTGCCACTATTATCATCAGGATTAATGAGACTGAAATTAGCTGCATCTAGACCGAACATAGTAGCAAGCGTTTGAGGATTGGTCATAGTGCTTATAGGCATAGGCAAAACATCACTTGATTGATGTGGTAATCCTAGTTCCATCCGCAAATAAGCCAAATGCTGTTCCAGGGCATGACAACAAATCAACCCTACCCGACGCAGTTCTTGATCGCTAATATCTACACCTGCATCTGCTTGTGTTTTGTATGCTAAAGGCAACCAGCACATTCGTAATGCCTGCAATACCATCTCTTTGCTAGAACGTGCTTCATCTCCCTGTTGCAAATATGTGATTAACTGGCCGTCTACTGTATTTGAGTAAGGATGGTAAGAAAATCTAAAAATTTTGCGCTGTCTATTAGTGTCATGATTTTTACGTAATTTATTATTAGTCATAGTTATGCCACCTTCTCAATTTGCGCTCTAAACCGCATAAACAAACCAAACGCATCAATCAACCTAAAGGACAAAGCTTCCTGCTCTCGGAAAGTACGGTAATAATCATTACTTTTATCCTTGAATACTTCTTGTACCTGCTGTTGTAAGTCAGCACCCCAATAAGTTGAAATTTCTTGAAAACAGTCTTGTAACTCTTGCTCTAAGTACAATGCTGCGCCACCACTCAAAATCACCTCGTTCACCGCAGGTAAAGTTGATTCCAGCCAATCGTAAAGCCTAGACCAATACTCAGCTTTAGCAGTAGCAATGGCATTAACAATCATCTGCAATTCATAGTCAATATTTTTAGGTTCTCTGCTTTTGACCAGAGTGCGAATTGCTTGGTTGTCAGGTGTGATATCTGAACCGGCTGCATAGATGGCAGAGGTTAAAGCAGTGGCATCCTGTCCAGATGTGCGCTCAATTACTCGCTTTACCATTTGGTGAAAGCCCAGCCCATTGGTGTAACCCGCCGTCATCTTGCCCCGTTCAAATAATAGAAGGCTGGTATTGCGATGCCCGAACATTAGCACTGCGATGGTTTGGGCGTTGAACCATTCTTTACCATTCTGGCGTTGACGAATCATTGCCAATCCCGCACCTTCGGGTAAGCACTCGAATCGCTCCAGTTTCACCCGCAACCTTTGACCCCGAAATCTAAAATCCTTGAGTGCAGACTGCAATTGTTGCTCAAATGCTTGGCGATTTTGATATTCACCATAGGGTAGTAGTGAGGTTAGTGATAGTGAAAACCTGTTAGGCAATTTGTTGTGTTGAGCGATCGCACCGATTATTGCTAAGGCTTTGTGAATTGAGGTTTCGTACTTGAGCTTATCGAGTCTGGCAGATGCTGAAAACTGCTGTGCCAGGAATCCAACTACCGTACATTGTGTATCACCATCCGCAGGACTTGACACCCAGGCTTCATCTGCTGGTTTAGGAGATTCCAGACCCTTGCGACTCGACATATAAGCGTCAATCGAACTTTGAGGCAACTTCAGCATCTCTGGTTCCATTGTCATCAAATGTGGTTTGCCTTCAGTTGCTAGTTCGTAAACAATCTTGGTCAAGGAAGCACCAGGGTCAAAACTGACTATCAGGTTTGACATTGACTGTGGTTGTGATTATCCATAAAAGCTGCTTTTAACTTAAATGCAAATACTGGCTGTGAACATCACTCTACTGACCATTTTGTTGAAGGCAAATTTTATCCAGTTGGTTATTCTTTTTTCGCTGCTGTTAATTAAGTCGTTACTTTTCTGCTAAGAAATTCGATTTAGAAAAGTGTGCCATAACAGATCCATGCCAGATCCACAAACGAGCCGTTGCAGATCCATTACAGTGACAATATTGATCCAATACAGATCCATTTGTCTGACATACGTATTCTATGTATAATTTTTATTTGCAACAATACTTGGCTATTGACAAAAATTATGCGATGAAAGATCCAATACAAATCCATTAGAGATCCATCACATATTCATCTAACAGTTGATTCGAGTAGCCCAAAAAAACCTTTGGTGAGTAGCAAGCTATGTTGCTGTCCGGACATTTTTTCTCTTGAGAAAAAACGCACCCCCCAGGTGCGGCAACAAACTTGCCCTCCTTTCACGGTTCCCCTACCTAAGTAGGTCAACCACCGTGACAGAGGGGAAGATGATACGAAAATTCTCTCTGGGAGTTCAGCCTAGAAAATTTCTGCAAGGTTTGGGCGGATTAGCTTTTTAATTGCGCGATGGGCTATGCTCCGCCGTAGGCGCTCGCATTTCATTATCTCGCATCGCATCTTGGCATCGAACCAGAATCGTAAGTAACCGCTTGGTCAATGACAAATGATAGTGCTGTCGTCAAACTTAAAACAGCTAATGACTAATGCATCAATAATGCGACAAAAACGCTCACACAGGATAGACATTAGACTGACTTTGGCAGAATACGAGAAAGCACAGTTAATGGCAGATGAAAATAATCTCACTATGAGTGAGTTGTTTCGTGCCAAGACTCTGAAAAATAGATTGCCCAGGCGTGTCACCAAAGTAGCAGGCCAAACTTACTGGGAGTTGGGGAAAATAGGTAACAATCTCAACCAAATAGCTAAAGCAATCAATACTTCAGTACTCATGGGAGAACCTGTGGTTGTAGATAGAGCATTGTTGTCACAGGTAAGAGATTTGGTGAAACAGGTGCGCCGAGAGATTGCTGAAATTGATTTAATCACTGATTTACAAGATGAAGCATGATTGGCAAGCACATCAAAGGTAAAAGTTTCCGGGGACTGCTAAACTACCTCTTTGGCAAAGATGGGGCAAGACAAATCGGTGGGAATATGGAAGGAACAAACCCACGCGAATTAGCAGCTGAATTTGGTATATCTCGAAGATTAAACCCGAAGGTGAGCAGGGCTGTTTATCACGCTTCTCTCAGTTTGGCCCACAAAGAGAGTTTAGATGATGATACTTGGGATGAAATCGTCCAGAAGTATCTGCAAGCAATGGGTTTTAATATGAACCAATATGTCGTAGTGCGCCATACTGACCGTACTCATGAACACATACATATTGCTGCCAGTCGCATTCAATTAGATGGCACTACAGTTTCTGATAGCTGGGACGATCGCAGAAGTGAAGCGCTAATTCGCAAGTTGGAACAGGAATACAATTTGCAATCGGTGCAACCAAGTTGGGAAAAAGATAAGCACAGTCCAACTACTGGCGAACGTAGGCACATTGCCAGAACTGGAGAGGAAAGCGTTAGGGTCAAACTTCAGCGATCGCTCGACCAAGCAACCCACGACCATCCCACTATGCCAGAGTTAATAGAGCGAGAGCAACAACAAGGTATTAATATCCGCATTGTTTATACTCGCACAGGCATTGTCAAAGGCATTAGTTACCAACTTGATGGTGTGGCTTTTAGTGGTACGCATCTTGGTAAAGCATATACCTTTCCTGGTTTACAAAAGCATCGAGGGGTAAACTACAGTCCCAAGCGGGATGACAAACGTATCCAGAAACTCATGGAACAAGCTGTTGAAAATCCCACACTAGCAGTGCCTCCAAAACAGGATGACAAACGTATTCAGAAATTCATGGAGCAAACTGTTGAAAATACCACGCCAGCAGTTACTCAAACAAACTCCTTGCCTATACCAGAACCAACAAACTGGGAGCAAATACGCCTAAACTTAAGCCAGCAGTACAATTTACCCAATTCTCTGCTCACAGAATTGTATGAAAAGGGTTGGCTCTATGCAAGTCAAACAGGTCAAGCAATATTTGTGGAACGTACACTCGATGATCTTCCAACTCTTGCCAAGCAGCTAGAACCAACAGGTAACTTCACCGCTATTACTCTCAACTCTGAAGCGAGGAAAAATGGTAGTTTTTGGATTGCTACAGATGCCACAGTAGAAAGAGTAGTGCTACTAAGTGACCCGATTGAAGTTCTCTCTGTCATTGCCTTAGAATCAACTGTTGACAAAGAAAAGCGCAAACCTACATTGTATTGGAGTGTAGGCGATAGCGAGCAAATACCTTTAGAATTTTTGCGAGCGATCGATACAGTAGTCATCGCTTTTAAAGATAATGAGAAAGTTGAGGACTTGATAGCTGAGATACTGGCTGAACTACCCCAAGCCAAACAAGTTTCTCCCGGTAAAGCTGGTTGGAATGGGATGCTAACTAACAATCACTTGCAACCCAACCAAAGGCGAATCCCAGAGCTTCAAGGTTGGGAACTTTGATATCAGTTATCATTAAAAGAAACACCATCCCATCGACTAAGGAACAGCCAGCACCCGCAGGTGACTTTAGCTGCTAAGTTATCGGCGAGATAGTAGTTTGGATGTTGTCTGTCAGCATTTAGGGCTTCATGAACCGACACGCTCAGATGAAAATTTGAACAACACCTGTAATATTTTCATTGCCATACCAAATGGCTATCGCTTCCCAGTAGATATTGTAAATATATAGTGTCACCCCGATCTGAAATCCCTGGGAAAACGGAATCGGACAGACCTATTTTCAAATATTTGGGATGAACTGTGTAATCACTCTCCTACAAATCTTGGCACAGTTGTTGTGGCAATTGTTTCATCACACGGACAAAAGGAGCCACATCATCCAAACCCTGCGCCACAATCAGAGCGCCTTGAATGGCAATAGCAGCATCTTCCCCACGCTCATGAGCCAGCGTCTTATCTAATCCGGCTACCCTCAAAACAGTTGCTATTTCATCAATCCAGGTTCGTAATAGTATTTGCACCTTGGTATGAAAGATATCTCGTGCTGACCCCATCAACAAGATGGCACACATACAGGGTTGTTGTCCGCCTTCATATAGCTCGTTAATCTGCTCACACATCTTAGTCAACCGAGTGAGCGCATCCCCTCCACCGCGAAGTATCTGTAAAATGTGTTCCTCCAACCAACATTCCATAAAATCCAACACCGCCGCCACCATTTCATCCTTCCCACCGGGGAAGTGATGGTAAAGACTGGCTTTCCCTAAACCTGTCGCTTGTGAAATTTTCGATAAAGTCGCCCCATCGTAACCATACTGTCGAAACAGTTGTAGCAAGCAGGGAATATAAGTATCTTTTGCCATTTACAGAAATTGAAATCTCATCTCTTGACATTATACCGAACGATTGGTACAGTTATTTTGTACCAAGCGTTCGGTACAAAATAACTGTACCAATTCCTTAATTTGCAGGGATGTCTATACAGCATCTCGAATCGCAAGAGGTGTCAGTTGACAACGGGAGAAATCAACATGCCGTGACTATTTCTGATTGCTTCTTATTCCCGTTAGACCGCTAATTTTTAGCCTAACAATGCTTCTTTTTACAGAATATTGAGGATTAACCAATGATTAAGCTTTATGGTCACGAACTCTCTGGTAACAGCTATAAGGTCAAGCTCTTGCTATCACTATTGGGCATTGAACATGAATGGATTAAGGTCGATTTGCTGAAGGGGGAACACAAAACCTCTGAATTTCAGTCGCTTAATCCCTTCGGTCAAGTTCCCGTATTAGTGGATGGCGACACAATTATAAAAGACGCACAGGCAATTTTGGTTTATTTAGCTCGTTGTTATGGTGGTGAACAATGGTTGCCACTGGATGCTGTCTCACTTAGTCAGGTTGTACGTTGGCTATCTACAACTGCGGGTGAAGTGCGTCAGGGGCCAGAATCGGCTCGTTTGTACTATCTGTTTAATGCCACCAGTATTGATATTGACAGAGCTAACCAAAAAGCAGAGTTTATTCTTACACAACTTAACCAACATTTGTGCGATCGCCAATGGTTAGAGTTCGAGCGGATAACTATTGCAGATATAGCAGTATTCCCCTATGTTGCCTTAGCACCAGATGGCAAAATTGCTCTTGACTCTTATCCTCATATTCTGGCATGGATTGAGCGAGTTAAGACCCTTCCCGGTTTTATAGGAATGCAAGGAATTGCAGCACCTGCCTTGGTATAGGCAAATAACACCCAGTTTAGATGGAGAAGGTAGAGAGAGTCAGAGGAATTTTTTCCCTTCTCTTCTCCCCTGCCTTTTCTCTATCTTCCCCTGTTTTTAGATATGTAAAAATAAAGAGTTATATGGTACGTAAATTTACGCAAATTGCTTTCACGCCTGCTGTCAAAGTTGCTCAAGAACAACGTGGCTCACGGCAGACCTATGCTCGATTTGAACAAAATGGGCCTTCTAACGATACCATCACACCAGAAATTGAGGAATTTATCGCCCAAATGGATGGTTTTTATTTAGGAACCATCGGTTCTAATGGTTATCCCTACATTCAATTTCGCGGTGGACAACCTGGGTTTTTGAAAGCTATAGATGAAAAGACTTTAGGATTTGCTGACTTCAAAGGCAATGTTCAATATGTTACCGTTGGTAATCTTGACGAAAATGATAAAGCTTTTTTGTTTTTGATGGATTATCGCCATCGCCGACGGTTGAAAATTTGGGGGCGGGCTATGTATGTAGAAGATGATAGCGAACTAATTGAAAGCCTGAAACTTCCTAACTATGAAGCAGAAGTGGAACGAGTGATTCTGTTTCACATTGAAGCTTGGAATTGGAACTGTCCACAGCACATTCCTATTCGCTATTCTGAACAAGAAGTGGCGGCATTGCAAGCGAGGATAACTGAACTAGAGGAACTTCTTGCTAACGCTCTTTAATCACTCTCACCAGAGTAAAAACATATAATCCTTGCTACGCAGGAGTTTCAGGCAAAATACATATTTCTGACCAGAATGTTAGAAAATAAAGCTTCAAACCCAAGTGCTGTATGAAGTTTAAATGTTGCCTGAGATTTTTATTTCCCCAGAGTGACGGAAGAGCGCTAAGAAGCAGCAAATCTAATTTTTCTGAGTGAGCCAAGCCAATCAAAGGTTTCAGGCGAAAATTTATGTAAGTCAAATGTGGAAAAGTTGGTTCTAGCGCAGCTAACGCCACTTAGAGAGGGATAAACTCTCTAGGCGTAACTGCCATGACCTTCAATCCCAGACAAACAACGATTAAATTTCTTAGACAAATAGGCTTTACCACCGGAACCAAAATTTGGCTCAGGATTTCTTGGGACTTGCCCACAGAAATGATACCTAAAAACTGGAATCACTACTGCCGCAATGATCAATTTGTCTACTCCCACTACATTCTCTGCGGTAAAATCACCCAGCAAGGATTTCAACTCTACTGCTGTACTTACGGAGGTCGGGACAAACAAGGCAACACCTGCTGGCGTCTGACACCTAAACGCTATGCTGATGGTTGGGCATTGGCATTTAAAATGTCATATCTTGGTGCTACAGTCAGCTTTTACCCCAACCAACCAGACAAGGGAATCAGCAATCACCACGTTAGTCAATGCCAATGTTTGTTCTACGAAATTGATGATTTGGCATTGAGTGAGCAGCGACAAGCTGTAGATCGGCTAAAGGATAAAATCAACTTGGAACCCGCCGCCGTAGTTTACACAGGTGGGAAATCCCTGCACGTTTACTTTAAATGCAGCCATTTCTTGAATCCTGCTGAATGGCTGTGCCTCAATCGCCAACTGACGATTATCCAAAACGCAGATCCAGCCATTTGCAACTTAGCTCGTTCCATGAGACTGCCAGGTATGCTTCGCAGACGGGTGGTGGATGGAATATTGAGTGCAACCATCCCCATTACCCTAGAGCATTGGTCAAACTGTCAGTACAATGTGGAAGAACTAGAAACCGCATTTGATTCTACAGCCTTATTTCCCTACGAACTTTCTGAGCAACGTTGGCGCAAGTGGGTGCAACTTCTCACAAGAGCGAAAAATGGAGAAGTTATCGACCCACAAACAGCACTACTGCAACGTTCTATTACTGCACCTCGCCCAACCTTGCATTGCCGACGAGGAACAGTAATACAGGCTACAACCAGAGATAATGGCTCATCTCTTAAACAACTACGCGCTAGCGGAGTGTCTGTTCCTTTGTCTATCTGTTTAACTTTGAGCGATCGCACTTTACTAACTTATGGTGAATTTGAGGGAAACAGAAACAATTCTGGCTACAAATTAGCTCGTAACCTACTGGGTACATCTAATTTACTCACTAGAAACCGAATCGCTTATCATCCCGAACCACGCCAACTATTTGACCGATATTGCGATCGCTGTACACCTCCACTTGAACTAACTGAGGCGGATACAATTTGGCACAGTGCAAATAAAACAACAGCCTTTGCCAGTAGGGACTTTGGCTCAATTGTCATGAGCATTCGTGAGTGGAAGTCACACCGCAAATCAAAAAAACAGTGCGTCAGAAAACCAAGAAAATTAGTTAACGCGAGGTCGACAAAATCGATGTAACCTATTTTCAAACATTTCCCCACAACGGGGAGATGTTTGAAAAGCCTACGCCAGCTGTTATAAGCTATCGTGCTTATAACTTGCACTTTCTATGGTCTAGAACCCTTATTGCAACGAGAATATTCTGGAAAATTAAAGATGCGACAACTTAAATTAAATAGCATTGCTTGAATTGGGCTAAAAAATTTTCAAATACAACAGATAAAAATAATTTATATACCGTCCGATGCAACACGTTTGTTAGGCTGCTCTGAATTTAAAGTAACCCTATACCTACACAATTTACTCCTCTACAAGAGTTATGCCAGGAAGTTTTAGCATACAAGTCAAATTTGCCTGTTGCGTAGTTCCATTTGCTTTTAAACGAGTCTTGCTAGCCGAGAAGAAAATCTGTTTTCTTGCCCTAGTTACTCCTACATAAAACACGCTTAATTCTTCTAAGAATTTTTTTTCATTTATACTATTTACCTTTAAATTGCAGTTGCTTTTGTGGTTGCAAGATCCACATAGTCCATACTAATTAGGCATAGAATATTGCTCCATATCTGGCATTAAGACATAATCCCATTCCAACCCTTTAGCCCCATGAATAGTTGAAATAATGATATTTTCACTAACGTATTCCATATTTTGCTTCAAATTTCTATTCTCAAAAGTGTCTCTTATCAAAACCAATTTATCTTCAACACTTAGAAACGAATAATCGCCTAAAATTCTATACAAAAATACCTCTAATAAATTCAGCAGAGATGTTACTACTGGCGTTGTTTTGTCCTGAAATAATTTTTCCACCTTAGAATAGAACTTATTCAGCGTCCCTTTTGAAATTCTCATATCACTTCGTATATGTTCGGTAAATTGAGAAGTACACTCTCGATGAAATCTCAAATATTCCGGTGAATCTTCATTAAAAATACCATAAAAATAAGAAATTTTTTTTCTTAGCATCAAATCAATAATCATATTAATATTTGTTCCTCCACTTCTAACTAGAATTGCAATTTTGCTCGGTTTTTCTGGCTCAAAAGCTAATAAGTAATTTATTCTTTGCACAATCTTTTCTGCCTCCTCTAATTGATTGTTAACGTATATAAGTGAAACTTCTGCGTTTATTTTAATAGTTGGATTAGCAGGATATTCTCCATTTAATCTAATGTTTTTATCCAGTTGAAGCATCTGTGGATTAGACATAAATCTATAGTTTTTTTCTAGGACTATCCTATCCATAGATAACAATTGCTCTGCTTCAACTATTAAATTGGGTATAGCGCCTATAAAGCCATATATTCTTTGTAAAGAATCTCCCATAAAAACTAATTGTGATTCTTCAGAAACTAATTTTTTCAACAAAGTCCAACTGAGAATATTAGTATCCTGAAATTCATCTACAATAATCACAGGAAAGTAGCCTTGATAAAATTTAAGTAACTCAGTGTAATTGACAAATAACCTTAGCGTGAGCGCAAGGATTCCATTAAAACTTATACAATCCTTTTCGAGAAAGCTTTTTATAATTCCATCCGTGTATGAATTGAATAATTTTGATAGATGTTGCTTGTCTACAGACTTAACAGCATCGCTATATTTAGCAAAAAATAAAGCTTTTTCAGAGGATATTCCTAGAAGCTCAGTGATTTGTTCAGTCTTGGAGTCGTCTACAGATTTCAGTAAATCTAAATTGGCAAGATTGGAATGTAGTAGATACCCATACCTTTTCAGAATATGTCTACAAAATCCATGATAATTTGAGACAAATAATTTTTCGCTAATTCTGAGTTTATTTGAATTGTTGACCTGAATCAGATGAGGCAATTGTTCAGAAAGCTCTTTTTTAATCTTATATGCTGCATTAACGCTATATGTTAATGCAAGAATTTTCTTAGGATTAAAAATTCGCCCAGTAGCCAGTAGATAAGCTACTTTGCTGATCATGGTTTTTGTCTTCCCATAACCAGCAGGAGCCTCAATAATAAGTCTCTTAGATTCCGAGAAAATAACCTCAAGCTGCTTCTCATCACCAGAATGCAAGGTTCTAAGCTTCTGGAATAGTTGGTTTTGTTCCGATTGATCCAGCATTTTTTGATAAATTAACTGCGTTTTGAATTAAATCTTTATAAACTTGAGGAATACTAGTAACATAATTACCCAAGTCTCCTCCATCCAAAATACTCTTACTATTTCTCATGCTCTTAAGAATATCTTCCTTTGATAAATCCTTAAGCTCTTGAATTTTATCTGGCGATAACAACTCTAACTGTGGATAAATAAGATTCTGAGGATCGAGAGGAACACCTATACTTTTAGCTTTGCCAATGAAAAAGTTAGTCTTTCTTTCATTAGGAAATTCTTGTTCTAAGTATTTTACGTAGCCTATTAAGCTGAAGCTTTCATATATATCCTCTTCAAAGTCTTGTCCTTGAGTAAAAGACAAACCTATAAGATCGCTGTATCTTGATTCTTGATCACGATCCATTAATCCGATATTTTTGATGCCGAACTCATCTAATAATTTCATTAAAGATGGAATTGACTTTGCACCTCCCGCTTGAATAATACTAATTCCAAATTCATCCAGGTCAATATTTGTCATTTGAATCATAATTTGGAAAAAATTTTGAACCATAAAGCGAGAAATAGTTAACGCAATTTCGGGCTTTCCCACCAATCACAACATCAAACTTTGAATCAAATCATGAGATAGAGTTGAAATTCTGAAGCATAATTAAAGAATGAGTTGAAAAAACACAAAGAGACAAAACTTGGACAAAAAATCTCGGAAAAAATTGCTCTAACTTAAACTTTCAATTCAAAATATGGTTCAAAATTCCAAGATATGCTTCACTTAAAACCATGACTCTGTAGTTTTTTCTTGCGTCCTGAAAGCCTGAAACAGCCTCCTGGCAAGGAGAAAAACTTTATGACAGATGATGAATTTGACCATTGGTGTAGGCAACAGCAACTAACGGTATCCTGCAAAGACTTAATCGCCGCAATTCGCGCTGCCCCACCTTCTCGCAGAGTACAAGGACGCGCCAAGAACGTCAGTGGAGTTTACCCTAGCCGCAAAATGGGTCAAACCATTCAATTTGAGAGCCACACAGTAGAACTATGGGCGATTTACCAAATGGAACACGACCCACAGGTGTTAGAGTTCTACGACCAACCACCCCCATTTAAAATTCAGTACCAAAACCAAAACGGGCGAAAAATAGGTCATTATCATACCCCAGACTTCTTCGTACTGCGTTCAAGTGATGCAGCATGGGAAGAATGGAAAACCGAAACCGAATTAAAACGACTAGCCCAAAAATACCCTTCACGCTACCAAAAAACTGAAACTGGTCATTGGCATTGCCCACCAGGAGAAGCTTACGCCGCATCATTTGGACTCAAATACCATGTTCGCACCGATACCGAACTAAATCCCATATTCACTCAGAACCTAATGTTTTTAGAAGATTACTTTAGGTTCAGTGCCAATATCCCCCACTCCATTACAGAACAAATACTAGCAGCAGTTCAAGCCACCCCAGGAACAACCATAGCCGCTACACTTGCAAGCATACCTGGAGTGCGTGCTAACGATATTTACGCCATGATTGCCACAGAGCAAGTCTACGTAGACTTGTATGCAGTTCCCCTAGTGGAGCATTGGCGAGTTCAATTATGGGCAGACCAACAAACTCATACTGCTCATACACATTTAGCCATAGAGACAACTGGGCATAAACAAATCCTCTCACCCACAACACTTTTGCCCAATACCTTATTAGTCTGGGACGCACAACTTTGGACTTTAGTTAACTTGGGCGAGAAGACAACCACACTTTTACCCAAAGTTGGGCAACCAATGCAATTGCCCACAGCATTTTTTCTGCAATTATTTGATAGCGGCACTATCACCATTCATACTTCAGAAACACACACAACCATCAATGAAAAAGTGCGTGAATTGATGGATGCTGCCTCGCCTACGGATCTACAAAGAGCCAATCACAGATTTCATCTAGTACAAGCATATTTCCAGCACCGCACAGACATATATAAGGACATACCTCAAAGCACCTTGTCTCGATGGGCCAAACAGTTTCGTGAAGCCGAAGCCACTTTTGGTTGCGGTTATGTTGGATTACTGCCGCGTACCGCTAGTAGAGGAAATCGCCAACCCAAAGCACCAACAGATGCAAGTAAATTATTAGATCAATTTATTACCGAACACTTCGAGACACCAAGACAAGCCCCAGCTGCTTCCGTTTATCGCGCCTATACAAGAGCCTGCTGTGCTGCCAACATTTCCCCATTGAGTCAGCGCACATTTTATACCCGCCTTAAAAAGCGTCCCATCCATGAGCAGACTTTAAAACGTCAAGGAGCAAAAGCTGCATACGCAACCGAACCGATTGTTTTAGAACTAGCTAAAACTACACCCAGGCATGGAGATAGACCCTTTGCCATCTGCCATCTTGACCACACCCAACTCGACATCGAGTTACGCTCTCAAGTAACTGGTCGGAACTTAGGACGACCTTGGCTGACATTACTGATTGATGCCTACTCCCGACGCATCTTAGTAGTTTATCTCACCTTTGACCCACCTTCTTACAGGTCTTGCATGATGGCACTACGGTTGTGTGTCCAGCGTTTTGGTCGTTTTCCCCAATCCGTAGTTGTAGATGGCGGCAGGGAATTTCATAGCGTTTACTTTGATACCTTATTAGCACGTTACCACTGCATTAAAAAGACAAGACCCGGTGGTAAACCCCGTTTTGGCTCAGTGGTTGAGCGATTATTCGGCACAACCAATATGGAATTTATCTTTAACTTACTGGGCAACACCCAAGCCAGTAAGCAGCCACGTCAATTAACCAAAGTTGTTGACCCAAAACAACTTGCCGTTTGGACATTAGCAGATTTATATACATACCTGTGTGAGTGGGCATACACCATTTATGACACAAGCGTACATGATTCCTTGGGTGAGACACCATTACAAGTTTATACTGACGCAATCGCTGCCACAGGGGAAAGGGAACACCGACGCATTGCATACAACGAAGACTTCCTCATGGCAACACGCCCTAGTACACCCAAAGGCAATGCTAAAATCCAGCCTGGACAGGGAATTAAAGTCAATTATCTTTATTACTGGAACGATGCTTTCCGCAATCCGGTTGTCGAAAAGACCAAAGTCAGTGTGCGCTATGACCCTTTTGATATGGGTGTAGCTTATGCGTACCTGGAGGGAAGATGGGTCAAATGTATATCCCAGTATTACAGCACTTTTGCCGGACGCACGGAGAAAGAAGTGCTATTAGCTGCCCAAGAAATTAGACAACAAGATAAGCGTAATGCAGTGAGTACAAATATCTCTGCCAAACGCCTTGCCGACTTCATCGCGGCGGTGCAAGAACATGAAACCCTACTCATGCAACGGTTACGGGATTTGGAAGCGGTTGGGGTGCTAGAGAATGTAACACCCAATAGCTTATGTGTACCCCAGTTCCCAAGAGTCAGCACTCTTGAGCCAGAGATGGAAGCACACAGTCAAGATGACGAACAATTGCCAGCACTGCAAAACAACATTGAGGCTTCGGCTCCGCTCAGCCTCAACACCGAGCGAAGTCGAGGTGTTGAACTGTTGGATCTCACACAACTGCCGATACTGGGGGAATACCGTTAATGGACAATTTTTTAACCGGGAAGGGGAGCGACCAAATGCACCTCAAACTGGCTCAGTTTAAGGAGTATGCAGTTTTACATCCACAGTTAGCACGGGTAGATATGTTGTTGATGCGTGCGATTCGAGAACCAGCAGGATTTGCTCATGTGTTGGTTTATGGGCCAAGTGGTGTGGGTAAGACAACGATGATTCGCCAGATTGCTAAACGGTTAAATGAAAATGTAGCCGAACAGTTACCGGGTGTATCCAATTCATTGAGCTATCGTAACGGCTCTCAGCCCCCAATGCCATTATTGCTATTAGAAACACGACCACCGGACGGTGGGGTGTTTAATCGGGCAGATTATTACCGCACTGCGCTGAAACTTTTGGGAGAACCATTCTATGAGCGGCGGATGCTGATAGATATTGACGCGGAACAAACTTGGGAGAAGAAAGGACGTGGGCGGACTAAAACAGCCCAGTTCAATGATTCGCCTGAACTACGCCACGCATTAGAAGAGGCGATGACTAAACGTGGAGTGCGGGCGGTGATTTTGGATGAAGCACAGCACTTAATGAAGATTGGGACTGGTGCAAGTGCTGGTAAGCTTTTAGACCAGTTGGACTGGATTAAATCCATGACCAACGTTACGGGTGTGCTACACATTCTGATTGGGACTTACGAACTGCTCAATTTTCGTAATTTAAGTGGTCAAGCATCCCGGCGGGGGCTGGATATCCATTTTCCGCGTTATTTGTATCAGAATGAACTTGACCGCCAGGATTTTCAAGCCGCATTATTGGCACTCCTGATACAAATACCGATGAATGTGGATGTTCCGCAACTAATGCAGCATTGGCAATACTATTATGAACGTTCCATTGGTTGTGTTGGGGTACTTAAGGACTGGCTTATACGGACTGTGGCGGCGGCATTGCATGATGGACACGATACTCTGAGTTTAGAACAATTCCATGAACATACGCTCTCTCTTGCCCAATGTGAACGCATGGCGCTGGATACTACTGAGGGTGAACAAAAACTTAGTTACATGGAAAGTCGTCGTGAACATTTGTGGCATTTGCTACAGATGGGAATGGGTTCTACATCTGTACCAAAAACTGCGGTGGATTTATCAAAGGGCGCAGCAGATGTGGTTGCATCGCCCTCAAAATCATCTAAATCATCATCTCAAGCAAAGCGGACTCGTAAAAAGCCCGTCAGTTCTACGGCCGATGAAACAGCTTCCACAACACCAGATGAAATTCCTATCGAGCCAGTCCCCAAGAAAAAGCAAACTCGCAAGAAGACAAAACCAGCTGATTCTTCAATTAGCGAGACACCACTAGAAACAAATATTATCGCTAGTCACACGGTAGAAAAGAAGACGATTGATGATGAAGCCGCAACTCAACAGGAAACGCACCATACGCCTAAAAAGTCTTCCCAACGTGTTGGGCAACGCAAACCTAAACGAGATACTGTAGGACTTCAGTGAACATCAAAAAATTCAGTAGTAAACAGTTTTTATCAAGGGTATCAGTTTTTCAATAAAGTTCGTATCAATATTAAAGGAAATTATTAATTAATGAGTTTATCTACTTTACCTATAGAATTTGAATTAGCAGCCGCTAAAATTTTATCTGTTCATTATCTCCACTCTCGCTTTAAATTAACAGCAGAAATTAAAAAAGAATTTTTAATAATTGATTTACAAGGCTATTCTACCGATACTTTTGATCCGAAAAACCGTCCTTATTCTAATCCTGTTAGTGAAGTTTATCGAAATAAGAAGGTTGATTTCCGACTATTTTGGTCTGGGGAACATTTAGCGTTATCTGGCTGGTGGAGAACTGCAATTCTATCGCTTGAGTACACTCCAATACGACAAGAGTGGTTGAACGAAGACGGTGAGGAAATTCTTCGTCCCTATCCAGATGGTGATAAATTTGAGGCAATTGCTAGTTCTTTTTACCCGATTTTACAGCAGTATTTCCCAATTTGAAGATTATGTCTAAAAATCAGAGTAAAATTAAAAATAATAGTTACTAAGATGAATCAGCTAACAATCTCTGACAAAATCGAAACTTGTTTTTCTATTAAAAAACTAGTTAACTTAATAGAAGCGCAAATATTGGAATTAGATGAAAATCTAGAATTAACTAGTGAACAGATTTTTGAGATTGTCTGCCAATCATCTCACCTAAATACTGATTTTCTAAAACAAGCTTTGGGTTGTAAATGTCCATTTGCTTTAATTGGTTTTATTAGTGAATTAGAATTCAATGAATTTTCTCATTATTCTGTTATTATCGAGGACTCAAATACGTGTAGTCAAAATGTCAAACAACCAGCCATTTAGGGATTTCCAGAAAATAAACTATTCCATTCTCTGCTTCTGCTGGAAGGGATGGCATCTACCTAACCACAGCAGAAGTCTTTTAGCGTTCCTGTGACAAAAAGGGAATTATGACAGATTCAGAAATACCAGGGGTAAAAGAATACGCTCAGGCTCAAGTTTATGCGGAAATGTATAGATTTGCTTGGAGCTTATTTCATGATGTTAAAGAGCAACAAAAATTACTTATAAAAAAGGATTTAATACAAACAATCAACAACCTAGATGAGCCAGAAGATACTCGGATTTTCATGACAAGTACGCTTGAAGACGCTTATTTAAATAAGCCCAAATATACGAACTATTCATCAATGCTTTATAGAAACAATCCTAATTAAGTTACAAAATAGGAATTATGTATGATTGACTTACTAAAAGAAGATTTAAAGCATTCCGAAAAATACAAAGGCTGTGATATTGACGTTTGGCGGGACGAACGACGTAAATGCTATTTATGCGAATTGTACGCTCCTGTTGGTGACAAAATGCTTCTGCAAGAAAGACATCCATTTTCAGATATACCCACAGCTATCGAGCAAACCAAAATGCAGATTGATAAATACTATAGTCTGCATTACAACGCTTGAAGTGACAAAATGGAGAATCATGGAGAATCATGGAGAATGAAGATACTTTTTAGAAATCTAAGCGGAGAAATCAGAAAATCTCCTTTTTACCCTCAGGATACTTATGTGGTAGAAATAAGATTTTCAGATAGCCCAAACTTTAATTTGGGACATGATTACGTAGGCAGCTTTACAGATTGCCTAGAGAATGCTGTAGCAAGCTTTAAAGATTTGGCTGAATTTACAGAAACCGATGCGACATTTTAGGAATTCCCTTCTGCCTCCTACCCTCTGTGCTGATAAAAAATAAAAATATGCTTAAAAGAACGCAGTCCGAGGAATTGGTAAAAATATTTGAGAAAGCTTGTGAAGGTATGGCTGAAAAAGGATACAAAGATTATGACTTTTGTGGCATGGAATGGGATGATGAAAGAGATAAATGGGAGGTAACTTTTTTTACTGAACACGGAAGCATTAGCTTTGTAGTGGTATGTGTTACACCTGCAAATAATGGTTATCAAATCAGTTAGCAGTGCCAAATGACGAAATGGAGATTTTGTATATAGCTAATAATCAATTACCAGACTTGCCAAGTTGATTACTCATCGGCTAACCACCATTTCCTAACGCCGCAAGTGGTTGCTGTCTGACGCAACGATAATCCCTCTCCCTCATCAAGTGCTGCAATTACTTGGTAGATGTGATTTTTCTACTTTGACGCCGATTCCTGAAGCATAAAATGGTTAACTCTTTTTGAAGCATATCTTGAGCTAAAAGTTTATTTTATGATTCAAATCACAATATTCATCCTCTCACTAAAAATGGGGAGAGCGCCAAGTTCTGTGTCACCCTCTACTAAAATCACCACTTTTGAAAAGAACGCTTCTTTAATATAAGGTAAATTTTTAAGTAATTGCTTTTCTGTAGCTTCATCAAGTTTTATATCAAACCCACTTTTAACAATCAGATGACCATTTTCATCTTTACAAAATCTCAAAAACTTCCTGTAGTCATTAAGTAAAATATTAGGCGAATGTGAAACAACTAAAATTTGTCCAAGTAGCCTATCTATTTGAAATATATCCGAAAGCAAGGAACTAAAATCCGGATCATCATTGTTTACTACTCGTACAAGGTATTTGATTAAAGTTCTCTGTGCATAAGGATGCAAATGAATCTCAGGCTCATCCAAACCTATTAGAATTGGAATACATTTTTTTGAGCTTGAGCTATCTTCAACAATACATCTATCTAACCGCTGCTTGTTTAGACTTAACAGCCTCTCAAGAATTGACAAAGTGATAATTATTGAGAATTGTACGCCGTAACCTACGTTTTCTAAAGTTCGGTTGTTATCATCAGTCAATAGTATGAGTTTTGCCAACAAATCCTCTTTATTCACTTCTCTGATAGCCTGTATAGAGAAGTCTTTAAAAGACTTTAGTTTTTGCAAGGTTTGATTAACTTCGGTTAGAAATTCATCAATCTTTTCTGTAATTACAAAATCAGAGTCTTGTAAGCTCCCATCTTGTAGATATTTTATTATGATGTGATTCAGAAACTTTCCAACACCTCGATTATTAGAAAAATTTAGTTCTGATGATGGATTTCTAAGTGAGTCATAGTTTATGTAATTAACACATCTAACTATGCTGCTTAAGATAGTTGTTCCTGACTCTTTATGTTGAAATTTAATTCCTTCGTCAGGAGATTCTTGGATAGCGACTATATTAATTTTTTCTCTATCGCTAGGATCAAATAGGTCATCAAAGAAACCTTGCTCAATATCTAATAATCTCAATGAAAAAGAGATATGAATTGGATCATCTAGATTTAGAAAGTCTGATTCGCTAAAACTATTTCTGGTGAATAGGATATTTAATAAATAAAGTAAATTGGATTTGCCTAGATTATTTTCTCCAATAATAAAGTTTGTTGTAGGATGAAAATTTATTTTCACACCATCTAAGTTTCGATAGTTTTTGATCTCAAGTGTAGAAATTCTCATATAGCCTAGTTTCTATGTAAACTGCTGTATATTCTAACTTGATAAAGTTGAAAAGCCCGAAATTCACAATTCACATAACCTTGACAGCGACTTTTTTAACGGATACATATAGCCGCTTATTTTTGTTGTCTCTGGCTTGAGTTGTATATAGTTGGCAAATAAGACTGACGATAATTGTTCTTAGCCATCAGCCTAGCCTCACGCTTTGTCCACTGTTTTTGTAAAGGGACATCAGCCAATCTTTGTAATAATATGAATACACTATCATCTCCAGTCAACCGAGCGATGATTTGAGCGATCGCCTTACAACAACTCCAAGGATGACGCACTACCTGAACTTCTGCAAATCTCACTACACCCCAATTGCGCTCCAAGAAAAAACGGTTACGGATTTTATCGTCATCAACATCAATGCAGTGGTGAGGTTTACCTGTATCTCCAGCATAAGGTTCATCAATCTCAATATCGAGAGCTAACCCAGAAAACCGATGGTAAAGGATAAAATCAGCCGAGTAACGTCGAGACGAACCAGGAATTTCAAATTCCACCGCTTGACAGATAAGATTCTCTAGAAAAGCACACAGTAAATGGCGAAAAAATTGCTTTTCACTGACACCTTGCTTGGCCGTACCATTTCCATTTGGTAATTGAACGCATCCTTGAAACGAAGCTTTCAAATGCTCCTGACTTGTAGAATCTTTAGTGTATAAACGTCTCACTAGTGGTGGATAAAGAATAATTGGATAGTACCCAGTAAACATAACCACACGTTTGTTAAACTTTTAGCAATCAAGAAGAACAACATCAAGACAATAACTAGAAGTTATCTAATCTAATATCCTTCCAAATATCAGAAACTTGCCATCCCGTCTTACCAACAGAAAGGACTATAGGATTATCACGCGCTGGAATATAGTTAGCTTCCTTATTACTTCCACCTATTTGTGGCTGTTCTTCAAGCATTGGTTCTTGCATATTAATAATGTCAATTTGAAAATTCTGTTCTTGTGTTTCCTCGATGATTTTTGTTTCTTGGAGTAGCTTTTCCGATTTTTTGATGAGCTTCATATCTATTTGTAGTTTTAACGCTTGACATTGACAAAAGAACAATAATCTGAAATTAAGTTAATTCCTAAAAATTTGGGAGAATACCAACACAGATAGGTGCGCTATCGCGCCAAAATTGATGGCGTTACACAACCAAAATAATGCAACAATTAACAGCAATTTTCACGAAAGTTAAAGCGCAATTGGTTACTTCTCCCATTTCAAATCTTCACCCTACACAAAAGGTCACTTCCAATTTATCTTTCAATACTAATTTAGATTCAGGCACTATAGCTATCTTAGAACAGATTGAAGCTGAATATGAATACTACCAAGCTTGTGAGGAGTGGTAATCATGAATTTAGCACTCGCTCAACAATCCTTAGCAGGACTTTCCCAAACTGCTGCTCATCTCTGGGAACAGCTAACTAATTGCCAGACTCCTGAAGAGGAAGCTGCTATCATCACCGCTATTTGGGAAACTCAGGAAGCTCAAGAAGAAGTTGTTGATATCCAAGCAGAATTAGCATTACAACTGGATGCTGAAATAGTGGCTATTAAGCAACGACTAGAACATCTAAAAGCTGTACATCAATCAGCACTATTAAGACTAGAACGCTGGCGACAAAAATTAGATGAAACTATTTTAGAACAAACCGCCGCAGGAATTCTACCTGAGCAAATGATTGGTAATTCACTTCGCATCACAATTCAAGAAAATCCGCCAAGTTGTGAGGTGCTGATAGATGCAGAACAATTGTCTCCAAAATACCGCAGAGAAAAGACTGTTTACTCAGCAGACAAGAAAGCTATCATTGCTGCTTGGAAGAAAGGTATTCCTGTAGATGGCACTCACATCATGCGTAAGCGCCGAGTTATCTATGCTTTGACAGCAACGGCAATTCACGACTTCAAAGACTCGCTTTTAACTTAACAATAGCTTTAACTAATTTATCAGCCAACAGCAGGAATTTTACTGTTTTGTTGGCTGCTAAATATAACTCTTTTTTCACACTTAAGTAGATTGGCACTATGAAAGTGAAATATGTTCAAACGTAACTGAATTAAGCCTGGTTTCTAAAATAAATAGTATTTCATCTGTTTCTCTAACTGCTCATTTTTAGCCAACCAAACACCTGAGCTACAGTTAACTCCAAGTCTATCCCGGCTAACACTGGCAAACGCTCATCACCCTGCAAAAGTTCTGGTTGTTGATTTGGACGGAAAACCAAAATGGAACGATCTTCTGGGTCTATTAACCAACCTAATTGGCAACCATGATCTAAGCAATAGAGAATATTGCCTGTGACTCGATTTGAACTTTGTTCGGGAGAAAGAATTTCAATTGTCCAGTCTGGAGGAAGCAGAAAATCGTTGGGTGCCTCCCCATCAGCAGCAAAGGGAATACGCGACCAGTTGAAAACCGCTACATCAGGTACTACTGAGCGGATATCAAAACTACAGCGCAGTTCTGGAAAGGCATAAGCAATATGCAGGCTTTCGGCAACATCATTAATACTGTTGCATAACCTTAACTGTAATCGGCTATGCTTCCCTTTTGGCATTGGTTTTTGAATAATCTCACCATTAATGTAAATGCTTGCAGGCTTTGTTTCTGGTAGCTTGAGAAACTCCTCCAGAGTCAGGGATTGGGTAATTACCGTAGACATGGCTCAGTCGAGAAAAGCAAAGGGGATATGTTTTAGTCTAGCAGTACCTACTCTCAAAAACAGTTTCTACATCTGGCTACCGCCACAACTGCTTGCACACCAGTTAACAAGGCTAAAAAAGCTATGACTACAAAATGGCTAACACCAGAACAGGCCATTGTCAAAGCCAACCTCACTGTTACATCTGAAATCTTAAAATCTTACATTTCAGAACAACAGGGAAAAACCACTGCTGAAGAACAATTCCAAGCTTTAGGATTGCTATTTGACAGGGAACGCTTGCGTGCAGGTAAGGCGAACTTTTTGCAACTTTTAGAACCAGTAAGTGATGAAAATAGCTACGCCGAAGATGAAATCGACTCTCATCAGTTAGATGACGATGACATAGAAACATCTGCTACCAACAAGGTAAATCAACTAGAACCATTTATTTTCGAGCAATGTAAAGTTCAAATTGTCATCACTTTACTACCTACACAACAAACAGGAGATAGACCTGTAATGATTGCTGCCAGTAGTCACGGAGATTTCCCTGTAGTTACCATGCTCAATCAAGAAGAACTCGGTGATTTACCCCCTGCAATTGTTCAATTACTGGACGAATTGAAAGCCGATTTTCCCAATCGCAAAATTCGCCGGAATATAGCCCAGACTAAAGCTGTCAAAACCAATAAACCGCCTACTGCCCAGACTCCAATTCGCACTGAAACTGCTAGATCAGATACTACTAAACCAGCCAGTAATACTACGCAAATTTCACTGTTTTAAATGCCATGACTACTACAAATAGTAACAAATTACTTGTTATCTACGAAGGTCAACAACACTGGATTCCAGAAGCGATCGCCATTGACGACCAATTACTACGAGATGCCTTCACTCCTCTTTGCGCTGAACTGGCAAACGCAGACATTGAGCGGAAACCAGGAGAACCCATTCACATCATCAAGAAGCCCGGTAAAAAAGGTACTTCTCCTCTAGATTCCCTGATAGTGGCTCCTGAAGAAATCAACCCCGCAGTCCAAATGTGTTACCAAATGCGTCAACGTCAGGTCATCACCGGAATTGACTGGCAAAATGCAGGACAGCTATCAGTCCAGATTGAAGAAGCGATCGCATCTGGGACAGAATTTTCTCAGTCACTCAACCAAACCCTGAAATCCCTAACAGCCTGTACTCCCACATCTAGCGTTATGCCTGAAGGTTTTTGAGTGCTGACAAAAAGAGTTGGAAATTGACTTGAGGGGTAAATTATTGTCCAAATTACAGCAGTTTGCATTTCGGCTGAAGTAGACCCCATACCCTACCTGCATCTCTTCTTTAATTCCAACCCCCATAATAACGAGTTGCACTAAAATATGTTTCACCTCGTACCCCTCAGTATGGCAGAGGCAATCTATAGTCTTTATCAGTGCCAACTTACCTTAGATGCCACAGAATCACTTGATTATCTGGAAACCCAACTCAACATTTACTCCTTACTAGCACTGTATCAGCACTACTTTCCCACCGAATGGAAAGCCAGCCAAGCTCCTATTTACCCACCTACAGATGTAGATTGCCATAGTCCCAGAGAACTGGAATTCATTGTACTGATTTACACTCATCTGTTTCCGTTATCTCACTGGACTGTAGAAACAGCCTATGAACAAAGATTGCATAGCATTCCTATTACCCCAATGGGTATTGACTGGACAATGGATGGAGAAATTGAACATCTCAAAGATGGTTGGCAACTACTTTTACCTTTTAGCCATGACAGTCGCCGTTGGCTCGATGACATACACCCAGAAGGTAGCGATTGGTTTGATAGTGAATTTGCAATTTACGAAATTACGTACAGTGACATTGATCACCCAGACAAAATTGACCACAAAAAACTGAAACGGCAGTGTCATCACTTAGATAATCCTTTAAAGTTTCTGCCTTTAACTTTAAAGCTGCTAGATCATGAAACTAAAAACCTTTGGTTGGACGAGTACGCGGAAGATTATTACTATCAACCTGACCGCACCTTTTTACCTTGGTCAAAAGCATCTATTGATTTGCTCACCAGAAAATGGCAGCAAGCAAACCGAATGCTGAACTGTGCAGCCAACTTAATTGATTGGCTAGAAGCAGACTTAAAACCTCATGCTCAAATCCTACTAAAACTATGGAAACAAGCATTGAAACCACGTTAATCGACGTTACATCGACACCAATTCTATCCAGCGAAATTCTACGAGCAATTTTGGCAGACCCTCCTCGGAAATCTCCAGTAATTCAAGCAGAATTGCTGTTTTTGGATGGCATTTACATCTTCCATCACCGAGACAAAGAAATTCCCGATGCTCATATTTACAAATGTATCTCACCCGCAGCCCTGAGAATTGCTTTCAGCAATGAACCCATTGATACTGGTTGGATGGAACCAGGAATTGTGCGCTGGGGTACGGGCAGTACAGACACATATTTGGTAAAATTCATAGCACCAGCCACTCATACGATCAATTGCGATGAACTTGGTTCTTTAACCGTTCCACTACCTGCAATAGTTTTTGTGGGCAAGGGATTAAAGTATTGGGTTTGGGCAATTCAAGAACAAGAGTTTACTCCTCAAGCATCAGCCTTTCATGTGCCACTACCCAATGTCTACAGTTCTGGACAGGTTTGCTGGGGAGTGAACGAACCACCTGCTGCTAATGGTCTATCAATTAACCATGCTTGGAATTTGTTTATTTCCAGTATTTTCACTAACCACTTAACAATAAGTAAATCACAAAAATACCGCAAGGATATTCGCCAGCAACTTCTAAAACTGCACAAAAGATGTAGACGCGCAACCTATCCTGTATCTGACCTTGTGCCTATCGGCAATCAGAAAAGTGTCGCTATACTTGTGCAGGAAATCCTCGATGAACCCATTGCTTGAAGGTATTATTGGTTACAAACTTGTCACAACTTCATCTCTGCCAACACACACCAGTAGTGGACTAGAGTACCTTTATGCCGGAAATGGCATCTTTGCTAGAGCCATTCGTCCTGGCATAGAGGTATTAATGCCTATTTGCTTGTGTTCCCAAACTATCAAAGGGCTACCTCACCTAACACCTTATCTCAAAGTCACTCCCTTAATTCCCAAACCGCTACTACTAGAAATGTGGCGGTCGAGTTATCAAGCTGGCTATCAATTTCATGAAATTCTCTTTCACCTCCACTGTACTGATGCAGGCTGGGATTTACAAGTCCCAGAGCAAATTCAAACTCCAACTAGCTGCCAGCCAACTCATTCTGGGAGTGACTCTTCCCACCAGAAAGCGGCTGTAGATATCCATTCCCACGGTTCCTTACCTGCCTTTTTCTCTACCACTGATAATGCTGACGAATCTGGCTTTCGCATTTATGGAGTACTAGGTAGAGTTAATACCCTGAAACCAGAGATTAAATTACGGGTTGGACTGTTTCGCCACTATTGGGATGTACCTGCTAGAGCAGTGTTTGACATCGACCGAGACTTTTTTATGGTTGATGTCTCACTTTCATCTGGCTGCAAATTTTACAGTACCGATGTACCGCCTGTAAATGTGATGGAGAAGCTATGGAGGTGAATTTCAATTTAGCAAATGTCTGTTCCCTCACCGATACCTGTATCAACTTTAACCAACCGTATTATGGAGCTAAATCTTGATTTGGCAAATGCTTCTCCTGTCGTGACTGTCAACTACTCGAAGATAGAACTGTGGCTAGTTGGGTGCGGCGGTACTGGTTCTTGGTTGGCTCCTTCTTTGGTTCGGTTAGGTAGAGTTCTTTCTCAGGAAGGTAAACAGGTGAAACTCTACTTTGTTGACCCGGATCATGTTGAGTCAGCTAACGTTTTACGCCAGTGCTTCTGTGATGCAGAAATCGGACTCAACAAAGCTAAAACGTTGGCGCTGCGCTACTCCCTGGCTTGGAAGATGGAAGTTACAGCGATCGCTCAACCTTTCCAACCCAAATGGATTGTCCCCAGTTATAATACCCTGATTGTTGTCACTGCTTGCGTAGATAATGCCAAAGCCAGAGAGTCAATTACCCAAGTACTTCAGCACAACACTCATCGCCCTGCGCCTCACATTTGGCATTTGGATTGCGGCAACTCCAAGCGTAGTGGTCAGGTACTATTAGGTTCCCATCTGTCTACTAACCCCAATGACTATGATTTTGAGGCTTTAGGCTGCTTTCGCTTACCTGCGCCAACTGTACAGCAACCTGATCTACTGGTTTCACAACTAGAAGAGTTGGCAGACAACAACTTGTCCTGTGAACAAATGGCCTTGCTCAATAGCCAGTCCTTGAGCATTAACCAGCGAGTTGCTGCGGAAGCATTTGATTATTTGCTGCAATTGACGACGGGGAAACTACGACGATTTGCTACTTATTTCGACTTAGAGAGTGGTAGCGGAAAATCTCTGTATACAACGCAAGTCAGTATTATGCAGGCAATTCTCCTGAGTCACTCCTGTGCGTAGGCGTAACCCGTTGTAGACATCGCTCCCCTCTCAAGTTAATAACCAAGCACTGTACAGTAGCAATCGTACAGTGACTTCAATTGAGCAAACCAGCCCGCAACGCTAATACAGCCGCTTGGGTGCGATCGCTTGCACAAAGCTTGTTCAAAACCCCACGCACATATACTTTTACACTTCCCAAGCTGAGATAGAGTTTCTGGGCTATCTCGTTATTGCTATAGCCTTGGACAATTAACTCCAAGACTTCCAGTTCCCGATTTGTCAATGGATCTGCTTGCAGAATGCTTGCTTGCTCTGGATCAATTGCAGAGATCGTCACCGTCTGAGTAGCATTCGGTTTTACCGCAGCAGCCGCTCCTTGACGAGTATGCTTGAGAACAATGCGAGCGATCGCTGGATCAATCCAAGACTGACCTTCATGGGTGATATGCAGCGCTTCCAACAACAACTCGAACTTAATTGTTTTCACACAATAAGAGTCTGCCCCAGCTGCAAACGCTGCCAGTACCATCTGCTCTTTGGCAAACGAAGTAAGCATCATTACTTTAGTCTGTGCAGCAGTTTCCGACACTAAAGATTCCCGAAACTGCTGCACCAGCCATATTCCGTCTCTATCCGGTAAGCCAATATCAACGATCGCTATGTCTGGTTTTGTACTTTGGAGCAGTTTCAACCCATTGGAGGCTGTAGCTTCATCACCCACGACTTGAATACCTTCTTGCTCGTTGAGAGAACTACGCATCCCAATCCGCGTTAAGCTATGGTCTTCAATAATTGCTACTCGAATATCTACCATCATTTACCTCAGCAGCTTGGTAACTATACTTTTTTAACTGTCGAATATGGTTTCAAGGAAAGGATTACTCCATTGGACGAAAAATTTTAGCTATTCAGCCAAAATGTGGCTATTGAGATGGAAAGCGGCATTTCAATGTTATTAAACCTCATCCAGGTTGAAACCAGTAGTTTTTACAGTATTGGTTGAAAAGTTCATATATCAAGGGCTACATATCTCAACTGGCTGTTGAAAAAGCTCTAGTGTTCAAAATGGACATCGTTTAATCTGAAAATTCTCTGAAAAAATCTTCCTAAAGTATAAAAAAATATAAAAGCACTGAAGTTAAACTGAAACCAATACAGTTTATTCTGACTTGTGTCCACATCACACTTAGAGGAGGATGTAGCTTATTTATAAGCGAGAACCCTGGCTCTTACACATAACATAGCCAGATTAACAATTAGTAATTAAGTTATGGATGGAAATTTAGACCCCAACCATAAGGTTGTGACCTGTAGAGATGGCAGACTATAACCAGTTTCTTAATTACCAATTACGTAGCTTGCTTCTTGTCGGAGGCGAGTATTACGAATTAGTAATTATATTGACCAATGCCTTGATTTTTAGAAAAATCTGATGAATATTCATCGCCACGTAGTGGTTAGCATGGTGCTTGAAAATAGACTTTTGACAACAAAATTTAGCTTTATTACTCTTTTTCTCTACTCAAAAGGAATTAGGTTTATCAAAAGCATTTTATGAAGAACACTTTATCTTGGAATATAACTTCAGAACAAAGAAACCAAAGAATTCTGCTGGTGGATGACTCAGCTGACAGCCTGCGCTTGCTGCAAGTAACTTTAAAGCTGAAGGGATACAACGTGATCATAGCCGACAGTGGTGCTGAAGCATTGGTAAAAATTGCCGAATCTCCTCCCGATTTGGTAGTGCTTGATGTGGTGATGCCGGATATGGATGGCTATGAAGTTACCCGGCAAATTAAGCACAATTCAAACTTACCTTTTATCCCAATTTTGCTGGTGACAGGTTCTGAAAAATCAAGTGTCGTCAAAGGTTTAGATGCAGGTGCAGATGAATTTATTCGCAAGCCGGTAGATAAGAAGGAATTACTGGCCAGGGTGCGGGCTTTATTGAGACTGAAACACAGTATGGATGAACAACTATTCCTTAGTCAGCGACGGGAAGATTTTGTGACCCGTCTCACTCACGACCTGCGAACTCCGTTGATAGCTGCTGACCAATTCCTAAAGTTGCTGCAAAGAGGTGTTTTTGGCAATACCTTATCAGCAATGCGTGAATCTTTAGAACAAATGGCTCAGAGTAACCAAACTTTGTTGTCAATGGTCGATACCTTGTTAGAAGTTTACCAGTATGAAGCTGGAGGCAAAACTTTGGATTTCTTTGTGGTTGACCTGTGGGAATTATGTCAGCAGGTAGTGCAAGAACTAATGCCTTTGGCTGATGTTAAACATTTAACTCTCAAAGCTGTCTTGACAAAGGGTACTGAAGCTTCTTTAGTTAGGGTTAGAGGCGATCGCCTGGAACTACGCCGACTTCTGACTAACTTAGTTGGTAATGCCATTCGCTTCAGTGATGCTGGGTCAGTAGAAATTCGCCTCAATTCTACTGTTCAAGGGGTAACGATTGAAGTACAGGATACAGGTATTGGAATGAATCCAGAAGAACAATTACTCTTATTTGATGGGAGCATCCCAAATGTGCAAAAAGAGGGTGAAAAGACCAGTTTATTCGCGACTATTACTCGCGAATAAATGGGGGCTGTACATCAACACAAGAATTCGAGAGAATTATTTGT
>NZ_JACJSJ010000008.1 GCF_014698115.1 Nostoc sp. FACHB-973
TTTTTTGAAGATGTGCTGCAACTATTTTTTCTCGAAGATCGACAGAGTAGGATTTCATTTAAAGGTATTTATATTTTAATTTATTGTACCTCATAACAGACGCAAGTGCTGTATTAATAATATAAGACTCCTATAGCGGTTCCCATTCATATGCGGTACAACACTATATCCCCAGGTGTAGGGGCACGGCAGTGCCGTGCCCCTACAGGTGTATCTCAGTAGGTCGGGAAACCCCATAAATGATCTCTAAATTTGCGAGTTTGGAGTAACATGAAACTCATAACTCCCCATTATCTATTCCCCACTCCCCATTCCCCATTCAGCACTCAGCACTGATGTCAGATAGGCAAGAACAAATCTCACAAGTAGTAGTAACTGCTGAGCAAATGCGCGATATTGAAGCGCGGATCTTTGCAGCAGGAATGCCTGTAGTAGCTCTGATGGAAAAGGTGGCGGGCTTAATTGCCCGTCGCATTCAAAATATTTACCCAAACCTCAAACAAACGCAAAAATTTACCCCCTCATCTCCCTCCTCAAATCTCCGTGTCGGTATTCTCGTCGGCCCCGGTCATAATGGGGGAGATGCTTTGGTTGTAGCCCGTGAATTACATTTTCGCGGCTATGAAATTTGGATTTATTCTCCTTTCTCTAAACTCAAGGAATTAACTTCCCAGCACTTGCAATATGCTCAAAGTTTGGGTATCCCAATTTATCAAGAAATTGAGCAATTGCCGAATTCTAATTTATTGATTGATGGGTTATTTGGATTTGGTTTAGAAAGAAATCTCACCGATCCCATTGCTTCTGCAATTAATCAGTTAAATGAATTGTCTGTGCCAATTTTGAGTATTGATTTACCTTCGGGATTGCACACTGACACAGGGGAAGTATTGGGGACTGCCATTCGCGCTACTCACACGTTTTGCTTGGGTTTATGGAAGTTGGCTTTCTTGCAAGACCAGGCGCTAGAATATCTGGGCAAAGTTGAGTTGATAGATTTTGATATTCCTTTGGCTGATGTGCAAGCCGTTCTCTTAAATGCACCCAGGATTAAACGCATTACGCCAGCAACCGCACTTTCAACTTTACCTTTACCCCGTCCACCAGTTACCCACAAATATAAGGAAGGACATTTACTGCTGATTTGTGGTTCGCGGCGTTATGCAGGTGGAGCAATTTTAACTGGTTTGGGTGCGCGGGGTAGTGGTGTGGGGATGCTTTCCGTTGCTGTACCCGAATCGCTGAAATCTCTTTTGGTGTCGCATTTGCCAGAAGCGCTGATTGTTGGTTGTCCAGAGACGGAAACCGGAGCGATCGCGCAATTGCAACTACCTGCAAAAACTAATCTGAGTTCTTTTAGTGCGATCGCTTGTGGTCCCGGTTTAACAACAGATGCCTCTCCAGTTGTCCAAGAGGTCATAGAAAGCGATGTTCCTTTGGTTCTCGATGCCGATGGTTTAAATATACTTGCCCAAATGGGAACCATCCCCACCTTACAAAAACGCCAAGCAGTCACCATACTCACACCCCACGCAGGCGAATTCCAGCGATTGTTTCCCCATGTCGCCGATGCTAAACATGATAGGGTGAAAGCAGTACGAGAAGCAGCAGCGCAAAGTGGGGCAGTAGTATTGTTAAAAGGTGCGAGAACTGCCGTAGCTAACCCCCAAAGTGAAGTTTGGATTGTTCCAGAAAGTACACCCGCCTTAGCGCGTGGCGGTAGCGGTGATGTGTTAACCGGGCTACTCGGTGGATTGTTAGCACAAGGGTTGACTAAACAGATTCCTGTAGAAGATATTACTGCAACTGCTGCTTGGTGGCATTCCCAAGCGGCTATTTTAGCAACTCAAGAGCGTACAGAGTTGGGTGTAGATGCATTTACTTTGACACAATATTTAATCAAAACTCTCAGTAATTGTTACTAGTTTTAAATTAGGCGATCGCCTTGTTCCAAGGCACAAGATCCCCGACTTCTTTAATAAGTCGGGGATCTGAAAGTTTTCTTATAACTTTAGTTATATTTCTATTGATTATCTTTAGTGTTCAATTTGAGTTTTGCCGTCATAAAGTATGAGCTATAGACCATGAAATTTCACAATTTAATTCAGTCGCCAGCAGGAGGAGATTCAGTACTGTATTTTTTAGACTAGTCAATAAAGATTCTAAAGAATTTGGAAATAGCATATGCCCCTTCATAAACTTGAACATTTTGATCCGAATTATCGAGACACTTTTGGTGGAGATGACGTTAAAGCTCTGGATGTCTATACTCAAGGGGGAGAGAGAGTTGGCTCAGTTATAGATGTTTTAGTTGATGACGATGGACGTTTCAGGTATTTAATTATTGACACAAACGTAGATTATGTTAATAAAAAAATATTAGTACCAGTTGGTCTTTCCCGTATCAATTATCCTGCAAGACGTGTCTTTGTCGATGGGTTGAACATACGGCAAATAGAAAGTCTACCTGAGTACCAAGAAATCACAAATGTTGATAATGATTACGAAGAAAAAGTACGTAGTGTATTTCGTTCTTCAACCAGTGGCGTGACTTATAATGATACATACAGTTACCAGAAAGAACCAGCTTTATACGAGTTGAATGAGCAATATCATCAAACTTTTAGACTCTACGAAGAACGATTGGTTGCCAATAAACACCGGATCAAAACTGGGGAAGTAGCTGTTGGTAAACATATTGAAACAGAAACCGCACGTGTCACAGTACCTATTCAAAAAGAACGAGTTTTGATTGAGCGAGTTATACCAACAGAAATAGGAACCGTTGACACCAAAGAACTTAAGTTTCAAGAAGGAGAAGTAGCACGCATAGAAGTCTACGAAGAAACACCGGAAATACGCAAAGAAGCGTTTGTGCGTGAAGAAGTCCGAGTTAAGAAGGTAATAGAACGAGACACTGTAGAAGCACAAGATACAATTCGTCGAGAAGAGTTAGATGTTGATACTGCCGGCGAGTTACATGTGCATGAAACTGATACTACTACACATGAAACCATTTAAAATTGGACAGTTATCAGTTAAAAATAGTGTCTACTAACTGTTAACTATTTATGGTGTAAGTAGCCGTTTAATACACTTGTTGGATAGATTTATAGCGGTTGCCAATTACATGAGGTACAAAAATTTGTAGGGGCGCATAGCTATGCGCCCCTACCTCATACCTCATGAAAGCGAGATGCTATATATTCACAAATCATAACAGGCACAGTTAGTTTTTATCTTTGCCTGTGTTTTTATTTTTATAATTATAGTTAATATAAAATAGCTATGACTTTTGATAATTAACGCTTAATAAAGTTACTTCGACAGAAAGAGGTAAATAAGTAAATAAATGTCTACCTTAGTAATAAGCAAATGTAAATTAAATTTTTGAGGTTAAATAGAATGGTTCTTTATAAATTAGAAGATTTTGAGCCTAGTTACCGCGATAGCTTTGAAGGTCATGATATTAAGGGACTTGGGGTCTATACACAAGGAACTGATGAAAAAATTGGTACTGTCAGCGATGTTTTAGTTGATGACGAAGGTCATTTCCGCTATCTAGTTGTTGACTTAGGTTTCTGGATTTTTGGTAAAAAAGTATTACTACCAATTGGTCGCGCCCGTATCGACTATAACACCGATCGCGTATACACCATTGGCTTGACTAGAGAGCAAGCAGAAGATTTACCAGAGTTCAATGAACGCCTAGCGCTTGACTACGACTATGAAGAACGGGTGCGTGGAGTATATCGCCGACCCGGAGCCGGAGACTACACCCCTCCTGTAGAAGCATCAGCACCTCTAGAAGCATCAGCACCTCTAGAAGCATCAGCACCTTTAGACACAACTTATCCCACTCCTACTTACAACCGTGATAGTTACACATACGAACACGAGCCTTCTTTATACAATTTAAATGAACAAGATCATCAAACTTTGAGATTGTATGAAGAACGACTAATCGCCAGTAAACAACGTCGCAAAACTGGAGAAGTCGCAATTGGTAAACACGTTGAAACTGAAACTGCACGAGTTGCAGTACCAGTGGAAAAAGAGAGAGTTGTAATTGAACGTGTAACTCCTGCGGATGCGGGTAGAGCTGTTTCTGCACGTGAAGCAGACTTTCGTGAAGGTGAAGTTGCTCGCGTAGAACTCCATGAAGAAACTCCTGAAATTCGCAAAGAAGCATTTCTGCGCGAAGAAGTCAGAGTTAGAAAAGTGGTAGATCAAGACACAGTTGAAGCTCAAGAAACTGTACGTCGTGAAGAATTAGACGTGAATGCTCCTAACCTTCCCGTTGAAGAACGTTAACGGAAAATGGGGACTAGGGACTGGGGAATAGGGACTGGGAATTGTTTTCCTAATACCCAATACCCAGTACCCAATACCCAATACCCAGTCCCTTTTACTAATAGCTAACCGATGGCAAAAAACATTGGACAGGCAAACTCGAACACTAGCACTAACACCTTACTAGCAAATTTAAAAAAGAAGGTGAATAATTTCGTTGTCTTCGATAATCAAGGTGAGCTAGTAGGAAAGGTTCAGGATTTAATTGTGGATGCTAATCATCGGCTAAATTTAGTTATATCTAACCAGGTAAATCAACCAATTCTAGAATCTGGTCAGCATTTAGCCGATAAACATACTTCTTTATTCCGAGTGCAGAGCCAGAGAATCAAAAAAATCGACAACCCGACTAAATCTGTTTTCATAGACCTAGACAAATCAGAAATAGAGTATATGCCTGAATATTTAGAAACAGAAACACCAGGCGAGCGCAAACTCTCAGAAATATCAGAAAACTCAACTAACCAACTAGCTTATAATCAAATCACAAATAACTTTATTGAATCAACAAATTTAGAAGATATTAGTGAAGAAAAAATTATTCGCTTACTAGAAGAACGACTAGTTGTTGAAAGCAAAAAGCGTAGAATTGGTGAAGTAATTGTTCGCAAGGAAATCGAAACCCGGATGGTACAAGTTCCTGTCCGGCGTGAGAAGTTAATTGTCGAACAAGTCAGTCCAGAATACAAACAACTCGCAGAAATTGATTTAAGTCAAGGCGAAATTTCTGGAGTGGAGTTGACTGAACTAGAAAGACTTGAACTTACACATTTTGACGGCGATTTCACAGTGAGCGGCGAATTGAGTTCACCTAAAATTGCTAGTTTATTATTGAATGCGATCGCACTTGAGAAAAATCACGGATGTAAGCAGGTGCGAGTTACAATTTCTGTTGAAGATGAATCACATCAAAAAAAATACCAGGAGTGGTTTGACCGCTGTTCTAAAGGTCAGCAACCAAAACCTGAAAAATAAATAAGTTTCTAGCAGATAAATTAGTAGGGTGTGCAATGCTCACCCTATTTTTTTGCTCAGACAAAGAGACGCGATTTATCGCCGTCTCTACAAAAGGTTGTGATTTATGCAACATATTGTAGAGACGCGATAAATCGCGTCTTTTGATTTATCGGGTCTCAAACAGAATTATCAATTACTTTGAGGCGTGTATCTTTTGCGAGTAACTATTGCCAAAAACAATATTAAAAAAGTAAATGTTCCAGCTAAATATAATGGATAGCCATAGGTTTCTGGGTTAGATTGATGAATTAGCATTCCTGCAATCACAGGGCCAATACCATTGGAAATACTTAAATAAGATGCGTTCAATCCCATCGCAGTCCCTTGATCCTCTGCTTTCGTATTCAGAGAAATTAGCGTGCTGATCATGGGTTGAACTAAAGAATTGAATAGCGAAAAAACTATACTGACTGCCACAAAATAAACAATGCTAGGAAAAACAGGCATTAATACAAATGAAAAACTCCGGAAAAATAAACCTAAAAATAATATATTAACTACATTAATTTTTTTGCTGAGAATTGAGACTCCCCACGTTTGCATGATTACACCTAACACTCCAAATCCCAAAAACAGGAGCGTTAAAGACTGGCTATTTTGGCCTAAAACATTAATATAATAAGGTTGAAAAGCATAAGTAAAAATAGTAAAAGTTGTGCCAATACAAAAGTTGATAATTAGAAGTATGCCAACTTTAGGCATAGCTAAACCTCTAACTAAATTTCCTAAACCTAAATCAAAAATATTTTGTGGTTTATCAGCTTTTTTTGGCAGAGTTTCTGGTAATAAGAAAATTGTAATTAACAAAGCTACAAATGCAACTGCACCGGAAACTATAAATCCAAATCCCAAAGAAATCTGCTGTGCCAACAAGCTGGTAGCTGGGCCGAGTACAAAGCCTAGTCCTAATGCGGCTCCATAAATTCCAAAACCCTGGGCACGCTTTTCGGGAATGGTAATATCTGAAATAATTGCTTGGGCTACCGAAGCATTTCCGCCTGTGATTCCATCTAAAAGTCGAGCGAGAAAAAGAATAACTGCTGTTGTTGCTGTTCCAGCTATCAAGTTAGCGATCGCAGTTCCGGCTAAACTGATAATTAGTAAAGGTTTGCGTCCAAAGCGATCGGATAGTTTACCAATCACCGGAGTTGCAAAAAACTGAGCTATGGAATAAATCGAAAATAACAAACTCGTCTGAAAATCACTGAGACCAAATTGTTTGCCATAAAGATAGATAATGGGAATTAAAACTGTAAAACTGAGGGAATTAATAAAAGCAATTAAAGCGGTAATCCAGAAATTTCGATTCATCACAACCTGGTTGTTACTTTGCAACTGCACTGTAACTGAAAACAGCGACTTTTCAACCCTTGTCATACTGCCTACTTGTCGTTCTTTTGGCTACCCCAGATGAAATTTCGAGTGAAGCGACTTTCACGCAAGCAACAACAGCGCTTGATCCCACGTATTCACATTCAAGTTCGAGATGGAAAGTTTGAAATTATGGGTATGGGTGCATGGTATTCCTACTGGCGCGATCCCTACCATCTGCTGCTGACGATTTCCTGGACTGGGTTTTTGATCCTAATTTGTGTATTTTATGTAACTATTAATGCTCTGTTCGCCCTAGCTTACTTGGTAGGAGGAGATTGTATTGCTAACGCGCGACCAGGTTCTTTTTTAGATGTTTTTTTCTTTAGCGTCCAAACCCTAGCATCCATCGGCTACGGTGCGATGTATCCTAAAACCACTTACGCCAATATCATTGTTACCATTGAAGCGATGATCGGTTTGGTCGGAATTGCTGTGATGACCGGACTAGCCTTTGCCCGGTTCTCTCGACCAACTGCCCGCGTCATGTTTAGCCGTGTAGCGGTGATTACAGTTCATGATGCCAAGCCGACTTTGATGTTTCGCAGCGCTAATCAGCGCCGCAACACGATTTTGGAAGCGCAGATGCGAGTATATTTGATGCGCGACGAAGTAACGCTAGAAGGACAGTTTATGCGGCGAATCTACGATTTGAAACTGCTGCGGAACCAAACACCTAGCTTTTCCTTAAGCTGGTCAGTGGTACATATCATTGATGAGTTTAGTCCTTTATATGGGATGACGGCAGAATCACTAATTCAGACAAATTCGATGTTGATCATTTCTTTGAGTGGTATTGATGAAACGGTTTCACAAGTCGTCCATGCTCGTCATAGTTATAGTGCTAAGGAAATTTTGTGGAATAATCGCTTTGTCGATATCTTCCACGAAACAGCCGATGGACATCGCTACATTGACTACAACCGCTTTCACGATGTCTTGCCTTTAGATGAAATGGGGTAAGAATTCAGAAGTCAGAAGTCAGAAGTCAGAATTCAGAATTCAGAATTCAGAATTCAGAAGTCAGAAGATTATTTTTAAATCTCTTTGCGTCCCCGCGTAAGAGCGTCAGTCCTTTGGTGGTTGTGAAGGCTTAACCACAACCCGACCATTTTCAACCACAGTACAATTCTCACCAGTATTCTTGCTGTGGTTAACTGGCGCATCGTGGCATTGCTTTTGGTGGGAGATATTTTGCTCCTCTTGTTGATTAAGGATGACAACACAAGAGGAACAGGAAGGGAAAGACATATAAAGTATTTTGATCTCTATAATCTATTATCGCTCTATTAAATGCTGTTTGGCTGAAAAATTTACTACTTACAGCGATTTTAACTGGGTAAAATACAGACCATAGAACTTATAACAGTTTTTTCAGCACGTCTTTATGGCTCTAGAAGCAAGAAAAACAAAAAATTAATTGATGGTATGACACAGGTTGTCAAGGAGGTTTCGTAGTGCTGTTAGGCTTCAAGACAGAATTGAAACTGAATAATCAACAGCGCATGGCGTTAATAAAGCATTGCGGTGTAGCCCGTCATGCTTGGAATTGGGGACTGGCTCTCACCAAACAAATACTTGACCACAACAAAATCAATCCCGATTCAAAGATAAAATTTCCTAGTGCTATTGACCTACATAAATGGCTAGTAGCATTAGTGAAATCTGAAAACGAGTGGTACTATGAATGCTCTAAAAGTACTCCACAACAGGCATTAATGGCGTTACGAGAATCTTGGAAACGTTGCTTCAATAAAACTGCTGGTGTGCCCAAATTCAAAAAAAAAGGCAGACATGACTCTTTCACGCTTGAAGGTACAGTGAAAATCTTGAGCAACAACAAGATTCAAGTGCCTGTGATTGGTGTTCTCAAAACTTATGAACGATTACCACAAGTAATAACTAAATCTTGCACTATTTCTCGTCAAGCTGATAGATGGTTCATCAGCTTCCGGTTTGAGGTAGAAACCCAAGACTCAGAACTTACAAACGTTGTAGGCGTTGATCTTGGTGTTAATAACTTGGCAACTCTTAGTACTGGCGAGATAGTTAATGGTGCAAAGTCTTACAAAAAATATGAAGCGAAACTTTCTAATATGCAATGGTTACATCGCCATAAAATTATCGGTTCAACTAACTGGAAGAAAGCACAGTTACAGATTGCCAAACTGCATAGAAAAATAGCCAACATCCGCTCATGCACATTGCATAAACTAACAACATTACTAGCCAAGAACCACGGTGTAGTAGTAATTGAAAACCTCAATGTGTCAGGCATGATGGCTAATCATAAGCTGGCTAAATCTATCGCTGATATGGGTTTTTATGAATTCCGTCGCCAGTTAACTTACAAGTGTGAACTGTACGGTTCCAAGCTGGTTGTCGTAGATAGGTGGTTCCCATCCAGCAAAACCTGTTCTAATTGCGGAACTAAAAAAGAAACACTCACCTTAAATGAGCGAGTGTTTGAATGTGGTCACTGTGATTTCACAATTGACCGCGATTTGAACGCCGCAATTAATTTGTCAAAAGCTGTCAGTTAGACAGTGTTAGCCTGTGGACTGGTTAACGCCGACGTTGCCAGGATGAAGCAAGGAAGTAAGCGAAGTTCAACGCTAAACACAATAGTTCCAGTTATCTTGTATAGAAAAGAGTATTGTTGAGTAGCTTTGAATAGGATTTATGTAACGGTTAGACAATGGGTTTTTCTGATGAAAAAATTTTGGCGATACCTGGGTTTAAGTTTCGTATCTACCTTTTTGACTGCTACTCCTGGATGGGGAGCGGAGCGCATTAGCTTTTATTACCCTCCCTTCGGCGAATTCTCTTTGTCTGTGGACTCGCTGGAAACTTTTGCGAAAACTGGCAAAATCGATGAAGACTTTTCCTTTTATGCCAGCCGCGCCACTCCCGAACAACTCGCCCAACTGCGGGATCTACTGCGGCAGCGCTTCAATATTACTCCTACTTTGGTATCTCAGGTTACCTACTCACCCATAGGTGAGAAGGTGATGCAACGTATGGGAGAATTACTCCTCACTGAGTCTCGACAAAACGGTTTCTACGCCATACGTGCGGCTTTCATTTTAGCTGCTGCCGATCGCCAAGGCTTGACTGTTTTGAATTTGCTGCGGAGATTTCCTAGTCAGACTATCAGGCTGAATTATTCAGAAGGACTAAGGATAGTCGATAACTTGTCACAACTGCTGGAAAAAAAGGACGAAGTTGTGGCTTTTCTGCAACAAGAAGCGATCGCTCAAGCAGCCAATTCAACCGTTGATTTCTCACAACAACCAGATTTGCGATCGCCAGGGAAATTCACTTGGCAGAAAAAAAGCCTGGAACTAAATGACTTTTCTCGCAATCGCCGTCTCCCAGTAGATATTTATTTACCCGAAGGCAATTCTCAAACCGAAGCAAAACCGCCGTATCCCCTAATCGTAATTTCTCATGGCATCGCTTCCGATCGCTCTACCTTTGCTTACCTAGCTCAACATCTCACATCCTATGGTTTTGCGGTTGCGGTACTGGAACACCCTGGTAGCAATGCTGAACGCTTTCAGCTATATTTTGCAGGTTTAGCAGGACCACCGGAACCAGCAGAATTTATCAACCGACCTTTGGATATCAAGTATTTACTCAATGAACTTGAACGTTTGGACAAATCCGATCCCTCCCTGAAGGGAAAACTTAATTTTCAGCAAATTGGGGCGATCGGTCAGTCTTTTGGTGGTTATACTGTTTTGACTCTCGCAGGAGCAACGATTAACTTTAACCAACTTTACCAAGACTGTAATCCCAACAATTCATACTTTAATTTGTCGCTGTTGTTGCAGTGCCAAGCTGCTGAGTTATCCCCAAAAAATTACGAACTCAAAGACGATCGCATTAAGGTCGTTATGGCGATTAATCCCATTGACAGCTCAGTTTTGGGTCAGGGTGGCATCAGTCAAATTAAAATTCCGGTAATGTTGGTAGCTGGTAGTCAGGATATTTTTGCCCCACCAGTATTTGAGCAGATTCTCCCCTTTACTTGGCTGACTGACTCCAATAAGTACCTTGCTTTAATTGAAAACGCTACCCACTTTTCGGCGATCGCCGAACCCACTCCTGAGAACAGTGTATTACCTGTGCCGCCTGCGTTACTAGGCCCCAAACCTACTCCTGTTTATTCCTATCTCAACGCCTTAAGCGTAGCTTTTTTGTCAACCCATCTCCTCAACCGCCCTGAATATCGCTCCTATTTACAGCCGTCTTACGCGCAGTTCATCAGTCAAGAGTCTCTAAAGCTCAGTCTTTTACAGTCCTTGACACCAGATCAATTTAGTCAAGTCTGGAATGGCTCAATTCCTCAGTCATTCCGACCATCAAATCCTCAACCTACGACTTCTCAGGGACAAGAACTAAAACAATAACTTTGAAGAAATATGGGGAGTGGGGAGTAGGGAGTAGGGAGTGTGCCGTCAGTGCGCCTGCTCCTAAGGGACTAAACGCCCCTTACCGCTAACAGCAGTCGTGAATAATTACGTATATACACTTAAGGTAGCTTTCAAAGAGTATTAGTAATTATGAATTATGTTGACTTAAGGTTTAGATCCCCGACTTCTTAGACAAGTCGGGGATCTTCTTATTCGGCAATGATTGAGGATTGACATAAACAAGGCAACTCTCAAGCATTCCTATGATAATCTCAAAGCTAAACCCAAACAAATTACCATTTGTATTAAATTTTTGGTACACAAATATGCTGTCGTAATTTCTATTTTAGATAAGTATATAACCTTGTTTTCTTATGAAAAAAATAACAGCCACAAACCTTTACTTTGAATAAATCAGTAAATATGCTGATAGTAGTACGCAAATTTGTAATAAAATATAATTATTACAATCATAAGAAAAATGAGATAGCAATCTTAAATAATGCGTGACAAACAAGGTACTACAATTCTTTGATAAGTTGGCATCTGCGGCTGGAAATTCTTACACATTAAATAGGATTGCTAAATATGTCTTTTTTATTTCTAAGCTGTGACTTAGATATAACAATTTCGCAAAACAGAAATTAATTGTCAGGGCTTTGAGATATTTGTACTTAGGTATTCATAAAAACTTATTTCATAAAATCTTTTGTATATATATACTTGTGTTAACAAGTATTAAGAAATTCTTATTAAAAGATGTTGCAATGACTTGATTTAATTGCTAACGTGTGTTTGTAAACGATGCTGATGAACGCTCAAATCGAGGAGAAATAAAATCTATGAGCTATGTAGATTCAGCCCAGTGTGTTAGTAATTAACGAGTCAAAAACGAGAAATTTCTGCCTCGTATAGACAATTACGAAGGATTGCAGATTAACCAAGAAATATCTCGTTGCTAAAGGGTTTTCAAGTGACTAGGGATTGGGAGCTGGGAACTAGGGAGTGGGAATTAGCGACTGGTGGGATGAGGGGCAGGCAAGAATAATTAATAACCAATGCCCCATAGCCAACGCCCAATGCCCTTTTTGCCCAATCCCTAATTAGATTTTGGAGGATAAAATCAATGGAGATTCAAGGTAAAGTAGCCCTAATTACAGGGGCTTCTCGTGGTATTGGTAAGGCGATCGCTCTGGAACTAGCCAAACAAGGCATCAAGCGGCTGATATTGGTAGCACGCGATCGCCACAAGTTAGTTGAGGTGGCGAACAAAATCGAGGCGATGGGTGTGGAGACTGCGATCGTTGCCTTAGATTTGACTCAGGTAATTGATGTGAATGTCACCATTGCTCAAGTTTGGCGCAACTATGGCCCGATTCATCTGCTGGTTAATTGTGCAGGAGTCGCATATCAAAGCTCGTTTTTGCAATCTAAACTCCCTCAAGTTCAAGAAGAGCTTTCTGTAAACCTATTGGGAATGTACAACCTCACGAGTCTGATAGCTCGACGTATGGCCAGCCAAAGACAAGGGACAATCGTCAATGTATCGAGTCTGATGGGGAAAATTGCAGCACCGACGATGGCGACTTACTCGGCTACCAAATTTGCCATCTTAGGATTTACCCAAGCGTTGCGTCGGGAACTCGCCCAACACAATATCCGAGTGATTGCATTACTGCCTTCCCTCACAGACACAGACATGGTGCGGGACTTAAAATTATTTCGCTGGGTGATCCCCATGACTCCCCAGCAAGTGGCTCAAGCACTCGTCGCTGGAATGCAAAATGATTCAGCAGAAATTTTAGTCGGATGGCAAAGTCATCTAGCTGTGTGGTGCCAACGCCTCGCCCCTTGGTTGCTAGAACTGATTTTACAAATAGCGACTCCGCCAGCACCAAGAAGACGACAGCCTGAACAAAAACTGAGCTTTTTAACCAAAATCCAGCGTTTTGGTGATTTGCTCTGGTTTAGAAAAAATCAATGTCAACCCAAGTCGCTGTAACTATCCGTATAATGAACACAACCCACAGCCATCAGAACATATGACTAGAGGTACATACAAATTTGCTGCTGCTTGGGAGGGTGAGCTGATTGTATTTGGCGCTTGTAGGCCAGGCCACTCGAATCAACAGGTATCTGATTGGGTTGAGTTCATGAAACAGCAAAATATCAAACGAGTTTGCTGTCTTCTGACGGAAAAGCAACTAGCTCCTTACTCTAATCTTTTAGGCATATATGAACAAGAATTTGGTAGTCAACAAGTTTGCTGGGCACCGATTAGAGATTTTCATTTCTCTAGTTTAGAAACACTCACACAGAAAATACTTCCTTTTTTAGTAGCAGCAGACAAACAAAGTGAAAAAGTAGTTGTACACTGTTCTGGTGGTATTGGTCGCACTGGTCATGTGTTAGCTGCATGGTTAGTTAGTATTCGTGAATTCTCTAATCAAGATGCGATCGCTGGCGTTAAAAAGACAGGCAGAAATCCTTATGAAGCTGCGATCGCATCTGTGTTCAGAGGAAAAAATCCCTTTCAAGTTGTAAAGGAACTTGATGTACTTTTAAATAGTTGCCGTCTAGCAATGCGCGATCGGTAGTATCGTCCAAGTGGGATCGCATAACTAGATATACCTTGTTTCGGAGCAACCAGAAATGCAGACACTACCTACCAATCTCTCTTTTTTGCCCGAAATCATTGATGGCTTACCGAACATTTCTGGTTGGGAAACAGAGGTTCTCTCTGTAGTTAACCATGATGCACCTGTATTTTTACCAACAACGAATATTAAGTTAGATGAGATAAATGCTGTATTTGCGATCGCCTTACATATGCACCAGCCCACGATCCCTGCTGGATCTGGTGGTACATTCATCAGCCATCTGCAATACATGTTTGAACATTCCAACGAAGGAGATAACCATAATGCAGCGCCTTTTGCTTATTGTTACAGCCGCATGGGAGATTTCATTCCCGAACTTGTAAATCAAGGTTGTAATCCCCGCGTGATGTTGGATTACTCAGGTAATCTGTTGTGGGGACTGCGGCAAATGGGGCGCGATGATATTCTTGATAACTTGAAACGGATTACTTGCGATCGTACTTATCAACCTTATGTAGAATGGCTGGGTACAATGTGGAGTCATGCTGTTATTCCTTCCACTCCCATAGCAGATATTAAATTACATATAATTGCATGGCAACATAACTTTGCCGCAATTTTTGGTTGGGAAGCATTAGCACGAGTCAAAGGATTTTCACCTCCAGAAATGCATCTACCAAATCACCCTGATGCTCTCTTTGAATTTGTGAAAGCGCTCAAAGAATGTGGATATCGTTGGCTACTCGTTCAAGAACATTCTGTAGAAACAATTAGCGGTGAATCTCTCACCCATAAACATTTACCACACCGTCTAGTTGCCCGCAATTCTCAAGGGGAAACAATCAGTATTACAGCTTTAATTAAAACTCAAGGTTCCGATACTAAATTAGTTGCTCAAATGCAGCCTTATTATGAAGCAAAAACCTTATCTAAACAACAACTAGGAAGCGTATTTGTGCCGCCAATAGTTAGTCAAATTGGAGATGGTGAAAATGGTGGTGTCATGATGAATGAATTTCCTAGCGCTTTTAAACAAGCTTGGTGGGATATGGTAAATCATGGTGGCGGAAAATCAGGCGTTGTTGGTGTGTGTGGCACAGAATATTTAGAATTAATAGAAGCTGCTGGATGCAAACCTGAAGATTACCCAACTTGTCAGCCAGTGGGACAACATCAGATTTGGCAGCGAATTTCACCAGAAAATTCCCAACCTGAAGCTGTGGAGAATGCCATTCAACAATTAAAACAAATCAACCCTAATTTTCATATGGATGGAGCCTCATGGACAAATCATATTAGCTGGGTAAAAGGCTATGAAAATGTCTTGTCTCCCATGTATCAATTAAGCAGTTTATTTCATCAAAAATTTGATTCATTACAGCAAATTGATTCAGTAGAACCTGTTACCAAACAATCTCAATACCGCAATATTCTTCTACATAACCTTTTACTGCAAACTAGTTGTTTTCGTTATTGGGGACAAGGTGCTTGGACTGATTATGCAGGGGAAATTTATCAACGAGGTAAAAGCTTGTTGTAAAAGACATTCTTGATACATATACATTTATCGTAGGGGCGCACAGCTGTGCGCCCCTACCAAGTTATTTGTATCAACCTTAAAGCGAAACGGTATGAAATACGCTGTATCTTTTGAAAAATAAAACCGGATTTCTATACTCTCTAATAGTTATCAATTCTTACAGCCTGAGGCAAATATAATATACTTAAGATATTACACCTGGAAAAATACACGCACCCTAGAATAAGTTATTGACGAAATATATTCAAGTTTTACTGTAAGCGATATCTGACGACAAACCGCTTTGCGTCTACGCCATTATAGCTTCTGAACTATTTACTCAATAATCATCCCTGTATCTATTATGACTTCACAAATTTTAGATAAATTTACCACCCTCGAAGAACAGCGGTTTCTGTTACCTGGCCATTACACTTGGGAAGAATTTGAGAAACTTGAGGCTTTAACAGCAAATGCGCCAGGTTTGCGGATAACTTATCTTGATGGGTGTGTAGAATTTATGACTCTTGGTGAACAACACGAGCTTATCAAAAGTATTCTGGCTATATTCCTAGAAACATACTTTTTTGAAATAGGCATAAATTTTATCCCTGTAGGTAGGGCTACCCGTCGAGGAAAAGAACAAGGTACTTCTTTTGAGCCTGATGAATCTTATTATCTAGGAGAAAAGAAAGAAAATCCTGATTTAGCAATTGAAATAAATATTACTAGTGGCAGTATAGATAAATTAGAAAAGTACAAGCGGTTTAAAATTCCTGAAGTTTGGTTTTGGGAAAATAATCAGTTATCTTTATATCACCTCACTAATGATAACTATGAAGAAATTGCTCAAAGTAAATTATTACCAGAGTTGGATATCAATTTGTTAGTCCGTTGTGTTTTAATGCCTTCGATACTTGAAGCTAGGAAAGAATTTATCAAAAGCATTCGGCGGTAATATCTTAATGCAAATAGTTGACAAATGACTGTACAAATAAAAAATGAGCGCATTCAAATAAATTTAGATTTATCGCCTGAGTTTTATGAGACAATAAGCAATCTCGCGCAACATATTCATGGAGATAATGCTGAGGTGCTGTTAAAGGCGATCGCACTTCTAGAAGTTGCGGTAGAAGCCAAGCAAAAAGGCAAGCATATCTGGATTGTAGATGAAAACCAAAACCTAGAAACTGAAGTTATTGGTATCTAAAGAGCATGACAGATATAAAAGATTTATCAAAAATCATTGCCAGCAAGGGTAACAAGCCGCTGATTCTATCAATAGGGAACTTAGAGTCACAAGAAGATGTAGAACTTGAGCGCAAGCTACGAGAACTCAAGTTTAAACAAGAACTTAGGAAAGATTGGATTTTATTTATTGTTAGGGATGTAGTATTTTTTTCTGCTGCTATCCTCTTTATTTTTGCTGTCAGCGGTTATTCGTTATTTATTCAGATTCATAGGTAATTTATCTGCATTGGATTTATAGCGGTTTGCAATTACGTGGAGGGGCGCACAGCTGTGCTACCCTACTCTGTGATTATTGAAAAATAATACAACTAATCTAGCTCAGTAAACTTGCGTAATTAATTTTACAGACGACGAAGCCAACTTGTTACAAGTAAACTCATTGTCATATCCAGCTATTTCGATTATTCCATCAAAATAGTTGAAATTTTCTTCTGCAAGTTTTATGGATTGAAATTTATGAGTACCATTGGAGTTTTCATATTTTCTGTGGCTTTAGTTGCCATTGTTGCTCTCATTCTAATTAATGGCTACAACGATTTAGTAAAGTATCGCAACCGCTACAAAAATGCTTACTCTCAAATCGATGTTCAATTACAGCGCCGTTATGATTTAATTCCTAATTTGGTGGAAACTGCCAAAGGATACATGAAACATGAACGGGAAACTTTAGAAGCGGTGATTGCAGCTCGAAATTCTGCAATGAATGCTAACAGTCGCGCCGTCCAAAATCCCGGCGATCCCCAAGCGATGCAGCAGTTGGGTAATGCGGAAGCAGCGCTGACGGGTGCGTTAAGTCGGTTCATGGTACTTTCAGAATCTTATCCAGAATTGAAAGCCGATCGCACTATCAGTCAAGTGATGGAAGAATTATCTTCCACAGAAAACCGCATTGCTTTTGCCCGTCAAGCTTTTAATGATGCTGTAACACTTTACAACACCAAAAGCGAATCTTTCCCCAGCAACCTTGTAGCAAACACTTTTAATTTTACTGTTGCAGAATTGCTCCCCGAAGCAAATCCAGAAGTGAGAAATGCTCCCCGTGTGTCTTTTTAGGTGTCTATGAATTTCTTTGAACATCAGGATCGGGCACGCCAAAATACGCAAAAATTAATCGGTTTGTTTTCTCTATCCATCGCAGTCATGATTGTGGCGATTTACGTTGCCACTTTATTTCTGTTTCGGATGGCTCCTCGTATTTGGTGGCATTCAGGATTATTTCTCTATGTGGCTGGGATTACAATAATTGCGATCGCTCTTGGAAGCTTATACAAAATTGCCTGTCTCCGTGAGGGAGGAAGCGTAATTGCCCAGGAGTTGGGAGGCAGACTCCTACTACCAGAAACCGCCGACGAACAAGGACGACAACTATTAAATATTGTCGAGGAAATGGCGATCGCTTCTGGTATTTCTGTGCCAGAAGTTTATCTCCTCGACAGAGAAACCAGCATAAATGCTTTTGCTGCGGGCTTTACGCCCAATGATGCCGTCATTGGAGTCACCCGTGGGAGTTTGCAACATCTGAACCGAGATGAGTTGCAAGGAGTCATCGGCCATGAATTCAGTCACATTCTCAATGGAGATATGCGGCTGAATTTGCGTTTGGTGGGACTGCTACACGGAATTTTATTCATTTATTTAACTGGGGAATTGCTGTGGCGCCTTCGTGCTGGTTCCCGCGAAGATAAGGGTTTGCCTTTGTGGGCGTTTGGTTTAGCACTAATGGCAATTGGCGGTATCGGCTTATTTTGTGGACGCTTGATTAAAGCCGCCGTCTCTCGCCAACGGGAATTTCTCGCCGATGCTTCCGCTGTACAGTTCACTCGCAACCCCAATGGACTGACTGGAGTCTTCCAAAAACTCCAGCATATGGATTCACGTTTGATTTCACCGAGTGCAGAAGCCGCCAGCCACATGTTTTTTGGCAATGCCCTCAACCCTTCTTTTTGGGAAGACATGCTTTCTACCCACCCACCTTTAGCAGAACGTATCCGCCGCGTTGGGGGTGTGAACATCAGCAACTTACCTCCTATCCGCGATCGCACCCGTTCCCAGGAATCCCTAGCAATGGGTTTCGCGGGTGGTGTCAACGCCGCGCCAGAACAAATAGTCAACCAGGTGGGAACCGTTGCACCAGAGCATTTTGCCCATGCTCAAGCGCTGTTGTCGCAGTTGCCAGAATCTTTGCGCTTGGGTGTGCGACAGCAGGAAAGTGCAATGGCGATCGCTTTTGCGCTAGCGTTAGATACAGAAAATATCGAAGTACAAGAACGCCAAATCGCCTGGTTACGCGAAGTGCAGCCCGGAGATTTAGTAGAAAAAACTCTGGAAATGAGTAGCGAAATTAGGCAGTTAGATCCCAGCATTCGTTTGCCACTTGTAGATTTGACAGTACCCGCATTGCGCCAAAATTCCGCAAAAGAATGCCAAAGGCTCTGCAAATGCGTCCACGGTTTAGTTAAAGCCAGCGGCAATTTATCACTTTGGGATTTTGTGTTGCAGTTAATACTATGGCATCGTCTCCAACCTTGTATCAATCCTACGTCCTCAACAACGGTAGAATTCACCACCATTGAACAAATTTGGCCAGATAGCATCTTAATACTATCGGCACTCGCACGCGTCGGACATTCCGAACCCGATGCCATCGCTTATGCTTTTCGTTCTGGAGTTTTTCGACTTCCCAAAGCCGGAGAACAAGAAAAACCAGATACACCAGTTCCTTGTAATTTTTCTGATATTAAGAAAAGTATCGAACGCCTTCAGCTTGCTAGTCCCAAACTCAAGCAAGCTATTATTGATGCCTGTGCCCATACGGTACTCTTAGATAACAAAGTTACTCCAAAAGAAGCAGATTTATTAAGAGCGATCGCTATGACATTAGACTGTCCCATCCCGCCATTTTTAAATTCTCAACGTGGCGTTTTAAAACAAAAACAATCTTCTCCAAATGTCAGTTAAAGCACAATTAATTTATTTACTTATCCCGTCTAAATAGTATCATATTGTACAAAAAAATTGTTACTTACATATAAGTATTAATTTACTTAAAAAGTTTGGACAAAATACCCACTTCCTTAGCAATTTCATAAATTTGATTGCTATAGTAGATTACAGCGCTTTTCAAGGAATTGAACTACACCACTCCCCATTACCTCTCTCAATCGTGGTCAAATACCTGAAAATTGCTGTAAATAACTATTCTTGCAAGGATTTGAAAGTTGTGCGGGATGATTTACAGGGCTTGGAAATTAGTCATAATGAACTACAAAAGCTGACTAATTTACCTGTCAATGAGGAGTTGTTAATTATTACAAATATCTTGTTAAACTTCGGAAAAATATATATACAAAAACTCAAAGGTTCCGAAGGAGCAACTGTAATATTTATTGGATTTTCTACGTTCGTTTTTAGTTATATTTTATTTGACTTAATCCTGAAAATATTTGTTTCATGGATAACAATACCATCCTGGATATTCTTAATTATCTTAGGGCTTTGGGTTGGTGGGGTGACGCAAATTATACTGTATATGCTATGGAAAAGGAGAAACAAATTTGTCAAACTAAACATGAATAATTCTCTACAAATCCTCTTAAATGATGTTAGTAGATATAATGCTATTATTAAAGTAATAGATATTAATGACCAAATAGAAGAAGCTGGTAACCCAGAAGTGGTTATCAAAGAAAGGGAGAGTGTGATCGCAGCGCTTAAACTCACAAAAGCTGATTTAGTTCGCGCTTTGAAGACAGAAAGGATTTTGAGGGAGAATAAAAACTTTATTCTTAGTAATACAGAACTATTCATCAACAATTTAGCAACTTTAACAGCCATGCAAGTACACGAACAGGCTACTGAGCATGGAAGGTTACTCAACGAAGCATTACAAATTGCATTAGATGTACAACATGAAATGAAAAAATTACAGAGTCAGCCTTAAAAAGAAGAATGGGGAGCAGGGGGAGCAGGGGAGGCAGGGGGAGAGAAAGAAATAAGTGTATTTATGGGTATAACAGTCGTAAAAAATACTAAAATTTTCTCTTCACTCCCCCTGCTCCCCCTGCCTCCCCTGCTCTCTTCACCACGATCTTTTCTATAATCCTTCCCAGGACTGCGATCCCCGGTCTAACATAAATATTATTCATGAAGCGATCGCTTATCCACATGGACTGGAAAGAAATTAGAGGTAACTGGGTAGTCATTCCCCGAAATCCCATAGGTATCATCCATTTCTTGGGAGGTGCTTTCGTTGCCACTGCACCCCACCTGACTTATGGCTGGCTACTTGAACAAATGGCAAGTAAAGGTTACGTTGTAATTGCTACACCTTTCGTAAATACTTTGGATCATACTGCGATCGCCAAATCCGTGCTGCTCAACTTTGACCGCACCCTCGAACGCTTACATGATTCTGGGGTATTACGCAAGCTTTATTTCCCCATTTATGGCGTTGGACACAGTATGGGCTGTAAACTTCACTTATTAATTGGTAGCCTTTTTCAAGTAGAACGCGCAGGTAATATTTTAATATCCTTCAACAACTACGCCGCTAAAGAAGCTATTCCCCTAGTAGAACAATTCAATTCTACTTTGAAAATCGAGTTTACTCCCTCACCATTGGAAACCAACAGACTTGTCCTAGAACGATACAATATTCGGCGCAATTTATTAATAAAATTTAGCAATGACACCATTGACCAATCGGCAGCTTTAACCAAAATCTTGGAACAACGCTTTGGTGAGATGGTGACAGCACAAACGTTAACAGGAACTCACACAACACCTCTAGGTCAAGACATCAAATGGCAAACTGGAACATCTTTCACTCCCTTTGATGCCTTAGGACAATGGTTCAAGCAAGAAGCATACCGCGACTTGAATCAGCTAAAAAGCGCCATTCTCTTGTGGCTAAATCCGCTTGCAGCTCCATAATGTTTTATGACTGTCAAAAAGTCATAAATTCGACGGAAAAAGAAAAATATGTTAGTACTATGAATACAATAATACTACTAACATATTACTTAATTGCGATCGTCATATTACCTGTTACTTTGCCTTGTTTACGACAGCAGTCGTTCATTTGAAAGATAAAAAAGACCGTACTGCCTCTTTTTTGCAGTTAATTTAAAAAAATTAAGTATTTTTTTAGCGGTAAGGGAGTAGTCCATATCATATTTTATTTTTCTATGTTTACAGCAAATTATTAATTAGTGGTTCCTGCAACGTTCTATGTATCAAATACTAATAATTGATGACGACCATTCAATCAAAATACTCCTGAAAAGGATGTTGGAAAAACAGGGATATGAGGTCATTGCTGCCAGTAGCGGCGAGGAGGGAATAGAAAAGGCACTCGCTTGTCGTCCAGCACTAATTATTTGTGATTGGATTATGCCGGGGTTGAATGGTCTGGAAGTCTGCCACCGCATAAAAACAGACCCAAAATTTTCCACCACATTTTTTATTTTATTAACATCCTTAGATTCCGTTGCCGATTGTGTTAAGGGGCTAGATGCTGGCGCTGATGATTTTATCTCCAAACCGATTGAGCATAATGAATTACAAGCACGAGTAAGAGCAGGATTACGCCTGCATCAATTAAGTAGGGATTTGCAGACTCAAAAGTTGCTTTTAGAATCAGAAATGTCAGAAGCCGCAGAATATGTGCGATCGCTCCTGCCTTTTCCCATGACTGAACCGTTCAACATCAATTTTCGATTCATTCCCTCACGACAACTCGGCGGTGACTGTTTCGATTATTACTGGCTTGATGCCGATTATTTGGCAATTTACTTGTTGGATACTGCTGGACACGGACTCAAAGCCACTCTTCCCTCTGTTTCAGTGATGAATTTGCTTCGTTCTCGTGCCCTCAAAAGTCTGAATTACTATCAACCTAGTGATGTCTTAAAGGCTTTGAATGATACCTTTCAGATGAATTATCAAAACGACAAGTACTTTACAATTTGGTACGGCGTTTACAACCGAATCAATCGCCAGTTAATTTATGCTAGTGCAGGTCATCCACCTGCAATTTTAATTACCGGCACATCTCCCAGAAAAGCCGAAGTTAAATTCTTGAAAACCCCAGGAATGCCAGTTGGGATGTTTCCAGAAGCAAAATATATTGATGGATTTTGCAATATTGGAAAATTCAGTACCCTTTACATTTTTAGTGATGGTGCTTATGAAATTACTAAATCAGATGGCACACTTTGGAGTTTAGATGCTTTTATTCAGCTACTACTTAGCTTACAAAATTCTGTTGATAGCCAACTCGATCGGGTACTGAGTTATTTAATCGCTCTCAACTCCAAAGATAGTTTTGATGATGATTTATCTATCTTGCAAATTAAATTTGATTAATTAAGTTTTGGACAATAAAACCTGATTAAATGCTTCTTGGTTAGGAAATATTTCAAATATTTTATCCATATTAGTCAGTTCAAATAATATCCTGACCTGCTCATTAATTGAACAGATAACAAGCTTAATATCCGCTGCTCTCAAGGTTTTGAAAGCTAACACCAAAGCTCCCAAACCTGAACTATCCATAAAAGTTACATCCTGAAAATCAAGTAAGACAATTTTCACACCAACTTCGAGAATTTTAGTAATACTTTGTCGAAATTCTTGTGAAGTTGTGGCGTTCAGATTACCACTGAGTTTAATAACTTTGACTTCTTCTCTCATAATTATTTCACGCTGATTTGTGTAAATGTTGTTCTGATTTTGCTATTATATACCGTTAGTAGAATTTTTGAATGATCAAAAAATAAAAAATCAAATTCATTCTTGATAAGTTCATGCTATCTACCAGTAAAAATATCCCAAAAAAAATTTAAATAATCAGTATTTAAAATCACAATTATTTTTAAATTTCACAATATTAAATAATGACAATAGTTAGCATTTAAATTTATTTATAGTTAATAACTTACATAAATTAAAGGATTCAGCACTAAATTTGAAAAACTAGAGCCAAAAATTTTAATTTTGACTGCGCCAATCTCGAATCTAAAAATTAAATCTGTTTGTAGCATAAAAATAATAATTTATTTTTGATTAAGAGGAATAGTAATCACAAATTCAGCCCCACTTCCTCGCTGGGAAATACATTCCAAGCTGCCACCATGCTTTTGTGAAATAATTTGGTAACTAATAGATAAACCCATGCCAGTACCTTTACCAATGGGCTTAGTACTAAAGAACGGGTCAAAAAGTCGCTGCTTTACTTCCTTCGATATTCCTAATCCATTGTCAGCAATGCGAATAACTACTTGTTTTTCGCTAGTGAGTTCAGTATGAATGCGAATCTGAGGAGAAGTCATTTGTTCTTGGTCATTTGTCATTTGTCCTCTCTTAGTAAGTTGAGCCACTGCGTTAGACGGATCTTTGGGCTTAGAGGAAGTGCTATCTGAGCGGAGCTTTCCTGCATTCGGACTTTGGGCTTTGTCATTTGTCATTTGCGATTCGTTTGATACCAATGACCAATGACCAATTACAAATGACTCTTCAATCGCATCGATCGCATTTGCCAAAATATTCATAAATACCTGATTGAGTTGTCCTGCATAACATTCCACTACAGGTAAGTTACTGTATTGTTTGATCACCTGAATGGCAGGGCGGTCAGGTGTGGCCTTGATGCGATGTTCGAGAATCATTAGAGTACTATCGATTCCCTCATGGATATCTACCTCTTTCATATCAGCTTCATCCATACGAGAGAAATTGCGTAAGGATAAAACAATTTCTCGAATTCGCTGTGCCCCAACTTTCATTGAGTTGAGGAGTTTGGGCAAGTCCTCTATCAAAAATTCTAGGTCAATCTCTGCTGCTAATTTTTCAATTTCAGAGATGGGATGGGGATGGAGTTGCTGATAGAGTCGAACAAATCCCACTAGGTCTTGAATGTAGTCGTTGGCGTGGGTGAGATTGCCGTAAATGAAATTCACAGGGTTATTGATTTCGTGAGCAACACCAGCCACCAATTGTCCCAAACCTGACATTTTCTCACTTTGGACAAGCTGCATTTGAGTTTGCTGGAGTTCCTCAACGGCTTTTTCTAAATCTTTTGTCCGCTGCTTTAACTGAGTTTCTGCCCGTACACGCTCAGTAATTTGAAATGTTGTTCCTACCAACCGATAGATTCTACCTTCACTGTCTTTGAGGGGATTAATTGTAGTTAGTGACCAAATTTCCTCACCTTGGAAAGTCAAGCATTCTTCGTAGGTCATGGGCACACCTGCTTCTACGCAGTTTACATATCTCTGACGGACTGCTGCACCCTCCACAACACCAGACACATCTTCTGGTGTTTTACCAATTACTTCTGTGCTACTGATACCAGAGACACGTTCTGTAGCTGGATTCCAACCCGTGAAGCGAAAGTCCCCATCTTCTAGAACATCCACTGCAAATATCAAATGTTCAGATCCCTCATAGACAGTCCGAAGGAATTGCTCTTTCTGTTGGAGTTGGACTTGTGCTAGTTTACGCTCCGTGATGTCAGTAACAGCACCAACAAAACCAACGTTCTGGCCTGTGGAATCTTTCAGAGAATAAGACCTGAGGAAAGTCTGCATAATCCGACCACTAGCAGACTGTTGCTCAACCTCACCTACCCAGGACTGACCCGAAATAGTAGCTTGCCATATCTCCTTGGCAATTGCCGAGTTAGTAAACACAGCAGAAAAGCCTCCAAATTTCGTGAAGTCCTGCACAGTTTTACATTCATACAATTTGGAAAATGCCGAATTTTGGTAGATATGATTACCCGCAGCATCTGCTATGCCAATAGCATCACTGGAGCTTTCTACCGCTTGCTTGTAAAGCATTAATTCTGCTTGTGCCTGTTGCCGTTGAGCAATCTCAGCTTGTAGTGCCTCGTTACTTTTGATTAATTCTTTAGTCTGTTCTTCTACTTGTCTTTGGAGTTCTGCATAAGCTTGCTGGAGTGCCTCGTGGGTTTGTTGATGCTCCTTCATATCGTTAATAATCTGCAATAGAAAGGCAATAGAAACATTTTCCTGTTGGTTTATAAGTGGACAAGTACTGGCGAGTTCCCTTAGGTGATTGCAGGACTCATTTATTTTGTTGTCCTTTTGCATACTCGAAGTCCTGTTTGTAACTGGAGTTGAAATGCACTTTCGTTCTCAAAGAAGTTCTCTGAGGCATTGCTTCTGCTGTTTTAGTATTCCCTGTGTCTGTTATTTCTCAACAGACAATACTAAAAGTGAGAAGTTATGATTTATAACTTCTCACCCTTAACTTCTAATTCCTGACTTTCTCAATAGATCCCAGGGATTGGGGACTGGGGATTGGGGACTGGGAAGCTTTTTTATAATCTCCCCAGACTCCCCCATTCCCTACTCCCTATTCCCCATTCCCCATTCCCTTTTACACAGGACTGACTTTAGCTCTATAAAGCAGCTTGTCACCTTGAAGGTAACCAGTGTACCGCACCTTGACTATTTCTCCAGGTTGTGCAGTTCCCTCCATCAATTGGTGTAGTTGGGGATCGTAGGGTACTTCTGCTCCCACAAATGCGATCGCTTCCACTCCCCACCCTTGTAAAAGTTTTTCTAGGGGTTTCTGTACCAACGGCACTATTTTGACTGCTGCTAGCTGTGGATTTTCCTGGGCTTTTTGTGCTGCTGTTGGCCATTGCAACAACAAAGGCTCCAGCAGTTGTAAAGTTGACTGCTGGAGTTCTTGTAGTAATATTTCTCGCTGCTGTTGTAGTTGAAACTGCAAGCGATCGTACTCTTTTTTTAAATTTGCAATTTCTTGTAATAATTCTTGATTATTAGCTGCTGTATTTTGTAATAATTCTACATTTGAAAAAGTTGTGACTAATTCACTCAATGACATCTGTAGCACTGGCGACAGCTTCAGCAGCACATCTACCCGCATCTGCTCTAGTTTTCCTTGCCGTAACCGCAAAATTTGACCCTCTGAGACACCAGCAGCACGGCTGAGCGCTTTAAAACTAGAAATACCCACTCGTTGCATTAAATTTTGTAACTTTTGGGTGAAATCAATATTGGGCATTGGGAGTGGGGAGTGGGGAGTAGGGAGTAGGGAGTGGAGGAGGGGTGGGATGGTGCGGTAGTGGAGTGAAATTCTCTGCTCATCTCCCCATCTCCCCATCTCCCCATTCCCTACTCCCCATTCCTATTCTTCCAGCAAACTTCTCAACATCCAAGCTGTCTTTTCGTGTACTTGCATCCGCTGAGTCAATAAATCGGCGGTAGGTTCGTCGTTAACTTCGTCCACTACGGGGAAAATAGACCGTGCAGTTCTGACTACGGCTTCTTGTCCTTGTACTAGTAACTGGATCATTTCCACAGCTTTAGGGACTCCGGGAGTTTCTGGAATCGAACTTAATTTGGCATATTCGCTGTAGGTTCCTGGTGCAGGATAGCCAAGCGCTCTAATTCTCTCGGCAATTAAATCAACTGCTAGCGCTAATTCTGTATACTGGGTCTCAAACATCAGGTGCAGCGTTTGGAACATCGGCCCAGTGACATTCCAATGGAAATTATGAGTTTTCAGATACAGTGTGTAGGTGTCAGCCAACAGCCGAGATAATCCCTCGGCAATTTTCGCCCTACTCGCCTCGTCAATGCCGATATTTACGTTTTTGACTGTTACTTGTGATGACATAATTTTCTCCTAATTAGGTTATATGTAATTGGGGAGTGGGGAGTAGGGAGTGGGGAGTAGGAATTGGTTATTAATTATTCTCCCTCATCTCCCTCATCTCCCCCATCTCCCCCATCTCCCCCACTCCCCACTCCCCATTCTCTATGCCAAGTGCATCTTCAAAACGCTACGGGGTGCTTTACGGACTCTGGCTAAAACGGTTTCTTTGCCTAAACGTTGGCAAGCTTCATACCGATGGCAACCAGAAAAGCCATAATATTGTCCATCTACTTCTAGAACATCTATCGGTTCTTGCTGCCCAATCTGGGCAATCGATTCCATTAAGGCTTGTACTTTATTTGGATCGTTTGCACGGGGCAACGGGCGTTTAATCTGATTTAATGGAATTTCTTGGACTCTAACCATAAGGAGTTTATCAATTAGTTCTGTCTTGTGCCTTTAAATAAATCATAATCGTTATGACTTTGTTTTGCAAGTAGTGTTTATTTGGGGCAAAACTGGTAATGGTATCATTGGAGCACTCATGCGACAAAAAGACCGCGCTACAAAGCAATTAGAAAATCAGCTCCAACGCCGCATTCAGGGGCAAAAGACGCTCAAGTACTCGCTATCGCTTTGCTATCAGGTAGCCATGAAATTTTCCTTTTGGCGTTTTTCGTACACTGTGATGGCGACATTTAGCCTATTGGGACTGACTGCGGCATCGGGGCCTGAGAGCAATATTCAGGATGTAGAACTGAAAATTGGGATTGTGCAGCGATTTGGCGCCGAAGCCACAGCGAAACTGCAACTGGAACCGACAAAGGGCGATCGCTTAAAGCTAAAATTTCAAACGGGTAACAAGCAGCAAGTTGTGGTTACCAATAAGCCTGTGAAGCTGGAAACAGTTATGCAAGCTTTACCCCAGCCAGCAGTTGAAGAAGTGGTAATCTTGGGTACGTACCGCACGTTTGAAACTGCGGAAGACAGTGCAAAAAAATGGCGTTCTCAGGGAATGGAAGTGGAAATAGCCCAGCCAGAACGCTGGCAGGTTTGGGCGAAACGCGACGTTTACAGCACTCCTTTACTGCGACGCTTGTTGTTGCAGAACATCCAAGCTACTAACCAAGAAAAAGTATATCTTGATACTAAGATTACCAAACAAGTACCGCGAGTGAGTTGGGTGGTGGATGGTAAGCGCTACAGTCTAAATCAGTTGGAAGTCACCACTGATAAAAACTTGATTCGGGTGAATAAAAGCGATAAACCAGAAAATGCTCGTTTGTATGCAGGGCGGCTAAATTTACAGCCAAATGCTTACGGTACATATACTTTAGTTAATGAAGTGCCCTTAGAAACTTATTTGCGTGGGGTTGTGCCTTATGAAATAGGCATTGATGCACCAACTACGGCGCTAGAAGCCCAAGCAATTCTGGCTCGCACTTATGCCTTGAGAAATTTACGTAGATTTGCCGCAGATAACTATCAGTTGTGTGCTGATACTCACTGTCAAGTTTATTATGGATTGAATGGAGCAGCTCTTAAAACAGATAAAGCGATCGCTGCAACTAGGGGTAAGGTACTAACTTATAAAAACGAACTAGTAGACGCCTTGTATTCTTCCACCACTGGTGGCGTCACCGCCTCCTTCAGCGATGTCTGGAATGGTGAAGATCGTCCTTATCTGCGCCCTGTAATCGATGCTGCTACTAATCTTTGGAACTTGTCGAAGCAAAGTTTAGCCGATGAAAAGAACTTCCAAAAGTTTATTAATATGCAACAAGGTTTTAATGAAAGTAAGTGGAATATGTTTCGTTGGCGGAGGGAAACTGGTTTAGAGGATATTATCAAGGATTTACAGAAATTTTTGCTTTCTAAAAATAGCCCTCATGCCAAATTTAAGACAATTCAGGCTATGGCTGTGGTGAAGCGAAGCCAGAGTGGACGCATCCTCGAACTCGCTGTCAAAACTGATAAAAGCACATTTATTCTCCACAAAGACGAAGTTCGCAGTGCTTTTGCCGCTCCCACAAGTACACTTTTTTACATAGAACCCTTGAATAAAGGTAAACCAGAACTGTGGGGATACGCCTTTATTGGTGGTGGATTAGGACATGGAGTCGGCTTGAGTCAAACTGGCGCTCAAAATTTAGCTAAACTTGGTTGGTCGAGTCAGAAAATTCTGCAATTCTACTATCCTGATACTGAGATTAAAATTCTCAGTCAAGAGATTAAGCTTTAAAGCTAATTAGCACAGCAACTTTAGTCATGAACAAAAAAATCGAGTTGTAAGTTCGCTAATTTATATCCATAAAAACACTGGCAACGCTTGTTTCAAGGGCAGTTTTAACCGATAAATAAAGTTAGGGAATTAAACTTTTTTATACCCTAACTTCATAAATATGTGAATAAAGCAGGAACACAATGAATTTTATGTTCCTGCTTTGTTATAAAATTAGGCTTTTTGTCAAACTATGATGAGAAAAGATACATACCATTAGGAGAATATTTCTCGTGAAGTACCTATACTGTAGCTTCGGTACAGTATAAGCTTCCTGTGTCACTTGCTGTTGCCATGTTGGGGATATCACAGGGATATTCGGAACTTAACCCGATGATGGATTTACACAGCATTTCTGGTCTTTCGACGTTTATCTTCTCAGTGGAAGAACCCAGGCAGGCGGCCGCCTCCCGCAGGCAGTTTAATTGTTTTACGCACAACGTCACTTGGGATTTCAGCAATGGCTTACCAGCGGATGACGTTGTGAACATCAGTAACTCTTGCAAGAGATTTTATTGTTGAGAGGCCTAACTTTTAGTAGAGATCTTCTTCTTTGTGAGTTTCGATTACCAGATCAGAGGTTGGGTAGGCGACACAAGTCAGCACATATTGAGCTTCTATCTGATCGTCATCCAAGAATGACTGATCACTCTGATCGACAGTACCCGAAATGATTTTACCTGCACAGGTCGAGCAAGCACCAGCGCGGCAAGAGTAGGGTAAATCAAGACCAGCTTCTTCAGCAGCGTCTAAAATATATTCATCATCAGGAACTTCAATCGTTTTGTTCAGCCCTTCGGCCTCGTTGATTAGTGTGACTTTAAAATTTGGCATTGGGTAATCCTCTCTTTTGCAAACGGCAGCATAAGTTATGCTAAAGCAAAATTTACGGCTGCTCTTATGGGATTAGCCGCCCTTTTATATTTGCTTCAATTCTGATACTACGAGAAAAATTAAACGATGTGACTGTAAATCGACCCCGATTAGTAATGAAATTTAGTTAGTTAATACAGATAAGTTTTCTTTATAGATTGGTTGGGGCATGGGGCATGGGGAGATGAGGCGGATGTGGGGACGCGGGGATGTGGGGACGTGGGGACGCGGGGACGCGGGGACACGGGGAATAAGCAATGATGAATCCTATTACTAGAAGTGTGGGAGGATGAAAAACAGAACTAGTGAGGATCATGTATAATTCAGAGGCAGCTTTGGAAAAAGCAAAAGTGCGTGTAGGTTTGGTAGGTACTGGATATGCGGCAAAGTTTCGGGCTGAGGCGTTGCTGAATGATGGGCGAATGGGAGAAGGGCAAGCTGCGCGATCGCACTTAGTCGCAGTTGTTGGTCATACCCCAGAAAAAACCCAATCCTTTGCCGAAGAGTACGAAATTGAAGCGTTAAGTTCTTGGCAACAGCTAGTAGAACGCCGAGATATAGATTTGGTGGTGATTTCCACTGTGAATCGAGATCATGGGGCGATCGCTCGTGCAGCCCTTACCAACGGCAAACATGTGATTGTCGAGTATCCGCTTTCCTTGGATGTGACAGAAGCTGAGGAACTCATCGCCTTGGCTAAAGCACAACAAAAACTCTTACACGTTGAACACCTGGAACTTTTAGGTGGTCTGCATCAAGCTTTGAAACAAAACTTAGCCAAAATTGGTGAAGTATTTTATGTCCGCTACAGCACCATCAATCCCCAGAATCCTGCACCCCGCAAATGGACTTACAACCACGATCTGTTCGGTTTTCCGTTAATTGGTGCCCTGTCGCGCCTACATCGTCTCACTGATTTATTTGGTACAGTATTTACTGTTAACTGTCACCAGCGATATTGGGAAACAGAATCAGAATATTACCAAAGTTGTTTATGCACTAGTCAAATCTGCTTTAACAGTGGACTTTTAGCCCAAGTAGTCTATGGTAAAGGCGAAACTATTTGGCAGTCAGAACGTAAGTTTGAAGTTCATGGTGAAAAGGGCGGTTTAATTTTTGATGGCGATACAGGATTTTTCATCCAGCCAGGGGAAACAACATCTATAGAGATTGGCCCTCGGCAGGGTTTGTTCGCCAAAGACACGATTATGGTATTAGACCATCTTTTTAACGGCACTCCTTTGTATGTTACCCCAGAGGAGAGTTTGTATACCCTAAAGGTTGCTGATGCTGCCCAAAGAGCAGCACAAACAGGGTTAACTATATTTATGAAAGATATCTAGACAAAAATTGATGAGAACCGAACTAATTGTTATTTTATCCCAACGAGAATTAGACAAAATGCGTCAAGCTGGGCGCTTGGCGGCCAAACTTCTACAGCACCTAGAACCAATGGTAAAGCCAGGGGTTAGCACTCTGGAAATCAATGATGAAGCTGAACGTTGGACACAAGCGCATGGAGCAAAAAGCGCACCCCTTGGTTATAAAGGTTACCCCAAGTCCATTTGCACCAGTGTAAATGAGGTAATCTGTCACGGCATTCCGAACGCCAAGCAAATCCTCAAGGAAGGTGACATTATTAATATTGATGTGACGCCGATTGTTGAAGGTTACCACGGCGATACATCTAAAACATTCATTGTGGGTACTCCATCTCCAAAGACGAAAAAGCTGGTGGAGGTGACAGAGGAGTGTTTGCGCTTGGGTATTGCTGAAGTCAAACCAGGGGCACGCATTGGTGACATTGGTGCAGCCATTCAAGAATATGCTGAAGGACAAGGCTTTTCTGTGGTGCGAGATTTCGTGGGACACGGCATCAGTAACATTTTTCACACCGCGCCGGATATTCCCCACTATGGCACACGCGGTAAAGGTAAGCGCCTCAGACCAGGAATGGTTTTTACCATCGAGCCAATGATTAACGAAGGAACTTACGAAGTTGAGGTTCTCAGCGATAAATGGACTGCTGTAACTCGCGATCGCAAGCTTTCTGCCCAATTTGAGCATACCTTAGCTGTGACTGAAGATGGCGTTGAAATTCTCACCCTAGCTGAAGGCGAGAATTACTGGGGTGTATGAAAAAATTCCTTTCGTTTGGGAGTCTTTGCTTTTGCTCCTGATTTCTTAGCTGATAACTATCGTCCCAACTTATTAGGAATACCTTCACAACCACCAGGAATAGTATTTCTAGTTTTTTCGCCACCCCAAGCACAACAGTAGTAACGTGTAGACTCAGACATCCGTTGCACGTTAGTAAAATCAGCTTTTTCCACTACAGCGCCAGTTTGTTCGCCGGTTTGATAATCTGGTGGTTCGGTGCGACTGCGGGGTGATGCTTTATCCACCACACCGTAGAACAGGCGAACTCCGTTGAGGTCAGCAGCAGTGAGATTGGCATCATATAAAATAGTGCGGGAAAGGTTGGCTTTTACTAAGTCACAGCCGGCCAAATTAGCGCGGACAAGATTAGCTTCGCTGAGGTCAGTCCAACGTAAATCAGTACCAGAAAGGTCTGCTGCTGCCAGTATTACGCCTAAATCGATGACGCGCACACCTTCGAGGCGGTCTTCTGCATATCCGCCAGTACCGTCGAGAATGGCTCTACCTAATAGACGATCGCGTTTTAGAGGTGACAGCAACTTAGAACGTGAAAGAAAGCGGAGAATTTTGGCTTTACCACTACCATCGACACTGCTTAAAATTGCCGCAGTGCGTCCTTCAGCGATCGCTCTTTCTTGGGGCCAATCTTCTAATAATCCTTCTTCATCTAATACTAAGTCGGAAACGCCTTGAAAATAGGAATCAATTGTTTGCTGCTGGGTGATAATATTTTGCTGAACTGTTAGCATATTTTGCTGAATTGTCAAGTCTTTGGAAATCACGTATTGCCGCCAAGCTACGTAAACAGCGATGATGGCGATGAGAATTTGTCCCAAAGCGCCAAACCATTCGGCTAGGCTACCAGCAGTTTCCCAGTTAATTTGGCGTCCTAAAGCAAGCAAGCGATCGCCTACGCCTGTAAACCGGATCAAGCCGATGATGGCGATTATGAATCCGAAAAAGCCAACAAACAGCGTCCGTTCTTGGGGTGAAAACCACTCGTCAAAAACTTCTAGGAACCAAGGCAATAATATTGCTAGGGATAACAGTAAAGTCACCAGTGTTCCGACAACGCCGACGATCCAGTTATTCAGGATAACTCCAGTAAGAGTGGTGGCGATGGCAACAAAGATCAGCAGCAATGCCCTGGGCTTGACTGTGAATTGGTTGCTAATAGTTTGTCTGAAGCCAGAACGAGCTTGTTTGAGAGCAGTTGTATTTTGGGAAGATTGCAAAGACGAAATAGTTGCTAGGGCTTGTTGTGTCGCTAGTGCTTCTGAGGTGAGATGATTCTCAGTTGCGCCACCGTCAAAGTCATCTGGTTGCAAGTCGTGTTCTGGGATAGGTTCTGGGGTTGGTAGATTTGAGGAATTGGATTCAATCGTCATGTTTTCTATTTTCCCCCAGCAGACTCAGTTCAACATCTGTTTTATCAGAAATTGTCCGGAGTTCTAGTCAGTGGTGTCAAGTTTATATTTGGTCGCAGAGTTGATTGGCGATCGCTTCAGCATTAAGTTGGTAAATAAATTGACAATACTGCCTTTCCGGAAAAATCTTTGGCCACAGCGGTCTGGGGATGTTGCAGCGTTATCTGGAGGTTATGCTAGAGCAGAAGAGAAAAGCAGTTTCTGTAATTGGGTTTTAGTTTTGTTTCGTCCAGCAAATCTTTATAAAAATTATTAGTTAAATGGCGAATCTATCGAGTCTTGAAAAAGCTAAACTAGAACGTATTTTGGGAATGGCATCAGGTTATGTACTTCGTTATTCTGATAATACGTTCAAAAATCTTATTATTGAAACTACAAATATAGATATATATGAAAATGATAAATATACTACTTTTGGAACTTCCAAAGCAAAGCGACTTAGGTCATTTTGGGATCAAGAATCTAATCATATTGTTGGAAGACTATTATTAGCTCTTCTGGAACAATATAAGTTTGAAAACAGTCAGAATAGTTTTTATACAAAAACAGAAGACGAACAATCTTTATTTGATCAATGTCTGAAAATATCTTATAGATTAATGAATGATACAGATATTGAAGACAGTATTAATCAAAACATAGATATTTGTTTTGAAAAAATTCAAAATAGTATAATTGCACAAATTGAGCAAGCTAAATTTACAATTTGGATTGCTGTTGCTTGGTTTACAGATAAACAAATATTTGAAAAATTAATTCTTAAAAGAAATGAGGGCTTAAATATACAGTTAATTATTTCTAGTGATGAAATAAACGAAAAATCTGGTTTAAATTATATGGAGTTTGAAACTTATAAATTACCAAAAATTGGTAAATATGAAAATATAATGCACAATAAGTTTTGTATTATAGATTTAAATAAAGTAATTCATGGTTCGTATAACTGGACTAATAAAGCAAAATTTAATTTTGAAACAATTACTATTTTATATGGGCGTCAAGAAGCTGAAAAATTTGCAGAACAATTTATTAAATTAAAAATAATCGCTTTGGATTATTCATAAAAACCTCTATCTAGCTTTTGATGTATATAAAAACCTGAATTGAAACATGAGAAAATAAAATGATAAAAACTAGGTATTTATAAGCTTTTTAACCATTTTATATATCACAACTAATTTAATATTCCTGTATCTGTGAAACTCATTTTTGACTCAACTACAATTTTGACAAAATTTCTGGCAACAACTGACTTGGAACTTTCGATAAAGCTAGATTTTGTCCCTGTATCCCTAATTCATTATGAAAAGCACGAATAGTTTTCACTAAATAACTAAAGGTTGTTTGATAAGCTTCTGGTTGTTTACCTAATCCATTTAGAGCTTGTAAATGATGATCTAATGCTACTTCTAGATGTTGGGAACGTGTTGTTTTATCCCCATTAAAAGATTTATCTATTACTAACTGATAATGTGCCAGTCCCAAGTTATTATGAGAGGCAAGCAAATCAAAACTTAAAGGATTACCGCTCAGGGAATGAGCCAGAGCTATAGCTTCTTCGTAAGCATTAATGCATAATTGTAGGTATTTTTGTCGTGCTTCTTTAGTTGTTTGAGATAAATTTGCTAAATGCCAATAGGCAGTACCCAAATTATTTTGTGTAGCGGCGCAGGCACTAGGAACATTAGCTGGGGTACGATATTTTAGAGCTTCGGTATAAACATCAATAGCTAGTTGTAAATTTTCGGCGGGTTGTTCGTATTGTGCCAGATTCCAATAGGCAGTACCGATGTTGTTTTGAATCATGCCATATTTGAGCGGTTCCTCTTGGGGGTTGTAGTGTACAAGTGCTTGGTTGTAAGCTGCGATCGCCTTCTTTAAATGCACAATCGGTTGATTATATTGCCCTAAATGCCAGTAAGCAGTACCCAAGTTATTTTGGCAAGCAGCATACTTTAATGAATCCATATCCGCTGTACGGTAGCTGAGTGCTTCGCTGTAAGCTAAAACTGCTTGTTGCCAATTCTCCGACGGGTGAGAAAAACGAGCTAAATCACCATAAGCAGTCCCTAAATTATTTTGCACACGGGCGTAAGTTTCTGGATGTGTCTGGGGTGAGATTGTATTTAACGCCAACTGATAAAATTCTATTGCTTGTTCTATATAAGTTTGTCCCTCTTGAGAATTAGGTGGCGTCCGGGATAACATCCAATAAAGTGTACCCAAATCATTCAAAATATCTGGGATTTGCGGCGAAGTTTCGTCATAGCTAATTGCCTCTTGATAGGCAATAATTGCCACCATCAAATTTTCTAAAGTTGACTCTCCTTGCTCAATGCGAAGGCGATATAAGTTGCCTAAGCGATGATAAGCTTCTGCTAGTACTTCCCCAGGAAGTTCCTGTAAATGTAATTCTTCAATCTCCAATAAAATTTGCTGCGGTTGCCAGTAATCTTCTGTATCTTGAATAATCTTGGTGTTGATTGATGCTAATACTAATTCCGTTAATTCACTGCTAATATGAGATAAAGAAGATAGTAATTGCTGATCGTTTCCACTACCAGATCTAATAGTAGATTCCTGCTTTTGTGGCAAAGTCTTCGATAAATCTATGATTGGTGCCACAATTTCCTGGGTTTTATCTACGCTATTTGCTTGTGTCTGTGCAGGAAAAGCAGAATTATTCTCAAATTTTAATTCGCTAACTGTTGTTTTGAGTTCTGCTTGGCTAACAGATTCATCTAAAATAGAATGCTCAAGATTTCCCACATCCAAACTTCTGGAATTAGAAAAACGTTCTGGATATCCCGAATTTTGATTTGCTGGTGTGGGTTCTCCGGCAAACACAAATACGCCAGTACGGCAACGCCAAAACTGTGGTGCTGATTGTTGGATAGCAGACAGCCAAGGACGCGGTATCCACAACAGCAAGTTAGATTCTAAAAATCGACTGGATTCCTGGGTAGAAAAATATTGCTCGCTCAACCGAAGATAATGCAAAAATAAACGCTGCGTTGCTACTGGTTCCTTGGTTAGCTGCTCCACGCCTACAATCTGAAATGCAGGTATTGGAGAAGGCCTTCCTGGAGTATCTTTTGATGCCCCAACAATTGGCGGTGGATAATTAGCCAACCATTGATTAATCTGAATTATGGGATTGGGATCGTTTAAATTCAAACGTAACGTGACTAATCGCGGATAAGCTGGAGTGCTATTTTCTTGGGTATTTGATGGCTGATATAGCACTTGTCCCACAGGATAAGCCAATGTAGAATGCAAACGGGCTGCTACTTGGTTTCTCAAGTGTAAATCATCACATACTGCCAAGAAAAGCTGTCGCCGTAAACCAAGACTTAAGGCAAGTTTTAAGCGTTGGTATACTTGCCGATTCCAAGTAGAATTGTCGTTGTGTGGAGTATCATTCACGCTCATGGCGGCTAAAGAGCCAAAACACAGTATATATCACCTTTGTGGGTGCATCGAAGTCAGCTAAGGGAACTCCAAGAAATAAATTATCCAATTTTGTGGGGGAGCAATGCGATTTTGTGAGATGGGGAGGCAGGGGAGGCAGGGGAGGCAGGGGGAGAGAAAGAAATAAGTGTATTTTGGGATATTTTAGTATAAACAAACAAGATTTTCTCTTCACTCCCCCTGCTCCCCCTGCCTAAGAAAGCTCTTTTCACGATGATCTCACTTTTTCGCCTTGCTCTCCTATTGTGGGGTGGGCATCCTGCCCGCCCAGTCCATAGGGCAGGCGAGACGCCCACCCCACAAGAGTTAATTGGATATTTTTTTTTGGAAGTCCCTAAAAATTTGATTATGAAAATGATTTGGAAGTAGATGTTGTGCTGCTAAGGATAATAGCAATTTTGGATTTTGGATTAAAAGTCCTGATTAGAAAGCTGTCCGGTGGAACTCCAAACAAGACTATTTATCCCAGTTTGGTAGAATAATAAAGTATGTAATTATACTTAATTACTAACTCAATTTTAACAAAAAATAAAAAAGCAGGTTCCTCCTGAAATCGGAACCTGAAAAACTACAAAAATGAAATTTTATTAAAATGTTTTACGCTCAACCGTTTTAGGAAACAAAGAAGGCAACTACAATTAAGCCACCAACCAAAGCTGTAGCGGCGATTCCTAGTATGATATAGGTTCGCTTTTGCCCTTCCGTAGGAGGTTCTGCTTGATAAACCTTTGGTTCCTTGGCAAAATTGTTCAGGCGACCGCCTTCTTCGGTTGTATAAGGCATGAATTAATTCCTTTATCTTTATTCTTCATTTAATGTTACATAAAATGGTAGATCGGCTCTGAAAGTGGTAGACAAATCGTTACATTGAAGAATGGGGAGTAGGGAGTGGGGAGTGGGTAGATGAGGGAGATGAGGGAGATGAGGGAGAGGGGGGAGACAAGGGAGACAAGGGAGAAAAATTGCTACCATGTCCGCCTTGTTCCCCTTGTCCTCTTCTCATGCCCAATGCCCAATGCCCAATGCCTAATGCCTCATTTCCTAACCACTAATCGTCCCAGTCAGAGGTGAACTAGCACTGGCGTAGTCTTTGATGGGCATTCTACCTGCAAGGTATGCTAGACGACCGGCAACTGTTGCTAAATTCATGGCACGAGCCATTGCTGGGGGATTTTGAGAAAGAGCGATCGCACTATTAATCAACAAGGCATCTGCTCCCAATTCCATCGCCTGGGCGGCTTCTGAGGGGGAACCAATCCCAGCATCTACCACCACTGGTATACTCGCATTTTCGATGATGATTTGGATATTGGCGGTTGTTTTCAGCCCTTGTCCAGAACCAATGGGCGACGCTAAGGGCATCACTGTAGCACAGCCTACATCTTCCAATCGCTTGGCTAACATGGGGTCAGCATTAATATAGGGCAATACTGCAAAACCTTCTTTAACTAGTTGTTCTGCTGCTTGGAGTGTCCCAATAGGATCAGGTAGTAAATACTTAGGATCGGGTATTACTTCTAACTTGATAAAATTATTGTCTTCCTGTCCCAACAATTTCGCCATTTCTCGCCCCAAACGTGCCACCCGAATGGCTTCTTCCGCAGTTTGACAACCTGCGGTATTAGGCAACATCCAGATTTTTGTCCAATCCAAGGCTTCAGCTAAACCTTCGTGTCCAGGTGCCTTGGTTTGTACTCGTCGCACCGCTACGGTAACAATTTCGCAATCACTGGCAGCGATACTTTGCTGCATTTCTTCAATGTTGCGATACTTACCAGTTCCAGTCATCAACCGGGATTGGAAGGTTTTTCCCGCAATAATCAGTGGGGAACTTGTAGAGACGCGATTCATCGCGTCTAGATTCATCGCGTCTGCATTTATCGCGTCTGCGGTACGGTGTCCGTTGGAGAAATTGGCGGAGTGAGTCAGCATTGGAGTGCGGGTAGATGGCTTGGACTGGAAGCGCGAGTAATGGAAATCAGCAAGTAAAGGGTCAGATTTTTGTTCTAAGATGAAATCGGCTATCAATGCTGCTGTGACGGGCGCAAGCAGAATCCCGTTGCGGTAATGACCAGTAGCAAGGGTTAAATTTTGACAATGGCTGGTGCCCAGGATGGGTAATTCATCGGGGGTAGCTGGGCGAAATCCCCACCAAAATTCTTTAATGGGATAATGCTTTAATTGCGGATACAGCCGGATGGCAGCTTGTAGTAATGTTTGAATACCATCTGGGGTGTTGTGGGGTGTAAAACCAACATCTTCGCTTGTTGCCCCAATAATTAAGGAGCGATCGCGTCTCGGTACAATGTAAGTATTTTGCCCAAACAAAATCCGCTTCAAGGGCAATTCTGGTACAAATTCCGGTACTTTCACACTCAGCATTTGCCCTTTTCGGGGATGCACGGGTAGCGGTAACAACTCATTTGACCAAGCACCGGAGGCTAAAACATAGTGGGCGGCGCGAATTACCCCAGCATTGGTTTGCACGCCAACAACTTGTCCCTGTTGCTGTAAAAATCCTTCTACTGTAATGCCGTCTTTGAGTTCAACACCAATAGACTCGGCCGCTGTCCACAGTACTTGAGCTAGAGCCTTATTATCAACTTGTGCATCTTCAGGATACCACCAGCCACCGACTACTTCTGCTCCCAATCCTGGCTGATATTGATTGATTGCTTCTTTGTCTAACCAGTAAGCGGGGGATGAGGGGGATGAGGGGGATGAGGGGGATGAGGAGGATGAAAAGAATATTACTTCCTCATCTCCCCCTACTCCCTCATCTCCCTCATCTCCCCCCTCTCCTGCTTCTTCAAAAACGGGTGTGAGGATACCACAAGGCCAATAGTTGGTATTTAAGCCGGTCAATTCTTCTAGTTTACGCGTCCAGTCGGCATATAAAGCACGCGATCGCCAACACAAGGAACGCATCGCCCCATCCGGGATTTTTTCGGCATCTGGTGCCAACATCCCGGCGGCGGCGTGGGTAGCAGCAGCCTGGAAATCACGACAAAGCACGGTGACATGTGTCCCGCGCAGTTTTAGTTCAATGGCGATCGCTAAACCAATAACGCCGCCACCAATAATTACAATTTCACTAGTCATTAGTCATTTAGTCATTGCTCATTAGCCATTGATCATTAGTGCATGACTAATAAATCATAACTAATAAAGGAATAACTAAAGACTAACAACCTTTACCACAAAGCTCGAATTGGTTCGCTGCTGGAATTGCTTGATGGCGTGTCTGTTCCAGAAGTGTCTGTATTAGAGTCTGTATTAGAGTCTGTTGTACTGTCAGGAGATGAGTTTGAATCGGAAGGATTCTGAGCAACGTTGCTTCTGTTATCAGGTCTTGGCGCTACAATGGAGCGCTGATTTGGATTTGTTTGGGTTGTTTCAGTTTCTTCAGTTGCAGTTTCATTGTTCTGGCTGCCAGCACTGCTATTAACATTAATATTAGCTGGCAGAACTTTCGCTGCTTTGCCGCCAGGATTGTTAGCAGTTTGTACGCCCATAGGAAAGTTGATGCCTAGTAATGTACCAAGCAAAATGGCTAGACCTCCAGCCATTAATATTAGGGGTGTCCATCTACCCATCTTGTTTTACTCCTTTTTAACCTTTTGGTGTCCACACTATTCGAGAACCTTGTCCCCAAAATCCATCAAATTTTGTCACATTCACATCGCCTAAAATCTGCGTTTGGCAAGCTAAACGCAGGTTTGTTGTAGGAGAATGGGGAGGAAGCGAACGCCGTGTGCGATCGCGCCAATTCGCTACTGATACTTCGCCCTCTACCTTAACCGCGCAGGTACCACAACTGCCAATACCTCGACAGTTTATTACCTTAGCACCGTCATTGTAGAGGTCAATACCATTTTGCAGCAAAATTGTGCGGAGATTGCTTCCTTGCTCACACTCAATTGTTTTACCTTGAGCTAGTACCTTAGGCATTTTTTAAATTGCCAAACTGGCTTTTTGTTGTATATTGACATATCGCCTCGAAAGTTGTCTCGTCGGTCCGAGTTTTATGACCACAATTTCTTCACCTCAACTTTGGCTCTATGACACTACACTACGGGATGGCACTCAGCGCGAGGGGCTATCTGTATCGATAGAAGATAAGTTACGCATTGCCAAAAGACTCGATCAACTGGGAATCCCCTTTATTGAAGGCGGTTGGCCTGGTGCTAATCCCAAGGATGTACAATTTTTCTGGCAACTCCAAGAAGATCCGCTCAAACATTCAGAAGTTGTTGCTTTTTGTTCGACTCGACGCCCCAACACCTGTGCGGCAGAAGAACCGATGCTACAAGCGATTTTAGCTGCGGGAACTCGCTGGGTGACGATTTTTGGCAAGTCTTGGGATTTACATGTCACAACCGGACTCAAGACGACATTGGAAGAAAATTTAGCAATGATTCGTGACACTATTGAGTACCTCCGTTCTCAAGGGCGTCGCGTGATCTACGATGCTGAACATTGGTTTGATGGCTATAAGCACAATCGAGATTATGCTTTACAGACATTACAGGCAGCGATCGCATCTGGTGCCGAGTGGCTAGTCCTGTGTGATACCAATGGCGGCACTTTACCCCATGAAGTTAGCCAAATTGTCCAAGATGTGGTAAAGGTGACTGGGGACTGGGTATCGGGGACTGGGGACTGGGGACTAGGAAATAGGAAAGAATCTTCCCAGTCCCCAATCCCTAATCCCCAATCCCCAATGCCCCAAATTGGAATTCACACTCATAACGATTCGGAAATGGCGGTTGCTAACGCAATAGCCGCCGTTATGGCAGGGGCAAAGATGGTACAAGGCACAATTAACGGTTACGGTGAACGTTGTGGGAATGCTAACCTCTGTTCGTTAATTCCCAATTTACAACTTAAACTGGGTTACAGTTGTATCTCAGGAGACCAGCTAACACAACTTACAGAAGCGAGTCGTTTTGTGAGTGAGGTGGTTAATCTTGCTCCTGATGAACATGCGCCCTTTGTTGGACGTTCGGCTTTTGCACACAAAGGTGGTATTCATGTATCCGCTGTGGAACGTAATCCCCTGACTTACGAACACATGCAACCGGAACAAGTGGGGAATCGTCGCCGCATCGTCATTTCGGAACAGTCGGGACTGAGCAATGTTTTAGCCAAAGCCCGCAGTTTTGGTATTGAATTGGATCAATTAAAGGCAGAAGCGAAGCAAATTCTCCAGCGCCTCAAAGATTTGGAGAGTGAAGGATTTCAATTTGAAGCCGCAGAAGCCAGTTTTGCACTGTTGATGCATGAAGCTTTGGGAGGACGGCAAAAGTTTTTTGAAGTCAAGGGTTTTCAAGTCCACTGTGATTTGATTGAGGGAAAAGAAACTAGCAACGCTTTAGCCACAATCAAAGTCGCTGTTGAGGGTAAAAATATTCTAGAGGCGGCGGAAGGTAACGGCCCGGTTGCAGCTTTGGATGCAGCTTTACGCAAGGCTTTGGTGAACTTTTATCCCCAAATTGCAACTTTTGATTTGACGGATTACAAGGTGCGGATTCTCAACGGACATACGGGCACTGCGGCGAAAACCCGTGTGTTGGTAGAATCGGGCAATGGTTATCAACGCTGGACAACGGTAGGAGTTTCTACCAACATTTTGGAAGCTTCCTATCAAGCGGTGGTGGAAGGCTTGGAATATGGTTTGTTGTTGCACTCCCAAGCTGAAGCAGCAGTGAAAGCTTCTAGTTGACAAATATGACTTTGTAGTGTAATGACTTTTTACACTATTTAATGAGAATGAGAGGCGATCGCCTCTCATTTTTGTGCAATGCTTTTGTGCGTAGCTGAAGTTCAATTAACGCACTCGCTCGCCCCTACTGTCTACTTACTAGAGAGCGTTAATTAGGTAGTCGAAATAAGTACCAACTTCGCCAACATCTTCTCCAGACAACATCGAGATAGCGATGTTCTTCATAGCACGGACACTTTCAGCAACGGCCTCAATTGGGGTGCCGAGGGATTTGTACATTTGGCGAACACCAATGACTCCGATTTCTTCAATTGGTGTAGCATCTCCAACGGCAACGCTGTAAGTAATCAAGCGCAGGTAGTAATCCATATCCCGCAGGCAGGTGGCAGTCATATCTTTGCCGTAGGCATTACCACCCGGAGAAACAAGGGTTGGACGCTTTTGGAAAAGTTCGTTTGCAGCTTGCTTAATAATGCGATCGCGGCTTAAAGTTAAAGCTTGCACAAGGCGTAGACGGCGCTCACTACTGGTAATAAACATCTTGATCTGGTCAAGTTCTCCAGGGCTGAGATAACGAACCTCGGCATCTGCATTTAAAATAATTTTCGTAATAACACTCATTAGTTAACTCCTGAAAGATTTAAATTAGGTCTATCTGAAACGGTTAAATTATTTACACCTTGAACCTGCGAGAGCAAACTGTGCAAGTTCTCACCCTCAATCACTTTTGTTTCTAAGAGTTGAGTAGTGTGATGCCTCCAGAATGAACAAAGCACAAGGTGATAATTTACTATTTCCTTCCCTACAGCATCACAGGGTACTGTTTTATTTGTGGGGTTATTTGATTAACTACGTCATAAAAGTTAAGACAAGCATCTCGAACTCAAAGCTCAAAATGAAGTTTAGATTAACTTCTTAGCTATCGAGCAGCCTATATTGGTTAAACTGCAACTGCTGACCTACAAAATATTCCAGAAGTGAAGCAAGCCTTGACCAGAAAAAATTTCAATGAGGACGGCGGATATGAAGCCAATCATCGCAAAACGACCGTTCCAGACTTCAGTCTGAGGTGTAAAGCCCCAAAGCCAAGCATTGCGCTGATTGTTCATTGAAGAGGCGATGTTTGTGTTAGCTGACATAGTTCATACTCCAAATTTTGTGACTGTAAGGAATTACTCAGTTGTGGAAAGTCAGGATTGCTTCGGTGGTTTTAGAGAGAGGCAAAATCCAGATCTAATTTCCACTGTTGTTTCAGAATGTCCTGATATATCGTTTCCCGAATCATCATCTGCTGATGCTGCAAAATCAGGAATTCTTGAGCTTGTTCGCGGGACATTTGCTGCACCTGATCGGTAAAGCTTCTGAGGCTAAATTCTTGCTCTAAAGTTAGTTCCATAAATGCCTCCTGTAACTCAATTAGGGTGAAAACTGTGAGTTCGATGTTGCACTAGCTATGTTTTAGAGTTCATTTGAACTCTTTGTTATGCGTGTTGCAGGTCCATCATGTCTGTTGGGGTCTTTCTTTTGCTTTTTAGTACCATCAGATTTCTTTTTGGCTTTTTTGGCTTCTTTGTTGCCTTTTTTCTCTTTCGACATAATGATTCTCCAATGGAGGTTACTTTAATGCGATCTTTGATTTCTCAGTCGTTGGCGTTAGTGCCTGATTTCGTATTCACCCTCGTTTAGAAAGGTCTGAACAAGAAAATCCAAAGAATACTTGCAATAGCGAGCAAGCTGAAGTTGAAAAAACGGCCTACTGTGGGGCTAAGTCCAAGTGCCTGATCTCCTCTACCACCAGTGAAAAATAGTGACCAGGCTTGAGTTGCGTTGATTTTCTCAAAGTGATTGAAACCGAGTCCGAAGACAACGGGACTAAACAGAGAAGGATTAGTTAAGGCAACATTAGTTCTCATTGGTTTTATCCTTAATATTTTGGAAAAGTGCTTAGGATATATGGTGAAGTTCAATTTCCTACAAGCCAGTGAACAGATCAATCACACCTAGTCCGGCTTGCTAGGGCTAAGAGCAAAAAGTTTTTGCTCGTTTTTCTGGATACCGAGTAAAGCTAAACTGAGGCTCATACATCACTTACTTTCAAAGATTCGATGGCGTAGTCGTTCAGCCTACCGAATTCTTAAATCACTAAACCGCTTTTTATAAGTTTTACTTTTTGGTTTTGTGATGTTTTATAAATTAAATCTAACACTTTTGTTACAAAACTGCAATGTTTATTGCCAAATAAAATAAATAGTGATATGTTTCGCTTCCGTGCCAGAGGCTATACGCCCGATCATGCATAGTCAGTTGAATGTCTAGGCTTTGCCAAAGCACAAGGTAAACCAGCATTTTGAGGATGATTTTCAGCCTGAGCGATCGCTCAGGCTGAAAACACACAGTTGATCGCTCATCATTCTCAAGCTCTTCTACCTTACGAAGCCCAGGTTCAGTAGTTCTTGGGGAGATGCCAGCAAATCGATCGCCACAAAGAAAATCTTGTCTTGGGGATTGAGTAAGAACCGCCATGCTAGATTTATGCCAACACTTTCACCAAACCAGGGAGTTTGCACTTTACCCGTCACTTTAATCCGGGTGAACTCTGCTTCTGCTGGTTCAGACACTCCTGTTTCCGGAATCAGCTTGAGTCCATAGCATTCTTCACGCATATATGTAAGGATCGACTCATGACCAATAACCGGTTCTTGGAAAGGAGGTTGCAAGGCACCATCTTCAGCAAATAAAGCCACAGCCGCCTCGAAGTCAAAGGCGTTCATATTCTCCATGTAGCTTAGGACTGTCAAGTTGTCGATGCCCTTAATGTTGACCTGAGGTCGTGGTGCGATATCTTTAGGTGCAACAACAGGTTCTTTGACTTTTTGAGTGCCAACCGTTGGGACATACCCCATGTTAACGACAATATCCTGTAATATGCTGAGTTGCTGGCCTCCTTCAAGTTGACGGATAGCTTGGAGGACATCTGATGCCTGGGTAGAAAGTTTATAACCTTTTGGAATGGGAGCAACGATTCCTTGTTTCATCCACTCGCCTAACTCATACCAGAAGCCCAACTTGACATTTGTGCCGAAAGATGAGTATGTACGGCAGATGTCCGTATCAGTATGGTTAACCAGATCGCACATAACTTGCGTTTGCTCTCCGGTAGACATCTGCTTGATTTGAGTTAGGGTTTTTTCTGCAAAGACCATGTTGACTACCTGCATAGCAGCGGGAGTGATTGTAACTCCCATCTCAGTATAGGCAAACCAAAGTAAAGCCAACTGATCCTCAGCACTGAGTTGATTGAATGATTCAACGGTAACTGGAATCGCATTAGCAACTTGAGTGTCAGGAAAAATGGAGCGTGCAGATTCGATAGTAAATGACATTTTTCAAAATCTCCAAAACGAAATTACATTAATTTATTGATATGGTTCAAAAATGGTAATGCTAACTTGGAAATACCAAATCTAACTGCTTTTCAAGACTTAGATGATCGTGTCTAGGAATATGACCCAAAATTCGTTGAGCGATAGTGTATGAGGACTGTTGACAAATTGCTAAACAGGCAAGCACAGCAAGAAACTCATTAAAATCCAGGGGTTTTGTGAACAACATGTCAAACCCAACATACAGAGGACTTTGAAGTATCTTTTTATTGGCATAGCCCGTCACAGCAATGATTAGCACCGCTTCCCCTCGCTCTCCCGCCTGAGTTCTCACTTGTTGAATCAGGGGATAGCCACCCTCTTTTGACAAGGCAATGTCACTCACGAGGACATCAGGTTGCCATTGGACAAATATTTCCAAAGCTTGCTGAGTTAAAGATGCTGTTTGCACCTCCACACCATAGGGTTGCAGCAGCAGGGCGATCGAATCGGAGAAATCGCCATTACGATCTACAACGAGTACTCGCAGCCCTTGGAGGCATTGAAGATTAGTCGGAAATCTATTATTTGGATACATCCCAGCCCCAATCATGATTTCACATGCAACAGTGCTAAAAACCTGGTAACTCTTGACAGGAGTTAACCGGGTGTCGGGTGACTGATGTCTTATTGATTTCCCTACACCATGACAGGGTGATGTTTCATTTCTAGGGTTATTTGTTTAACTACAATATAAAAATTAAGAAAAGTGTCAAATCTGAATTCCTTTTTTCCATCTGGTTTTTTAAACTGGCGTTTTGAGAAAGAGCTGGCGAAGCTACGTCTGCTGCTACTAGAAAAAAAAGACCTCTGGTGCAAACCAGAAGTCTTTCCAATACTGCGTAGGTTTTGGAATTTCTTGGTTGAGGCAAGCTGTTCAATAGCCGGGGGAGAAATGGAGGCTGGCGCCCTTGTTTTTGCCTCCCCTGCTTCCCCTGCTTCCCCTGCCTCCCCTGCTTATTCGAGCAGTATTGGAAGTCTTTCCCCTTAAAAACCTTTAAAAGCGTTGTAGAATTCCTTAGCAACATCAAACGCTGATATGGTTAATTTAGTTGCTTGTCAGCCGTGAATCCAAAATTGCCAGCAAATCCAGACAGATAATCATTCTCATTGAGTAGCCAAGATGCGTAGGCGCAGCCCAACCCAGGCATCGCTAATATTTCAATATTTTTAGATATTCAATTGCGGTTCGCTTTCATTCTAAGAGAACTTTTCCCAAGATTGGGCAACTAATTGGCTCAACCAGCGACGTTGTTGCTGATCCAACAATGGATCTTCCGCTAGCAACTGAGCGGTTAATTCTTCCAAAGATTGACCCTGAGCGCGGACAATTTTAATAACTCCAGCGATCGCACTGGCAACTAGTTCTTCATCAATCGGCTGTTGTCGGAGAGCTACAATTTCCTGGGGGCTGTCTGGAATGGGATAATTCATGGCGTGGGTTTACAGTTTTACAAAATGAACAATAAATTTGACAAAATCTTAAAATTTCTTCACTGAATCTTTACGTAACTAATAGGGCGGAGTTTACCTTATTTTGCGCCTTGATAAAATCTGTCTTTGTGAATAGATTCATGGGAGATGTCAGGAAAAGATGAAAGAAATCCTTTATTTAGAAGTTCCAACTGCGGATATCGCTGCTGTGCGTAACTGGTTGCAAACAGATTTTCAACCGGCATATGGGGAAAAAGTGCTAACCCCGGAAGGCTTCCGTCTCAAAATCATCACCGCTACTACAACCGCTGGCGCTGCAATTTCCGAAAACTTGCCTGGAGAACTTTCTGTATTTATTTGGTCAGTGCAACGAACTACCTATCTAAAAGTGTTTCGTTGGGCAGAACAACCCTTTCCCAAAGAGAAAGAAATTCTGCAACACCTAATCAAAGAAATCAGAAGCCGTTTTCCGCATCATTATCCGGAACCGCCAGCCATCGATTTATCGGAGCAATCGATTTTTGCAGCCCTAGCCCCTCACTACCCCCTCACCGTCAAGTATTTTCAGAAAATGCCCAACGGAGAATATGACCTCAAACGCGCCTACTGGTGGGAACAGCGATGGCGCCAAGGGGTACGGAATCCGCAGCAGCCCCGGCAGGTGGTGTTTTCGAGTCAAGGTGACTGGGGAAGAGGTAGGGGAGCAGGGGGAGCAGGGGAAGCAGGGGGAGATAAGAAAATAACATCTCCCTCATCTCCTTCATCCCCCTCATCTCCCTCATCTCCCATTTACGACATCATCTACATCGGCGGCGCACTAGGCGTCATCCATGCGGCAGTGATGGCAAAACTTGGATATAAAGTCTTGCTGCTGGAACGAATGCCCTTTGGGCGGATGAACCGGGAATGGAATATTTCCCGCGATGAGATTCAAAGCTTACTTAACCTGGGTTTAATCACCCCCGCAGAGTTAGAAACCATCATTGCCAGAGAATACAAAGATGGATTCAATAAGTTTTTTGATGCTAATAATCCAAGTAAACTGCGATCGCCTGTATTGCACACACCCACAGTGCTAAATTTAGGCTTAGATTCCGAAAAGTTGCTGCAACTATGTGGGCAAAAGTTGCAAGCGGCAGGCGGAGAAATTTGGGATGAAACAGAGTTTATCCGTGCAGATATAAATGAATCACAAGTTGCGATAAAAGTCAAGCATTTACCCAGTGAAATTGAAAAACAAGTCACTGGGAGACTACTAGTAGATGCGATGGGAACAGCCTCCCCCATTGCTTGGCAATTAAATGGTGGTCGTGCCTTTGACAGCGTGTGTCCGACGGTAGGAGCGGCAATTGAGAGCGGATTTGAACCGGGGGTATGGGATTCTCAATTGGGAGACGTTCTTTACAGTCACGGGGATATTTCGCGGGGAAGACAGTTGATTTGGGAATTATTTCCCGCAGCAGGTGAAGAACTGACGATTTATTTATTTCATTACCATGAAGTCAATGCTGAAAATCCTGGTTCCTTGCTGGAGATGTACGAGGACTTTTTCACAATATTGCCAGAGTATCGCAGATGCGATATGGACAAATTGGTGTGGAAAAAGCCGACATTTGGCTATATACCGGGGCATTTTAGTGTCGGGAGTCGCGATCGCACAGTTGCCTTCGATCGCTTGATTGCCATCGGTGATGCCGCATCACTCCAATCTCCCCTGATTTTCACAGGTTTTGGTTCCTTGGTTCGTAACTTAGAGCGCTTAACAAAGCTATTGGATACCGCCCTCAAACATGACTTATTGAGTTTCCAACACTTAAACCAAATTCGCGCCTACCAAAGTAACGTTTCAGTGACTTGGCTATTTTCCAAAGGCATGATGGTACCCACAGGCAAATTTTTACCACCCCAGCGGGTTAATTCGATGCTCAACACCTTTTTTGGGCTGTTAGCAGACGAACCTCCAGAGGTGGCAGATAATTTCATCAAAGACAGATGTGATTGGTTAACCTTTAACCGCTTAGCACTCAAAGCAGCAAAGAAAAATCCAGCCTTGCTTTTATGGATTTGGCAACTTGCTGGGCCTAAGGATTTAGTGCGATGGCTTGGCAGTTATTTTAGCTTTTCTCGCCATGCCCTGATTAGCGCTTTACTGAGTCCGTGGTTCCCACAGTTTTTGAGCCGGGTAGGTTCTTGGCTAGAACCCCGAAATCCGGCATTATGGTTGCGGCTGCTAGCGATTAATTACGCGATCGCCACAGGCAAACCGCGATCGGCTACTCAGGTAGCAAAAACTAGCCCAAAAGCCGTAATTCAGAAATTTAGTCATTAGTTATAGGGCATGGGGCATCGGGCATCGGGCATCGGGCATGGGGCATCGGGCATTGGTTATTTCTCCCCCTGCCTCCCCTGCCTCCCCTGCCTCCCCTGCTCCTCATCCCCCCACTATTTCCCCTTGGGGCGAAAATTCGGCAGTTCCACAGATGCCAATGACTTGCGCCCTTTAGGTGGACGCTGGGGATAAACTACGGGTGAGGGTGAATTGGCATCATTGGCGTTATCACCTGATAACTCTGGAGACGATTCCAACTGTGTCAATTGTGGAACTTCTGACCAGTAGTCTTCGGCTTCTTCAACAAATATCTGAGTACCAGATGAAGTAGAGGTAGTTGTAGGTGGGTTGATTTCTGCCTCCAACTGCTCCTGTTGTGGATTTTCTACTTCCTTATCATCTTCTAGAATTGTTGCCAAAGTTTCCCAGACAGGTGCATCACCCGCATTACTATCCACATCCGTTTTCGCCGCAGGGGGTGGTGATGTTGATGCAGGTTGAGAGGTGAAAAACATTTGGATGAGACTATCTAATTGCTGATCTAAGTTTGATGACTCCGGAGGTGAAACAGTTTCTGTTGTTTCTGGGGAATTATCAATTTCTGGAGAAGAAGCCGGTTGCGCTGGTTTTGGCGTGTCTTCTTTAACTGACCAGTTCCAAGAAGATGAGGAAGTCGGAGTGGGTTGATTTCTTTGGAATGGAAGTGGTGGTGACGGTTCTCCCCAAGAAGTATTTGAATTATCACTCAAGGATTCTGGTTCTGCTGACCAAGGTTTAATTGGCTGTGCATTAGGAAACAAAGACCGAGCTTTTCGAGAAAATCTTCCTTGTGAAGAGGTGATGTCTTTAGGATGTTTTGCAGTATCGTCTAAGGAATCATAGCCAGGAACAGGTGTGTCTAAACATTTCTCCAGAGCCGCCTTAAATTGCAGCGTCTGGCGTTGTTGGCGCATAAGTCTAGTGCGTAACTCGCGGCAAGCGTTTTCTGATTGCAATAACTTCTGAGACTGTTCGTTGTTATTCGTGTGTAGCAACGTACATTCCCGTTCTAGCTGGGCAAGGCGTTGTTGACTAATTTCTAGCTGTGCTTTATTAGTTTCAATAAAAACTTCCTGGCGTTGAACAGTTTGTACAGCAGTTTCTAATTCTTGAAATAGCGACTTGATCTGTTCTTGAGCAGCAGCTAATTCCTGAGTTTGTTGGTTGAGCATCGACTCACTAACGCTAGAACGCGTTTTCTGCCACTGCAAAACCTTTTCAGACTCCGTTAGGTTGTCTTTTAGCTGCTCTACTTGTTGATATAAGTTATTGTTAGCCGCACGTAATTCTTCGTTCAATGCCAGCAGCTTCTGAAATTCCGAGTCAATAAGTGCTTGTTTGCTGCTTTCAGGCTCTGCAACCCAGTCCTGCTGGGTAGTATCTTCCGAAAATTGTGTATCATCAGCTGGCATGAGCAGTGGCAATTTGGAAATTGCCATATTGTCATTAGGCATAACTGAGTAAAAGGGACAATTCGCCTGCTTTGATTGTGGCGAATTAGCAGAATTTAGGGATTCCATCACAGCCCCCTTATTTGAGGTGTCAGCTTCATTCATCACTCTTGACCCACCCGCTTAAAAATATTCAGCACTGCTGGTGTTAGCATTGCCAATTAACTATGTCCGATCAGGGTTTGCTCTAGAAGCTAAGTTTAACTCTCTCTAAGCACGAGTAATTAGTCATCAATCGGTATTACCCATTTTGTATCTAGACTGATGCCGTTATAACACTATGAGGCTCTTTCCCGTCAAGGAGAGTAGAGGTTGGGGAAGTGGGAAACATCAGCCAGAGGGGTGAAACCTCATACTTAAAAAGTAAATTATCATATTGCTTGATTTAGTTTTTCGTCCAGAAAAACTGCAAAGCTGTATATTTTGTTATTTTTAATTACATCTATCTTAAGATAGATTTAAAAATGTATTTCAGCTCACACTTTTCTGTTGATTTATTTTTTAGTTAAGATTCATGCCTGTTCAATTCAATAGTAATTTTTTAATCCTGAGCGATCGCCATTTGATGTCATTGGGGGGTTGGCTAAACGTGCGCCTGCTTCTGCATAAAGGCAGGTGTTAGAACCAAAGGAAGTAGAATATTCTCCCAACTCTCCCCACAGTCCCCACTCCCCCTCACTTTCAATCAAGGTAGCCATCGGGGACGAAATCCGGCTAAGGGGAGTTGTTCTGGTCTAATTTCCACGGTTGCGGCGTCGGCGATGGGCAATAGGGGCATTAACCATAGGCTGCTAGTAGCGATCGCATCTCCGTCATCAGTTTTCAAAGTGTTTGTAGATAATGATGTCGGTGGGTTTGTCTGCGGTACTACTTGGTCAAATAACAAGCCCAAACCGTCAGCAGATAAACTCATTTGCACATTTCGCTGTTCGGGGGGGAGTAACAACAGTGGTTTTTGTTGCCCGGTTTTCAGGTCAATTGCCACTACATAAGGTTGTTCTATGTATTGTTCCTTGGATATTAGCTGTGTCAACAAGCAGTACAGGGTGGGTGAAGCGGTGTCAAATTGGCAGCTGAGAATTGAGCCTGTTGTTTTTACTAGTTGTTTCTGTAGGCCTTGGTTTGTGACTAAAAACAAATCTCGCGTGTAATCTGTATTAAATCTTACCATTGCTGCTTGAGAACCATCTTTAGAGAAAGCCTGTACTAAACCAAACTGTGGCAGAAAATCTAGGGGTTTAGTGGCATCTCCTTGCAGTGGTAAAATCGCTGCTCCCTGTCCTTGGGCAACTGCTACGGCTTTACTATCCGGGGTAATCATAAAGTCTCCCCCTGGTTGGCTTTGCAAGCGTTTCGGGGTGGGTTTTTCTCCCCCAGCGTCAATGGTTGCTGGCATCAACCATAGTCCAAAGTCGCCGGGATTAGCTTTGTTTCCCCGCTGGATGACAATAGTTTGTCCATCGGGTGATAAATCAAATTTGAGGTTTTGATAATCTTTGCTATCTAAAATTAAGTCAACTCTGCCTGCTGGTTCTACTTCTCGTCCAGATTTACCAGAAACGCCGGTTGTCACTGTGTACAGTTGGGCTGAAAGTAAGTCTTGGTTTTTGGTGGTGCGAGCCGAAAATAAAATTTTCTCGCCATCTGGAAATGACTCAAAGTCCATTACTATCAAGTCTTTGGGGGTCAGTACCCTTTTTTGCTCTTGGGTTAAGTTGTAAAGAATTAACCTTCCTTGTTCTTCTTGCTCGGTTCCTATGTAAAGAATGACGCGATCGCGTGTGCGGAAGCTACCGACAAAAGGCTGCATTAGTCTGTTTTTGCCTTCTTGCTGGGCAAACTTATCTTGAGCTCCCTGCAACTTTAGTTGATAATTGGTCCCGTAGGGTGCTGGTGTCAGGAGTGTGTACACCATCCGTCGTCCTGACCAACTCACTTTCCCCGCGAGAGGCGGATCGATCGCTTTTTTCAAATTATCCTCTACGCTTTTTGTGTCCATTGGGCGGCTAAAGGTGAGGGCAAAAGATAGATCCTCTGCCCCAATTTGTTGATTTTGCCAGGTAAATTCCCGGACACGAGCAGTTACCACATCACCTTGCAATAGAATTAACCCAATTAGCACACTCAGCAGTAGCATCAGTGCGATCGCTATCCGATCAAGTGGTTGAATAAATGCTTTTGATTTAGTCATTGGTTATTGGGCATGGGGATGAAGGGACGCTCTTACGCGGGGGCACAAAGAAAAACAAAAGACAAATGACAAATGACTAATAACTATAAGGATTCTGCGGTTGAGGAATTTTTTTAATAGAAGTAGCGGCAATGGTAAGTTGACGTTTGCCTGAGAGATTTTCTGTGATCATTTGTCCTTCTACTTCTAGCCAAGTATCAGCAGAGTAACGCTCTTGATTATTTGGGAGTTTGAGGGGTAATCCCACAGGATAAGCATCTGCTGCACAGCAAGTTAAGACAAATCGTGCTAAGAACAAATATTCTTTTCCCAGATCTGGCGGATGGATGACAAATCCTTGCACCTTGGCTTTTTGTCCTGTATATGAGTCTGGTTCTGGATAGACATTTAGGGTGCGTACCCAGTCTACAAGCGATCGCTCCTCTGGACGAACAGATACCCGAAAGGCTTGGGGTTTAACGCGTGTAGTTCCCAATAAATCAGCCGTCACACCTCTTTGTAGTGCTTTGTCACTAGCAAAAACTTGGGGTGTAATGATGAAACCCAAAATTGCTGCAATCAATAACAATGTACTGCCCCAACCAGGGGGAAATAAACTAATATGCTGGGTGTTTGGTATGACATCACGGCGGCGTTGTTGCCAAAGTTCCAGCATTTTGAAGAAACCAATAATAATGAAGCTGATACCACAGACAATCACTAACCAAAAATAATTTGGATGAATCAATAGGTTCAGCTTGTTAGTTAGCCAATATCTCAACATCAAAATACCCCAAGCTGTAATTGCTAGGGCATCCAGCCAAGGAAGTAAGAGACTTGGAATTTTAGGTTTGGGATTTTTTTTAGCCATTAGTCATTAATCATTGGGCATGGGGCATGGGGCATGGGGCATGGGGCATTGGTCATGGGGCATTGGTTTTATACAAAGGACAACTGACAAATGACAAATGACAAATAATTTTTAAAAGACGTGCAAGTTGAGGAAAAGTGTGAACAAAAATGTTAATTGTCCTGCTAAAGCAAATAAATAAAAGACAGTTTTTGGCTTAAAAATGGATAACATCAAGCCAACACCTTTGATGTCAATCATGGGGCCAAATACCAGAAATGCTAGCAATGAACCACTGCTAAAAGTTGAAGCAAAAGACAGGGCAAAGAAAGAATCAACTGTAGAACAAATTGACACTACTACTGCTAATATCAGCATGACTACAATTGAACTAATAGGGCCAGCACCCAAACTGAGAATTAATTCACGGGGGGCTAGGACTTGAATAGCGGCGGCGATCGCACTTCCTAAAACCATGACTCCGCCTAATTCCCGCAATTCTTGAATGCTGTTATCTATCACTAGACGCAGTTTATCTGCAAGGGGTTTATTGGGAGTAGAGATGATGGTAGGCGGTACTAAATTCGCATCTATCCGCATCGGTAAACCTGCTTTTCCTCCTAAAATATAACTCCCTGATTGCAAAATATTCGGTACTGTTGATTCCTCTTGTATTTGGTAACGCTTACCACGCCGTTTGGTTTCAGGCGGCGCAGGAGGATTAAATTTCATATACCGAGCGATCGCAGGTTGGACTATAGGATTTAAGTCCTTTTGAAAACTGAAAACAAAGCCGATAATTGTCGCAATTGATAGAGAAAATACAACCCGTAATACTACTATTTCTGGCTGATCTCGAAAGGCTGTCCAAGTTGCCCAAATTACAACTGGGTTAATTGTTGGCGCTGCTAGCAAAAAACCAATTGCCACTGGTGTGGGTACTCCTTGAATTAGGAACCGCCGCGCTACCGGTACATTCCCGCACTCACACACCGGAAATAAAAAGCCGATCATACTGCCAACTAAAGCACCCAACAGCGGATTTTTGGGCATTTTTTCGACTAATTTGCGCTCATCAACGAAAAACAGCAGCAAACTGGAGAATAAAACCCCAAGAAGCAAAAAAGGCATCGCCTCGACTAGCAGACTTAAAAATAGCGTAAAACCATTGTTGAGTTGATTCATGGGCGTCGCTGTCAAAAGCGGTTTTGAGTTTTTGGGTTCTGCCTAGTCATTCTATCGAAATGGGGATCAAAAGCAGTTCGGAAAAATTAAACATCATTTAAATAACAAGCTGCTCTACGGTTTTAACTAGCGCTTAAACGCTACAAGCCTTGGATTCAAACGAGATAGTGATATTTGCCTGAGTGCATTTACTGATGATGACCATTCCTAAGATTGTCTGAGTTCAGAAATTGTTCCGATTCTAGAGGGCAAGTAGCTGCATAGATAATTTTAAATTTCCCTATGTTTATACTTACAGTAATTTCCAGCAATCAGATATCATCTGGGCTATATTTTCATCAAGGATTTACAGTTATTCAACATTTGGGGATCGCTCTTTGTCATTTGTCATTTGTCCTTTGTCTTATACCCAATGAGCAGTAACCAATAGCTATAGCTAGTTTTGGCAAAATATCATTTGAGCTTTGGTTGAATTTTTACTACAAAAACCTTAAAAAGGCAAGATAAAACTTTAGAAGATAGAAATAGGGCATGGGGTATTGCGAGTGTGGGTAGCTTGGAAAGCTTTTGTATAATCTCCCCACACTCCCTCATCTCCCTCATCTCCCTCATCTCCCTCATCTCCCTCATCTCCCCACTCCCCACTCCCTTTTGATTAATGACAGAGGCTAAGATATTAGCTTATTCTTGACCTGTCTTTGTCAAAATCAGGGTGTCTAGTGCCAGAAGAATTCAGTTGTCAAATCTCACCGCCATTTTTGTCTGAGGGTAGCGATCGCAATCTCAGTTTAGATTCAACCCTCCAAGAACTACCAATGTACAACTTCCAGGTGGAAATTAACTGTACTGGTAGGGAAGTAGCTAGTTTTTTAGAAAAATATCCCCTGCTACCAGGAGTAATTTTGCTAGAACAGGGAAAGTTCGTGGGAATGATTTCGCGGCGACGACTGTTAGAATTTTTAATTCGCCCCTATGGACAAGAGTTGTTTTTTCAGCAACCATTAGGCGTTCTCTACGGCTATGCACGGACACCGATTTTGCTGCTTGGTGAGACGACATTGATTTTAAGTGCGATGCAACTGAGCTTAAAGCGATCGCCAGAATTATTATCAGAGCCAATTGTAGTGCAAACTGCTGCTGGTGATTACAGATTATTAGATGTGCAGGAATTAAATTTTATTTCTTGGCAAATTCGCGGTATCAAAAATTTCGTGCGATACGAACGCAGCCAAGCCCAAATGATTCAAAATGATAAAATGGCGAGTTTGGGGCGTTTGGTCGATGGGGTAGTACACGAAATTTTAGACCCCGTGGGTTTTATTTGGGGTAACATAACTTACGTCTCAAACTACAGCCAAGATTTACTTAAGTTAATAGCGGCTTACGACAAAGAATTACCGTCTGCGTCCGAGACAATTAACCAAATCAAAGAAGAAATTGAATTTGATTTTTTAGAACAAGATTTATTGCGATCGCTTGCTAGTATCCGCACTGGAGCCGAAAGATTAAAAAGACTTGTCACCAGTTTGCAAAATTTCTGTCATCTCGATGAACTTTATCCCAAACCTGTAGATTTACATTCCTGTATCGATAATCTTATTTTATTAATTAATAGCCGGATTCAAGGAGAAATTGAAATCATAAAATCTTACGGACAACTGCCACCAGTGTATTGTTTTATGGGGCAGTTAAATCAGGTTTTAATAAATATTTTAAGCGAAGCTGTAGATACTTTACTCAATGAAGCAGCGCGACAGCAGTTTTATCTAGAAGATACAAAGACTATTCAAAAACCCAGAATCAAGATTAGTACAGAAGTTATTTCACAGAAACCTAGTAAACCAAATGCACCAGATTCCCGCTGGATCTTAATTCGCATTACTGACAATGGTCCTGGAATGTCACAAGAATTACTACAGCAAATTATGGAGTCTTTTTCTTTGGAAACAAAAAATGGTAAAGAGACTAGCTTAGCTGTCAGTTATCGAATTATAACTGTGAAACATGGTGGTAAATTCAATTTACGTTCCCAACCAGGTATGGGGACTGAATTTGAAATTATGTTGCCTTTGGTTTGATTTAACTTTAGCGAGTACACTAGACCTCTTGCATAAATCAAAAATAAAGAACCCCACCCCGCATTTGAGTAAAGCAAACGCTCCCCTCCCCGCAAGCGGGGAGGGGTTGGGGGTGGGGTGTTAGGGACTTTTGCAAGGGGTCTACTATGGTTTCACTCCTGAATTATGACTTCTGAATTCTGCTCTAACTGAGATAAGAAAAACCTGCCCATAATATTGATTCATCCCAGAATTACAGACAGGTTGAAAACAACTAGAAAAATCCAAAAATGCAATCTTTAACTAACTGGAATAGGTTGACCACTAGACAGAACCAAAGGAAAATTATGGACATTAGGAGCGTGCATTGCACTGATACCAAGATTGGCACGGTTCAGTATATCAGCGTCGGTTCTAATAACTTCACCCCGACTATCTAAGATGGAATGATTAAAGTTCAAGCCATTGAGATTAAATGCCATCGAACATACACCCATTGCTGCGAACCAAATACCTATAGTTGGGAATGCTGCTAATAAAAAATGCAAAGCACGATGATTCTTGCTAGCAAAGGTAGGAATCAACAACCGTCCCAAGAAGCCATAGTGTCCTGCCAAGTAATTGTAGGTGAATTTCTGCTGACTCAACTTATATCCGGTATTAATTGATTCATTTTCATCGGTATTCCGAATTAGCGTTGAAGTCACCAAAGAACCATGCAAAGAACTCAACAGTGCGCCGCCGAATATACCTGCTACACCCAACATATGGAACGGGTGCATGAGGATATTATGATCGCCTTGGAAAGCCAACATAAACTGGAAAGTCCCAGTAATTCCCAAAGGTAAACCATCAGAAAAACTACCTTGACCAATGGGATAAACTAGCAAAACAGAAGTAGCGGCGATGACGGGTGCAGAATAGGCAATTGCTGTCCAAGGTCGCATTCCCAAACGATAGCTCAATTCCCAAAATCGCCCTAACAAGCACCAAATACCAATGAGAAAATGCAGCACAATCAACTGATATGGCCCACCATTGTAGAGCCATTCATCCATCGATGCAGCTTCCCAAATAGGATAAAAGTGCAAACCAATAGCAGCGGAAGTCGGCACAACTGCGGCTGTAATTAAGTTATTACCATCCATCAGCGAACCCATGATTGGCTCACGTATGCCATCCATATCTACGCTGGGAGCGGCAATCAAAGCCAAAATAAAACACGTGGTGGCAGCTAGCAAGGTGGGAATCATCAACACACCAAACCAGCCGATGTAAATCCGATTTTCTGTGCTAGTAATCCAGCGACAAAAACTATCCCAGAAATCAGAAAAATTAAATTCTCTTTGAGGTTGAACAATGGTACTCATGATCTGTAGCTCCTAAGTAATTCCAAGTTCAAATTTTGGTGTTGCTGAATCTGAGTATGAATTAAAATTTTTCGATATGCGCCTAAAGGCAAATGTGTGAGACTAATTCATACTTTAAATTAGCAACGCCGTTTTCTCTTTTGATCTGACTGATTGTATATGTTGTATATGAGATATGTAGTAAAAATCCTAGTGACAATTACTACCTATATACAACACGAGTACTATGAAAAGGCCGTGAATTCTCAAGCTAATTAAAGCAATAGTTGAACATCTCTAGCTTGAAGTTACAACAAGAATTTGAGGAACTTGTGAGGAAATACGGTGCTGATTAAAACTTAAAACAGCATACAAGTTTGTCCCATTGGTAGAAGATAAATTACGCGATCGCCGTTAATGAATTAACGCTATAATTCCAATATTTTTACTCTAAAGTGATGGGGCGTAGGCGTAGCCAGCCGTAGGCATCGCTTTTAACAACACCTCAGCATTATCTGCTACATAAAATCGTTAACGCCGATTAATTCTAGTACTATATATATATTTGCTGCGGGCTACCCCATTGATGAACAGCCATGTCAGAAACCACCTTACCTGTACCCCTGATTGAAATTCCACCTAGCGAAGCAGAACTTCCCTATGATGATGGTGTCCCAATGGAAAGCGCACGTCACAGAGCTGCGATGAATTTGCTGATAGATGCCTTAATCCCTTGGTTGTTACAGCGAGAAGATGGGTTTGTCGGCGGCAATATGTTTGTCTACTACAGTCTGGCGCAGTTACGCAACAAAGACTTTAAAGGGCCAGACTTTTTTGTAGTGTTGGGTGTCCCAAAAGGTGAACGCAAAAGTTGGGTGGTTTGGGAAGAAGAAAAAGCCCCGGATGTTGTGATTGAGTTGCTTTCTGAAAGCACAGCCGCCGCAGACAAAAACGAGAAAAAGCTGATTTATCAAAATCAAATGCGTGTACCAGAATATTTCTGGTATGACCCGTTTAACCCAGATGATTGGGCAGGTTTTTCTATCCAACAGAGAGTTTATCAGCCACTGGTTGCTAATGAACGAAATCAATTGGTGAGTGAATCCTTAGGGTTGGCGTTGCAGCGCTGGCAGGGAAATTATAAAGGAATTGATGCGACTTGGTTACGCTGGGCAACTTTGGAGGGACAATTACTGCCAACACCTGAAGAACAGGAACGCCAACGAGCGGACAAAGCAGAGTCGCAGTTATTACAAACGGCACGCAACTTACTGACGGGTGGGATGACGGTAGAACAGGTGGCGACAGTCACAGGTTTAGATGTGTCGGCGATTGAGCGATCGCTCTCAACATCTGAGTCATGATCAAATATGGGAAATACTGACGCTTTGCGTTTGGTTTTTCAGTAGATGATTGGGAAACGCTTGCTAAAGCATTACTAAATCATGTTGCTGATAACGATGTTACAAAAATTGAAAATTCACCATTTGGAACTCGATATGTTGTAGAAGGTATACTGGTTTCACCGGATGGCAGAAATCCTGGGATTCGTTCGGTTTGGTTTATTGAAACAGGGGAAACTATTCCTAAATTTGTTACTTCATACCCACTAAAATGGAGAGAAGAATGATTCAAGAACTTGATAGGGTTATTCTGACTAGCGATCTGCCAGAATATAGTCTAAAAGAGGGTGATATGGGTACAGTTGTTTTAGTACATCAAGGTGGCAAAGGATATGAGGTTGAATTTGTCACATTAGATGGCGAGACTGTCGCAATTGTTTCACTCCACAGCATACAAGTGCGTCTTATTGGTAGGAGAGAAATTGCGCGATCGCCGCTAATAAACTAACGCGATAATTGCAATCTATTTACTCTAAGAAAATGGGGTGTAGGCGTAGCCAGCCGTAGGCATCGCTTTTAGCAGCACATCAGCATGATTTCCATTATTGCGTCACATTCTTTATAGATATTAGGCTAATGCACATGTAAATCAAACAAATGGATTGACGATTCTTACTTTGTTATCTATTAACTGATTGTGTTGCATATCTTCCGAGTAAATTATAGAACATTTACCTAGTAAAGCTGTAGCTATAATTAGACTATCCCAATAAGAGTAGTTATATTGTGCATTAATTTCCAATGCTTGTATAACTTCTGTTGTGCTAATAGCTTGAACAGGGAAGGTGTTGATTATATCTGATATAATTGTAATTGCATCTGTTTTTGATGTAAAATTTTTTCGAGTTAAAACATGAAATAACTCACCCAAAACCTGAGTGCTAATTAAAAGCAATGATGAATTATTTTTGATGATTTCTGCAACTTTTTGATATTTTTCAGGTGGATTTTTGGCGTAGAGATAAATCCAGAGATTGGTATCGAGAAAAATATTATTGCTCATATATTTCTTCTCGATTAAATTTATAATCGGGAGGAAGTGGGAAAGAGTAGTTATTTACTTGGGCTAAAAAATGGTCAATTTTTGATTCTCCATAATCAATTGTTTGAGTAGATTGACTTGGTTCCAAAATCACGACTTGTATAGTTCTACCTTCTAATTCAGGGCTAAGCTTTTCATTCAGAACAAGTTCGCCGTTAGTACAGGTTGCTTGTAAAATTTTGAGCATAAGATTTACTGAAGATGGAAGTTAGCTTTTTTTCAATGTAACATTGAATGGGTAAACTTTGGGAATTGTTTCATTCTACAGCATACAAGTGCGTCCCATTAGTAGGAGAAAAATTGCGCGATCGCGTCTGATAAATTTATAATTTATCAAGGCATACAGTCAAATAATCTTTTAAAATTTAAAATATATTAGTCGATATCAGAGGCTAGATCAAATGAGCATTGAAGAAATTATTATAGATAAGCTAAGAATATTACCTCCTGATAAGCAACAAGAGGCATTAGATTTTGTATAATTTTTACTTGCGAAAATGCAAAAGCAAGAGTTCTCTGCTCAAGAAATAAAGTCAGGGGTTTCAGCTTTGACTCTTGCTCAAGAATACGTTGGTTGTGTGGAAGCAGCGAGTGACTTATCTACTAATAAAGATTATATGAATGGCTCTGATTCGTGATGAGATAATGTGTATTGCTTACCCTATAGACTGTGGTAAATATGTATTATTTTGTTGCAAATGTTTATACAAAAATTTTTAGTGGATGATTCATGTGTGTTGTTTGATCTAACAAATGCTCATGCTTTAGCTTCTGCATCTCTTCTGTAAGAGTTTTTTGGACTATTTTGACGATTAAAGCTTCCAAATCTGCTATTGTGAGATTACTTATAAGCTGGTCTGATGTATGTTGTAAGTTTTCCATAGAAAATATTTCTGCATCCTGATGTATTTGTGTGAGTGATGATTTTTTCTCTACTTCAGAGTAATTTAATGATTCACTTGTAATCATATCTTCAGTTATTCTAGGATTTTTTTTATTCCAATTTGACACAATTTCAAAGTAACCTGCGGCATCTTCTAAACAATACTCAAACATATTTAATAAAATATCTATCCAACCGCTTTTTCGGAAAAAGACTTTTCTGGGATTCTTACGAAAATAACGACCGTCAATCTTTTTATTTACTTGAATTTCAAGGTGTTCAAATAAACCATTTAAACCTTGATAGCCATATAATTGTGAATATTTTCTAAAATCAAATAATTTTATTTCATCAACGTTTGAATGTATGGCTAGAGCTTTTGATCTATTTCTCAACGTTATCAGATCACTATCTTTTATATTGAAGCCAATAAATATTTTATTTTTAAATCTTTCAATATCTTTTATAATTTCCTCAACAAGTTGATTTTCCTCAGATTCAAATTCTAAAAACTTAATTTTTATATATTGTTGCTTACTTGTTTTGAGAAGCCGAGTAATGGTGTATCCATATATTTTTTGTACTGCTTTTCCCTTTACCTGTAAATAATCCGGCCAAAATTCTAAGTCAAGAAAAACCAAATCATAGATAGAACCATTAGAAAAGTTATTGATAAATTGCCCATCAATCTTGACCTCTATCTTATACATAAAATACTTTGGGTATTATTTACATATTAAAAATATACAAAAAAATAATTACAATCAAAACAGAATATACACGTATTGAACCGCTAATATATTTGCGTTTATGTACGTGCATATGCGGTTAGAAATTCAGACTTTTCTAGTTACAAAACCCTACTGAATGCACTAATACGATCGCACCTTTCCTCAACCCTCCACAGTCAACCCATTTAACGCCATATTTTCCATAAAAGTATCGCCCTTTGTCCTGGCTAAATCAAGTTTTGGACTCCTAAATCAAGTTTTGGATTTCTAAATCAAGTTTTGAACTTCTAAATCAAGTTTTGGACTCCTAAATCAGGTTTTGGATTTCTAAATCAAGTTTTGAACTTCTAAATCAAGTTTTGGACTCCTAAATCAGGTTTTAAACCCAAAATAAGCAAAAAATTCTGATTAAAAAAAGAATTTCAGCTAATAGCACTGTATTTCTCTTTCTCATGCACAAAAATTTCTCTTAAATAAAAAAACGCAAATATACGCATTCAACGCAACTTTTCAGCGTTTCTATACGTATATTCACGTTAAAATTAAAGACGATGCCTACGGCTGGCTACGCCTACGCAGTTTTAATGAACTAACGCGATCGCTCTTTTCGTCAACGCTTCAGCAGTCAACCCATTAAACCCCATTAACTCACCAGCACTAGCCGTAGTTTCGCCACGTTTCCACGCAAAAGTATCGCGCTTGGCTGTACTCCGTAACAAAATTGGTTCCAGCATCGCCGCCGCACCACCTGTCACAGCAATTAACGCATCGCCATCAAATAATTCGGCAAATTTCGCATCATCTAAGAAACCGCCATCTGCTTCTGAACAAGTATCCCAAGCAGTATCATGAGGACGATATAAACGTCGGGGGTTAATCACAGAAACTATCTTGGCACCAATACCTTCATTTTCTAAGAAAGCAGCAGCTTCAAATACAGGTATTAATGTTAAATCCCCAATCACAGCAAATACAACTTGTTTATCACCAGGAACTTCATGCAATACCACCGCACCATCTTCTAACCCTTGACGAGTTTGTTCTAAAGTTGTGCGAATTGGTAACGGCGATTTACTTGCAGTAATCACAATTCCCTTATTTTTAGTTTGCAATGCCCAGTCATAACAAACTTGGATACTATTAGCATCAGGCGGAAATAATGGGAAAACATTTCCATTTCGCATCAGTGAAGCAAAGTAAGCTTCAATTTCCGGACGTTGGTGAGTCCAACCGTTACGCCCTTGCTCTAATGCACCCGCTGTAAATAAAGTAATAGTCGAGGGAGTTTGACGCCGCAATTCTGCCATTGCTTGGGTGACAGTTTGCCAAATTGGTAATCCGTTGATGGCAAAAGATTCGTAAGAACACCACAAAGTTCTCGCACCCATTAAGGACAAACCAGCGGCTAAACCTGCACAAGCATCTTCACTCAAAGGTTCATAAACTTGTCCATTTGGCGCTTGATTATATAAATCGTCGGTTGTGGGGTGGATAATTTTTAATGCTTGGTTAATGTTGGCAATTCCTGATGCTTCATTTCCGTCGGCGTTGGTGACGAGGAAATTCCGATCTTTATTTCCAATTATTCCTACCAATCGTCCCATCGCAGTTGTAGAAACTTTTGGTTCGCCGCCTACTGCATATTCTTCTAAAGGTAATTCGCCTAATTCTGGCAATGGTAATTCAAATTCTGTTACCACTGTTTTGGCTGCGGGGCCACCGCCTGCGCGTTCGGCATTTGTTCTGACTAATTGCCAAGCTTCAGGAGATAAAGCGCGAGTTTGCAATGCACTCACAATATGTGGTGCATCTAGCGTATCTTTAGGATAAAGGTTGTGAGATTTTGCACCCCGCGCGTGGACTCCTGCACCTTTAAGTTGTTTAATAATAAAAACAGTAAGCTTGCCACCAAGTGCCGATCGCGCTGCTTGATCTACACCCGAAAGTACTGCTTGGGTAAACGCTAGACGCTTTTCAAAGGAAAACACAGTACTATCAACGTAATCACCTGGTTGGTTTTGATCGTCGAAATCCTTAGCATCCACTAACACGACTTCAGCAAAACCATTACCTTGCCAATATGCTTGCATTTCTGGGTTGGTTTTGAGGGAAACCATGCTGTGGTGTTCTTGGCTATAACCATTCCACACCAGTATCGGTAAAAAGTTAGTGACAGCAGGATAAGCAGTATGGAAATGAGCGATCGCACTTACAATATAAGGCTCACCCAATCCACCATCGCCAACTGTAAAAGGGAATAATTTATCTTTGTGCAACAGTGCAGCCGCCATTGCAAAGTGTTGTCCTTGTCCCAAAGGCCCCGCAGGTGCGAGAATACCAGGTATATAACCAGAAAGGTGTCCTAAAAGTCCATGCTTTTCTCGAAAGCGATCGCGCAATTGTTGGACTGTAGAAATTCCCATGTCTTCTAAAGAGCGATCCAAGAACATGGCACTATAAAATCCGGGGGCGTGGTGTCCGACTTCGGTGATAATGTTCTTGTATCCCAGCATGACAAGAGATGCATAAGCTTCTGCTTGGCTGGCGAATCCGCCGGGATGCCCAGAGGCTTTACTACCAGTAATTTGCAAAGTTAGATAGCGTAAGGCATCGGCAGCTAATAAAGTTTGATATACTGCTGCGGGATCTGTGGGAGATGCGATCGCTACATTGCCCGATTCTATCGCAGGTGTGGCACCATAAGTTTCAAAACCTGGTAGTGCTTCGCCAAAATATTGAATACCTTCAGAAAAATTGGGAAGCGCTGAAGAAGCCTTTGGGGTGATTGCAGTCATGCTGAGTACCTTGTGACGATGAAATGAAACTGTAGATGCTCTTTGAATTCAACAAAAATTCTACATCTTTGATGTTGTAACAGTTTATTGCTTTTTTGCAACGTCAAGATAAGTAGTTTAAATGGTTCGCCAACTAAAAATTTCGTTAGTTTAGGTAGTAAAAATATCTTTAAACAGCAAAAAAATTTTATCAAGTTACCAAATGGCTCCCAAATCCCAGCAGTTTTGCAGGTATAGCAACAGCCAAGGTGGTTAGGACATCAACAGATGATAAAACTTAGACACAAAACGACTTATCACCCAGTCACCAGTCCCCAGTCACCAGTCCCTTGCCATAAAACATAAAAAAGCACGCCATTGAGGAGTGCTGTGATGGGATGCCATGAATCGAGAGATTACCTACCGAGTAGCGCTATTACCTGTTCAAGTTTCATTTTCGCCATATGCCAAGCTAGTAACTCTTCCTGCTTGTATCTATCTGGGTAACGCATTCTCCTACCTTCCAGGGTAATTCTAATCAGCGCTATTTGTTCTGCGGTTGGAGAATTCATCTCATCTGTCGCTGAACCAAACACCTGAATAGAAACAAGTGTTGGTGACTTTAATCCTCTGCCTTCCTCCATCTGGTTTACGGCTATCAACGCAAAGGAAAGCAGGGAAGTGATGTAGCTAGTTTTGTAAGCTGCACTCCCTGTAGGGCGAGTAATACTCTAAGAGGATGTTTGAAAAGTCAGGATTGATGTATCAAATATTCTTTTACCCCACCCTAACCCTCCCCTTATAAAGGGGAGGGAACCGGATTTTCTTATTTCCCCCCTTTATAAGGGGGGATTAAGGGGGGTAATAATTCGATTAAAATCACAACATACCACTTTTCAAACAACCTCTAAGAACGACAAAAATGCCCTCTTTAACAAGAGGGCATTGTTATTGCTAAATCAAGCTTTGCGTTATTCAGGGTGTCAGCTATATGCAAGGAAAGATAAAATCAAGGACTAATCATACGCTGAAGCCCAATCAAAATAGGTTGATATTCATCAGGTGTCAAACTCCCGCGATAATCGACAATGCGGCTAACGTCGATAACCCTGATTTGATCTAATAAAATAATAGATGGTGAACTTAATCCAGCAACTCCAGGTGCAAAACGCGGGTATAAATCTGGCGAAGTAAGTGCCCATGTTTGTCCTTTATCAGTTGTAATGGGAATTACAATTATTAAGGAAAAACGTGGTATTCCTAAACGATTTGGGAAGCCTACAACAATTGCAGGTCTATAACCTTCTTGTTCGCGCCCTTGAGGATTTTGTTGAGGAAAACGTGCTGTTACAATGTCCCCAAACTGTAAAGAACGATTTGTCATTGCTCAACAATTACTACTCCCATTTCAGGAACATACTTAACAGGTAAACCCTTTTCGAGTTCGCCCGGTTGCCAATCATAAGGTTCATAGCTACCCAAATTTGATAAGTCCGTCTCTAGCCATCCCATATCAGATTCTTCATCTAATTCTTCGCTGACTACAGATAACTGCGATTCTTGACAATTATCTTTTCGCCACTCTAAAAACTCAACAAAATCTAGAACTTGCTGCTGTGCATTTTCTGTAAGGCGTTCTAGTTTTTCTAAAATCTTGGCTTGGAGAAAGTTCATTTTGATTCTTCTAGTTTTGCTTAAGTCCTAATCTAATCATAGTAGACTATGGATTTTTCACGCTTATTTAATGTTTAAAAATGAAAATTTGCCCTTAACGCCGTTTGGCTCCATCTTCAATTGTGCAACATAAAACTGTTTTTGAATCACATCGCCTGTGGGTGTAAAAGCAATTTCACCCAGAGGAGTTTGATATGTTCCTTTTAATAACTCTTGATTCAATTCTGTTCGCAATTGTGCCAGTGTTAAGTTACTAATTTTGCTTTTTTTATCCAAAGATTGGAGAGCTTCGACATACACCTGCATCGCTGCAAAAGCTTGAGCGCTGACTTGGGGTGGTTCTCTTTGATATTGTTCAACGTAGGCTTTGCGAAATGCCTTATTAATTTCACTAGGATATACAGGACTATAAGCTTGAGCAACAATCACGCCTTCACAAAGCGCTCTACACACAGAAAATATATGCGATGTGTTAAAACCATTCCCACCAATAATTAATCCTTTATAACCAAGTTCTCGTAGTTGTTTAACTAAATTACCTCCATCTACAGCTAACCCGGATATAATCACTAAATCTGGTTTTAAATTAATAGCGTCACTGGCTTGAGCTTGAAAATCTGTATCTGTAGTTTGAAATTTTTGGACAGTGACTAAATTCAATCCTAAATCTTTAACTGTGTTCTGAAAAATTTCCGTTTCTGATTTATTGAAAGCATCGTTTTGAGCGTAGAATACAGCTACTGTTTTGATTTGAGGATTTTGTTGGAGTGCAGCTTTCACAGAATAAGGAGCAACTACAGCAACAGATGAAGAAACACGAGCAATATAATCACCGATTTCGGGAATGTTTCTAGCAGTATTTGATGCTCCAATCACTGGAACTCGATTGCGATTTGCTATGGGGTCGGCGCTAAAAGCTTGTTGTGATAGCGTAGGGCCAATTATACCAACGACTTTATCTTGATTAATTAAACTTTTAAAAGCATTAATGGCTCCAGCTTCATCGCCACCAGTATCTTGAAATACTAACTTAATTGGTCTACCATTAATACCTCCTTTGCCATTAAAGTACTTTTCGGCAATTTTTACTCCATCAGTTCCCTCTTGACCAAGTAATGCCACATTGCTTGTTTGGGCAAAAGCGATTCCAATGGGAATAATATTAGATGTATTTGTTGCTGGATTATTTGCAGAATTGGGATTAGGATTGCCACTTTTGCCACAGGCTATGAGTAGTATTGAGCATATAAATAAGAATGCAGTTTGACGAGCGATCGCATTTTTCATAAACTTCTAACTCTTACCTCTTTTCCAGTTAATTTATCAATACCGTAGGGTGCGTTATGGCTTTAGCCTAACGCACCATATTACATCATATTTCAAGCAAAGTGAAGTACACTATTTAGAACTCAAAAGTAGATAAATAGCCTATTCTAATTCTGAATTCTGTTAGCGTAGCGGGGCGTAGCCCATTCTGAATTCTGCATTTTCCTGTATTTGTTTACTTCTTATTCCAGAGAGCAATAAATTCTTTATAGATTGCTGGAGTTATCTGACTTTGTAAGTAATCGAATGCATCACGCTGGTTGAGATTGTTACCATCAAAATAAGTGAATACATTTGTCAGCTTCACAATTTCAGGATTTTGATCGTTTGTCCCTCTCCATTTGTTAGTAACTTTGTGTAAAATATCCTTGGGGAGATTTTTTTGTAAGTTATTTAGTGCTGCAATATAAGAAGGATTTTGAGGATTCTTTTTGAATTGCAAATACAAATCTATCAGCTTGAGTTGAGTCTCAGGCTGAGGCTTAGGGGGTGTCAGAGTCGGTTGCTGTAGAATTTGACGCTGTTCAACATTGGCAATACCATTTTCAGTTAAACCTAGAGATTTCTGAAATTTTCTCACAGCTTTATAAGTGGCTGGCCCATAAAAAGGCTGATCTGAAGGAATTTCTGCATTGGTTGCAAAACCGTGAAACTTCAATCTATTCTGAAGCCCTTTGATTGTATCTTCCATTATTTCTCTAGTCTGGGAATCAGCGTTACCATTAACTGCAAGTTTTTGTGAGTACTGTTTTTGAAACTTTTTAATAGCTTCCTCGGTAGCATCGTCTGTCAAGGGGTTGTTATTCCGTTTCCAAGGAGCAAATTGAGGATCGGGGTTAGGATCAATCTCAGGGGCTAAATATCCCAGCCCGATTAAGATATGACGGATGGCTTGAGGACTATAAACGGCCATACTTTTTGGTTCCTTTACTACTAAATTCAAGTTTATGTATTGTATTTTACAAAAAAAATTAGGGGTGCATAGCTATACACCCCTACGAATTGCTTAAAACAATATAATAATACTAAGTTGTTTGATTACTCTGTGCGGCTTTTTTCTGTGCAGCACGTTTCAAACGAGTTTTCCTGCTTTTGCGGATGCGATCGCTTGTCCGAACACCACCCGCCATCATATATTCGCAGCTGTCTTTACCGTACCTAAAAGCAACTCCCATCAGCATTGTTTCGAGTAGACTATTCAATTCTTTATCTAACTCTTTCATCTCAGTTCGCAAAGTATCAATCAGTGGTAGAGTTTTGTTATAAGCATTAATTTCATTACGTAACTTTTCAATTAGTTCTGTTAAGCTTTTTAAGCTACGACCATTCCCAAAATCTATATTTGGATCAATTTCCTTTAATCCAGCAGCTCTTGACTGAGCCTTTTCTAAAACGCGAGATTTTTGTATTTCCCGAACCATAAACTGACTCCTGTCAGAGGATTATAGAGTTAGTTTGCCTGATTGGAACTATATATTGGCTCAGGATAATCCACAGATATTTGTATTTTTGATTACAAGCTTAATGGTTGGCGATCGCCAGCATCTCAAAAACTGCTGTTGCACAAACCTAACCCCAGTCCTTTCTACGGCGACCCCTTGTCTTTGATTTGTTGAGATGTCGCTTCCATAAAGTTGATAAAAACTTGTATTATTTTATGAATTCCTTCGCTACCTCCTGCAATTAAACCTCCTGTTAATAAAGCATCTAAAGAACGGAAAATAACTACTTGAATTTGATTATTTAAATCGATAATTACCAATGGTTCAATTGAACGAATACCAATTGCGCTGATTAAAAGACCCAATAAAAGCGATGTCCATAGCGCAATTGTTCGCGTATCAGCCTTATAAGCTGCTCTTTGGCGTTCTTTTGCATTTAAATCATCGAGTTCTGGTTTGACTACTAATAATACTTCTTCTTGGCTTTGGATAAAATTTTGGATAATTTGTTGTTCTAAACTCATTCCTTCAGGCGGTAAAATACTGGCTTGATTAGATTTAAAGTTAGCAATTTTACTTTGTTGATTTTGCTCTTTTGCTAACTTTAATTTTTCATCAATCAGAACTTTTTGCCGCTGAATTTCAATATCTAAACTCTCGATAAATGCACTTCGCCAAGTAGTTATAAAAACTTCTAAAGAACGCTCTACCAACAAAGAAATAAACAATGGCAATGTCAGTGTTTGTATAATATCATTCAACCCAAAGGGTCTGAAAGTAAATGGTTGAGATGATAACCAAGTTGACAAAGTTACTACTAAAAAACTAATAATGATTAATACAATAAATAGAGGAGATTCTGAAGAAAGCCTCAGCAACGTTTCTATACTCCTGTTCGGCGTCACAATATCAGGTGAAAACTGCACCTGCTGAGTAACTTAACAAGATTAATTTGATAGAACAGTAAATAATTTATTCGCTAAGCCTTTTCTTTAAGAATGCCATGAGGTAGCCCCCTCAAGAGCCATGCTCAAAGCTGGACTCAGCTTAAGCTTTTGTGTTTCGGTATGAGTGATGGTGCGTAAGCGAAGCTCGCCGTTGGCATCGCCAATTATACACGATGAACTGTGCCACACTCAAAGAGCGATCGCCTTAAAAAAATATCCAGTCGTAGGGGCGCATAGCTATGCGCCCCTACAAATGTACAAATAATTTGGGATAATTTATTTTTTTCCGGTTTACCGAACCTAACCAGTAGAGCAAACCGTAATCTTTTTTAGTGCCTAAGTTGGTGCGGTAATCCTCATTTATTAGGTGAGAATAACCGAATTTACAGCATTTTAAACTAGGCATAATATCAAAAGTAAGCACAAAGCCAAGTGCCAAAAAAAATAAACACATAGCTAATTAATCTGAGGAAGAGTTATGACAGTAGTTCGTTGGAATCCCTGGAGAGAAATTGACACTCTACAACGTCAAATTAACAACTTGTTTGAAGAAACTATAACACCATCTGGCTCAGTTGAAAGAAACTTAGTTAGAGTTCCCGCTGCTGAACTACAAGAAACTGATGATGCTATTCATCTCAAACTAGAACTGCCAGGAATGTCAGCTAAAGACCTAGATATTCAAGTTACTGAAGATGCTGTTCACATTAGCGGTGAACGTAAATCTGAAACTAAAACTGAACAAAAAGGTACTATTAAGAGCGAATTTTACTATGGTCAATTTCAACGGATAATTCCTTTATCTGCTAGAGTTCAAAATACCAAAGTGACTGCCGAATACAAAGACGGTATTTTGAACCTAACACTGCCTAAAGCCGATAAAGAAAGGAACAAAGTTGTCAAAGTTAATTTGGAACAACCCACTGCTTAATTGGTTGTGAGCAAATTACTCTACCTCCTTTGATTGATTGAAATAGCTAAAAACCCAGTCATGAGAATGACCGGGTTTTTCTTTAATAATCGTCAATTATTCGATGACATCGCCAACCTTAAAAGTTTGCCCTGCTACTGTTACTTCGTCGCTTAATCCTAATTGCCGTCCTCGCCGGGTTTCAATTGTGCCATTGACTTTAACGTTACCATCAATAATCATCAGTTTGGCTTGGCCTCCACTTGGGGCTATACCCACCAACTTTAAAAACTGGTCGAGTTTAATCATGTTGCCATTTGTCAAAAGTAATTGATGCTATACAAGCATTTAATTAATTTTATGATGATGTGGAACAACGCTAAACAGAAGTTATTTTTAAACGGAAATCTTAGGTCTTGTCCACCACTCCTACACGCAAGGCAACGCGCTTATACTTGCTGGCATCGTAGGGAACACCTGTGTGCATCACTTGTGAATTATCCCAAAAAACAAGATCCCCTGGCTGCCAAACATGAGCATAAACTGGTGTGCGTTCCAGAACAGTTTCAAATGTTTCCTGCCAAAACTGTTTTGCTAAATCCAATTTATCCTCCATACCAACAACAATTGATGTATCTGAGCCAAGATATAATCCTTTCTTTCCAGATACTTTATGGGTGGAAACAATGGGATGCATTTTCATTGGCACATCCTCTCCTGGCGGATATTTTCTTGGTGGCAAATGGTACATAGACATTTGTTCTAACTGTTGCTGATGCTCAGGATCGAGATTATTATAAGCTTCAATCATACTGAGAAATTCTGTTGTGTGGGGTTGACCATCGATTCCTTCTGGCGGTATTTCGACTCCATAAAGCATTACTACATACAAAGCATTCATATCCATACCTTCTGTTATGGGAAGCAAATCTTTGTCATGATGCCATTGCCAAGCAAACTTGCCGAAAACTTCCTGGCTATTTTTTTGAGGATTTCCTAAAATAGCGACATGTGAACTTTGTAAATTTGCATCGATATTTGGGTCTAGAGGTTTGGGTGGATAATTCAAGCTGAATTGACCAAAAGTTTGGTTAGCAAATTCCTTCAATTCTGATGCAGTTAGATGTTGGTTTCTAACGACAATCACGCCATGCTCCCAAAGCGCGGTTTTCAATTCACGTACTTGTTGGTTTGTCAGTTGCATGAGATTACAACCTTGTAGCACTTCTTTGCCAAGGATAGAATGTTGCTGTACTGTTTTATATTGCATTTGAGAATCCTCCGTAAGAGCGTTGAAAATCACATTTTCAAGTGTATCTAATCTTCATCATGTCAAAGTGTATTAACTAAATCCATAGTTAACTAGGACTTACGCATTGACAATAAATACCAAATATGAATAAGTCTCAAAACCGCATCTTTCGTAAGGGCACAGCATGGCCTATTTACGTAGTTTACCGCCGTAGGCATCGCACGATAATTAAGAAAAGCCTGAAACAACCTATGCATCGTTAATTCACACCACGATGCATTATCCCAGCAGCCTTCTGAACCAGGCGTGAGAACTAGTCCAGGTTGATGAATTGAGGTTTTTAGATCGCTCATATTTACAAATTAGGTACTGGGAATTCGGAAGAAGATTCGCCAGAGCTATGTTATGGCCATAACGAGTTAAATATAAGCTGCCAAACATAAATTGCAGCTATGTTGGCCGCAAAAACGCGCTTTTTCGTAGACTGAGGCATTGATACATTTTTTCTGAAGTGCGTAGGCGTAGACAAACCCAGGCATCGCCACTGTTGATTTTTGTTTCTCCCCTAATTCTCCCCTTTCTATTTTTAAACTACTAAAACTTACTAAAACTAATAACTCTTTACTTCAATTCAGGATTACCCTATGAAATTCTCTATTTTGCTAGATTCTTTACTGCTTGTTGCTTCAATTACTCTGATGCCTGCAATTAGTGCCGCGCAAACAGTTGCAACTAACACTAATCAAGCAATAATCTTACCCGGTAACTTGAGTAGTATTAGTCACATTGAACCTTTCGATCTAGTTGCTTATGCTTACCAAGGCGGTCTTTTGCAACATGGTATTCCCAGCGGAGGAACGCTAGTATTTAAAACTCTAAGTAGTAATATTATTGCAAAAGATTTGGTCATAGCTGCCATAAATGCAAAGAAATTACAACCACAAATTTTGGACGATCAAAACTATCTCAATGCTGTGAGTTCGGAACTGATAGCATTGCCTGATTATGCTGCTGCTGATTGATGATGGTAGATACTCAAATATTTAAATTTTGCCTTGCGAGTAGCCTTGGTGAATCTATTTATCGCAATTATTTTTCAAATTGGTATTATAAAAAAGCCTATTCATAGGTAAAAGATTGACCAAATAATTACTAATTCGTAATTCGTAATTCGTAATTCGTAATTAAATGGGTACAAGGCCCCAGCAAATCTTTGATTTGGTGGTGCAACAATTCAGTGGTGGGTTCAAGCCTCCACTGATTGTAACTACGAATTACGAATTATCAATTACGAATTATATTGACTGCCAAGTTGAGTGTAAAAATTCTTAAAAGAGCTAAGTATTATAGTACCTTTATACTAAGATAGGTAATTGCTTAGTGCGATCGCCAGTCCAATATAAAGCACTATTCAGCGCAGGTGCTATGCCCAAACGCCTCCTTGTCGTAGAATCTCCCGGAAAAGTCAAAAAACTCAGTCAAATCCTGGGTTCAGAATGGATTGTTCGTGCTAGCTGTGGGCATATCCGCGAACTCAGCGATGAAGGTGAAGACTCGTTGGGCTTTAGCATGGATGGCAGTCGGATCAAATGCAATTATATTCCCCGTGACCAACGAGCAAAGGAAACCATTCAGCAATTAAAAGCCGCAGTCAAACAGGTTGATGAAGTTGTCATCGCCACCGACCCAGACCGAGAGGGAGAAACAATCGCTTGGCATATCAAAGAAGTACTGGGATTAAAAGAGCCAAAACGAGTAATTTATACAGAAATTACAGCATCAGCAGTTCGAGAAGCGATCGCCAAACCCAGAAAACTAGATTTAAACTTGGTAGGTGCGGGACAATGCCGCGATTGTCTGGATAAGTTAGTCGGCTACAAGGGAAGTCCCCTGGTTTGGGCACTAAACAATGGAGCAAAAAGTGTCGGTCGAGTTCAAAGCGCCACATTGCACTTGATTTGTCAACGCGAAAAAGAAATTCAAATATTTGTACCCCAAGACTACTGGAGTGTTTGGGTGGATTACGCCGAAGGATTTCGGGCTTTCTACAAAGGAACGGCGAATTCTGACTCAGAAACACCAGAACAAAAAACTGAAACTGATGATGATGCCGCAGTAAATACTACGCAGGTACCAGAAAGCAAGCGTGTTTTATCTGAAGCAGAAGCAAATAGGTTAGTTGAAGAAGCACGTCGCCATCCTCATCAGGTGATAAAGGTTGAAGGGAAAATAGTTCAGCGTCAACCACCTCCTCCATTCACCACCTCCACCCTCCAACAAGCAGCCGGTTCCAAGCTGAGGTTTTCTCCAGACAAAACCATGCAAGTTGCCCAAAAGCTTTATGAGGCCGGGTTAATTACATATATGCGAACAGATTCGGTGATGTTAAGTCCGGAATTTTGTGCCAGTGCGCGTCAGTGGTTAGAGCAAAATGACCCGCAGAATGTACCCCAGTCCTTAGCCAAACATCGCAGTGCTAAATTGGCTCAGGAAGCACATGAAGCTATCCGCCCAACAGATGTCTTTCGTCCTTCAGCCCAGTTACGAGAAGAACTGCCAGGTGATGATTTTAACCTGTATGTGATGATTTGGAAACGGGCGATCGCTTCTCAATGTCGTCCAGCCCAACTCCGGAAAACTCAAGTAATCACTCAATCTGGAAATCTGCTATGGCTTTGTCATGGACAAGTAGTTGAGTTTTACGGTTATGCCCGGTACTGGAATAATCTCAGTAAAGATACAGTTATACCCCAGTTACAACAGGGACAGATACTCACCCTAAAAAATGCACAGCATGAGAAGAAACAGACACAACCCCCGCCTCGATACAGCGAACCGAAACTAGTGCAACTAATGGAACGCAAAGGTATCGGTCGCCCCAGTACCTACGCTCCCACCGTCGCCACCTTGAAGAAGCGGGATTATGTGCAGTTGACAAAGGATCATTTGCAACCAACGGCTTTGGGGTTAGAAGTTGACGCATTCTTACAGAAAGCCTTACCGGATTTACTAGAGGCAGAGTTTACAGCTAAGATGGAGGATGCTCTAGATGCGATCGCAGTTGGCAAACAAGGCTGGCAACAATACTTAAGCACTTGGAATCAGGAATACTTTGCCCCAGCTTTAGCCAAAGCCAAAACTGTAGCCGTGAGTCCTACATCTGGAAACAAAGCTTCACCAGGGCGAGAACGCAAATATGAAACTTCCAAAACTCGCTGCCCTGAATGCAAAAATTTTCTCGCTAAAATTCCCAGCAGCAAAGTCAAAAAGAAATACTTTCTCAAATGTGTTAGCGGCTGTGAAAACATCGTCCTTTTTTGGAGTGACTTTAATAAAACTTGGGAACAACCTCGAAACAAAGTACCCAAGGATGAAAGTGTTCCAAAACCTCAAGCTAAGCTAACTTCATACTCTTGCCCAGTATGTAAAAAACCATTAGAAGAATATAGCTACATTAAGGAAGGACAAAACAAAACAATGTTACGGTGTTCTAACCCCCAATCACGTCAAGATAAAAAACATCAAGATGTGGCTTATTTTTCTACACAAAAAGGCTGGTGGAGTCCTAAGTTTGGTGAATTAAATTAAAAAAAGAATTCAGAATACAGAATTCAGAAGAAATTACAGCGTATTTCAGGTAATTGGACTATGGAGAAAAACGAACAACAAATTCTCGATTCATGGGCAGTGAATGCCAAACCGTGGACGCGTGTAGTTCGTGACCAACTTCTTGAAAGCCGTGCTTTAGTCACAGACACAGCGATTGTAGAAGCCGTAGTTGAACTTGAACCGCGAACTTTTTTAGACATCGGGTGTGGGGAAGGTTGGTTATGTCGTGAACTGTTCTGTCGCGGGTTTGATGGCTGGGGAGTTGATGGCATTGCCGAGCTTGTTGAATCAGCGCGGTGCCTTGGCGATATCCGCTTTGTTGTGTCTTCCTACTCGGATCTTCCGTCGCAAAAATTTGGCAGCATTAACGAGTTTGACTGCTTCATCTGCAATTTTTCACTGCTTGGGGAAAGCGCTATTGGCGAGATAGCCCAGGCAGGTAAGAGTTTGTTACCGGATAAGGGAAAAATAATCGTTCAAACACTTCATCCTCTGATGGCTTGCGGCGACTTACCATACTCTGATGGTTGGCGAGAGACTTCTTGGCAAGGAATCGGATTAGAGTCGTTTCATCCTGCTCCCTGGTACTTCAGAACAATCGAATCATGGATTCGTGAGTTTCATCTGAGAAATTACCGTTTGTTGAAATTAATCGAACCCTGTCACCCAAAGACTAAAAAACCAGTCTCAATTTTATTCGTCTTTGAACGACAATAGATTTGTTGCAAAAGTTTTTTAGACGCGATAAATCCGCAGACGCGATAAATCGCGTCTACAATAATTGATCGCATTTCCTGGTGTCGGAGCGATCGCACTTTGAAGATAGTTTTTGTGATGCGATCGCTGTAAATCTGCAATGCCGAGATTTGGTATTACAATTAGGCAACAATAACGAAATTGGTTTCAGTTAGTGAGAGTCCACTGATTAATTGCGCGAATTGTACTTGAGTAAAGACATCACCGCTACCATCTTGGTCAAAGAATAGTTGACCTATAGTGTTGTCGTAGATAAATCGCTGAGCGTTTGTTGTCGCGCCTGAACCGATAGTAAACTGACTAGCCAAAAGTCCACCTGCTACTAACCCACCACCAAAACTAGCAGCCGATACCTGAATATGCTCAACACTCGCGTCGAAGTCAGCAATATAATCAATGCCTTGATTGTATGTATTAAAGCCAAAGGTATCAATGCCATCAGACCCGTGCAGAGTGTCATGGCCTTTGCCTCCAATTAGGAGATCGTTGCCATCATACCCGAATAGCTCATCGTTCTTATTACCGCCCACAATGTTGTCATCATAAGCTGTACCCTGGATCTTTAATCGTTCTATATTCTTATACCGAACCTGAATCATGCCAGCTGTAATCGAGCCTTGGTTAGTGATGGCATCAAATGTTGAGGTGATTGCCGTAACAGCAGGGGAGTAATCGACGGACAAATAATCGTCATCTGTACCCCCATCTACAGTTTGAGTCACTAAGGAAGAGGGAGCAGCAAATGGGGCTTCCAAATAGAACGAGTCATCGTCATTTCCTCCATTGAGGGTATTGTTGCCAGTAGTATAGCTAGCAAAAAATACATCGTTGTCAGAGCCGCCGTCTAAAAAGTTTTTCCCAGAAGAAGAAGAAATATCGAAATGATCGCCCCCAATTCCTGCCTTGACAGTGTTGTTGCCAGTGCTGTACTGACCATAAAATGAATCGTTCTCAGAGCCGCCGTCTATAAAGTTATTCCCAGAAGAAGAATAAACATTGAAATTATCATTCCCAATTCCTCCCTTGAGGGTGTTGTTGCCAGTGGTGTAGGCAGCATTAAATGAATCATTCCCAGAGCCACCATCTAAGAGGTTTTTCCCAGAAGAATAAGAAATATCCGAAGTATCATCCCCAGTTCCTCCTGTAAGGGTGTTATTGCCAGTGGCATTGTCAGCATAAACGAAATCATTCTCAGAGCCACCGTCAAAAAGGTTATTCCCAGAAGAATAAGAAGCATAGAAAGAATCATTCCCAGTTCCTCCCTTGAAGGTGTTGTTGCCAGTGCTTTTGCCACCATAAAATGAATCAGTTCCAGAACCACCGTCTAAGAGATTTTTCCCAGAAGAATAAGAAATATCCAAAGAATCATACCCACTTCCTCCCTTAAGGGTGTTGTTGCCAGTGGTGTAGGCAGCACTAAATGAATCATTCCCAGACCCACCGTCTAAGAGGTTTTTCCCAGAAGAATCAGAAATATTGAGTAAATCGTTACCTAGTTCGCCGTATAAGCTATTATCTCCCGCGCCGCCGGAGAGGTTGTCATTATCCTCACCACCATAGAGTTTGTCGTTTCCAGCTTCCCCAATGAGAATATCGTCTCCCTGAAGACCATAGAGGGTGTCATTACCATCTTTTCCAGAGATGTAATTATTGCCACTATTGCCTGTAATCACATTATTTAGTGCATTCCCATAGCCATTTATGTCTGCTGTCCCGGTTAAGATCAGGTTTTCGACATAGCTACCCAAGGTGTAGTAGGTAATAGAAGACTTAACTGTATCAATACCACCCGCATCGCCACCAAAGCCGTCATCTTCACTGACAATATCCCCAGTGCTATCAACGATGTAAGTATCGTTACCCGCTCCACCTTTCAATGTATCCTTACCAGTGCCACCATCTAGTAAGTCGTTACCGGCTCCACCACTGAGGAAGTCATCGCCTTCGTAGCCATAGATGATGTCAGCGCTCGCGGTACCGTTGAGGACATCATTAGCGTTAGTACCCTTGAAAGTTGCCATAAGTTCTACCTACCTAAATCAATTGTTTTGGAAACTTGAGATATTAACCTGTCGGTATTACTGTTTTCAGGCACAAAAAATCAGCCGAAAATTGGGTTTTCAGTATAATTTATTGCATATTTATCAAGACTAATTTTTTACTGTAATCACACTTTTAAAATGGTTACAAGCAGTGAACAACTAGTTTGATTACACAGTAAATGAAGTTAATTTAATCACTATAATCTTTGCTAAGTTGAGTGTCACTACTTGAATGATAATTTTTTTACTTTGCCTTACTTGTATATTTATCTATTTTTAAATGAAAATACTCGGTATCCATCAGTCAGATTTAATATGGATTTTACTGAGAATAGCGGGCTGGGTATGGCTACACCTACGCACTGCTGATAAGCTTGCTCTACAGGCTTTTAAGGCTAGATATATCTATGGGGCGATCGCCTTTTAGAAACCTGAGCCATACTTATTATCAACCATCAAGCCAAGAATTACTGACATCATAAATTACAATGCCCCATGCCTAATCACTATCGATATATTATTTTTTACAAACCCTATGGCGTTCTCAGCCAGTTTACAAAAGAGACTCCCACACATAGCACTCTCAAAGATTATATTGATGTGCCTGATGTCTATCCTGTGGGACGCTTAGATTGGGACAGTGAAGGTTTGCTTTTGTTAACCAACGATGGACAATTGCAACATCGCCTCGCCCATCCGCGTTTTGCTCATCAACGCACTTATTGGGTACAGGTAGAACGAATTCCTGATGTAGAGGCGATAAAAAGGTTGCAAACAGGTGTGGAAATTCAAGATTACCGCACTCAGCCAGCAAAAGTTAGACTGTTACCAGAAGAACCACAGCTACCGGAACGCAACCCGCCAATTAGATTTCGCAAAAATGTAGCAACAGCTTGGCTGGAAATGACTTTGACAGAGGGAAAAAACCGCCAAGTACGGCGCATGACTGCGGCTGTGGGGTTTCCAACTTTGCGATTGGTGAGGGTCAGCATCGTCCACTTACAATTAGATGACCTACAACCTGGTCAATGGCGCGACCTCACTGCATCTGAACTGAAATCTCTGCCTAATTTCAGTAATTGAACCTCGCGTGACTTATAGTCACGCGAGGTTCAAAGACTCTATTTGATCATCCTAGTGTGTAAATATAAGCTTGTCTTAACCGCCGTACCATTTCTCGACGTACCTCATTTTGGACGCGGTTACCACGCCGCCAGTGTTCTAATTGAATATTATCAACGTAGAACCTCACAGAAAATTGCATCGCAGCGCCTTGGATATCAGTTAGCTGAACTTGTGGTTCTTTCCAGGCAGTATTAGACTCTTTAAAATTGTCATGTAACCATTCAACAAATTTTATTGAGTAGTCATCTAATCTAGTTTCATCTACTCCAGGATTAGAAATTTTCTGAAATATTTTATTCAGTTTAATTTTCAACAGTTCAATCTTTTGCTCCCATTCATCTGGGAGAATATTTTGGTCTTCAAATACTAGATCGGGGTCTTTTAACCAAGTTTGATACCATTCACGAATCAAGCCAATCAAAGTTGCTTTTCCAGTTTGTTGTTCTTCTAGGCGCGATCGCAGTCGTTTGCCTTTACGTTCTGTAATGACTGCCAGACCAACAATGTTCAATACTTCTAGATAGTTTTTCTGGATACTTCTGAGTTCTTCTGGATTCAATCCCCCCTTTTCTAGCTGCTTAATTTCCATCACGAACCCTTCAAATGCCTCCTCAAGTTTTTGCAGTTGGTTGTTGACATCTTTTTCAACTAATAAACGCAGCCGTCCTGCTTCTTTCTTTGAAAGTTTATCGCCCTCTGCTTCTCTTAATGCAGCAAAACTGTCTAAGCATCCAAGTTTTTCATCGATATCACCTAAAGTATCTGGATGTCCAATGATAATTTCTTGCAAAATATTTGTTGCTACCACTGCATCAGCATCAACTCTGACTGACACTTTAATTGTATAAGCGTAGTGAGTTGTAGGACGACTGAGGTTGACTATATTTTGACCTCCCAACGATGTGTTCGGTACATAAACCTCACAATGCTCGTTAATTAAATATAGTTTGGTTACCCGGATACCAATTTGTTTGATAATTGCAATTGAACCATCCGGCATGGAGATGACATCTCCAAATTTAAAGGGTGTGTCAACTAACAAGACCAACCCGCTGAAAAAATCGCTTAAAATATCTTTGACTGCTAATCCCAAAACTACGGTGATACTACCTATTGCTAAACCAATTCCGCTTAAGTCAACTCCCAGGCTGCTGAAAAACAGAGAGATGCCAATTATATATGTAATTACTGGGATAAAGTTTTGCAGTAGTGGAATTAATACGTCATCCCAAACAGCTTCAGTTTTGCGGGCGTAGTCTTTCAAGTAGGCAACTGCTGCTTCGGTAAATAACAGACTTATCAAGTAAGTCAAAGCAGCAATTAGCAAAGCTGTGAGTCCTTGCCCAATCCAATCGATGATTCCTCCTGAACCTAATTGGAACAGCGATATTTTGAGACTCACAAACAGAAAAATTGCGATCGCCGGAATTTGTGAAATCGCAAGAATTAGCAGACCTGTATCTTTTTCTGTGCGCCTCAGAAACGATCGCAGTATATAGAAGAGTAATATATAAATGACAAAGCAAACAATTACAGATGCACCAAATGTATATAAGAAAGCAGTGATTTGTGCTGCCGTCGGGAAAGTCGGTGGCGCCGGTGCTACGGGCGCTTTTGATGTAGATTCTGCCGCTTGGGCAATGAGGGTATAAATCATTTGCTATTTACCTCAAATCTTCTAATTTAAAACTTTTGGTGCTGGATTTGGGATTGCAGGAATAATCTCAAATCCAAAATTGAATGACCAGGCCCCGTTGGGGCGGGAGTAGGGAGTCGGGAAAGGGGTAGTCCCAACAACACAGTGGGTCACAAGCCCTGACCAATGCTATATCCTCGACTCCCGACTCCCGATTCCCCACTCCCCTTTGATGACTCCGGAATTCTATCTGGTTAAAAAAGAGTAGTAAATTAATCTTCAGCAGTTTCAACACGACTGGGAATGACAATTCCTTCCCGCAGCAGGACATGTGTAAAAATCTTGCGAAGAATGCGCTGGATTTGCAGATGTTTTCCTGGTTTGACTTTCGTCAATGTCCGCAGCAACAAGTTAGATTCACCAAGACTTTCCACTCCATCCACCTGTGTACCTTCGAGTACATCTGGATAGTCTGCTTTTAACTGCTGTCCCACCTCCTCAATCACTTTGTAGACATCAACTAAGTTGGAATCATAAGGGACACCAATTTCTACTACTGCAAAGATATATTGTTTGGAGTAATTAGTAATTGAGCCAATATTCCCATTCTGAATAATCTGTAATTGACCATTGGGATGTCTCACACGAGTGGTTCTCAGTTCAATTGCCTCGACAATACCTTCGACAATTCTTTCTTCACTTTTTCCAGCTTCAATATAGTCACCCACTAAGTAGTAGTTTTCAAACAGAATAAAGAAGCCGCAGACGATATCGTTAATCAGTGTTTGTGCCCCTAAACCCACAGCTATGCCGACAATACCCGCACCTGCAAGTATGGGAGTTGGATCGATTTTGACGGTGTAGAGAATGGAAACGATCGCGCCGAAGTAAATTAAATATTGTAAGAAACTACGAAACAGAGGAACCAGGGTCAGGCGTCTACTTCTTTGAATGTCTGTCAGATCCTGGTTTTTGAATAGCACCTCTTCAATAAATAAGTAGATGACCTCAAACAACGCACGACTAACGAAGATAATGGCGATGATTTTGATAATTCGCTCGCCAAAAACTGCGACATTGGCGATTAACTGTATCTGCTGAATTACCAATGTGGCCATGCAGACATAAATTACAAATTCCAGACACCGCTTTAAAAAGGGTATCAGGTGCCTGAGGCGATCGTAGAATCTCAGCAGGTTATCAGGGCTAGAGTATCTGATGCTCAAAGCATCTAGGCTATCAACTACCGCCGCCACTGCTTTGAGTATCAGGAACCCGACAGCAATAATTAGATAAATCCGCAGCGCGATGTACAAATATTGCGAAACTACAGGGGGTAATTTCAGAAACTCCGCACACACAATTGCAGCCCACAACCAAATTCCCCCACTGACTCTTTGATTAAGGGCGCGGAAGAAAGAATCAATACTTTCATCGTCAGCAGTACTTCTTTGTAAGTTCTTGGCGCGAATCTTAGCTATTTTCAGCCAATAGTTGATGAATTTCAGCGCGATCGCCGCTAAAATCAAAGTGCCAATACTTTTAGCAACGCCAATTCCTAGAGTTCTCCAAAACTCTAATGGAATACGCCGAATCAGGTTTAGTGTGTATTGTTGAAGGTTTTCGCCACGATAAACTAAATAACCATTGGCACCTATAATTCCAACACACGACACCAAACAAATAACTAACAACAACCCTGTGATGTTCCGCCGCAGGGTTTTGATGCCCCTATCCTCATTCTTAAATATAGACGACTTAATCAGCAGCTTGAATGCCTTGTTTACAAGCCAGTTGATTAGTAAAAAAACAAAAATTATCAGGCTGAGTTCACCAAGAATTATTAATATGTTCATGTTGAAGCATAAATAAAATTTAAATAATTTTACAGAACATCAAAACACATAGATGTTAATTATTTCATATAAGCATAATTTGTCAACCATTTAGCATTAGAACTCAACTTTACTGAATTTCATCTGTGTAGATAGACCCAGATCATCCTAGACATCACCTACTAATATTGGATGTCTGCAACACCAGATTAGCTAAGATAATATTTTTTCTGTGGAGAATAAATATATAAGGTTTAGGAGTTTATGATTAGCCTAACAACATTTTTTAATGAGACCAAAACTTTAGTAAAGAAAAAATTGTTGTTTAATTTCCCTAAAGATATCCCTTCAATTATAAAAATCACCTACATTTTATATTCTAAATGTAGAAATTAAACCATAATTTGGTGTAAAATTTAACTCAATAATTGTTGATTTTTGTAAATTACGGGATTTTGAAAAGATTGTAATTATTGTATAGTAAATGTTTCAGATAAAAATTTAATTGTCAATACTTGTTTTGTAGGCTTTTTCAAAAAAACACTGCTGCTAACTCCAGAACATAGCCGAACATTGACTACATTTTGGGTTGTTGGAGTTGCCTATATCTCAATGAAGGTAAAATGCGACCTACAGATCCAGAAAATGAACATCGATCAAGTGTTACAAGTTCTATTAGTCAGCCAAAAAAAACCTTTGACACCGCTGCAAGAATTAGTGTTGCGCTCGTGCTGGGAGGGAAAAACTTACAGGTACATGGCAGATGAAGCCCACTATGGGGCACAAAGTATCAGAGAAATTGCTTCCCAGTTGTGGCATGTACTTAGTGAAATTTTTGGAGAACCGATTAGCAAAGCCAACTTCCGTCACACCCTAGAGGTACGCCCCCTCACCAAAGCACAACAGCAACTAATCGAGAAACACACCAGCAATACGCCTCCTACCTTAGAATTCCCCAGTGGCCCAGTAATGCTATCCTCCCGCTTTTATATCCCTCGTTCCCCAATTGAGGAACTCGCTTATAGAGAAATTACTGAGCCAGGATGTGTTATTCGCATCAAAGGTTCTAGCCAAATGGGGAAAAGCTCGCTCATGCTACGAATTATTGATTACGCTGCATCTGTTGGTTACCACAGTGTGAATTTAGACTTTCAGCAAGCAGACTCAGCAATATTTACCAACCTCGATAAATTTTTACGCTGGTTTTGTGCAAATATCAGTAGTAAGTTAGAGCTACAATCCAGGCTTGCTGATTATTGGGACGAAGAAATCGGCAGCAAAGTTAGCTGCACCAACTATTTTCAAAGGTATTTGCTAGAAAATCTTACTTGTCCACTTGTTTTGGCGTTGAACGAAGTAAATCGGGTGTTTGAGTATCCGGCAATTGCTCAAGAATTTTTGCCCTTGTTGCGTTCTTGGCACGAGCAAGCCAAACAAACAGAAATTTGGCAAAAACTCCGGCTGCTTGTAGCTTATTCAACAGAAATTTATGTTCCTTTAAAGCTCAACCAATCGCCGTTTAATATCGGCTTACCGCTAAAGCTACCCCCATTGACAATGGAACAGGTGCAGGATTTAGCACAACGTCATGGGCTAGATTGGAGAGATGGTAAACAAGCAAAGCAACTGATGTCAATGATAGGGGGACATCCCTATTTAGTGCGTCTAGCTTTGTATCACGTTTCTCAGGGAAACGTGACCTTAAACCAGCTATTGCAACAAGCAGCCACTGAATCAGGAATTTATAACGACCACTTACGACGGCTGTTAACAGCACTTCAAGAGCAGCCAGAATTGGGTGCTGCGGTTAAAAAGTTAATTGCTGCACAAGAGTGTATAAAATTGGAATATATACTTGCTTATAAATTAGAAAGTATTGGGCTAATAAAACTGGCGGGCGATCGCGCCAACTTTTCCTGTGAACTGTATCGTTTATACTGTGAATCAGCAAACTTCGGTGCAGAATAAGAAGTTGGGCATTGGGCATGGAGCATTGGGCATTGCTTATTTCTCCCCCTGCCTCCCCTGCCTCCCCTGCCTCCCCTGCTCCCTCATCTCCCCACACTCCCCATCACTCCCCCAAGGCTCGACGGGCTAATTTTACATAAGTTTTTACAGTTGCGTAAGGCATTTCTAAATCTTCGGCTATTACCTGCAATGATTCTCCCATTTCCCGGCGGGCTAGGATAGTTGCCCATGTAGAAGCAATTTTATCAGCGCGATCGCCTCCTGTGCGTTTTCGTTGGGCGGTGAATAGCGCTGTCAATTCATCAATGCGTTCTCCCAACAGATTTGTCAGCACTTGAGTGGGTACGTTCATCTCAGGTTCCACCCAATCTAAACGGGTTTGTCCTAATCCAAAGGTCGTTTTGTGTCCCGTACCGCAGTAAGGAGCCAGTCGTGCCAAAGCATAAAATAACTGAGTAAACTCAGAGTTAGCTAAAGCGGGCTTACTCAAACCACAAGAAATTGCTCCTGTGAAACCAGTCACCGAACCTCTTTTGCCAGCTGCTACCTTCACTGACTCCAAGCGGTGCTGATGGATGATTACTCCTTCGTCTATCCAATCAAGAAAAGATTCTGGTTCCATTGGCATTCCCGAAAAGTCATTCCAGCGGCGCAGGTAGCTGTGAAAAAGATTAACTGGCACCGGGAGAGGAAAATGATGGCCTTTGCGGCGAAAGCTGGTAGGCGAAACAAAGCTGAGATTGATTTGAGAGCGTTTTTCTTTGGGGAACTCTAACAATTGTCTGTAGGTAGTAGGTGGATGAGCAATACTCACCTGTTTAATCTCAAGAGGAGCATTTCTTAAGTCCAATGTTTGTGGCAATTGGGTTAACCATTGGCTGAGAAACTCTACCACTTTTTGAGACAAAGCATTGACATGCCAGTGGTAAATTTGCTTAGCTTCTAGTTGCAGTTGTCTTCCACTGGCGAGGAGTTGACCTTCCAGCGCCGAAATATTGAACGGTTTTTCTGATTCTCCATCGTGGAGATATGCAGAAAGGTCTGGGTTGAATTGCCGTACTTGGTCAAGAAACCAAGCATGAAGACCGATAGTGTATTGCGAATAGAGGGAAGTGGAAGTAGTCGGCTCAAGGTCAAACACCAATCCCACCAATTCAGTATCATCTGCCCATGTGGGAACAAAAGGTGATTTTAGCTTGGTTTTGCGCCTAGTAGATGTAGCTGCTCTTACCATCGCTGATTGTTATGCAAACATGTTGAATATTTTACTCAATTTCCATCCCCTTGCGGGGAAAAGCAAAGTTTATCTGAAGTGATGATAGCAAAACCCCGCTTTTTAAAACTAAGCGGGGTTTTAGGGACTTCCAATTAAAAAAACATCCCATCCCCGTGGGACGCTCCGCGAACGTAGGGTAGCACAGCTGTGCCCCTACACCTGGCGACATAATGTTGTACCGCATCTGAATGGAAACCGCTATAGATTAATGCCGCTCAATACTTACGTGATGTTATGAGTCAAATTAATTTTGACAATGACATCGTTGTAATCCTTGTCGCCGCCACCAGAGAGATCCTCAAAACCAAAGACATTATCACCTAACATCTTGACGTGCTGAGTCTTGTCAGTATTGGCACCCAAGAAAGTGAAGTAAACTGTCGGGTCATTGCTAGAATTACTGTCTAACAAAGCATCAACTTTACCGTCAACAATCAGGAATGGCACATAAATGCCACCGCCTTTAAAGTTGCCATTGTGGTTGCCTGTACCTTGATTACCTACCGATAAGGCAATATCAGTCATCCGTGACTTGATTGCCGCTTGTACATAACCGGCTTGTCCAGGGAGGATGTCTGCTGTGCCATCACCATTGGTATCAATGCCACCCTCCTCATCAGTAACTTGATAGAAACCGACAAAGTTGTTGTAAGATGCTTCGCGGTTGACAATGAAAGTGCCACTAATTAGGCTGTCAGTGCCGAAATCCCGCAAATCCAGGGCTTCGCCTTCTGATTCTCCTTGCAAAGATGTACCGATGGGTAATTGTTCATCAGTTTGTTGAATATTCACTTGCAAGTCATCAAAAACTGAATCGCCACGGGAACCATCTTTCCAGCCCAAAGTAAAGCCACCTCCGCTTTGGGAAGTGATTTTTTGGGTGGTTGTGTCTGAGAAGATAATCTTACTTTGAGACTTCAAATAAAAGCGCAGTTGTGTACCACCCTGCAATTGAAGGATGCGGCTGAGGTCTTGTTGATTAAAGCCTGTGGGGTTGTTGGTGATGACTGAGAAGATGATTTTGGCTCTAGAGAGGGCTTTTTCTTGATAACCTGCTACCCCTGGTGCAATGCCGTCGATAGTGCCAAGGCTGTCATCAACGCTGAAGACGCCGAGTTCGTTGACTAATTTGGAACTGCGTCCTTTAATTTTGATTTTAATGTTGACTTTGGTGAACTCGCTGGCGTCGATTTTAAAGATATCATTGGTGCTATTAATGAACTTGGCATCAACCACGGTAGTGGTAGGTGTGTCGTCAGCACCAGTAATGTTGACGGCAAACGGCTGGGTAGCACTCAAACTGCCATCACTAACGCTGAAGGTAAAATTATCAGAGGCATTGGTAGTCAGGGCATCGATGGCAGTAGCATTGGGGGTGTAGGTGTATGCCCCAGTTTGGGTGTCGAGGCTGAGAGTGCCGTAGTTGCCGGTGAGGGTGGAAGTGTTGCCAGTGACATTACCACCTGTGATGCCGTAGACAAGGTTTGTATCGATGTCGTCGTCTGCGCCGACAAGGATGCCTGTAATGTCGGTGAAGGTGTCATCAGCAGGGGTGTTTATTAGGTTAGCAGGGGTGACGGCTTGTAAGGTTGGTGGGTCGTTGACATTAGAGATGCTGATAGTGAAAGCTTTTTCGTAGGATGAATTAGTTTGATCTGTAGTGCGGACACGGATGCTGTAACTAGACTTAGCTTCAAAATTTGGAGAAGCATTAATTAGCAGTTGATTGCCGTTAATCGTGAAAGAATTATTATCAGTGCTGCCAGTACCAGAGACTAAGCTGTAGGTAAAAGTGTCACCTGTGTCTGGGTCAACGCTGCTGAAAGTGCCGATGGCGGTATTAGTTGGACTATTTTCTGCAACTATTAGTCCAATGGGGTCAAAGGGAGAGGAAATGTTGATTACCCCAGAAGTAAGTTGGCTTGAGACTGCACTGCTATTTCCTCCATAGTTACTATAGCCCCAAGTGACCACAGAACCATCGGCTTTCAACGCCGCAAAGGCATAATATGTAGAAAAGATATTGGTGACACCAGAGGCTAGTTGGCTTGAGACTGTACTGCTATCTCCTCCATTGTACTATCGCCCCAAGTGACCACAGAACCATCGGCTTTCAACGCCGCAAAGGCATAAGAATTTTTAGAGGTATGACCATCTGTTAGGCCACCTTTTTGTCCGCTTGGTTCTTGTAATAACTGCGTGTTGTTGGTGGAGTTGAGATTCAGGGCGATTGGGGAAGCTAACACACCTGGATATTTTGCTAACCCATTTGCTGTCAAAGGCGCATTCATTTTGCCTACGCCTGATTGAATATCCAACTGCCAACTTCCGCCTTGAGTTGGTGCGCCTACTTTACCGGCAGCCGCAAATATTTCTGCTTTTGTCAACTGCGCCAATTCTCTAATAAACTCGGCATCTTTCCCGACTTGGCAACTGTAGAGGGCAATTTCGGCAACATCCCACTGTTGCAATAATTGGGCTTGTTTTTTGATTTGTTGGCCATTGATTGGCAATGCCCCAATTTGCAAGACTCCGGGGGTTCCGTGGGCGACCAGCGCTAACCGTTTTGCTTTTGTTTGTGCTATTAAGTTTGTAATCACTACTAGCGCGTCGTCTTCGGGTGTGAGAGTATAACCCAAAGCCTTAGGTGACAAGGCAGCATAAAGAATCTCAAGATCCTCAACACGGCTGTCAAAAATTACCAATGCTTCACACTCAATCAATTTTGGTTGTCGCTGTTGATACCCAACGCTGAAGTTGCTTTGAAGGGGGAATGATATTGTTGCTGTCATGGTTCTTTGCTGTTTCTATAATTACCGACAAGCCAAAGGCCTGCCTAATTCCAGAGAAAGTGAATCGGGCGCAACAAGGTAGTTCTATCCTGTAGTTGCGAACAATAGTTGTAGTTAAGTTCTGCCTTCAATTGGCTGTATACTTAATAACTCTTACTATTGACAGATGTCAAATATGATGATCTTTAGTGACATTCCACCCTATTAGCGAGCGATTACTCCCAAGTCTGTAGCGATTACTCTCAAGTCTGTAGCGATTACTCTCAAGTCTGTAGCGACTACTCTCAAGTCTGTAGCGATTACTCCCAAGTCTGTAACGATTACTCCCAAGTCTGTAGCGATTACTCCCAAGTCTTTAGCGATTACTCCCAAGTCTGTAACGACTACTCCCAAGTCTGTAACGACTACTCCCAAGTCTGTAGCGACTACGAAAATAATATTATATGATGTCCGGCTAATTAGTTATCTGGTGATTTACCGTTGGATACGGTCAATCACACAGTGTATAACTTTTACTTCATTAACAATTCGCTCCAGTTCTATGGATAGGGGAGTTTGTTCTCGAACAGCTTGTAATGTAGCAGTAGTTAAAGTATTGGGATTTGTGGCAATTTCTGATAATCGAGCAGTATGTAGGTGTTGAATTTGACTGTGAATTGCTTCGAGATAATTATCCAGCGCTGGTAACTGTTGGGGTGGTTGTCCTTGTTGCAGGGCATCTGCTAAGTTTTCCAAAACTTGGATAATGGTATCGGTCAGTTGTATGAGTTCAGTAAATTGATACTCGCCGCTAAATTCCCGGATATGTTCTGCCAGAGTTGTAACTGAACTGAAAAAGCCGCGAATGTATACCATCAACGTCATTACAGGTTCGATTTCTCCCTGAACGTGACGAGGTTCGCTGAACAATCTTTGAGCGGCGGCGGTAGCGTTGGCATTTTCTAGTGCCGCTTGATGGCGTAACATATTAATAGAATCAGTAAATACACCGTGTTCTCGATGGAGGTAGTTGGCTATTACCTGCTGAAAGTAAGCGAGATTTGCTCGAATTGTCTTTTCTAGTTGTGCCGGAAGTTGCTGTCGTTCCCAACGGGGGAAAAGCAAATAGCTACCAAGCAGTGCTAAGACACCCCCAACGAAGCTATCAACGATACGCAATATTCCAATCTTCCAGTCACCTGCACTAATCAAGTTGAGTAGTAAGATGATGGCGGGAGTGAGCAGTATGATAAATATGCTGTAGCTTAGCGATCGCACTGACATTGCAGTAAACACGAGCAGCAAGAAACAAAGTACGATTGCCAATGGATTGTTAAATAGTAAAACTAGAGTTATGCCGATAATTCCGCCCAAAATGGTACCGATGACTCTTTGCACTGTTGTCTCAGAGGTGCCACCAAAGTTGGGCTTGAGTGCAACTAAAGCTGTTAGCGTTATCCAGTAACCTCTTGGTAATTGCAATACCAAGGCCAGTAATTCAGCAAGGGTTGTTACTAGTGCTAAACGCAATGCATGACGAAACAGGACTGAATCAAAAGTAAAATTATTTCGCAGTGTGTCAATAATTCCAGAATCCTCTGGCTGAGTTGGAGGAGAAATATTTCGCTGGGTAATCCGGCGCTGTTTTCCCTGTCTTAGATCTGTAACAATCTCTGCATCAATATGAATTTGCTGTGCCAGGTTTGTCAGAATGGCTGTAATCTTTTTGAGGTTGAGTAGTTCGCCATATTCATCTATCTGGACGTTTACAGTTTGATTGAGGAGTTGAGCGCGGATAACTTGCCATTGGTATTTTAGTGCTTCAATTGTCCGATCTAAATCTCCCAGGTGAACTAAGTTTTTTTCTTTGACAATTGCTTGTGATAAGGTTTGCACAGCAATTGCCAATTGTTCTATGGCTTGCTCAATTTCTCTTTGTAGCTGAGAATAAAGTGGGTCTGTGGATGCGATCGCTAACAATTCACTCAATGCCACAACAGAATTGAGAATTTGATTTACATCCTCGATTAACACGAGTAAGTAATTTCCCCGCAGATTAGCTCCTTTTTGCCTAGTCCACATAGCTGTCCAAACGCTACGGGCAAATGTTAAATCTTGAATGACGATATCCTGAGCTTCCAAAAATCCCTGTGTCCACTCTCGAGAGTTTTGTGGATTCAATGCTCTCTCCCTTGCCAAATCCACAAATTTGCTCAGCGAGTCATAACACTTAGCGACTACCTGCTTTACAGGTGCATCAGGACGCACCACCCAAAGCCCTGATGATAAGACAGTTGTCCAGATTCCACCAGCTAAACAGAGGGCAGATTGTTGGATAAGAGTAGATAAATTAGAGAATGAAGCGAATTTAGCAAGGGCGATGACAAACATCATGGAAGTGACTAAGCCCACAGATGCAGCCACGTTGCCATAGAGACTTGCTAAGCCTGCGATAAATATTACCAAGAAAGTCGCCGGCACAGTTAACCAGAGATTACCGCTAACCAGACTTGCAATGAAGAATACTACAGTTATCCCAATGGTTGCTGCTGTCATTGCGATCGCTTTTTGGCGGTAAGTTCCCTCAACATTTACCATACCAACAAACCAAGCTGCCATAGTGGCAATCGCACTTGTGGCAGCATGACTAGTAAGAAATCCAATTCCAATCGGTACGCCCAGTATCAAAAGGCTACGTAATCCAGAGAAAATGTCAGGCTTACCTGGCTTGAGTTGAAATTGCTGCAACAACCAACCCAGAGGACGTTTATCTGTAAATGACATTATTTAAGCCAGCGACTATGACAAAGCAGAGATCGTCTCTTACAGCATTTTACATGGACGAACTTCATCATCGCAGCCCATTCTGACGCCAAGCCGCGCAGCGTCTTTGGCTTTGCTCCTGAATTCTGCTATATATGGTTAAAAATATTGACTAATAGAGCGATCGCATTTTTTCTATCTGTGGCGATCATAAAAATATTCAAAAAATCAAAGAATTTTCAGGAGTAAATTTATGAAATTCTTAGTACAAGACTTACCATCCCCAAGAACAATTCAACAAACTCCACCACCTGGTATAAACAAAGATCCACTGATTGCACGCAGTTTACAAAAAGAACAGTACGTTGGCATTATGGGGCTAGCGATCGTCCTAGTTGCCGCTGTGGGATTTTTGAGCCGCAGAGTGGAATACGCTATTGTATTCGCTATTACTCTGAGTGCGATTCTCATTGCTTTCTTTTTATTTGTATAGCAAATTTGTCAGTGGGGAGTGGGAAAGAGTTTTTCTGAGAATCTAATACTTACAGCGTATTTCGGGTAAATGAAGTACACACGTGGGGGCACAGCATGTTGTGCCCCTATGATTATCTGTACCTCACACCTCTTGCAATCTGGTGTAATTTTGTAAATTTTGGTAATTGCATTATGAATTATCTTTTTCAACATAACCTAGAGGTATCAGTGGTATTTGCCAGCATAAATGAATAAAGTTATCCGTTCATCAGCCCTTACTCGTAGACGTTTGATCGAAGCCGCCTCGCAGGTATTTGCTAGTTTAGGGGTTCAAGGAGCAACTACCCGTGAAATAGCTCGTGTTGCTCGTGTGAATGAAGTGACTTTATTTCGCCACTTTGCTAACAAAGAACAACTTTTGGGAGCAGTAATCGAAAATGCTTTGGCACTCCAGACAGAAGCTCTTGCACATCCGCAAGCGTGGACGCAGGATTTGAGAATTGACTTAAAACGGTATGCCGAGCTTTACAATACTATGTTAGAGGCACATGAAGACTTAATTCGCACCTTCATTGGAGAAGCCAAACGTCATCCTGAGGCAGCCAGACAAGTGATTCAAGAAGCAGCCAAGCCATTAAGGGAAAAACTGGTAGCTTACTTGCAATCTAGTCAAAGACGAGGCATCGTTAGAGCAGATGTTGATCCATTTCCAGCAGTGGATATGTTTACAGGAATGCTGTTAGCTGGAATGCTCTGTCTTACTGCAAAATTCAATCAAGGCAACTATAGCTGTGAGGACTATATTGAAACTTGTGTAGATATATTTGTACGTGGTATCAGCATCACTCCCCTTTAAGTTTGCGAGAGGATAATCTACATTCTCAAAAATCTCCCTTAATAAAGGAGATTTAGAGGGACTTCCAACAAATAAATTATCCAATCTTGTAGGATGGGCAGCGTTCGACTGAGCGCTCACGCCGAAGTCTTGCCCACCTTTGGTTACGGGCGAGACGCCCATACCACAAGAAGTAGTTGAGTATTTTTTTATTTGGAAGTCCTTAACGGGATATACAAGTATTTAATAAAACATCAGCAAGGTTTCATAGGTCTTCTCAGCATTATGTCTATAAAAATTGAGGTATTGTCAAAATTGAACCGGATATTTTCTCACTCAAGAATTAAGTATTATGTCTAATAATCTTGGATGGTTGTTGAATGTAGATAGCTTCTTTTTCGACTTTCTGATTAATATCTAATGAACGGTCAAAACCGAAAACACTTCTATTGAATGAGGTGTTGATTCTTGTTGATTTAACTATTGTGAGGAATTCGATATGACAGCTATGACTACTATTTCAATAGTAGAAAAACAAACTGTAAAGCTTCTATCTACCTTAGTGCTTTGGTTGGCATATCTGTTTTTTTTGCCTTATATTTATGCTTCATTAAATATTTTTTCACTCTTGTTTATGCTTTTTCCCGGAGTTTATCTTCTTTGTTCGTTGGCACAGTTTATGCATGAATGTTGGCATGAATATTTACCACGTATCAACAATAAATTTTTTTACTTAATATTATCTTGGATAATTTTTCTCGATCCACAAACTTTTGACCTAGTACATCCTTATCATCATTCGCAAGTAAATACTTACGACGATATAGAGTTTCATCCTTTAGGAAATATAAAGAATAAATCACTGCGAATTATTTATAACTTTTTGGAAATCTGTTTGGGAAACATATTTGTTTTAATCGTGGCAAATTTTCAAATATCGCAGCATCCAAAACTCAAACAGCAGTACTGCTTGAAAAAATTAATCATTTCTATTTGGATGCGGATTATTATTTGGGGAGGAGTTGGGTATACTTCGCATTTATTATTAGGAGTAACCACAGGTCAAATTGCAACTTCTTATTTTATTACCTGTTGGATGGGATCTTTGATGGTTCATCATTGTGAACTGATAGAACATGGAAATCTGATTGTGGAAGGAGACTTGAAAGAACGTAATTTACAAACCAGAAACTTGAACCCTTCTGGTATTTTAGAAAGATTTTTTCTCTTTATTACCCATAATCATTGTCTAGAACATTCATTACATCACTCCATGTCTAATATTTACACTCGACCATTTCCTCAAACAAATGTTCTACCAGAAAAAACAGTGTATATTTCATTCGGTGAATATTTAGTAATCCTCAAAGATATGCTCAGAGGTAAATGCCTAGTTGTTAAACCTGAATAATTAAATACGCACAAAGGCAGGGCGAACGGATCTAAATTTGGATTTTTCTAAAAATCTTTGCAATAGATGAATCGACTGTAGGGGCGTACAGCTGTACGCCCCTAACGATGTATCTGTATGACGTATTTGGTGAAATGCTATGAGGAGGGTTTCTTCAGAATCTATCGAACTTACGTTACCTTATACCGTTTCACTTTAATTATGATACAAATACGTTGGTAGGGGCACGGCAATGTTCCCTACGCGAAATCTATATGTATCAGGGTTTTAGTGAAATGGTATTAGTTCTGTACTCGCTATTTCTAAAAGAGTTTTTAGTACAGAGTCAGGATTAAGACTGATAGAATCAATACCTTGCTGAACCAAAAATTGAGCAAATTCGGGATAGTCACTGGGTGCTTGTCCGCAAATACCAATTTTGCGTCCGTGCTTTTTAACTGTGGCTATGGCTTTGGCAATCATTAGCTTCACAGCTTCATTGCGTTCATCAAATAAATGCGCTACTAATTCCGAATCTCTATCTACTCCTAGTGTTAATTGTGTTAGGTCATTGGAGCCAATTGAGAACCCATCAAAGATTTTACAAAACTCATCTGCCAATTGCACATTACTAGGTAACTCGCACATCACATAGACTTCTAAACCGTTTTCTCCCTGCACCAAACCATGTTTTGCCATTTCTGATAACACGCGCTGGCCTTCCTGGGGAGTGCGACAAAATGGCACCATTAAAATTACATTAGTTAAACCCATGCGATCGCGCACATTTTTCATTGCTAGGCATTCCAAAGCAAAGCCTTGACGGTAGCGTTCATCGTAGTAGCGAGAAGCACCGCGCCACCCTAGCATCGGGTTTTCTTCGTGGGGTTCAAACTGCTTGCCACCCAAAAGGTTAGCATATTCGTTACTCTTGAAGTCTGACAGGCGCACAATGACAGGTTTGGGATAAAAAGCAGCTGCGATCGTGCCAATACCTTGAGCTAGTTTATCAATAAAGTATGCGCTTTTATCTTCGTATTGGGCAGTTAATTCGGCAATCTGAGATTTGGCAACCCGATCTTGTAATTCATCAAAATGAATTAACGCTAATGGATGCGTCTTAATATGATTAGCAATAATAAATTCCATCCGTGCTAATCCCACTCCATCATTAGGGATAGCAGCATAACTTAATGCTTCTTCTGGATTACCCACATTCATCATAATTTTGGTACGAATGTGGGGCACATTTTCTAATGGTAATTCTTGCACTTCAAAGGGCAATAAACCTTGGTAAACTCTACCAGTTTCACCTTCAGCACAAGAAACGGTAATTTGTTGTCCTGTTTTCAATATAGTAGTAGCATTACCACAACCAACTATGGCCGGAATCCCTATTTCTCTGGCAATAATTGCACTATGACAAGTACGCCCACCTTGGTTGGTGATGATTGCACTAGCACGTTTCATAATTGGTTCCCAGTCGGGATCGGTGCGATTTGTGACTAGCACATCTCCAGGTTGAAACTGGTTAATTTGCTGCACATCCAGAATCACTCTGGCTTTACCTTGTCCAATCATTTCACCCACACTCCGCCCTGTGACTAACACCTCACCTTTTTGTTGTAAGTGATAAGTGCGGAGAACATTTTTAGATTTTTGAGATTGTACTGTTTCGGGACGCGCCTGCACTATAAAAAGTTCATTGGTAATGCCGTCTTTTGCCCATTCGATGTCCATTGGTGTGTAGACACCGCGTACTTGTGAGTAATGGTCTTCAATCAGGCAGCAAGCTTGGGCTAATTGTAAAATTTCTTGATTGCTAAGGGCATATTTTAAGCGATCGCTTGCCGCAACAGGTATATTTTTGGTCAATTTCGAGCCGCCAGTATCATAAATCATCTTGATTTCTTTTGTACCCAGGCGCTTTTCTAAAATTGGCTGATATCCCTGCTTCAGAGTAGGCTTAAATACTAAATATTCGTCTGGATTCACCGCCCCCTGAACTATATTTTCTCCCAAACCATAGGCGGCAGTAATTAATGCTACATCTTGAAAACCTGTTTCAGTATCGATGGAGAACATCACACCAGATGTTGCCAGATCAGAACGCACCATTTTTTGTACGCCTACCGAGAGGGCAATGCTAAAATGATCAAAGCCTTTAAGTTCGCGGTAAGAAATAGCACGGTCAGTATAAATTGAGGCAAAACACTTGTGACAAGCTTCTAGTACACCTTGCAAACCGTGGACATTGAGATAGGTTTCTTGCTGACCGGCAAAGCTAGCATCAGGTAAGTCTTCTGCTGTGGCACTAGAACGGACTGCAACATCGGTATTAGTACCATATTGCTTCTCAAGGTCTTGATAAGCTTCGGTAATTGCTTGTTGCAATTCTAATGGAAAGGGAGTTTGCAGCATTAAAGCTCGTACTTGCTTTCCAATAGAATGGAGATTGTTCACATCTTCTATATCTAAATCTGCAAATAATTGCCGTAATTTTGGTTCTAAACCTGCTGAAGAGATAAAGTACTGATAAGCATAAGCTGTAGTCGCAAATCCTGTAGGAATCTTGATGCCTTTGGGTATCAGCTGCTGAATCATTTCTCCCAATGAAGCGTTTTTACCACCCACAAGGGGGATATCTGCTATCCCGACTGCATTTAGTGGTAGTACTAGGGCTTGTTGTTTCACATTCTGGCTTGGTGTATTTTGAGTAACAAATGTTTCAAGCATGGGAAAATTTCCTTCAATGCATTTTCGCTACTGTTACTCCAGAGGGCTTTGTGTCACCTTTGTATTCCCTCTTGAGTTTCACACCTTTGGTTATAGAAAGATAATTTGAGGAACTTGTGAGGTGACGACAACTTTGTTGTTCTTGTTGTGACTAAAGAGATACACAGGCGATCGCAATTTTATAAATCTTCGGTCCAATCTTCACGACCTAAGAGATCTATAATTTTATCCCGAAGCAAAAATTCATTTTTTTCTAGCTCAAGTTCCACACAAACCCAATCACGGCCGGGAATATATCTACACAAAGCATAAATTGGCTCGTTACGACGAATTACTCCTTTTCTAACGAGTTCACGCGCTTCATCTTTGATAACTTCAATGTCATATTTAACAAGAGTATCCATAACAAAACCCCTCGATGTTAACCAGGCAGATTTAGCCTAAGTATCGACACTTGGACTCTAATTTCAACTTATCGAAAATATGTGAGGATTTTGTGAAGATTGGAAATTACAGCAGAATTCAGAATTCAGGAGTAATATCGTGTTCCGTTGAATACTTATAATTAAGCCTGACGCGGAGACACGGGGACGCTCTTACGCGGATAATTTTGAATTATAAGTAATTAAAGTAATCCTATATCATATCAAGTTACCTTAATTATATCAAGTCCGGATAATTAGTTATGATTCCCACAGTCATTGCACCCCACCCCCAGCCCCTCCCCGCTTGCGGGGAGGGGAGACAAAGCGTAGCTTTGGCGGGGTGGGGTTCTTGCTTGGGGTTTAGTAAGTAATATCATGTCCGGCTAATCACAAATCAATAAAATCTCTCCGTGTAAGAGCGTCCCCGCGTCAGTCCTTCCAAATAAAATCAAATCCACCCGCCAATTTCGGCTTCAGTCAAAGGCTTCTCTAATTTGGTATATTCTGTTTGAGCAGCCCGTAATACGTGTTTCATTTGCACTGGTTCGCCAGCATCGGCAGCGAGAAAAGCAGCATTTAAGGCTATATTACGGATATTACCGCCAGCGACATTTAGCCGCGCCAGTTGTAGGGCATCTAAGTCTGCGGTTGGTGTGTTGGCTGGAAAGACGCGTCGCCAAATCTCGGCTCGTTGTGCTGTGTCGGGGAAGGGGAACTGCACCACGAAACGAATGCGTCGGAGGAAGGCTGTATCAATTGCACTCTTGAGGTTAGTAGTGAGAACTGCTAAACCTGGGTAGCTTTCCATACGTTGCAATAAGTAGCTGACTTCAATGTTGGCATAGCGATCGCGTGCATCTTTGACTTCACTGCGTTTACCAAATAAGGCGTCAGCTTCATCAAACAACAAAATCACTCCACCTTGTTCTGCGGCATCAAACACCCGCCGCAGATTCTTTTCTGTCTCGCCAATGTATTTACTGACTACCGATGACAAGTCAATGCGATACAGATCTAGGCGCAATCTATGTGCCAGCACTTCTGCTCCCAAGGTTTTACCTGTGCCGCTGGCACCTGCAAATAAGGCGCTGATTCCCAATCCTCGCCCACCTTTGCCAGCAAAACCCCAATTGTTATATACAGTACTGCGTTGCCGCACGTGCGCCGCCATTTCTCGGAGAATTTGTTTTTGGGCTTCTGGTAATACCAAGTCGTCCCAATCACCAGACGGCTCAATTCGTTGGGCGAGTTCATCCAAACGCGGACGTGCTTGCACGCGACAAGCATCCCATAAAATCTCACCAATATCGTTTTCTGGTGTTTGTGCTAGTTGTCCTGCGGCTTCTGCACAAGCAGCGCGAATGGTTGCAGCACTCAGATTAAACTGATCTATTAAGGTTTTGACTTGGCCGTTCATTTGCGGTGCAATGGCTGTTAGTGCATCTTGCCAAACTACACCTTGTTCCTTGATTGTTGGTTGATGTACGTCAAAATTAACTACCAAGCGTTGTGGTAGGCGCATTCGTTCTCGGCTGGTGATGATTAAAAAGCCGTTGGCGCGTTCGATGAAATGAGCGATCGCATTTAGCCGCACCGTATCATTGCTATCGAGTTCGTTGCAATCCAGAAGTAAGGCACACCTACTTAAAATTGTCTCACGAGTCCACAAGCGAATGAGATTATCTAACTCGCTCGGTGCTTGGGGAATTACTTGTGCAGGCATTACCCACAAATTCAAACCCTGGAGTTGACAAATTCTGGCGGCAACGGCACGTTTGCTGATAGTTTCTACACCACATAGTTGAACGATTGGCAAGCTATTTATCTTATAAGCTTGCGACCACATGGCTGCAACTCGCTCTGCTAGGTCTTGGTGGGACGGTACTAAATCGCTAATTTCTTGTAACGGTTCAATGATGCCAGCTAAGCGTTCGTCAAGGTATTGGATACCTGTGAGATAATGCAAAATCCGCTCGTCAATTCTTATGGGACTGAGGGTGAGAGCATGAGCATCACCAACCTGAATCAACCGCCAATGACGTAAGGGAGCATTTGGGGCGATCGCATCCCAGTGGACGCGAGGTAAAGTTGCTAAAGCTAAACTTAAGGTTGGGTAACCTCGCTGTGGATCGCCGTTTACACTAGCACATAATTTGCAAAAATCTCCATTCAATTCCATACCTGCACACAACAGCAATAAATCACGTTCAAAGGATGAGAGGCTAAACATTTTGCAGACTCTATCCAATGCCGATGGTGCAGGCATAGCAGCAGCAGCTTCTTGGAGTGCTTGCTGTAAATTTTCCTGGTTTTTCGCCTCAGATTGATTTTGCGAACTGGCAGTGTGATTTTCTAAAATTCCACGTACTACGGCTAGGGCTGCTGATAGGTAGCGGTAGTTTGCTTGATCCCAATCGATGGTTGTAGCATTCATGAAATTGTCACCTGTGGCGAATCATATTGTCCAGACTGATTTTTGTGCAATGGACTTTCTGCGCCATCTACCCGCACCCGCACAATATAAGTTCCTGGCTTCACATTTTTAATCGGAATAGTAATTGCATCAGTATCTTCAGTGCGTGGTGCAACCAAAAAAGAGTAAGCTACCTGATTTTGGGCTGATACATCACTGAGTAGCAAAACTACACGCTGTGCTTTGCCAACTTTGGGATGGAATTTAACGGTAATTTCTGCTGAGCGGAAATTGCCACCGTTATTTTCCACTTGACCAACAAATGCCGTAATTGTTGGATGTAGAACAAAAGCTGCAACATTTGATTCAACTATATGCTCCGTTTGTCCTGTGTTGCCTATTGTCAAATGTATCACTTGGATACTCTGCACACTTGGGTACAAATCTACTGGGACTAACAAGCTGATTTGCGTTTCTTTGACATCTTGAGGTACTAGTAATGTCTCGGTATTACCCAATCGGATTCTGGTAATATCACCGCGTAACCGCTTACCGCGAATCATTAATGTTGTCCCAGCAACAATCATTTGTTGATGTTCAGTTTTTGCCAGAGCTGTCACTTGTTCAATATTCGGTTGAGACAAGGGCATCATGTAGAAGCCTTCTAGATTCTCAGATTTGCTGCTCTCAATCAATACCATTGATGCCAGATAGGTAGCTGAAGGTCGATAGTGTGTTTGTAAAGCAGACCATAACTTAGAAGTTTCTTCCATGTTAAAAAACTCTGGAGTCAGTTTGATTTGCCCAATTTGCTCAGCTAAATCGGATACAGATATGCTAGCCACAGCTTGGGAAAAAGCACTTGAGGTATTGGTTGTAGATGCATTGATCAGAGTATTTTCAATAATATCCGCTGTAATACATTGGGTTTTATGTAACAAATGCATTGCGTAGCCCAGTAAAAGCTCTGACTGAAAATCCTTAGCTCCGTAGGCTGTTAATAAATAGTGGAGATCGAGAGCTAGTGGTGGAGTTGTAGATGGCAAATTTCCATCCAGACGTGAATGCCTGCTACGAAATTCCTGAGATACCCAATCGACATTGCGATTCTGCGTCACTTGATAGAGAAAGAGGTTGAGTTGAGCGCGCTCATCGGCTTCAACTGAAATTCGATCGGGCGGTAGGGCAGTTACAATCACATCACCAACACTAGCAGCGATCGGATCGCTGACTAAACCGTTTTCCAGCAAAACTTTTAGTACTGCTGTCACGGCGGCTATAGAGAGTACGTTACTCATCCTCGTTCCTCATGGCAATAGCACATTTTAATCATGTACGCCAGGACACATTCACAAAATATATTTTGCAAAACTTTAAATATTCTCTAGGACAGACTATCGGCGTAGCATACAAAAGGACTGGGGAATGGGGACTGGGGACTGGGGACTGGGGGAATGGACAATATATTATACTGAAAATTTCTAATCCCTACTTACTAATTCCCCCCCAATCCCTAATCCCCAATCCCCAGCTCAGTATTTTTCAGGAACCAATTTCAACTATCAGAAGTCTTAATTTTAAGCATTTTATCAAATTATTAGCATTATTTTAAGTTGGTAGTATGCTAAGCTGAGTGTAAGTGGATAAACATGAGTGATATAAATTACTAAGACTTTACATAAGAAACAATCAAACAACCAAAAAATTTGTAATACTGTAAGAAATGACGAGGCAAGCCAAAAGACTTTGCTTCTGACTTCTGAGTTATTACGTAATACTAGAGGACTCCTATTTGATTTTTGAAAAAACTCACCTTCTACTGGAACAGGCTGATTCCCTACACATGGGATTAATCGCGTCTCTACTACCTACGTAAATCGGTTCAAAAATCAAACCGGATTCCCATAGTACTATTTCTAAACTAAACTTAACACTTTAAAATAACTAGGATGGGTTCCCCCAGATGAAATCCCCACCTTCTTCAAATTCTTGGAATGGCCGCTTCGTAGGTGATAACCAGCGGTATCGTTTAGACCGACGGTTAGGCGGAGGTGGCATGGGAGAAGTCTTCCTGGCAATGGACACCCGTGTAGGTCAAGAGGTAGCGTTAAAGTTGCTCAAAGATACGCTGGTGGCTTCACAAGAAATGAGAAAGCGTTTTGAGCGTGAGGTGGCAGTTTGTGCTGCTTTACAAAGTGACCACATCGTGAAAATTAGTGATTGTGGAGTCACTCCCGAAGGCTTTCCATTTTACGTGATGGAATATTTACGGGGACAAACCCTCAGACAATTATTGCTGCGTGAAAAGCGGCTGTCTGTCGATCGCACTGTAAAAATTATGGCGCAAGTTTGCAAGGGTCTACAGCTTGCCCATCAAGGAGTGACTCTGCAACGAGATGGAGGAAAAAGCACTGAGCATATTAAGGTAGTTCATCGTGACCTGAAACCAGATAATATATTTCTAGTGCCTACAGATTTGGGAGAGTGGGTAAAGGTTCTAGATTTTGGTGTTGCCAAAATCCGTAGTGAATCTTCGGAAAACACCAACATTACAAATATCACGAGTACATTCATTGGTACATTTCGTTACGCACCTCCGGAACAAATCCAAAGTGATAAAAACCTCGATGCTAGAGGTGATATTTACAGCTTAGGGATTATCCTTTATGAAATGCTGAGTGCAGCCGATCCATTTGGGATTAGCATTAAGGGTAGTCATATCAGCGAAGCTTCCTGGGTATTAGCTCATGCCTATGAGCCACCAAAACCACTGCGGGAGCAACCAGGCTGTGAGAATCTGCCTGAACAATTGGAAGCCGTGGTTATGAAATGTCTCCACAAGAACCCAGCTAACCGATTTGCCACCGTAGAAGAACTGAATCAGGCTTTGCAAGCTGCTGCCAAATTTGTCACAGGCACTACTAGTGTACCCGGACAGGCTAATGTGCAGCCACGACCTTCCTACAATCAAGGTTCAAATCACGAAACCCTTCCTAGACAATCGAACGACGACACCATTCTTCGTCCTCCAGCTGCCTATAATCAAGGCTCAAATCACGAAACTGTTCCTAGACAATCAAGCGACGACACAATTATTCGCCCTCCAACTGCTTATAATCAAGGCTCAAATCACGAAACTGTTCCTAGACAATCAAGCGACGACACAATTATTCGTCCTCCAGATGCCTATAATCAAGGGTCAAATCACGAAACTGTTCCTAGACCATTCAACCCGATTGAGCAAAGCCAACCTGAGGAAACTATTCCTCGGCCTCCTTCTGGGTACAATCAAGGGTCAAATCACGAAACTATTCCTAGACCATTTAACCCAGTTGAGCAAAATCAACCTGAGAGCAACAATCCTCAACATAGTCCCGTGAATAACCCGAACGGTAGCAAACCGGATGCAACCTTGTTTCAACCACGACCGGCATCCAATCAAGGTACACCGCAAGTACCACCAGATAAAACCCTGTATCAACCGCGACCAGCATCCAATCAAGGTACACCGCCAGTACCACTAGATAAGACATTATATCAACCACGACCTATTTCTAATCCAAGTACACCGCCAGTACCAACAGATAAAACATTGTATCAACCGCGACCGACATCTCCGGCGGACAGACCAGAAGTGCCATTAGATAGGACATTGTATCAACCGAGACCTGTAACTCCTCAAAGCAGACCACAAGCGCGAACTGATGACACTATTTACCAACCAAGGCCAAATGACCAGCCAGCTACGGGAAATACTCCCAATTTATTGCGAATCTTGGGAGTCATCTTAGCAATTGGAGCGACTTTAGCAGTAGTAACCTTTATATATACTCAATTGCAATCTCCTAAAAACTCAAACAACGAGCAAAGTTTGTCTAATGGCGATCGCATTTACAGCTAATAGTCGTGATTTGTGCGATTAATTTTGATTTGCTGCTCCCTACCCGACTTCTTGAAGTAAGTCGGGTAGGGAGCAGTGTTAGTAGTAGACTGTGGGCGAAGTTTGCCTATCTTTAACAAATTTATATATTTACCGCCAAATATATTTTATTATTTGACAGCCAAAAAGATATATGGTGATTTTTGGTAAAAATTAATTTACTAACACTGCTAATCATGCAGAATATAAATAAATATTATAAATAATATGGAAAAAAGTGTTATAAATGCCACCCTTTCCACTGAGAACCTAACCTTTCGTCCAGGAGATACTCCTGCCTCCTTTGAGGTAACTGTCAATAATGACAGCGATCGCTTTGTGAATTTTCAGATAGAAATTACCGCCGCCGGAGAAACCCGCAACCCAGGATATCGCTGGTACAAACTTCAACCAGAAGTGGCAGCAGCTAAGCCACCAGGCAGTAGTACGATATTCCAAGTCATCATATTCAATACGCCGATAGTGGGTTTTGTCGGCACTGTTAACCTGATGGTGAAGATTTTTTCACCACAGTTAGCACAACAATGCAGACTTGTGCTGCGGCTGAAAATTGAACGAGACAATAGACCAACACATTTAACTTTAGAATTACCTGTGCGAGAGTTTCAAGTTTATCCCCGCAATTCTATAGATATACCAGTACGGGTGCGGAACTTGAGTCAACAACCAACAAATGTGGTGCTACGTTTTACAGGCGTCGATCCCTCTTGGCTGACTAACAGTGCAGAACGGCGATTAGCCGTAGATCCGGGTGGCATAGCAGAAGCCACATTCCAATGCCAACCTCCTTCTGTAGTGCAAGCACCCAGTCAAAACTATCCTTTTGCCATAGAAGCTGTTAGCAATAATGGTTACCCGACTAGTACCCAAGGCAATATTGAAGTTTTACCTGTGGGTTTTGTAGAATTTACCACCACACAAAAACAGCTAAAAATTCCCAGTAAATCGGCATGGTTACCCGACTGGAAATCTGATACAGCCTCTTTTGAATTGCTATTTAAAAATGCTAGTAATTTAAATCAGGAACTAGATGTACAAGTTCAAGGTAGAGACGAACGAAAGTGTAGTTTCAAGAAATTTCCCGAAGCCGCCAATTTAAATTTAGGAGAGACAACTAAAGTCATCCTCGATGTGAAAACAAAACGTCCTTGGGTAGGAATAGGCAAAACTTTGCTGCTGGAGGCCAAATCGGAATTATCCGACCAACGTTTAGGTAGTACAGACCCCGCCACCCAGATGTTAGAAGTGAGGGTTTTACCCATTATACCTCTGTGGTTACAATTAGCGGCGATCGCATTACTAGCAGCACTGATAGCATGGATAGTACAACCCAGAGGTGTCATGCACACACGTTCTGTGAACTCAGTACGTTTTAGTGGCATTGGTTTGTCTGTTGTCAGTGGTTCAGATGATTGCACATTGAGACTTTGGAGCATCGATGGCGATCGCTTAGACCCCGATGATAGAGTAACATCTCCCGATCGACTAGCTTGTGATAAAGCGCAACAGCCCAAAGGTTTGATGGCCATTACCAATGACGCCGTACAAGTCTTACGCTTCATGCCATTACAAAACGATCGCGCTGCGGTTGGTTTAGATAATGGTGTAATTGAACTCAGGGATGTCCCCTCAGGTGCTAAGATTAGCGAACTTCAAGATCTGAAAGATCCAAAAGCAAAAGGCGATCGCGTTTTTGATTTAGCTTTCACTCCCAACTCACTGAATTTATTTAGTGGTTATGGGAGTGGTAAAGTGAGATTATGGTCAAGACCAGCGTCTAACACTAACTTTCTGCCAGAACCGCAAGCGATCGATGTACAAAGTACATTAAAACTATCAGGTTTCCAAGTCCGCGCGTTAACTCTCAGTCCAGATGCAACAACTCTCGTAATTGCTGGAAACTTCAAGCGCTTCATATTATGGCAGTGGAATCAAACTCAAACTAATAAACAATTTCCAGCTTTATCAGTGCAAAATCTGGAAAAATTAGATCAAAGAGTAGGGCGTGAAGACTATATTTGGGCATTAGCTTTTGTACCTAACTCCACAGAAAAAATCCTCGCCACCTCTGATTCTGCGGGATACATCACAATTTGGAATTTAAATCGCTGCCAAATTCTCAAAAATCCCAATCCCCAAGTACAAGTAAATGAACTAAATTGCTCAGCAGTAGACCGCTGGTCAGCGTCGAAAACATCTGTGCGTAGTCTGGCATTTAGTGAAGATGGTAATCTGCTAGTAAGTGGTGGCGATGATGGACGAGTCGTAGTTTGGTACTTAACCCCCGAACATCAACTTGACAAAACAAAGGCAGCAGAAGGTAAAACAATTTACCAAAGCTCTAAAAAAATCAATAGTATCGACTTGAAAACTAATCAAGGAACCATGATTGTGAGTGGTAGTGAAGATTTTCAGGTCAAACTACACCGCATCAAATAAGGGAGTCGATGACATGCAAGCTAAATTCAATCCACTGCAAGTTTATATCAACCCAGCTGATATCCAATTTGGGATGCCGGGAGATACCATTGTTCTCTATGTAGTAGTGAGCAATCAGGGAGATCAAAGTGCTGTTATTGATTTATATTTTGTTTTTGATGAGGTATTTCAAAATTTAACAGGCTGGTCTAGTTCTCCTAGAGAAAGTTTATCGTTAGATCCAGGGCAAAATAGCGACGAAGTAAAATTTGAATTTCAAATTGCCCCTGATGCTTCCGTAGGAACCTATGACTATACCCTAGTCGTAGATTCGCCTCTGCATTATCCCCAAGACACTCCCAAAACCTTCCGCAACGAAATTAAAGTTCTCCAAAAAGAACAAACCGCAATTCGGGTGAACGACCCGACATTTTTCATTAGACCTAACACTAATCCCAATAAAACCCTGATTTTCAACTTTAGTGAACCTTTGCAAGTCGAAGTAATAGTTGATAATCGTTCTTTTCGTGTAGACCGTTTCCGCTTGACTTGCCCAGATTTAGACGACGACTGGTTCACAATTAATTATCCCACCACTGGATTTGAGGGACAAGGGTTAGTGTCTGACGTGACAGCACTCGAACTTAACCCTGCTGCTCAAGGTCAAATATTGTTGAAATTTCATCCACCTGCGGATACCATCGCCGGCAGTTATTCTCCGACAATCCGCTTGTATTCGGAAAACTCTCCAGACTTAGTGCTACTAGATTTGGTATACATCCAAATTCCCACAAATTATCGCCTAGATATAGAACTTAATACCATTTTGGGACAAGTTAGCCGGAGTCTTGGTAAGTATGAATTATCACTAGCTAACCGGGGTAATATTGTCCGCGAACTGGCATTGAGCTTAAAAAGTCGAGACGAAGAAGAACTGTATACTTACACTTTTGATCCTACTGAGGTGAGATTATTACCTAGTAGAAGCGCGATCGGCAATTTGACAATCAAACCCAGACCTTGGTGGCGACGACCGTGGTTTGGTACAGGGCTAGTTATCAACTTTAAAGTTGACATCAAAGACCAACAAAGTTTACCTTTATCTAACACATTGCCTCAGGGAACATTGATATGGAAACCTCGTCCTTGGTGGCAATTTCTCCTGTTAATTTTAGGAATTTTAGGCTTATTAGGCGGCATAGGATTTATTGTTTGGCGAATTTTAAACCCCGAACCTTTGAGATTAGAAAGTTTTGATACCAATACTAGCGTGCGTAAAATAACTGAAGGCGATGAGGTAGCTTTGAAGTGGGAAATTCACAACTATAAACAGTTACAAAAGCTGGTTTTGACAACCAAAGGTTCACAGCCAATTCAGCCTATTATCTATGACTTCAGCAATGGCATTCCTGAGTCACTAGGCAAAGGAAGCGCTAATGAAATACCTCCTTGTCAGGTGCAAGAAAAACAAGAGCTAATTTGTAGCGATGTCAAAACTGGCGTGAGAACTAGAGGGAATTATACTTTTGAGTTACAAGCCTTTTATCGTAATGGGATACAATTATTTTCTCGAAAAGACCAAGTAGCAACCCAAACAACTCAAGTAGAAATCGCTGAGAAAGAAATTCCTCAAGTGATTACTTTTCAAGCAGATAAAACACAGTATACAAAAGGTCAAAATATTCTTTTCAGTTGGGCGATCGCTCGTCCCTTATTACTGGCACAAGTTCAAGTTATCGGCAGTGCTGATGATGGTACATCCTATGGTGAACCAATTACTTATAAATTTAATCAAGGTAATATTGCCGACCCGAAGCTGCAAAAACTCTGCACACAACAAAATCAACAACTGCAATGTACAAATATTCCTTTACCAGCATATAAATCTGGAAAATTTGCCTTTGAAATCAAAGCTTTTCCTAATAATGGCAGTCAAAAAACTGATTCTAAAAAGATTGAATCTAAAATAGCAATATTACCGAAACCATTTCAGATTGTTTCTTTCACAATCAACGGTAGTGAAGAACCAAATAGAGAACTCAACGAAGGAACAACTGCTACTCTGAGTTGGAGAGTAGAAGGAGAAAAAGAAAATATTCAGGTTAAACTTCAGCCCTACGGAGACGTTCAACTAAGTGGCTCAAAGCAGCTTACAGTCAATCGAGCCTTTCCGACTCAAATCATACTGCAAGTTAGTGACAAATCTGGTAACCAGCCACCCCAAGAGAGAGGGTTTGCGATCCAATTCATCCCAAAACCACAGCCTAGTCCCATACCTCCCATTAACCCAACTCCACCTACTCTCCCACCCAGCAGTAACCCATTTAAGGGTTTTTGACCTGGGCAGAACTTCTGAGGATGCAAAAATTTGATACTTAAGTAAGTCGGTGCAATAAAACCAAACTGTGTAAAGAAAAGTAAATAAGGCTCAAACTCTTTCTCCCCCTGCTCCCTGCCCCCTGCCCCCTGCCTTATCCCAACGATAATTATTTACGCAGACTTACTTATACTTTTTGGGCTATGTGAAAAGCAGAGATATACGAAAGTTGCAAACTACCTTCAAAATCATCTTCGATGCGATGTTTCAATGCTGAAAATAAAGACTCTTTGCTATGTGGATCTAATTTTATGTATGCCGAATAAGTGTTTAAAAGTGTTAAATATTCATCAACAGTGTATGTTACTTCTGATACAAAGTTTCCGGATATTAGGTTTTTGAATTGCCCGGAATCAATAGCCATATTTCCTAATTCTCTCAAGATATATTCTTGAGTTTCTCGGTCTTCATAGCGATCGAGAGATGGAGTATGTAATTGATATATTTGGGATAAACTTTGGTATACTTCGTAGTTGGGTTGAAGTTCTTTGTTCCACAACAAAATTAAGTAGCCAGTTTCTTTTAAAGCATTTGCGGCTTTCGGATATCCTACTTCCGGTGATATCCAATGAAAAGAACTAGCTGCTAAAACGGCATCAAATTCAAATGGCTTGAGTTCCCACTCTTCAAAGGATGTGTTTTCAATCTTTACATTAGAATACGGTTGACAATTATGTTGAGCTAACTGGAAAAAATCTGGGTTGGGTTCCAAACAGATCATTGAGCAACCCAATTGAGCAAATGCTACTGTTGCAGTTCCAGGGCCACATCCGAGTTCCAAAATTTTTGAATCGGTGGAGAGTTGAGCAACTTCCACAACTTGCTCAATCAAATCCTGAGGATAGCGGGGTCTTGCCTGATTATACGCTTCGGCTGCCGGAGAATACCAATTTTTGCGCTGTTCGAGGTCTCTGGTGGAGTAGCTGATTATTGTTTGCTTGAGGTCTTCCATAATCTATTTAATTTCTGCAATACCTTTGCCAAAAATAGAGGTAGTCTAGCTACAAATAGGTTATTTCAGCATTTTTACAAAACTAAACATATATTAATTTGATCGTGCCTACCTACTTAGTGTAATCTTATTGTTTGTTAGAGGATGTTTAAAAAGTATTATTCCTAACACCAAAAGCTCCCAGAGCTAACGCTCCAAGCAAGCCTTCCCTACAACCGAAGGGGAGTTTCAAAGCCTCTCTCCGAAACGGGGAGAGGAATGGAAGCGGGGTTTTTAGTATACTTTAAGACTTTTGAAACAACCTTTTAGAAAATCGATAAACGTCCTCCATTTTGAAAGCTGGAGTTTTATGTAAGGGCTTATATATAGTTTGCTTGTAGCTTTAGTTATGAGCTTTACCCTAATTACAAAAAACTACGGCTCTCAACGTAGACGTAGTTTATCTATTAATCATGAACACTAAGATCAGGATGAATCAAGTGAAAGCTAAACACTAGCGATTCACTTTCCAGCAAAAAGCTTTGCGGTCATTTCCAAGCATTGCAGGTTTTTAAGCCTTAACTACCACACCCTAGTAGAGAGGCTGAGTTTCTGCTGTCATATCTAAACAATCAGTAAACAAAAAAAAAAGCCATGAATATTAAATATTGACAAGAGGAATTTTCAAACATCCTCTAAGCGAAAAGTCTACCAATGAAATTTCCCAGTTTTTATTTAGGAGAGAAAATTATGAAAGTTAAATTTTTAGTTCTACCAGCGATTGTTGCCGCAGTTTGTTTTATTGGACAAACTGTCTCTGCTAAGGCACAAGCTGCTCCAGTCTGTAAACTGAGTACATTAAACTCCAGCTATGGAGCGCAATCAACTGGAACACTCGTTTCACTTCCAGCACCTTTTACCCCTGGCATTTTTGGTTTCGTGGGCTTAGTTGTTTTCGATGGCAAGGGAGGATTAAAAGGCGAGCAAACTTTTAGCTTAAACGGTACGATTATGTCTGGAACATTTGTAGGAACTTATAAAGTAGAGCCAAACTGCACCGCGTCTTTTAACTTCACTGACAATTCTAATTTCTCCTCTACTTTAACAGGCGTGATTGTCAACAATAGTGAAAAAGTACTCATTATTCAAACTGTTCCTACCGGAACTGTAATCACAGGGTCGTTTGAAAAGTTGTAAACCAAGATAATACTGAGTTTTTACTGTCATCACCTCAACAATTCAAAAGAGAAAAACCATCTGTTTGGGAAAGCTCAGTCTAACGACAAGAAGACTTTTCAAACATCCTCTAAGATCGACTTGATCCAAAATTAAGAACTCAGCTTTCTTGTATAAGGCTTAATTTCTGCTGTCACTAGCTCAACAATTCAAGGAAAAAAACAATTTTTGTTAAATGCTAACAATATAAAATGTCATACTCTTTTTTTGGCTAAGGTATTGATTCCTGTAAAGAGCTTTTGCTAGCTCAATTCCGATTTTTATGAAAAGCTTTGCGTCTTTGCCCATTTGACAACTGAGGTTTTCGCAACGGTACCACCTCTGCTTCGCTACTTTCGCGTGCTACCCGAATCAATAATCCAGCAGCGATTAAACTGGCAATCATGGAATTACCACCATAACTAAACATCGGCAAGGGTAAGCCAGTAGTTGGTAGAGAACCTGTAGCCACACCAATGTGCAGCAATGATTGTCCTACTATCAAAATCGTCACACCGATCGCCACCAATCGATGCACTGAATTTTTCGCCTTCAGCGCCACGATTAATCCCATAGTCCCAAATATAGCTAAAAGTACCAACAGCACAATACTGCCAACAAAACCAAACTCTTCGGCGAACACAGCAAAAATAAAATCGGTGTCTTGAATTGGTAAATAAAACAGCTTTTGTTGTGAAAGCCCAAATCCGGCTCCCCAAGTTCTACCAGAACCAACAGCTAGTAGACTTTGCACCAACTGGTAACCATCTCCTGTGGCATCCGCCCAAGGATTGAGGAATGACATCACCCGCTTACGCTGATACTCTTTGATGCTAATACTCAGTACTGCCAACATCACTCCACCGATCGCTGTTCCTCCCAAATACTTGTAAGGTAACCCAGCGGCTAAGGCAATTAGCCAAATGGTCATACCACAAAGTGCTGTTGTACTTAAATTAGGCTGTGCAAGAATTCCTAAAAGTACCAAACCGAAAATAATCAGCCAACCGCAGCGAACCCGCCAACCAATTCGCTCCCACTGACCAAAAAGCCGCGCACTCTGTAGTACGAGAAAGGGTTTAATCAATTCCGAAGGTTGAATGGGAATTGGCCCGATCGCTATCCAACGCGCTGCATCAAAAGCCTTTTTTCCCAATCCTGGGATCAGCGTTACGAAAATTAACATTAAAAACACCATCAAAAACCAATGGGATTGTCCCAAAATTTTCTGCAATGGCGAATTAACAATAATATTGAATCCGATTAAGGCAACTAAAACCCAAAGCAGTTGCCGCTTAAAGTAGTACAATCCATCATTATGACGCGCATCAGCGACGGGATAGGATGCTGAAAATAGCATGATCAAGCCGACGAACAGCCAAATCAATGTTAACCAGCGCAATAACCGCGCTTCTAATGCCCAGTTGGAGACGGAATTATCAAAAATTGGAATCAGGCGGCGTAGATTCACGATCGCTATAACTGAAAAGTTAGGAATTAAAAGTTAGGAATAAAACTCATAAATCATAACTCATAACTCAGTAATCTGATGCACTGTTTTTACAATATTTTTAGTATAAGTTGCTACTCAAATTTAAGTTAAACAATCAGTAACTTTTGCCAGCGGTTTTTGTCTGGCGATCGCCCAATTTTGGTGAAGCCAATCTTACCAGCGCTACACTTATACCAATTTGCATCCAGAGTCGTAATTTCTGTAGCTAGGCATCAAGCCTGTATTACTTCCAAATTCTGACTTATGATTGACAAATTCTGATGTAAGTGCTTGTCTTTTCATTGATAGAGGAATTTCAATCCAAAACTCAGTTCCTTGTCCTGGTTCTGATATACATCTGAGCGTTCCTCCATGTTTTTCAACTATAATTTGATAGCTAATTGATAAACCCAATCCTGTACCTTTACCAACAGGCTTAGTTGTGAAAAATGGATCAAATAATCGTTCTTTAATTGCTTCTGTCATTCCTGAACCATTATCAGAAATTATGATTACACAGTTACTTTCAATGACTTCTGTAGTAATTGTAATGATATTAGGATCAGCATGAATTTCTGCGATTCTTCGTTTACTGTTATGGTTCTCAAGAGCATCGACTGCATTACTAATAATATTCATGAATACCTGATTGAGTTGACCAGGATAGCAATCTACCAAAGGCAAATTTCCATAATTTTTAACTAGTTTGATACCAGGATGATCGACGCTACTCTTGAAGCGATTTTGTAAAATTAGTAATGTGCTGTCCAGTCCTTGGTGAATATCAACACTTTTTTTCTCCGCTTCATCAAGGCGCGAGAAGTTCCTCAAAGACAACACAATTTCCGATATTCTTTCAGCTCCTACTTCCATCGAATTGAGGATTTTTGGCAAATCTTCTAGTAAAAAATCTAACTCAATTTCCTCAATGTATTTTTGAATTTTTGGTATGGGATTGGCATAAAATTGCTGGTAAAGATGCACCAGTTTTAGCAAAGATTCGGTATAATCTCTTGCATATTTCAAATTTCCGTAAATAAAGTTAACAGGATTATTAATTTCGTGAGCAACTCCCGCAACTAATTGCCCTAAACTAGACATTTTTTCAGCCTGAACTAATTGGGCTTGAGTTTGCTGTAGTTCCTTGAGGGATTTTTCCAATTTTTTAGCTTGAGCTTCGGCAATTTCCGCTAGATTTTCCTTGATTTGTAGCGCACTGCGTAATTGCGATCTTTGTTGTTTGAGTTCACCTGTTAATTTTTTGGCATCAGCCAAAGCGGTATTCTGAGCTTGCAATAAAAATAGAAAATCAACAATTGGGTCATGAATTGCAAAATCTTTGAGCTTGATACCCAAAGGAGCAAGACTAGTAGTATCTGTAATCCAAGGAGAACCTAAGAAAAATATCACCTCCTGCTCTGGGTGATACATCATCTGACCCTTGAGCTGCATTCCATTGTGCAAAAATTCTAAGATAAACAGGGCGCGAGACTGTTTACTAATAGCGTCAAAATCGACTAAAACTTTTGGTCGATTGATCTGGAAATGCTGCTCAATCAATTTACCAACTAGTGGTTCCGGACTAATACGTTCTAAAACATCACCAACTTGTACAATTTCGCGATCGCGGCTAAATGCAAAATGGAAAGGAAAAGCTTTCGCCAGTAACTCTGGTGAAAGCGTCAGGTAAGGAGGAGCCATGCTGCTGTCCTGCGGTCAATTTGGTTTATAAATCACTAAAAATTCATCATGTTCACCACCTTCATCTCGACTCTGGGTTTGGGTAATATGAACTTGTGTATCAAACCTAGTTCCCAATCCCTTGACTAAACCAAGAATCATTGGCGTTAGGCCTTCTCTATCAGAGCGATAGTGTAAATTGAGGGAATTTTCTTCCATATCAGTACACTCAAATGAAGGAGGCTGGAGTTTGGGAAAGCTAACTCCAACACGAGCATGAAGATTGTCCAGGTTTTCTAAAAACTCAGGTAGTGTATCTCCACTCATATCCATCATTTCGCCATAGCCTTCTTCGGCTGTGTACTGAACCCAGAATTCCCCAAAGGCTTGCATAATTTCTCTGGGAGATAAACCCAGAACACTACTAGCAGCTTTGACTAACCTATGGGTGATGTCATCAGGATAACCTTCCATACTGAGGAAAACATCTACATCCACCTCTGCTTTGTGCTTAATTATTTTCCAAGTTTCTTCGCCAAAGCGACTGCAAACCATGTCTTGAATCGCCTTGTTCACTAATCCATACATGGAAGTCTCCCCTTGCTGCGCCTAATTTTGCTTCGTGAATTTGACCGAGACTAAAATGACAATATTTCCTGTAGTTAAACTTTAAAATGTCTGATTACAGTTTTAAAAAACCAAAAAATTGGGAAAACTGTTCGCATTTTAATACCACGAACTAGTAAATTCACAACCGTATTTCTACCCTTTCCTTTTACCTACAGCTATGAATTAACTAGGAGCAATGAATTAGTTTATAAGTTATATTTAGAGATTTGACGCTGAATTCCGTTAAAAAATTGGAGCCGGGCATTCATAGCTTCTAAGATAGCCCGTTTTATATTGATATCATCTTCAGTCATGCCAAGTTGAGCTTCAATTACTGCTGCTAGCTTCGCTGCATGACTATCATCGATATTAATATGAACTTCAAAAAAGATCAGTGATTCTTTAGGTAAGGGGGCAGCGCCGACAATTCCTTTATATAGTTGTGTATACAGCGAGCTAACAATCCCTTCGGAAGCATAACAGACAGCACCCAGTGCAGCTAAATAGCCATACTTGTACGGCATGTGTAAGTAGGTATCAATGAGGGCGCGAGTTTCAGGTGCAGTAGGTAATGCTGCTAAAGTTTCGTCCTGGATACCAAGTGCGCGGGTAAATTGACGAAACAATTCTGGGTGGCACTGACTTATATCTCCTTGTCCCATTTCATCAAAGAGGTTTTCCAAAATGACTAACTGAGTACTTTCATCTTGGCAGCAAGACAAGATGCTAGCCAGGATACGATTAAATTCTTTGGAGAATTTATACATCTGAACAGCTAGTATCTGTACGTCTGGTAGGAATAAATTTCCAGTACGACACTGCATTAGGAACTCATGGTTCCATAGAGGATGATTATCGGTTATTTTTTGGAAGGAATTTTTAACTAAAGAAAGTGTCTGTGTCATCGTGATACTTGTATAGCTAGATGGAGGGGTTGGTCAAGTAAGGGGCTAAAGAATGATTCATCTAGTGCGATATGTTCTGGAGTCACACGCAATTCCTGTAGGATTGGCATCGTATTGAAGCCAGCAATTTTCAGGGCATTAAAATAATCCTCAAGAGTTTTGTGAATCAATTGCACATTTAGCCAGGAACCGTCTCGTTTCCAAATACGGCCAGGAAATTGTTGATCTCGCTTGCTGAAGTAGCCTTTACCCTGAACTTGAAAATAAAATGGATATCCTGGCTCCCGCATATATGGAAAGGATGGATGGGGAACGCTGAATACAAATCGACCGCCGGGACGAAGAATGCGTGCAACTTCCTTCATGCATTCTTCGGTCTGAGCAATTGTTAAATAATTAAATAGAAACACTGCAACAACTAAATCAATTTCAGCATCATCAAACTGCTTGAGGTTGGTAGCACATCCTACTTGGTAGCTAATACCCAAAGTATCTTCTACTTCTTGCAAGGTTGCTGCTTCAATCATGCTTTGAGAAAGGTCTATTCCATGCACTTGTGCAGCTCCACGTCGGCGTAATTCTCGGCTGCAATAACCTTCACCACAACCTATATCTAGTACTCGCAATCCACTAACAGGTTCACAAAGTCCTAGTACCAAAGGACGTGCTGTAAAGTCAGATAAGGAAATAGGTTCTCCTCTAATCCAATCTGATGCTGTGCGATTATATAAGTTTCTAGTTGAGTTTTTATGATTCAATGTTGACATTTTTAATTATTTATTTATATTTGAGTTATGTTTGTCTTCATCAATCTAGTTTTATAAGATTTAAAAACGGATATATATGTTCTAACATTTAAGGATTTGACTGTTAACGTTGATTTCACCGATTTTTATAAGCTTGTAATTTTGTGTTTAAAAAGCATATTTTTACAAGTAATAATCAAAAAAATACTATCAGCTTCGTACTTTCTTAAAAAAAACCAAGACTAAATACAATTGAGCTTCATGAATTTTTGATATTGCAAACTTAAAATCTACTTCACATATAGCTATTTATCTGTGCTTTATTAAAATGATTAAGATTCGCTCTTTTAATTAAGATAAATAAGAAAATTAAACCCGTATATTTTACGAAGTGTGAACAGAATAATCTTGTTAATTTATAATAGCCAGATTCGTTTTGACAACGAACTAGCTTTGGATGCATAAGTCCTGTTAGCTAATTTAGAAGAACTTTGGGAGAAATGATGTTAGCAAAACTGCCAGTAGAATCACCAGTGTCCAGCTTAGAACATGAGCGTGCGATTGCATTTTCTGAGCTTGGCGATCGCCTCTTTGATGAACTGGCTGATAAAATGGCTACGAGACGCCAGTATCGACTGCTGTTTGAACACACATTAAAGCCTGAGTTATTCCAGCAAATCCGAGTTGCTGCTGCGGGTTACATATCAGCTTGTCTGAATAGTCCCATTATTCTTTCCGAAGCTGAAATGCTGGAACGACTAATGGAAGCAAGAAATACTTTGCCGAACTACACCGGCACTGGTCTTTTAATGCCCAAGCGAGAACACACTCTGGCATTTAACCTTTTTCAAAAAAGCGTAGCTGAGGCTTTTTATCAACTGGGAGCAAATGACCTAATCGATGCAGTAGATTTACCAGTCAATCTCCGCATGGTTTATGGCAAAACTGACCCGATGAAGTTGGCTTTGCCCTTTGCTAGCTCAAAGTGCCATAGCGATGTCTGGGCAGGTGTTCCTGCTGATGCTACTGTAGTAGTTCTGCCACTATTTGGCGACATCGATAATATAACCATCGAAGCCGGTGAAATGCCCCGCGAAATGGAATTACAGGCTATGCAGGTAATGTCAGACTTCGATGAAGGTCGAGATATTCCAATGGTTGTTTCCTACACTGAAGCACAATTACAACATGGTACGATGTACTTTAATGATGCCCGTGGATTACACCAAACAGTAAGACGAAAAACTGAAGGTTTGAGAATTTCAGTAGATTTTCGGTTCCGCAGAAAATTCAATGAAGCTTATCGGGCAATGATACCACCTAGTATTGCTGGTGTTGAAGATGATATGAGCGTACCTTATGAAGACTGGTTGAAAGTTGGCAATGAAACGCTGATTGTGTTTGATGAAACTGTTGAACAAGCTAAAAATAGGCAGAATATTGGCGCTCCAGTTCCGCTTTATACTCGCGGGTATCGCTTGGTAAATATGTTTAATACCGTTTCAGTTTAAGGTTGATACAAATACCTTGGTAGGGGCGCACAGCTGTGCGCCCCTACGGTAAATCTATACGTATTACGATTTTCGTGAAATGGTATAACTTTTAATTTTCAAAATTATGAACGACAAAAAAGAGGTCTTTTTTTGACCTCTTACCAATTCCCTAAAAAAATGTTCTGTCTACAGCAATTACGACAAACCAGCATTAGCGCCTTGCTTACCAGTTGCTAGTTCTACTTTGATGATTTTGCCGCCTGCTTTTTGAATGCGTTGCTGTTCGCGGAACCAGTTCTCATAGGGAACTAGTTTTGTGAAGTAGGTGTTTTGCAGTTCGCGTTGGGTACGAATTCGGGTTTGGCTGGGAACAAGAGCAGTAATCTTAAACAAACGGGCCATGTTCTGAAAATCTCCTGTATTGTTTGTGGAAACTTTTTTATCTCTAAATCTTGAGTGCAAATCTTTAAATTAATCTTTCCAAGGCTGGAAATCAAACATCAATACTAGACCACCAACACTCATCACTGATAATTAACCAAGATAAGCAATATAACGTTCTAGCACTCACGATTGATTTCCAGACCTTAATAAAGCCGCACCTAAATTCTTAAGCGCAAACTAGTTCTTAGCTTAAGCCAGAGGAGATATAGTCTAAGTAAACGCCCATTTCCTTACCAGCGTCAGAACCTACCAAACTAGCGGTAACTTCTTTGATGGATTGGATAGCTTGCACGGTAGCACCAACTGGTACACCCAAGGAATTATAGGTTTCCTTCAAGCCATTGAGTACACGCTCATCCAAAATGGAAGGATCGCCAGCTAACATAGCGTAGGTGGCATAGCGGAGGTAGTAGTCTAAGTCACGAATGCAAGCAGCATAGCGACGGGTGGTGTACATGTTGCCACCGGGACGGGTGATGTCAGAGTAGAGCAAAGATTTTGCTACAGCTTCTTTGACAATGGTAGCAGCGTTGGCGCTGATGGTGCTAGCAGCACGTACCCGCAGTTCGCCGGTAGAAAAATAGCCTTTTAGCTTCTCTAAAGCAGCAGAGTCGAGGTATTTACCTTGAACGTCTGCGGAGTTAATGACAGCGGTAATTGCGTCTTGAGCCATGTTGTTAATTCCTTATTTCCAACTGTATTGCAATACTTCTGTTTGATGCCGAGTAAACAGCTTTAACCTAGTAAAGCACCAACTAGATAGTCGAAGTAGCTACCAGCTTCAGCAGCGTCATCACCAGACAGCAGGCTAGCAGCACCAGCCTTCACTCCGCGGATACCTTCAGCAAGAGCATCGATAGGAGTTCCCAAGGACTTATAAAGTTCACGGGCGCCGATAACACCGATTTCTTCGATGGGGGTAACATCACCAGCAACGATACCGTAGGTAACGAGGCGGAGGTAATAATCTAGGTCACGCAGACAAGTAGCAGTCAATTCTTGACCGTAGGCGTTACCACCAGGAGACACAACATCAGGACGCTTTTGGAACAGTTGATCGCCAGCTCCTTTAATTAAGCGTTCGCGATTGTCTGTCAAAACTTGAGCAATCCGCAGACGGCGCTCACCAGCTGCTACAAAGGATTTGATCCGATCCAATTCACCAGGGCTGAGGTAGCGTGCTTCTGCGTCAGCATTCACGATCGCTTTCGTGACGATACTCATTAATGGATTCCTCCAATACGAATGAAACCAGGATTTGATTAAACTGGTACAACTTTGATTTGGTTTACTGAGTTTATCTTCTCGTCGCATTAGACACAACAGTTTAGTAACTGCTACGGCTAATAAATTACGAGTTTGCTTGAGTCAACATAAGTACACAAGCTTTTAAACTCAGCTACCTTCCGCAAAACATTTTCCGGCATTCTGTTGAGCATTTATGACTGCTCTTAACACTTTGTAATATTACTTTTCAGATTTACTGTTTTAGGGGCAATCTGAGAGCAGTATTACGAAAGGTTGCGAAGGGTATTAGGGACTGGGGATTGGGTACTGGGGATTGGGCATTGGGGATTGGGCATTGGGTACTGAGTATTAGGAGTTAAAAGAATTATTTCCTACTCCCTAGTCCCCAGTCCCTAGTCCCCAGTCCCTAGTCCCCAGTCCCTAGTCCCCAGTCCCCAGTCCCTATTCAGCCGCCTGTACGCTGCCGAGGTAGTTACCTGCTGGCAGAGATGGGAAGCGGTTGTAAGGCACAACATCTTCACCAAAGTAGCGGCTATATTCTGGGCTTTCGACTATTGCCTCTACAGCCGCTGGTAAACCGCTATCATCTAGCAGCTTGTTGTAGTGCCGAATTTCTTCTTGAGTTGCGGGTGCGCGCCCCAACAGATGACGGAAGAGGAACTCAATCACCTTGGTACGGGGATAAGGTGAAAAGAAGCGCTGGCGATAGATTTCGGAACTAGCCAGGTTACGCACAAACTCCCGAACGGAAATTTCACCATTTTGGAGTTTGCTGTCTAGGTCACTCAGGCGGAAATTATCAGGCACTTGACCGCTATAAATATCCAATACTTGAGAATAAATAGCGTTAACTGCCTGTTGCCTTTCGGCTAAGCTCGTACTTTCCGTCAAGCGATAAATACGTGCATGTTTACGCACACCCACTTCTACGGCTTGTTCGCTACTATTGCTGTAGGAACGACCCAGTTCGGCATAGGAGGGCTGTCTGTTGCCATTCGCCTTTTGGCTGGCGATATCTGCGATCGCCTGGGCTATAAGCGGCGTATCACCAGATCCTGGACGGGGTTGCACAGGCTTAAAGCTCGGTACAACTACATCGTCATTTTGCTTGGTTAGCTGGTTGTAAAGCTTCTCGGTATTCGGGAAGTTTGCCGCTGGTAGGGTCGGGAAGCGACGGTAAGGTACAGTATCTTCACCGAACACCTCGTTATATTCCACACTATTTACCAAAGCAGCGATGAAGGCACGAATACCTTGAGTAGCCAAAATCTGGTTATATTTCCGGATTTCTGCCTGGTCTAGTGGCGCACGTCCGAGGAAGTGTTTGGTTCCCAACTCAATTACCTTGGTGTTGGGGTAGGGTGTATAGAATTCTTTCAGGTAGAGATTCGAGTAACCCAAACCTTCAATAAATTCCTTCACACTGATTTCGCCGTTGCCCAGCTTGCTTTCCCACACCGTAAATTCATTTTTAGCAATGTAGGGTGCAACATCGCGTTCAAAAATCTGACGATAGGCAGCGCTAATCAAAGTTTGCACTGCAACTTTGTCACTGGTGTTCGCCACCAACTTGAAGATTTTGGTTTGTTCGCGTTGCTTGCTAACACCTTGGTTAATGCGGAACTGAATGTCTGGTTCTGACCGCTTTTCAGTGACAGTACCCAATGTGACAAAGCTCGGCGTTACTTCCCTCTGGATTGTCGGGGCAATATCTTCACGAATACTACCAACGCGCAATTGTCGCCCTGCTACACCACCAGGAGTCAAATACCGTTCATAAGGAACTGTATCTTCACCAAATGCTTCGCTGTATTCTACGCTGTTAATGATGGCGTCAACCACCGCGTAGAAGCCTTGTCTAGCAGCGATATCAAAGTACTTGTTGATTTCTTGACGACCGTAGGTTGGACGACCCAACAAGCGGCGGTGAATGTACTCGATCGCTTTACAAACATACAGCGATGACCAGTACAGATTGCGGAATACATCTGACTTAGCCAAAGCCCGGACAAACTCCCGTACAGAGATGTCGCCGTTTTCTAGCTTGATCTCCAATACCTTTTGCCGCTGACCTTCGTAAACATCACGACCAAAAACTTGGAGGTAAGCACCTCTAATCACTGCTTGGGTAGAGCTTTCAGAGAATCGGATGCTAGAACCCTTAGCAGCCTTTTTGCCAATAGTTCCAGGCAGCTGATCCAGCTTGAACACCTTAGGACCTAGAGTACCAGGAGCTTCACCCCGTGCCTTAGGATTACTGTTTTGGTTATTAATCCCTGCCCCTTGGTGAATCAGGATGCGCTTGGTATCCTTGCCAAAAGGAGCCGGACTGTTGCTGGGGTTGCGAGTTTCTTTCGGGAAAATCGCCCCAAACTGAATTTCCAACGGGTCGTTACCAGAACCGTAAGGATGCTGGTCTGGTAGGGGTTGCTCGTAAGCCGCAAATGTGGTAATGAACTGAGGTATCTTGCGGAAAGGCGCACTGTAGTTAAACAGGTCTTGTTGCGGTCCCCAGTTGCGACATTCTTGGGCTTCTTGACCCAGACCCCGGAGGTAAGGTACTGTCTCTTCACCAAAATAGTCGCTGTATTCAGCAGAATCTACTAGGGCATCTACTAAAGCAGCCAGACCACCGGTAGAAATAATCGAGAAATATTTTTGTACTTCTTCGCGGCTACTTGGTCCCCGTCCCAAAATGTGACGGAAAGCCAGTTCGATGACTCGGCTGTTAATAAAAGGCTGGTAAAACTGTTTTTGGTAAAGGGGAGATTTAGTTAGACGGCGAACAAACTCCTTCATGGAGATGTCGCCATTCTTCACTTTGGATTCTAGGTCAGAAATAGACAAGCTGTAAGCACGGGTAATGTCGCGCTCAAAGATTTGCCGATAGGCTGCTTTAACTACCTCATTTTTTTCGCTAGCTGACAACCCAGTTTTCATCACAAACTTGGGACGCCGTTCTGCCGCATTAAAGTAAATTTGTGGCAGTTGTAAGCCTTGCTGGTCGCTAGAGGGACGTTGCCGCACTTTATTGGAAGGTGTGGCTGCTTTGAATTCTGTAAGCAAAACATCCATGTACTGAGACACAATCTCTGTAGCCTCAGCATCCTTACGGAAAAAGGAAAGTGCGCCTGCTTTAATTTCTTGCAAAGCCACCAGTGTCGCTTCACCAGAGCAGGCATTTTCAATGATTTCCCGTAAACCGCGTGTATTCACGGCGATGATGTTGGGGTCACCAGCAACGATCGCATAAGTAGCATAGCGTAAGAACCAGGATAAATCCCGCAAGCTCTTAGCCATGTTGCTTGGGCCATAACGAGCAATGTTAATTGGTCTAAAACCTGGTGGTGTCGGACCGCTGGGGGATGAGTTAAAGATTGAGCGTAAATTTTCTAGGAACCCACCACGGCTTTCAACGTAGGTTATTGTTCCCAGTTGCATCCCTTGTTGAACATCACCACTACCAGCACCAGCAGTTACTAGTTCTGGTTCTCTGGGCTTTTCTAAAAAAGCCATTGGTGAACCACCGACAAAAATCCGGTTGGCAGCTCGAGATACGATGATCTCGGAATTGTCCGTGAGCGTCTGGGCAATTTCTAGACGCTTTGCACCAGATGCAAAATAGCTTGCCAGTTCATTTAGTTCACCACTACCCAAAAAGCGGTCTTGCTGTTCCGCTTGGGTAATTGTCGCTACAGCTAGGGTTTGATATAGTTGCGGACGCGCAACTGAGCTTCCACCACTTGCCTTAACACTCATCGGATTTTTAAAACTCCCATCATAATCATTTATGTGTTAAGTCTGGGTCGTTTTGAGGCTTGACACATCGGTGCGTCTATGCTTTATGAGCTTAAGAGTACTGCCTGCAAAACTGCCAGTAAATTAACCCAGTTAGCTTTTAGATTAGAACGTTTTGCGTTCTCAAGTCTGGTTTATTAAGAAGTGTGTAGAATATGTAGCTTTAATGCATCAAATCTCAAATAGATACTCTTGTTTGTCTGAGACAAAACTAAGTTTTGTAACTAAGTAGGTAGTCATTTGTTATTTGTGGTTTGTCCTATGGTTAATGACGAATGAGCAACGTCAAACGTGTAATAGCTTGATGTCCACCCTACAATCTGTAACACCAGTGGACAGTGACCATTAGTCAGTGTTAAGTTAATTTTGCTACCCACAACTGAATATTTATAAATAACGCTACTCTATAAATATTCTCAAATAATCAATACTCAAGCTTTAGCTACCATAATTCTCTATGTGAAAATACTATGCGTAAAATTTCTAAATTTAACTGTTTATTCAATGCTACTGTGTCTGCTCTAGCAGTTATACTGGCTGTCACTCCTGCAAACGCGCTTCCAGGTGAGAACATCAGCACGGTTGTCAAGTGGGCAAAAACCAGACCTCAACTACCCACTCTGAGATACAACAGCGAAGCCCACGGCTATGACGGTACAAAGGGAAAACTCTACTTTTATGCCGATGTCACTTCTGAAAATGGGACAGTAACTAAAGAAGGAATCACTGTTAGTGGTAGCGGCCTCAAATTCACCACAAAAAGTGCCAATGCAGTGAAATTGTTACAAAATATTTATAATTCTCAGATTGCCAATGACTTCCAAAAGTCTCGGTATGTCAGCAAAATTGGTCGTGACCTATATTATCGCGGGCAAAAGTTTGCTTACATCACAGCTGAGGTACAAGGCGGGTCATCATTGCAGATAATTCCCTTGAGAAATTTGCAAGAATTTATCAATAATGCAAAATATTGTCAAACCCATCAATGTGACCTTTGACCGTGCCAATTTTAGATTAAAACTGTTGTATTCAAAAAATGTTTATCAACAAAAGTAATAAACTTAACTGGCTGCACTTTGCTGCTTTGTCCACCCTAGCCATAACATTCGTTATTGCTCCCGCCAATGCCTTACCAGGACAAAATATTAACACTGTCTTGAACTGGGTAAAAACCAAACCCCAGCTACCAACCCTACAATATGGCCACGAAACCCTAACTTATTACGGTACCAAGGGTAATTTGAGCTTTCATGTGACTGTTCCTCAAAAGATAGTTACTCAAGAGGGTATATCTGTAAATGGTGACTCCAAGCTCAAATTCACCAAGAAAAATGTCAAAGCAGTGAAATTGCTTCAAGACATTTATGGTTCTAATATTGCTAATGACTTCAAGAATTCTCGCTACGTCACCAAAATAGCTCACGAACAATTTTATCGCGGGCAAAAGTTTGCTTACAGCACTTCTGATTTTGAGGCTACATCTGATGCGTCTAGTACTTCAGCATTTCAAATCATTCCCTTGAATAACTTGCAGCAAAACATAGATAGTGCAAAATATTGTCAAACTAATCAATGTGACATTTAGAATTCAGAATTCAGAATTCTGAATTGAAATTATAGCAGATTGCAACTTTGTGAGGTACAGATAATTGTAAGGGCGTACCGCTAAAGCGGAACCCGTTCGCGGAGCGTCTCGTTGGCGCAGCCTCTCGTAGAGAAGAGAAGGGTACGGCCGTTCGCCCCTACCCGTGTACTTCATTTACCTGCAAAACACTGTAAGTAATACTGGTGAATGAATAAACGATTTCATTTTTTCACCAAATTTTTAATTATTGGTGAGATTTGAATCTTTTACTAAAAGATTGCTGACTTATGAATTCTTATTCAATTAACTCTATAACTAGAATTAACATAAGCATTATTAGTCAATAAAGGCACACAATCACTAACATTAAAAGCAGCCGCCAGTTCAACATCTGACTCAAAACCTTTTTCTATCAACTCTTTACCAGAACTGCATTTTTTCAAGTATCCTAATAAATCCTGCTGGAAAGCTTGAAATGCTGCCACCGCTGCTTCGGCTTCTGGGGATAAACTACCACGTAAATAGCTAATAATTGCCCCAGCACCAATCAAATCTTCAAATGCAGGCCTTAGGCTACCATCATCTTTCCACCTCTCACCAGCAGGAATCACAGCGATTTTATCGCCATACTTTTGGGCAAACTGCGCTACAGCTTGGCAATTTCGCAAGCAGCCAGCCAAAGTTGGTGTATTACCAGTATGTAAAGTCAAAAAAGAACCATTAGGTGAAGGCAAAACTAGTCTAGTTCCAGCAGGAATCTGTTCTAATGACTTTGGAGAAAGAGAATATCCAGTTGTTGTCCAACGTTGTCTATGACTTGCCAACTCTGCTTGTAGTGACTTGGCATAATCTATAACTGATTCATCTCTATATGCATAGGGAAAAATAATCGCACCATTATTAGTAGCAATTTCTACACAAGTTGAAAAAGAGAGAACGTCAACTATTATAACTACATCACTGATAGAAGCAAGTTGAGAAACTCCTTGTGCGCCCCACTCACAGCGTAAATGAAACTCTGATTGGTCGTAAATCATAAGAGCGATCGCAAAATACAATATGATCAAAATCAAACCATATATTCAGTAAACCAGTGTAAATAATTAAAGGTTTGTAGTCAGCACTTTAGTGCTAATTTCAGAACTAAAACCCTTACTATAAAATCTGTCTAAAACGAAAATATATTGAGCGAATAGAATTCGCTACTATTAGGAAGTTGGGAATCAACTTTTTTGAGTATGTGTGCGTAGGCATAACTTTCTCAAGCTAAAAGAATCCCAACTTTAACGACTATAATATTGGCGAGAAATCTTCTCTTAATCCAATCCTTTTAATTAGTCGTGGTAAACAGGATAATTATTTATCCCAAAGTATTTAGGGATACGTAAATTTTCATGTTGTCGAGCGTTACGCTGACTGAGACGAGGATAAGCACAGTAGCGTCAGTCAGGCAAAGCCCACACGCCAATTAAATTATCTTGTTGCCTTGCCGACAGCCACTGTTTCATCCCAGGTATCGCCGAACAGCCAGTTGCCTCGCGCATTCGGGTCGTCGCTAGTGTAGTACTCATGCCACGCATTCAGGAGTTCTTCGACCGTAAGGGTGCCGTCGCCGTCAGCGTCGAGGTGCTCAAAGGCTAGCTGGCTGTTCGCAGACGTACAGCCAAAGGCCTCGTGAAATTTACCAAACTCACTTTGTTCCAAAGTACCGTCGTTATCGCGATCGCAGATTGTGAAGATCGCTTCTGCAACGGGACGGAAGCCTTCTTTATAGCCATTTGGATTTTCAGCGAAGGCCTTGCGTAACCCCTTGCGCCACTCCTGTGGGCTGATTTTACCGTCATTGTCAATATCCATCTTACTTGTTACATGATTCCAAAAGTTCTCGAACGCTTGGAACAGTTTTAGCGTTTTGGGGCTACCCATAGGCTCACCGAGATAAGTGGCGATACGGGCAGCAAGTGCGAGCGCATCGGCTGCTTCCAGAAAGCCGTTACCGTTTATGTCGCCATGAGTAAAACAAACGTCGAATTTGCGATCTAATAAATCTTTAGTTTCAACAACAGGCATATTGAATCTCCATTAATAGTTTTACATCAAGCGTAATATTTCCCATTACGTGTGGATGAACTATTTAGTAGTATTTCAATATTTTGATTAAGATACAAGGACAGTTAAGAAATTTAAGAATTTAAGGAATATTTAATAAATAAATTTATCCTACTAATATATGACTTACGCAACTGGCATAAGCAATGGTGCGTCGAACGCGCCGAGCGCCTAAAAACTAAATACACATGTACTACTAGTTAGCGATCGCATTGTGTCAGTTGCGTAAGTCCTGATGTGGTCTACCTCAAGTGTCCAGTATTCGATAAACTCAGAACTGCTGCGTTATTCCTCATCATGTCCGATTCCCAAACTGTTAGTGCTGCTGTTGCCAAACTCTACAATACCTACCCCTTTCCGCCAGAAGCCTTGTTGGATGAACCACCCCCAGGCTACAATTGGCGCTGGAATTGGCTAGCTGCTTATAACTTTTGCACAGGTCAAAAACCCCAAAAGCAAGATATCCGCATTCTAGATGCTGGTTGCGGTACGGGTGTGAGTACAGAGTACTTGGTTCACCTCAATCCCCAGGCTTCTGTTGTAGGAATTGATCTCAGTAGTGGTGCTTTGGATGTAGCAAAAGAACGTTGTCAGCGTTCTGGTGCTAACCGCGTTGAGTTTCATCACCTCAGCTTGTTTGATGCCGAACAACTATCGGGTGAGTTTGATTTAATTAACTGCGTTGGTGTTTTGCACCATACCGCCGATCCGATCGCTGGAATTCAAGCCTTGGCGAAAAAGTTAGCCCCAGGTGGCTTAATGCACATTTTTGTCTATGGAGAATTGGGACGCTGGGAAATTCAACTCATGCAAAAAGCGATCGCCATTCTTCAAGGTGACAAAAAAGGTGACTACCGCGATGGTGTTCAAGTCGGACGCAAGATATTCAACTCTTTACCAGAAAACAATAGAATTGTCAAGTATGAAAAACAGCGTTGGTCATTAGAAAACCACAAGGATGAACACTTTGCTGATATGTACGTTCATCCCCAGGAAATTGACTACAACATCGAGACGCTGTTTGAATTAATTGATGCTTCGGGATTGGAGTTTATTGGTTTCTCGAATCCGAGTTTTTGGGATTTAGAGAGACTTTTGGCTAAAGCACCAGAGTTGGTAGAACGGGCACAAGGATTGAGCGATCGCCAACTGTATCGTCTGATAGAATTACTAGATCCAGAAGTTAGCCATTACGAGTTTTTCCTCGGTCGTCCTCCCCTAATTAAAGCCGATTGGTCAGACGATAACGCTCTATTGGCAGCCATTGGCGAACTTAATCCTTGTATTGAGGGATTTCCCAGTCAATCTTTCTTTAATTACGATTATCAGATTGTGAAATTGTCAGTTCCAGAGTTTGAATTTATGCAAAGGTGTGATGCTAAATCCACAGTGGCAGAAATTTTGGCAGGTGTGGAACTGGACTTAGATGGAGTAAGAAAGCTTGTGCAACAGCAGTTGATTTTATTGACACCAGCTTAATCACAGTGGAATTTATACTTTTGGGGGACATCCAAGAATTAAATTAATCAATTCCTGCATCCAACACTAGTATGCAATTTCTTCTCCTCCTGCCTCCCCTGCTCCCCCTGCTCCCCCTGCTCACCCAAGGGATTGATTATTTTTTTATTTAGAAGTCCCTGGTGATGGGCGATCGCCTATCACGAGTTTTGGGAAATCTGAGGTAGATTAGAAAAGTGCCCCACAAACTGGGTGTTGCACATCCGAAAAAGTTGGAATTTTTTGGAATTCAGCAGTGGTGGAATATCTAACAACAAGGCGCTACTCTACAAATTCTGCTTTGCAGTCAGCGTCTGTACCCCTCAACACCGACTTAGTTTCAACACCAAAATTGCTGATTATACAAAAACATTGGAGGACAATCACTCACTAAAAAAAGCGAAAATTTGCATAAATTGGGAATTTACCAGGCATTAATTGTTAATTATTGCCTTATTTCGCCCTATTACCTCATCAAACGCTCTCTTAATACTTAGAGCGTAACTTTGTTTAGTTTTTCGCCCTGGCAAGAAGTTAATTGTTTTTTTCTAAAGTATTGTTACCGGATCGTGATATGATTCAGCTGACTGAATGTGCAGTCATCATCCGTTAGCTGTACTAGTTTCGAGTCCCGTGAGCTTGTCAGAAGAACCAATTGCACCAACTCCGACGACACGACAAGATGCTAAAACTGATTCTGAAAACGCAGAATCAGATAACACTATGGGAGAGTTTTATCAACTATTCCAGAAGTTATTGGTAATCACACTTGTCTTGACGGGGATTATTTTTATCTCTGTGTGGATTTTTTATTCCTTAAACATTGCTCTCAATTATTTGATTGGAGCGTGTACAGGTGTGGTTTACTTAAAAATGCTGGCTAAAGATGTTGAGCAGCTCGGTAGTGAGAAAACCCGCCTGAGCAAAACTCGCTTTGCTGTGTTTATTGGGGTGTTTGTATTAGCAACTCAATGGCATGAGCTAAAGATTTTGCCCATATTTTTGGGATTTCTAACTTACAAAGCCACGCTCCTCGTCTATACGGTGCAAACTGCGTTCATTCCTGATTCTTAAAAAGTCAGGCTCACAAAGACAATACTCCCATCCTCGCTCGTTGGGGAAAATGCTTGAAGAATGCAAATGCTTAGTGTCTTAAACGCCTTTAATTCTTTTCCCCTCGCCGAATTAGAAGTAGGTCATCATTTCTACTGGCAATTGGGCAATCTTAAAATTCATGGGCAAGTTTTTCTCACCTCATGGTTTGTGATTAGCATTTTAGTAGTGGCTTCAATAGCTGCTACTCGCAACGCCCAGAGAATTCCCAAGGGCATCCAAAATTTGATGGAATATGCCCTAGAGTTTATTCGAGATCTGGCAAAAAACCAACTTGGTGAGAAAGAGTACCGCCCTTGGGTGCCATTTATTGGTACTTTGTTCTTGTTTATTTTCGTATCGAACTGGTCAGGTGCGCTCATTCCCTGGAAGCTAATCAAGCTACCTTCGGGTGAATTGGCAGCTCCCACCAATGACATCAATACGACTGTTGCATTGGCACTGCTGACCTCTTTAGCGTACTTTTACGCGGGTTTTAGCAAGCGCGGTTTGGGCTACTTTAAGAAATATATAGAGCCAACACCTGTGCTGTTGCCGATCGCAATCCTAGAAGATTTTACTAAGCCCCTCTCCCTAAGCTTCCGTTTATTTGGCAATATATTAGCGGATGAATTGGTAGTAGCGGTGCTAGTCCTGCTAGTTCCTCTATTTGTACCTCTGCCTGTAATGGCCTTAGGTTTGTTTACTAGTGCCATTCAAGCCCTAGTTTTTGCAACCCTAGCCGGGGCATACATTCACGAGGCAATGGAAGGACACGGTGGAGAAGAGCATGAGGAGCATTAAGCTTCTCAGTTGATAGCACAGTTCCAAGAGCGGTATGCGCTCAAAACATCGCAATAGCGATTCGTGAGAACTTGGTGCAGCGTGAAAAACACGTTTCTAGTCGTTAACTTTTGTTAGTTCTGTAATCAAACCAAGGAAAATCAAAATGGATCCATTAGTTTCTGCTGCTTCAGTTCTAGCTGCTGCTCTAGCAATCGGTTTAGCTGCAATTGGTCCTGGTATTGGTCAAGGTAACGCTGCTGGACAAGCAGTAGAAGGTATTGCCCGTCAACCAGAAGCAGAAGGAAAAATTCGCGGTACTCTGCTATTAACCTTGGCTTTCATGGAATCCCTGACTATTTATGGTCTAGTTATTGCCTTGGTATTGCTGTTTGCTAACCCCTTCGCAGGATAAGACCTCAAAGTTTTTGTGAGTGTGGAGACGTGAACCATCACGCCTCTACAATCTAGGAAATTTTGGGGATTAGCAATTTTAGATTTGAGATTTTAGATTTTGGATTATCAAGAGTTTTCGGTACATTTCCTGAAACTACTTGGTAGAACAAATCTAAAAGATGCTCCTGCGTCGCTCTAAGCGAACGCGAGTGCGTCTCGTAGAGAAGCCATGCCGTTAGGGCAGCCTCTCGTTCGCTGAAAGCGTCTCGTAGAGAAGAAAAGGCTTTAAGCTACGCTATTGTCAATCTAAAATGCCCAAAACAACACACCCTTGGGTTAGGTTAATCCAAAATCCCAAATCTAAAATCCAAAATCCAAAATCCAAAATCCCTTGACCCTCGTTGGCTATGGGTCTCTAAAATATCAAAGGTTGGATGATTTTGCTAGCCATGAAAACTGCTACTCCAGCCAAAGAGGAGAGAAATGTTTGATTTCGATGCTACCTTGCCTTTCATGGCCTTGCAGTTCCTGCTATTGGCAGCCTTGTTGAATGTAATTTTCTATAAGCCAATGACCAAGGTACTAGACGATCGCGATAACTATATCCGAACGAATACCCTTGAGGCAAAGGAAAGCTTGGCGAAAGCTGAGCGTTTAGCCGCAGAATATGAGCAGCAGCTCGCAGATGCTCGCAGACAATCGCAAGCTACTGTAGAAGCAGCTCAAGTAGAAGCCAAGAAAATTACTGCCGAAAAAATCGCTGAGGCCCAAAAAGAAGCTCAGTCTCAACGAGAACAAGCTGCTGTTGAAATAGAACAACAAAAGCAGGAAGCAATGCAAACCTTAGAGCAACGAGTTGATGCTCTAAGCAGACAGATTCTAGAAAAACTATTGGGACCAACTCCAGTTAGATAAACTGAGAAAACTGGTTCTCTAAAACCATACGCGCAACTGGCCCCTAGTCCAGAGCGCTTAATTGAGTGTCAAAAAAGGCACTTTTTCCCTTCGGGATAAACAAACTTGATTTCCCTTCGTGGATAAAGATACTGGATTTCCCTAAAGGGATAAACATACTGGATTTCCCTAAAGGGAAAATACAACGTATTAGCAAGCGAGCAGCGCACTTGTAGATGGGTATCATGGGCACATTCTTATTACTTGCCGCAGAAGCGAACGCTGTTGGCTCTGAATTGGCAGAAGGCGCAGCAGAGGGTGGTTTTGGTCTAAACCTAGACCTTTTTGAAACCAACCTCATCAATCTAGCGATTCTGGTTGGCATATTATTCTACTTCGGACGTAAAGTTTTAAGCAATATCCTGAACGAGCGACAATCCAATATTGCCACGGCAATTCAGGAAGCAGAAGCACGGTTAAAAGAGGCAAAGATTGCCCTCTCCCAAGCACAAGAGCAGTTAACCCAGTCTCAAGCAGAGGCACAACGCATCCGTAAATCTGCTGAAGAAAACGCCCAAAAAGCGAAAGAAGCCTTGTTAGCGAAGGCGGCACAAGACGTAGAACGCTTGAAACAAACAGCAGCAGCGGATTTAAACACCGAAACAGAGCGAGCGATCGCTCAACTGCGGCAACGGGTAGCGACTCTAGCATTGCAAAAAGTCGAATCGCAACTCAAAGGCGGGATTGCCGACGATGCTCAACAAAGTTTAATTGACCGCAGCATCGCACAACTCGGAGGCAATGTATGACAAGTCAAGTAGCCACAGCCGAAGTAGCCCAGCCATATGCACAGGCACTTTTGTCAATAGCGCAATCGAAAAATTTGACAGAAGAGTTCGGGGAAGATGCGCGTACTTTCCTGAGCCTGCTGAGAGCAGACAAACAGCTACAAAACTTCTTTGGCAACCCGTTTATTCAGCCTGAGAGCAAAAAGGCTCTCATCAAACAAATACTTGGTGAAGGCGCTAACCCCTACTTACGCAATTTTTTGCTAATACTAGTAGATAAACGGCGCATTGCCTTCTTGGAACCGATTTTACAGCAATATCTGGCGCTGTTGCGGCAGCTGAACCAAACCGTATTAGCGGAAGTAACTTCAGCCGTTCCCCTCACAGAAGCTCAACAGCAAGCAATCATCCAAAAGGTTATCGCCATCACCAATGCTCGTCAGGTCGAACTGGAAACCAAAGTAGACAGCGAGTTAATTGGTGGCGTGATCATTAAAGTAGGTTCCCAAGTAATTGACGCCAGTATCCGGGGTCAGTTGCGCCGCCTTTCATTGCGCTTAACTAGTGGGTAGAAAATTGGGACTGGGGACTGGGGACTGGGGACTGGGAAAAAGATTATAGTCATAAATTCTTTCCATCCCCAATCCCCAATCCCCAGTCCCTAATCCCCAGTCCCTAATCCCCAGTCCCTTTTACTTCAGTCTCGAAAGCAAAAAAGATACACACATGAGCATATCAATTAGACCAGACGAAATCAGCAGCATTATCCAACAACAAATCGAGCAATATGACCAAGAAGTCAAAGTTGCTAACGTTGGTACTGTCCTGCAAGTTGGTGACGGTATTGCCCGGATCTATGGTCTGGAAAAGGCTATGGCTGGGGAACTTTTAGAATTTGAAGACGGCACAATTGGTATCGCCCAGAACTTAGAAGAAGACAACGTGGGTGCGGTACTCATGGGTGAAGGTCTGGAAATTCAAGAAGGTAGCTCTGTAACTGCTACTGGTAGAATTGCCCAGGTACCCGTAGGAGAAGCCTTAATTGGACGAGTTGTAAATGCCTTGGGTGTTCCCATTGATGGCAAGGGAGACATCAAAACCTCAGAAAGCCGTTTGATTGAATCTCCAGCACCTGGTATTATTGCCCGTCGATCTGTACACGAACCCATGCAAACGGGTATTACAGCTATTGACTCCATGATTCCCATCGGTCGTGGCCAACGGGAATTGATCATTGGTGACCGTCAAACTGGCAAAACTGCGATCGCCATTGACACCATCATCAACCAAAAAGAAGAAGATGTAGTTTGTGTCTACGTTGCGATCGGTCAAAAAGCTTCCACCGTCGCTAACGTCGTGCAGACATTGCAAGAAAAGGGCGCACTCGATTACACCGTCGTCGTCGCCGCTAGCGCCAGTGAACCAGCAACCCTACAATACCTCGCTCCCTACACAGGCGCAACTATTGCTGAGTACTTCATGTACAAAGGCAAAGCTACCTTGGTAATTTACGATGACCTTTCCAAGCAAGCCCAAGCTTATCGCCAAATGTCCCTGTTGCTGCGTCGTCCACCCGGACGCGAAGCTTACCCTGGAGATGTATTCTACATCCACTCCCGCTTGTTAGAAAGAGCAGCAAAGCTGAGTGATGAATTAGGTAAAGGCAGTATGACCGCCCTACCAATCATCGAAACTCAAGCGGGTGACGTTTCAGCATACATTCCCACCAACGTAATTTCCATTACCGATGGTCAGATATTCCTGTCTTCTGACTTGTTCAACGCTGGTATCCGTCCTGCTGTAAACCCCGGTATTTCGGTATCCCGCGTAGGTTCTGCGGCTCAAACCAAGGCAATGAAAAAAGTTGCCGGTAAGATTAAGTTAGAACTAGCCCAATTTGATGACCTGCAAGCCTTCGCACAGTTTGCTTCCGACTTAGATAAAGCCACTCAAGACCAGTTGGCGCGGGGTCAACGGTTACGCGAACTACTTAAGCAACCCCAAAACGCTCCTCTCTCAGTATACGAGCAAGTAGCAATTCTTTACGCTGGTATTAACGGTTACTTGGATGATGTACCTGTAGATAAAGTCACCGTCTTTACCCAAGGTCTGCGGGAATACTTAAAAACTGGTAAACCCCAGTACGCCCAAGGAGTGCAAGCCTCCAAAGCACTAGGTGACGCCGAAGAAGCTGCCTTAAAAGAAGCACTCATCGAATACAAGAAGACCTTCAAAGCAGCAGCGTAACAATTTTGGATTTTGGATTTTGGATTTTGGTGAAGCAGCGCGGTCTTGGGGGTTTCCCCCATGAGCGACTGCTGAACCCGTTCGCGCAGCGTCTCCCCTTGGGAGAAGGGATTAAATCTAAAATCCGAAATTCCAAATCTAAAATTTAAAATCGGATTTTGGATTGGTGGATTTTTGATTCAGGATTAAATCTAAAATCCGAAATTCCAAATCTAAAATCTAAAATCTAAAATCTAAAATCGGAACATGGCCAATCTTAAATCAATACGCGATCGCATCCAGTCGGTCAAAAACACCAAAAAAATTACAGAAGCCATGCGCCTAGTTGCGGCGGCTAGAGTGCGTCGGGCGCAAGAACAAGTGCTAGCAACTCGTCCCTTTGCCGATCGCTTGGCACAAGTGTTGTATGGTTTACAAAGCCGTCTGCGGTTTGAAGAAGCAAACCTCCCACTGCTGAAAAAACGCCAAGTTAAGTCCGTGGGGCTGTTGGTTATTTCCGGCGATCGGGGTTTGTGTGGTGGCTACAATAGTAACGTTATCCGTCGTGCAGAAACCCGCGCCAAGGAAATCAAGGCAGAAGGTTTAGACTATCAATTTGTGATCGTCGGACGCAAAGCTACACAGTACTTTCAACGCCGCGATCAGCCCATTGATGCTACTTACAGCGGCTTAGAGCAAATTCCCACCGCCGCAGAAGCCAATCAGATTGCCGACCAACTACTTTCCTTGTTCCTTTCGGAAGAAGTTGACCGCATCGAATTAATCTATACCAGATTCCTTTCCTTGGTTAGCTCTCGTCCTGTGATCCAAACCTTGCTACCTCTAGATCCGCAAGGTCTAGAAGCAGGCGATGACGAAATTTTCCGCTTGACAACCCGTGGCGGTAAATTTGAAGTAGAACGGGAGAAAGTGACTAAGGAAGTCCGGCCATTGGCTCCTGACATGATTTTCGAGCAAGATCCAGTGCAGATTCTCGATTCTTTGTTGCCCTTGTATCTGAGTAACCAGCTATTGCGGGCGCTGCAAGAATCAGCGGCTAGTGAACTAGCAGCCCGGATGACAGCCATGAGTAATGCCAGTGAAAATGCTGGTGAATTGATTAACACTCTTACCCTGTCTTACAACAAAGCCCGACAAGCGGCAATTACTCAAGAACTCCTTGAGGTTGTGGGTGGTGCCGAAGCATTAACTTAGGAAATAGCCACTTGCTAGCCATAACAAATAGCTAATTGCTGGTAGATTTAAAACTAGCGATTAGCTATTTTTGGTTTTTAGTGTTGGTTTATCAACAAAGATCAGGAGGTTGTCAATCAGAATAGTGGTATCGACAAGCAATAATCGTTAAATACTCATCGTCCACCGCATAAACTAACCGATTCGTATCATCAATTCGCCGCGACCAAAAGCCGGCTAGGTTCTCCCTCAGGGCTTCTGGCTTGCCGATTCCCTCAAACGGTAGTCGGATTGTTGCCTCAATGAGCTTGTTAATTCGTTTTAACGTTTTCTTGTCTTGCCCTTGCCAATATAAATAATCGTTCCAAGCCTCATCCGTCCATACTAGCTTTCTAGTCATCCAACAAATTTCGCTCCACCACTTTCCCCTGCTTGAACTGAGCAATAGAACGCTCCAAATGGTTGGCATTAGCGGGAGACTTGAGTAAATGAACAGTCTCCAGCAAACTATCAAATAACTCTAGCGACATCACTACGGCATCCTCGGCATCCCGTCTGGTGATGATTGTATAGTCGGCATCTTCCACCACTCGGTCTAAAACAGCCTTGAGGTTATTTCTCGCTTCGCTAAAAGACACAACTTTCATTTGCTTCATCTTGTACTGTTTATTGTACAAGTATAGCGATTCAAAAATATATTCAGCAATCCCAAGCAACTGCTAAATCAATATTTAAAGGCTCTTCGTGGTTATAATTTGACTTAGCCGCTGTAGTAGTAGCGATCGCTGCTTATCCTATAGAAAAACTTGTGCCTACGTAATGACCACCGCTCCTAACCTCGTGACACAAAAAGACGTGCGACTTCACAGGCAAAGTTAGGCAGCAATGGCGATGTAATCACATCATCTACTAGCAATGTCGTAACCAATTTTAACTGAGCATTGTCCCGTCGATAGACTTCAATTCTTTGAGCGATGCGATCGACAATCCAATACTCCTTCACTCCCTGAACCGAATACAATTTCAACTTAGCTAATCGATCGCGGTCAACATTTGCTTTTCCTTTTGATAGCACTTCCACCACCAGTTCCGGCGCTCCGTGAAAATGCCCCGCTTCATCTTGAATTTGAGCCAATCGTTCGTAACTCACCCACACCACATCGGGAGCGACATTATCAGAGTCCGAAAAAATCAGTCCTGGCATAATGGAAGCTTCTCCTAAACCACTCTCCAAAAACCAATCATCCAGGACAGCAAAGATTCGGCCTCTAATCTGCTGATGTTTATGGTGGGGCGATCGCACCGCAAACAATTCTCCATCGATAATCTCATAACGAATCCATTCGTTATCAGGTAATGCTGCAACATCTTGAATTGTCCAGCGAACTCTGCTTGTAGTCTGACTCATGACAGTTAAGCCTGGTTAATGAGAGTTTAATATTTCTTTGTCATCCTGTCGCACATTCCCCTAACAGCAAACTATAATATATGTATAGCGCATGGGTCCGTCACGGTTTCGACAGGTTGGCGAACGCTGCTCTGTGATTCAGGTCGAGAGCGAGTCATCTCTCGGAAATCCAAGACTCAAAACAAAAGTAAATGCGAATAACATCGTTAAATTTGCTCGTAAGGACGCTCTAGTAGCTGCCTAAACACCTCTTACAGGTTCGAGCGTCTTTAGTTTGACTCCGTTAAGGACTGAAGACCAAACCCCAACGGATGCTCTAGCAAGCGTTCTCTGGTTGGCTTGCTGGCTAAGATTAAATCAGAGCATCCTACGTTCGGGATAATGAACGATTCCCGCCTTGAGGGTCAGATAGGCTAAACCTGTGAATGAGCGGGGGGTCAATACCCAATTTGGACAGCAGTTCGACTCTGCTCGGATCCACTAAAGAATAACTAACAAATCCACCTGGTGATTTTATATCAAGGTGGATTTTATTTTTTGCTGTATTGAAGAAGAATTCAGAATTCAGGAGCAAGGAAAGCTATGCGGCTTTGGGTCAGAATGGGCTACGCCCAGCTGGGCTAACAGAATTAGAATAGGCTCTGGGTCTAGCTACCAGATCTAGATGGTGCAATACGCTTGGGTTAAGGATTATTGGTATAGATAATTGGTCTTGGAAGACCCGATAAATCGCGTCTCTACATGAGGGTTTTGTTGCTCATTCTGAACTGTATTGAATTAAAATATCAGCTATTTTTCGGTCGCCGCAATTGCTTGGAATTAATCGGACCGAGAATTTGGTTGAGGTTACGCAACTGCTCAGCTGTACCCATACCAATTAGTCGGTCTCCCGACATTAATACTGTATCGCCGGTGGGACCACCGATTAAAGTACCATCAAGGCGGCGAATTGCCAGAACTAATGCCCCAGATTGCGATCGCAATCTCGCTTTTTGCAAGCTTTGACCCACGAAAGGACAAAAGGCGGGGTCTAGTAAAAATTCTTCCATATACAACTGGCGGTCTGCACCTGTCAAAATCCCGTCTACAAAGTCCAAAACTTGCGGTCTGAGAGCCGCAGCCGCCATCCGCTTCCCACCGGTAATATACGGTGAAATCACTTCATCTGCGCCCCCGCGTTGTAACTTTTGTACAGCTTCTTCCGTACTTGCACGAGCGATCGCCCGAATCTCTGGATTAAGTGTTTTTGCTGATAGAACTGTGTATAAGTTTTCAGCATCAGAAGGCAGTGCCGCAACTATACAAACCGCTCTTTGAATGCCCACCTTCAAAAGCGTATCATCTAGGGTTGCATCACCTTGGTATACTGTATAACCCTCTGATTGCGCCCTTTGCACAGATTCCATCTCCGAATCAATCACTACAAAGGGTACACCTTCTGCTCGAAATTCCTTGGCAATTTGACGACCAGTCCGACTAAATCCGCAGATGATGTAGTGTTCTGACAGGGATTCCATTAACCGCCTCTGTTGTTGTAGCCGAATTCCTTGTTGAAAGTAGCCTTCAATAATTGCTTCTGTAAATCTGTTGACAATGTAACCGATATTGACTACACCCAACAAAATCAGGGCAATTGTAAACAACCGTCCTCGGCTACCTAATGGATGGGTTTCTCCATATCCCACGGTAGCTAAGGTGATGACCGTCATGTAAGCTGCATCTTCCCATGACCAGCCCTCCACTAACGAGTACCACAAAGTGCCAATTATGAAAACACCACCAAGAGCGATCGCCCCGGCCATTAACTGCTTTTGGATACGTTGATATTTTTGCTCAAGAGTTGAGAATGACGTATAAATAGTACTTTGGGCCTATATTTTTGAGTTTTGTACTAACTTTATAGTATTTGGCCTGGTTTGGTACAAATGACTTTTACCTTTTAATTCCCCAAAGTTTTCAATACTCTTGATATCGTCTTCTTTGATTGCAGCAAGTGCGATCGCTGATGTAGGTGCGTTAGCATCAGCATAGTGTACCATCGCAGACAAAGCCCATATACGGTTAAAAATAGTGTAAAATGCTACATAACCGTTAAATTACTTATGTGATGTAGAGCTATTCACTAAACAGTGGACATTGCAAGACTTCTAGTACATCTACTGGATAGATAGCCAAATCCAAAATCCAAAATTTAAAATCTAAAATTCGGAGGGTCAAAAACAAAAACCCTGGGGCATTCACGAAACAATCAGGCTTTGGCAGAATAAAAAGTAATTTTCTGGGATTTCTAGGAAACTAGTAAATAACTATATGATCAAAAACTTCCAGGAGGAGCGGTAGTGAGCTTACAAACTCTAGTTGAACAAACCACCATCCCCCCAAATTCAGGGTCTCTAACATCTAGTCCCTTTGATGCAGATAGCTTTAATGAAGCTGTCATGTCTACCTACGGGCGGTTTCCCTTAGCCTTAGAGCGGGGTGCTGGGTGTCGGGTTTGGGATACACAAGGGCGGGAATATTTGGATTTTGTGGCGGGAATTGCCACTTGTACTTTAGGACATGCTCACCCAGCTATGGTAGAGGCGGTGACGCGCCAAATCCAAAAACTGCACCATGTCTCTAATTTGTACTATATTCCCGAACAAGGTGAATTGGCAAAGTGGCTCGTTGAACATTCCTGTGCCGATCGCGTCTTTTTCTGCAATTCTGGAGCTGAAGCTAACGAAGCAGCAATTAAATTAGCCAGAAAATACGCCCACACGGTATTAGACATTGAAAAACCGATTATCTTAACCGCCAATGCCAGTTTCCACGGACGGACTTTAGCCACCATTACCGCCACGGGACAACCGAAGTATCAAAAACACTTCGATCCTTTGATGCCTGGGTTCCACTACGTAAATTACAACGATATTAACGCTGTGGAAGTGGCCATTAGCGAGTTGGATGAAGGAGATTATCGGGTAGCAGCGATTCTGATTGAGCCTTTGCAAGGAGAAGGCGGCGTGCGTCCGGGAGACATTGCTTATTTCAAAAAGCTCCGGCAGATTTGCGACGAAACCGGAATTTTGCTGATTTTTGATGAAGTGCAAGTTGGCATGGGGCGCAGTGGTCAGTTATGGGCTTACGAACATCTAGGCGTAGAACCGGATATCTTCACTAGTGCTAAAGGCTTGGGTGGCGGTATCCCCATCGGTGCGATGATGAGCAAAAAATTCTGTGATGTTTTTCAACCAGGAGAACACGCCAGTACTTTTGGTGGAAATCCTTTTGTATGTGGTGTAGCACTGAGTGTTTGCCAGACATTAGAGCGGGAAAATATCTTGCAGAATGTCCAAGAACGGGGCGAACAGTTACGAACTGGATTAAAAGCGATCGCAGCTAAATATCCTCATCATATTAGCGAAGTTCGGGGTTGGGGTTTAATCAATGGTTTAGAGTTGCGAGCTGAGATTGCGCTAACCGCAGCCGATGTGGTGAATGCTGCCATCAACGAGGGTTTATTGCTCGTACCAGCTGGGCCAAAAGTCATCCGATTTGTGCCACCATTGATTGTCACAGAAGCCGAAGTCAACACTGCCTTGGAAGCTGTGGATCGAGCAATAGCGATCGCCACAAAGTAGGCGGCCTGAAAAATCCAGTGGTTCTTACCTGCTGTTGTGTTTCTAGATGTCAGTTTGAGTGCCAACATTTAAAAGGTAGAGAGGAAAGTTCAATAAAGGACTTTCCTCTTGTTATTTCTACGTTTATTAGGTTGTAAAGTTAGTTAGTCCAAGGGTTCCGGTGAGATTGGTCACTTCTATGATGGCGTCGGTGCTGGCATTAAAGCCGGCCGTAGCATCGTTGATAGCAACAAAAGTACGACTTCCGAAAGTGAATTGGGCAGCGGCATTGGCAGCAAACAAAGCAGTGGTGAGCTTGGCACTAATGCCTGCTGTATCCAAAGTAGCTACAGCTATGCCATTGCCAAATGCTGTTCGGGGGGTACTAACTCGGAAGAAGTCGTTATCGGTTGCGGCATTGAAGTCACTAATGATATCAAAGTTAGCTAAGAGTGAATCGGTTAGGTTGCGGTAATCAAAGCGATCGCTACCTAAACCACCAACAAGGATATCTTTGCCACCTGAGCCAGTAAGAATATCATTCCCAGCCCCCCCTTGGATATTGTCATTGCCATCGCCACCATCAACCGAATCGTTGCCGACTCCAGATGTGATGTTGTCATCACCCAACCCACCTTTGACAGTGTTGTTGCCGTCACCTGCACTGATGTAGTCGTTACCTGCTAGTCCATCAATGACATCATTGCTGGCTGAACCATAGAGATAGTCATTACCTGCCGTACCAGTTTGGCTCACCGACAACTGACTGATTTGGGCATTAGTCAAAACCGTATTGTCCGCAAACTGAAGTTTTGCCAATTGGTAATAAGCACCGTAATACCAGTTGCTGACTCGCACTTGGTCGCCATTGCTGCCAATCTTAAAGATTAAATCGTAACCAGTGCGTTCTAACTTCAAGCTGGCTGCTGTAATGCCTGCCCCAAACTTCAGGACATCGCTGGCGACGCCTGTGGATTCGTAAGTACTGATTGTATCAGCACCATCACCCACATTGAATCCAAAGGTATCCGTTGTGCCGTTATAACCAGTCAGTACATCGTTACCCGTACCCCCAGTTAGGGTGCCTGCTCCACTAATGGTGTCATTGTCGGCTCCACCTTGGAGGGTATTAGTTCCAGCCCCCCCTTGGATATTGTCATTGCCATCGCCACCATTGAGGGAATCGTTGCCGACTCCAGATGTGATGTTGTCATCACCCAACCCACCACTGACAGTGTTGTTGCCGTCACCTGCACTGATGTAGTCGTTACCTGCTAGTCCATCAATGACATCATTGCTGGCTGAACCATAGAGATAGTCATTACCTGCCGTACCAGTTTGGCTCACCGACAACTGACTGATTTGGGCATTAGTCAAAACCGTATTGTCCGCAAACTGAAGTTTTGCCAATTGGT
>NZ_JACJSJ010000080.1 GCF_014698115.1 Nostoc sp. FACHB-973
ACTCCCCACTCCCTACTCCCCACTCCCTAATTCCTAAGACACAGTAGCCAAAGATGCCAAGGGATCGGGTATTGTCTCAGAAGGAGCTGGGAATTCTCCTGTGATGACGTACTCTAAGCGCAATTTTAACCAAGTAATAAATTGAGGATTAGTAGAAATAATTGCTACTGCTGGTTGGGGACACTTGGCTTTTGCCTCTGCAAACTGGGGCGCTTCTAAGAAAGCTGGTTGCTTAATCAGCCAAAAATCAATTTGTTTTTCTTGTTCGTGGTAATGACGGGTGCGTTCTTTGAGAACTTCCTCTATCGGTTCTTCTTGGAGGAGAAAACGTTGACTGGCCAAAACGTAATGATATGTTTGCATTTTCATCCTTTGCTTGTTATGTGAATAATTTCAGGGCACAGCACTAAACGCTGTACCCCTACGAATCAACTTTTGTGGAACTTCTTGAACCAACTGAAGGGACAAGCACTTCCTTGGTTGTCTGCATTTGCCTGTTTGCCACCAGATGTTAGCTTCGTTAAGAACAGACTATTGTCGAAGTAGTGTTCCAAGGAAACAATTTTCAAGTCATCGGTAACTTTTGCAATGCTCATGCCGATAATTTCCACCGTCTCTCCAGTAGGTGCATGGTCTTTGTATTGTCCGTTAAAATGTCCCCAGTGCCGCCACTTGAATGTTACATTCGGTGGCCCTGAGAAAACTTCCAGCACTTCCCAAGGAAATCCTTGGGGAAATGTTGTGTGGAAGACTTTTGCGGATGATTCAAAGCTTTCTTCTGAAGCCTTGTAGTGTTCTGAATCAGCCATAAATAGATTGTAAGTACCTTGGGCTGATAAATCTGCTGCTGTGTAGTCCACCCCGCCATTGGTACTGACGCGAAACTTATCATTGACAATAGATAACCACTGTTGCGGGTTAGCTTTAAAGGATACTTCCATCTCGAAGGTTCGCACCAAGTTCTGCACGATCGCTTCTAGTGTACCTTCAAGGTGATTGCGCGTACTTTCTTGAGCTAGATTTTCTTTGGAGCGAGAATAATCCGGTGGTGTCTGGTAACGCCACTCGGTATCAATACTTTCTGCGATCACGCGATCGCGATCCTGTACCCAAAGTGGCAGGTTGTTAGACTCTGTTGCGCTCATAGAAGTTTTTGCTGAAGATTTATTTCTAGATTTCGCAGTTACAACCCCTCTTTTGGGGAGTGGGGAGTGGGGAGTGGGGAGTGGGGGGAGATGAGGGAGATGAGGGAGACAAGGAGAATACTCCTCACTCTTAACTCCTAACTCACCACTCCCCATTCCCTATTCCCCATTCCCTCTTATGGCTTCTTTCATCTCGCGGACTGCTCGTTCTATGCCTACTAAAGCTGCCCTACTGATGATGGTATGACCGATGTTTAGTTCTTCCATGCCTGGAAGTGCAGCCACCGGGTAGACGTTCCAGTAGGTGAGTCCATGTCCAGCGTTGACTCGCAGTCCGCCTTGAATTGCTTGTTCACACCCTTTAGCTAAGACGGCTAATTCTCGGTGGCGATTTGTTTCGTCTTTAGCCTCAGCATATTGTCCGGTGTGCAATTCAATAAATTTAGCCTGCACCTTGACAGATGCTTCGATTTGTGCTGGCTCGGCGTCGATAAATAAACTGACTGGAATGCCAGCGCTTTGCAATTTATCGACTATTTCACCTATTCTACCAATTTGCCCAACGATATCTAGTCCGCCTTCTGTTGTGACTTCTTCGCGTTTTTCAGGAACTAAAGTTACATAATCTGGTTTGATGTCGAGGGCGATCGCTAACATTTCATCTGTAGCGGCCATTTCTAAATTTAAGTGAGTTCTCACTGTTTGTCTTAAGATTCGCACATCTCGATCTTGGATATGCCGCCGATCTTCCCGCAGATGCACTGTAATGCCATCTGCACCACCTAATTCTGCCAGCACCGCCGCTGCTACGGGGTCTGGTTCCACTGTCCGCCGTGCTTGCCGGATGGTGGCGATGTGGTCAATGTTAACGCCTAGTGTAGACACCCCAAATTTCTCCCGAATCCACTGTCTTCAGAACTTGATTTTACAGGAAATAAGGGGAGTTTGCCGTGAGAGCTATGGATGCCACAGATAATAAATGCGATGTCTACGACGGGCTACGCCTACGCTCGAAATTAAACTGAGTTTATCTCTTGAGAAATTCCAGATTATTCTGCATTTCTTGGGTAGACTTTGTTGCTATTAATTCCAGGAGCATGATTACTTAGTGAGTTAAGATTTACAATGCTGCTGTTCAAACAATTTTGTCTCGGCTTCTTCTGCTGCAATGTCTGATTCAATTTCCTCGCGGTTGGCATGATAATAAGTGAGAGCAGCATAAATCTGTGCCAAAGTTAACATCGGATGCCCAATTCGATTGAGGATCTCTTCTGGCATGAGACCAAGTTTATACCAAAGGATGATACGACGGACGGTTAGTCCTGTTCCAGCAATGATTGGTCTGCCACCCCGAATGTCGGAAGAGGAGGTAATCAGAGTACCAATATCAACTGTTGTAGCCATGTTTGTTTTGTTCAACCTCTTGAAGATAATCTGTAGCGGCTATTTCTAAAACTGTCCTGAGAACTTGATTTTACTGGAAATAAGGGGAGTTTGCCGTGAGAGCTATGGACGCCACAGATAATAAATGTGATGTCTGTCTTGACAAAGTGACGCTCCTACGTGACTAATAGATCGGCAAAAGCCGCCGCTACGATGGGCTACGCCTACACACAAAATCAAACTGAGTTAGATAAACCTTATATTTGGGCAAAATAGTTGAAATAAATAGCTGATTTCACAAGAGTTGATCAAGCATGAATACAGCAATTGAGCCAATCGCCAAGCTTCTAAACTATCAAATTACCGAGCAACTTTATACAAGCTTTAGAACGCTGGTTTACCGCGCAATTCGAGAAGACGATCGACTTCCGGTGATTATCAAACTGCTTCACCAGGAGTATCCCACCTTCAGTGAACTACTCCAATTCCGCAATCAGTATACTATTGCCAAAAATCTCGACCTCCAAAGTATTGTTCGCCCCTACAGCTTAGAACCCTACCACAACAGCTATGCGTTGGTAATGGAGGATTTCGGCGGTATTTCTCTTCGAGAATGGATGAAAACAGCAATGGAGAGTAATCCCAATTTCTTGGAAGAGTTTTTAGATATTGCGATCGCTTTGAGTGAAATTCTTGAGGGACTTTATCGCCATCGGGTGATTCACAAAGACATTAAGCCTGCCAACATTCTCATAAATCCGGAAACTAAGCAAGTCAAGTTAATAGATTTTAGTATTGCCTCGCTTTTGCCTAGAGAAACCCAGGAAATTCAGAATCCTAATGTCTTAGAAGGTACCCTCGTTTACCTTTCCCCTGAACAAACTGGACGGATGAATCGCGGCATCGACTACCGCAGCGATTACTACTCGCTGGGAATTACATTTTATGAATTACTGACTGGACAGCTACCTTTTGAATGTAGCGATCCGATGGAGTTGATTCACTGTCATATCGCCAAGCAGCCGCCAATATTGGGAAGGGGGGCAGGGGGCAGGGAGCAGGGGGGAGAAATTCCTCAAGTTCTCTGTGAGATTGTGATGAAATTGATGGCGAAAAATGCTGAAAACCGCTATCAGAGTGCATTAGGGCTGAAACATGATTTAGAAGTTTGTCGGCGTCAATTACAAGAAACTGGAGAAATTAAAGCATTTGAGTTAGGTAAGCGGGACATTTGCGATCGCTTTATCATCCCTGAAAAACTGTACGGCCGCCAAGCTGAAGTCGAAATTTTACTGGATGCGTTCGAGAGAATTGCTAACCCCCCTGAATCGGGACTAAGGGGGGTTGAAATTATGTTGGTAGCAGGCTTCTCTGGAATTGGCAAAACTGCTGTGGTTAAAGAAGTCCACAAGCCGATTGTCCGACAACGGGGTTATTTTATTAAAGGTAAATTTGACCAATTCCAGCGGAATATCCCTTTCTCTGCCTTTGTGCAAGCCTTTAGAGACTTGATGACACAACTGCTGAGTGAAAGTGACGCCCGACTCGAACAGTGGAAGTCCAAGCTTCTCCAAGCCTTGGGTGAAAACGGACAAGTGATGATTGAGGTGATTCCAGAATTGGAAAGTCTGATTGGTAAACAGCCTCCTGCAACAGAACTTTCACCCAGTGCAGCCCAAAATCGCTTCAATTTGCTGTTCTTGAAATTCACTCAAGTGTTCACTGCACCAGAACATCCGCTGGTAATCTTCATTGACGATCTGCAATGGGCGGATTCTGCTTCTTTAAAGTTAATGCACTTGTTGATGAGTGAAGTTGACATCGGCTATCTACTCTTAATTGGTGCATATCGGGATAACGAAGTCAATCCAGTACATCCGTTGATACTGACTTTGGATGAAATTCAGAAGTTAGGCGCTACAGTCAATAGGATTACTTTAGCTCCTCTCGATCAATTATCCGTCAATCATTTGGTGGCAGACACTTTAAGTTGTTCTCTGGAGTTAGCAGCACCGTTAACCGACTTGGTATTGAGCAAAACCAAAGGCAATCCTTTCTTCTGCAACCAGTTTCTCAAAGCGCTACATCAAGATCAACTAATTACATTTAATTTTGAGGGTGGCTATTGGGAATGCGATTTGGCTCAGGTGCGATCGCTCTCTCTGACTGATGATGTAGTAGAATTCATGGCAATTCAACTCCAAAAATTGCCAACACAGACTCAAGAAGTTTTGAAGTTAGCGGCTTGTGTAGGCAATCAATTTGATTTGGCGACTCTCGCAATTATCCATGAAAAATCCCAGATAGAAACAGCCGCAGACTTTTGGAAAGCTGTGCAGGATGGGTTAATTATTCCGATCAATGAGGTCTACAAATTTTATCAGGATTCGTCATTGGTCATTAGTCATTTGCAAAGGACAAATGACAGCGGACAAATGACAGGTTACAAATTTCTTCACGATCGCGTCCAGCAAGCCGCTTATTCACTGATTCCTGAATCTCAAAAGCAAGCTACTCATTTAAAAATTGGGCAATTGCTCTTAAAAAGCACACCACCCGAAGCAATTGAAGCCAGCATTTTTGATATTGTGAATCAATTCAATGAGGGAATTGACATAATTTATGAGCAATCCCAAAGATATGAACTGGCTCAACTAAATTTAATGGCTGGGAAGAAGGCAAAAGCTTCTACTGCTTATAAAGCCGCTGTAAAATATTTCACATTAGGTAGAAAATTGCTAACAGAAGATAGTTGGCAAATTCACCACAAACTCACCTTCCAATTATATAGAGAATCTGGAGAATGTGAATATTTAATTGGCAATTTTAACCAAGCGGAGAAATTATTTGATATTGCTTTAAGTCACAGTCAAGATAAATTTGATCAGGCAGAGATTTATGGCATTCAGATGTACCTGAAAATGACTGAGGGTGAAAACATAGAAGCTGGTTTTAGCTGCGGACTCAAAGGTTTGAGGATCATGGGGATGAATCTCCCTGTTACTTCACAAGAACAGCAAGCTGCCATTGACGCTGAAGTTAAAGAATTAAAAGCTAGACTAATAGCGATTCGTCCGGGAGATTTATTTGATTTGCCAGAAATGACAGATCCAGTTAACAAGGTCTGCATGAGTCTTTTGGCTGACCTTTGGGCTGCTGCTTATATGGGAGGACATCAAAATCTGAGTTGTCTGATTCCTCTATTAATGATTAGTCTATCGTTGAGTTATGGCAATGCTGAAAGCTCTGGTTTTGCTTATTGTTTGTATGGAATGAGTCTAGCAAACCAAGGAAATTATCAAACTGCCTATGAGTTTGGTAAGTTAGCACTAAAACTCGATCGCCACTTCAATAATAGCCAATTTATTCCGAAGACAAATAATATTTTTGCACACACTATTAATCCATATCATCAACATTTAAAAACTAATTTATCCATCTCTAGACAATCATTCCAAGTGTCTCAAGAAACTGGTAATTTGGTGTTTGGTGTTTGGGCGGTTTCGTTTTATATTTGGGCGATGTTAATTAAAGGCGATCGCCTGTCAGATGTCTATGCCGAAACCGAGAAATATCTGAGCTACGTTCAACAAGTAAATGATGTCAATATGCTGTATGCATTTACTTTACAGCGGCAGTTTATTTTGAACTTACAAGGCATCTCAAAAAACACCGATTTATTGGATAATGAAAATGACCAAGATATTCCCTACATAGAAGTTTGGAGACAAAAGCATAACTTTGAGCATGGAATTAATTGGTACTGTTTTCTCAAAATACAGTTATCGTACATTTATGGCCGCTATGGTGATGCAATTCAAGCGGCAGAAGAAGCTAAGAATACCTTGCCTTCTAACTCTGGTTTCTTCCCAATTATTCAGTATCATTTTTATTATCCACTGACTTTGGCAGCAGTTTATCCCAATGCGACATCAGATGAGAAAAAGCACTATTGGGAAATTATGCAAGAACATCAACAAATCCAGAAAAACTGGGCGAATAATTGCCCAAAAAACTTTCTGCATAGATACCTATTGCTATCTGCGGAAATGGCAAGAATTTCTGGCAAATATATGAACGCCATCGAATTATACGATCGCGCCATTGCCAAAGCGAAGAAAAACGAATACCTCAACGAAGAAGCACTTGCCAATGAACTCGCAGCTAAGTTTTATTTAGAATGGGGTAAAGAACGCATTGCCCAAGAGTATTTGATTAATGCATACTATTGCTTTGCTCGTTGGGATGCTAAAGCTAAAATCGATGACTTAGAACAGCGCTATCCCCGACTGCTAGCCCCGATTTTACAACAAACGCGTTCACCCTTGATGCCCAATGACACGATCGCCACCTCTGATAGCTTCGCTACTTTGCATCCAAGCATGAGCAAATCAGCAACTTCTAGTAGCAATGTATCATTCATGCTAGATATGACAACAGTTCTCAAAGCCTCTCAGACTCTCTCCAGTGAAATTGAACTCGAAAAATTACTTAGTAAACTGCTTTCTGTGGTGATTGAAAATGCTGGTGCAGATAAGTGTGTATTTCTATTGCTAAAAGAAGATAGATTAGTCGTTGAGGCAACTGCTGAAATTGGGCAGCAATCAACCGTCCTCCAATCCATCCCTGTTGAGGATAGCACAGAGGTTCCTCGTAGCCTAATTTATGCCGTCAAACGCAATCTGCAACCTAGCGTCATTATTGATACAGCAATGTATTCGACGCTAATCGGCGATTCTTATATCATACGTCAGCAACCCAAAAGCCTGCTGTGTATGCCGATTCTCCACCAAGGCAAATTATTGGGGATTTTGTACCTAGAAAACAATTTGACTACTGGGGCGTTTACAAGCGATCGCGTGGAAATCCTGAATCTATTATGCACTCAAGTTGCAATCTCTCTGGAAAATGTTCGGCTGTATCAACAGGCACAAGATACCTTAAAAACCTTGGGGCAAACCGAACAATTTTTGCGGTTAATTATTGACAATATTCCCCAGTCTGTTTTTTGGAAAGACCGCAATAGTGTTTATTTAGGCTGCAACCGTAAATTTGCTGATGATTCGGGTGTAAAATCGCCGGAAAATGTAATTGGTAAAACCGACTACGATCTTTCTTGGACTCGTGAGGAGTCGGATTGGTATGTAGAATGCGATCGCCGTGTTATGGAGTCTGGACAAGCTGAACTCAATATTATCGAAACATTGCAGCAAGCAGACGGAAAACAAATCTGGTCGAATACAAACAAAATTCCCCTACGAGATAAAGAGGGAAACGTTTTTGGCATTCTTGGCACATGTGAAGATATCACCGAACGCCAGGAAGCAGAACAATTACTACAACATCAAAAACAACAATTACAACAAGCATTGCAAGAACTCCAAACAATGCAATTGCAATTAGTTCAGAATGAAAAAATGTCTGCCCTTGGGAATTTGGTAGCCGGTGTTGCTCATGAAATCAACAATCCGATTGGCTTTATTGCCGGGAATATTGAACCAGCGAAAGATTATATTAAAGATTTGTTTGGGCTAATTAACCTTTACCAAGAAAAATTTCCCCGTGCTGGCTCAGAAATTGAAGACGAAATCGAAGCGATGGATTTAAATTATTTACGCGAAGATTTACCTAAGTTATTGGATTCAATGAAATTAGGTGTTAGCCGTATCCGCAGTATCAGTAATAGTCTGCGAACCTTCTCGAGATCCGATCATGATTATAAAGTTCCTTTTGATATTCACGAAGGCATTGATAGCACTATTTTGATTCTGAGGCACCGTTTAAAAGCTAACGAAAACCGCCCTGGAATTGAAATAGTCAAAGATTATGGGCAATTACCTCCAGTGGAATGTTTTGCTGGACAACTCAATCAAGTTTTTATGAACTTGTTAGCAAATGCCATTGATGCACTTGAAGAATATAATACAGGACGGAGTTTAGAAGAGATTCTATCTAACCCTAATTGCATTACCATTCAAACCCGTGTAGCAAATTCAGGTAATCACGTTTTGATTAAGATTGCTGATAACGGCGTGGGGATGTCACCAGAAGTTAAACAAAAAGTATTTGACCATCTTTTTACTACTAAACCTGTAGGCAAAGGTACAGGATTGGGATTAGCGATCGCTCGTCAAATTATAGTAGAAGGACATGGCGGTTCACTCTCCTGTACTTCCGAACTTGGACAGGGCACAGAGTTTGTCATTCAAATTTCTATTCAAGAAACTTAAAAAGTAAAAACTCATCTTTATTTGGCATTTTCACTTTGGCATTTTTATTTTTTTAACTTGGTAACAAGCAAAGATGAGATTTAAATTATGGAAAAAATGGTGGAAAATCAACCCAAAAACTTATGCTAAAACTGACAAAAATTATTACTCATTGAAATGGCGATCGCCTATCAAATTGTCGTAGAAAAACATGCAGGAAGTATTGAAGTTGATTCGACTCCAGGACGTGAGACAGAATTTACCATCCGTATTCCTTTAACAAGTAAGAAGTAATTTTTAATCCCAGACGCGATAAATCGCCGTCAAGACGAAAAATTGATTATTGTAGAGACGCGATTTATCGCGTCTTTGCGATGTAGAATTCTCATCAAAAAACCTTAACCGAACCGTATTGGAACCACATCTGTCGTAAGGGCACAGCATTGCTGTGCCCCTACCGCGTGGTCTATTTACCTGAAAATAGCTGTAACGTAAAATCTATGTCCCCCAAGGAACGGACGTTCCTTGCTAATAGCAAAAGTAATCTTTAGATTACTAAATATCCTTAAAAGCCTTTACTTTACTTTAGTAGACTTTAGCTAAAAGCCAAATAACTTTAGTTCCAGGTGGGTGACAAAGCCAACAGTTAAGCCATTTCTAACTTAAGTTGACACCAATGCATAGCGGTGCTGCCGTACAAATTTATGTAGCTCATGTAATTGTGAACCGTTATATACTTGAAGAAAGTTGATTCATAATTTAAGTCTCCTCTAGGGATTTACAAATAAAAAAACATTCAACTTTTATTGTGGGATGGGCGTCTTGCCCGCTCATTAGAAAGAGCAGACAAGATGTCCATCCCACAAGATTGGAAAATTTACTTATTGGTAATTCCCTACACAACAGCTAAGACATCAACTCTCTGAGGTGATATGCTTTTAAAATTGCAACAAATTGTTGTTAAACCCGGTCAACAAATGTTACTCCAAAATATAAGTTGGCAGCAGTTAGAAAATATTTTAGAAGAAATGGGAGAAAGGCGTGCCGCACGTATTTCTTATAGTGATGGTTGGTTAGAAATCATGGTTCCTCTACCAGAACACGAAAAAGATAAAGAGCTTATTGGTGATTTAGTCAAAATATTGTTAGAAATACTCCAAATTGATTTTGAACCTTTTGGTTCTACGACACTTAAAAATGAGCGAATGCGGCAAGCAGTAGAGCCAGATACTAGTTTTTATATTCAAAATCAAGCTGCTGTCATTGGCAAAAATCGCATAGATTTAAATGCAGACCCACCCCCAGATTTAGCAATCGAAATTGATATTACTTCTCGCAGTCGATTTGATAATTATGCAATTTTGGGAGTTCCTGAACTTTGGCGACATACACAAAAAGGTTTAGAAATATCCTTACTCAAAGACGGAAAATATATCAAATCTGAATCTAGTCCTAATTTTCCTAATATACCAATTATTGAATTAGTTAATGAATATGTTCAGCAGTGTTTAACAATTGGCAGAAGTCAAGCTATGCGTAATTTTAGAAATTGGGTTAAAGATAATTTATAGCCATTGATATAGGAGAATTCAGAAGTCAGAAGTCAGAATGGGCTACGCCCCGCTACGCCCCGCTACGCTAACAGAATTATAATCGGCTCTCTGCGTAGCTACCAGACATAGATAGTATACTTCACACTTCTTGAAATCTGCTGTAATTTGCATCCCATTCTGAATTCTGAATTCTGAATTCTGTATTTTTCTTGAGAAAGGCGATCGCTGATGACTACCGAAAACAACCCAACAGCCATTGTAGACTGGGAACACCCCACACCACCGACAGATTTAATTTTTGATGACGGAGAACCCTTGGAATCAAATCGCCACCGTATTGCAATGAATGTCCTGATTCGGTCATTGCAACAAGCTTGGGCTGACCGCAATGATTTCTTCGCTGGCGGCAATATGTTTATTTATTACAGCAGCGCCCAAGTACGTAACCAGGATTTCCGTGAGCCCGATTTCTTTGCTGTCCTGAATGTAGATGGGACTAATTCTCGTCAAGGTTGGGTAGTGTGGGAAGAAAACGGTCGTTATCCTGATGTGATTGTAGAATTAATGTCACCATCCACAGCCAAAATAGATCAGACTGTTAAGAAAAACCTTTACGAACAAACTTTTCATACCTCAGATTATTTTGTCTATGACCCCTTTGACCCGACTTCTTTGCAAGGGTGGCATTTAGATCATAATCAGCAATATCAATCTTTAACACCGAATGAGCGTGGTTGGCTGTGGTGTCAAAAGTTAGGTTTATGGTTGGGAACCTATGAAGGAACAATAGACAGAGAAACGGCGATATGGTTGCGGTTTTATGATGTGGCTGGCAATTTGGTTTTGTTACCAGACGAAGCCGCTGCTTTCCAAGCACAAGCCGCTGCTGCAAGAGAGGAAGCCGCAGTTGCAAAAGCAGCTCGTTTAGCAGCTAGATTAAGAGAGTTGGGTGAAAATCCAGATATTTTGTGAGCTTTTGGTAAAATCATAACCCAATCAATAAATCGATATAGGTTACGAATATCTGTTTCTGGTAACCCTAATTGATACAATCGGCGAATCAAGCTAAATTTCAAAGCTTTACGTTCTCCTAACTTTTTTGGAAAAACTAGATGCGATCGCTATTTTGAAACATAGGAGTTGTAGATGAAAAGACAAGTAATTATTTATCCAGGAGAAGATGGTTACTGGGTCGCTGAATGCCCTAGTTTACCAGCTTGCATTAGTCAAGGAAAAACTAAAGAAGAAGCTGTTGTAAATATTAAGGAAGCTATTGAATTATATATTGAGGTTTTAAAATAAGAAGGTAGGACTGTTGTAATTGAGTTAGTGTAAATGAAAAATTGAATGCGATCGCCATTTTCAAATCTCACAACAAACAAGTGCGATCGCTATTTTGAAATTTCACAACAAACAAGGGAGATCGCTATTTTTAAATCTCAGAAAAAATAAGTGCGATCGCTATTTTCAAACCTCACAATAAATAAGTGCGGTCGCTACTAAGTAAAGCCGCACCATTCAAGTTTAATTAGTACAAGAATTACGGTCAAAGACAACTTCAATTAAGGGATTATAATTACAATCACGAGTTTTGCACCATTTTCCACAAAATAATACCCGCCACAATAAAAATAATGCTGACAAAGAGCATTACAACAAAAACTTCTGCATTACCTCTACTTAGTAAGTGATAAATTGCAACAAGAGCAAAAAATGCGACAATAGAAAAGCAAATCCCAGCAATTACCTGCCCTATCGTTTTCAGTACGGGATTATGGGTTTTTGGTGTCGTTGTTTGATTTGATGAAGAGGACTTTGACACAAAAGGTATCTCTAAACGATGATGTGGTTCTACTGATGGTGGAGCCTGAGAAATATTAGTTTTTGGTGTCGTTGTTTGATTTGGTGAAGAGGACTTTTGTCCAGAAAGTATCTCTCGAAGATGATGTGGTTGTACTGATGGTGGAGCCTGAGAAATAGGTGTGACTTCTTCTGCAATTAGTGTTGCTTCAATTGATTCCACATCTTGCCTGTTAAGTCCTAACATTTGTTGATAACGCTCCAAATCACCACGAGTGTAATCACTCAAAGGAAACTCTCTCTTAATCTCATCAACGAATGCCTGCTCATATTGCTGCAATTTTTCCTTGTACTCTTGATAAGGTTTTAAAACCTCAGCTTCAATTGCAGCAACTTCTTCAGAAAGCAATCCCAAATTGTCACGTTGGACATCTAATATTTTGCGACCAATACTAGGAATCTCGCCCCTACTAGCGTAATGCTCAACTTCTTTGCGATACCTCAGTTTTGGATCGCCAATTGGTGCTTTAGCCAAATGGATTTTGAATCCTTCTCTGAATGCAGAGATTCCTGGTCGCATCGCTGGAGATGCTTCTTGAACTTTCTTTTTGGCGTACTCATGCAACTCATCAACTGAAATCTCCCCATCGTTATCTTGATCTGCTGCACCTGTTTCAATACCTTCAATCAGATAACGGGTATAAATCGAAAGATTTTCTCCTGATTGCTGAAAAGAATACTGAGTCGCAGTGGAAGAACTTAGAACAACTCGCCCTTCCCCCCCCATTTCAACTTGAATATTAACAGAACCATCATCTTTAACTGACCAACCTTCTGGAAATGCCCCACTAAAGCAGCAATCAAGAATTACGACTTGTCGTTTAGAACGGCTTTCATTCATAATGTCGTGAATGAAACTGGCAGGAACAGCAGTTGATTTGATGAGCCGTCCTTGGGAATTTTTGCGAGTAAAACGAGTAGCTAGGTGAAGTTTGCCATTCTCATCTTTGATACCGTGACCGGAGAAATAAAGTACTACAAGGTCATCTTTGCTACGATCGCTAAACAATGTTTCGATCGCTTCGTGCATTTTCTGAGCTTCGGGATTCTCGAGCTTTTGAATGTTTGCTTCAGCAAAGCCCCCCATTTCTGGATGCTGTAAAACTTTAGCGATCGCCTGCACATCGTTAACTGAGGCTGGTAATGGGTTTAGACCAGGCTCATACTCACTGACTCCAATTAGCAAGGCTACCTTAGTCATTTTACTATCCTCTGTTTGAGATTTCTCAGCCTCGATCTACAAACCTTTCGGCGGCTTCCAGCGCTGCTGTTAATTCTGCCTGACTGCTGGCTGTAATTTTCAGCTTTTTACCGTTGGCTTCTACTTCTAATTCAATCGGTTTGCCACCCAAGCGATCGCCCAAAAATCCTAATAATTTCTTAAAATTGGCTAGGCTTACCTCTGCCTGCAATACTCCCAGTAGGAAACCTCCTAAAGCCTTCGAGCCTTCTGGTATTTCTGTTACTGCTACGAGTTCAGCATTTTCTACATCCAAGTCTCTGACTTCTCGCAGCAGATTTCGTGTTTCCCGTTCTTGCTCTTCTGGATCTAGGTCTGGATTAGAAAGAGCGATGGTTAATTTGACGTTAGATTCAGAACTCATTTTCTAGCCTTTTAGGTTTTTAAGCAGTTGACAGTCTACTATTAAGTTCATATCCGCTATGTAAATTCCTGAAATTTATTCAAGATTTTTAGAAGAACTTATAAAATTTAGGTAAAAATCAGTATAGGCAGGAGCGATCGCTCTAAAAAATAACTGCAAAATCAAAAAAGCGATACTTTCAGAGTGTGGCAATTAGCAAACAACACAAATAAAGCTATATTTGGTTAAATATATTTAAATTAAAAGGTTTAAAACTCAGAAACTTAATTTCCAAGTCACAAAAGCAGCTTTTCATATCGCAAAAGCAGCTTTTCATGTCACAAAAGCAGCTTTTCATGTCACAAAAGCAGCTTTTCATGTCACAAAAGCAGCTTTTCATGTCCCAAAAGCAGCTTTTCATGTCCCAAAACTTGATTCAGGGACTTCCAAAAAATAAATTATCCCAAATTCTTTGTACGTTTTTCGGGTAGCACAGCTGTGCTACCCTACGATGGGATATTTTTTTAATTGGAAGTCCCTCATATCACAATTTACCCAATCCCCAGTCCCCAATCCCCAGTCCCCAATCCCCAATCCCCAATCCCCAATCCCCACTAACTCGAAGCACTGGTATAAAACCGCAACGCAAACCGCCAAAACCAAGTAGAAAGGAAAAATAACGCCACTGCCAATACTCCTGCACCCATCAACCAGCTAATTTCACCTCGACCTAGCATTGCTTGGGCTGGTATTGTCGTTAAAAAAGTCACTGGGACTACAAAGGTGAAGAAAAAGCGGTAAGCAGTTGGATAAGCTGTAATTGGATATCTTCCTGCTTCTAATAAACTACGCAATACGTCAGTAACATTGTATATTTTCACGAACCATATAGTCATAGACCCCAGCATAAACCACAAGCTGTATAGAATTACCAAGCCAAACAATAACGGCACTACACTGAGTAAATATTTGTCTATTCCAATACCAAGGCGTTGACCTGCGTAGCCAATGATGATGCAGCCAAAGATTAAATCGGGTAGTCCCCAAGGTGAAATGGTGTTAGTAGAAAGCCAAAACTGACTGCGAATTGGTTTCAATAATATAAAGTCAAGAGTGCCTTCTTGCACATGGCGGACAATGCGATTTAGGTTCGGTGCGAGAAATGTGGCGGAAAATCCTTGCAGTAAGGTAAAAATTCCCAGAACTATTAAAGCTGCTTCCCATGACCAGCCAGCAAAAGTGTAGCCGGTGCGGTAAAACAAGAATAGCCCAAAGAGGCTGCCAGCAAGGTTTCCCAGGCTGCTGAAGGTAGCTATGACAAAGTTGATGCGATACTCCAACTCAGCTGCGATCGCTGCACTCCAAAATAGTCTTAGTACTTTCCAATATCTTTGCATCTTGCACCCCCTGAGTTGATATAGACTTTAAAAATTACAAAAGAACTTCACATAAATTTAATATTACTTTTTATTCAAGAAAATTGCAGAACGTTAAGATGTTGTGGATCTATCTATTCAAAGCTTAGAAATTTTATGCATTTAGATTTACCGCAACTGATTAAATCACTTGGCTACTTTGGGGTGTGGGCAATTGTTTTTGCTGAATCTGGTTTGTTAATTGGTTTTTTTCTCCCTGGGGATAGTTTATTATTCACTGCTGGGTTTATTGCATCTCAGAATTTACTGAACATTTGGGTTCTGATTTTTGGTGCTTTTGTTTGTGCAGTCTTAGGTGACAATGTTGGCTATTTTACTGGGCATAAATTTGGCAGAAGACTATTTCAGAAGGAAGATTCGTGGTTGTTTCATAAAAAACACATTGTGAAAACCCAAAATTTTTATGAAGAACACGGGAAGAAAACTATTGTTTTAGCGCGTTTTTTGCCAATTGTACGAACTTTCGCGCCCATTGTGGCGGGTATTGGTGCCATGCATTACCGCACATTTATGTCTTACAACTTAATTGGCGGCTTCGTTTGGACATTTGGAATCACTCTGTTAGGGTTTTTCTTAGGAAAAACCTTACCACCTGAACAGGTAGATAAGTACTTGTTACCAATTATTGGATTAATTATAGTTATTTCTTTAGTACCATCAATTATTCATCTCATCCAAGAAAATAGAGCAAATAAAGGTTGAAAATATGTGAAAATTCAGAATTCTGAATGGGCTACGCCCCGCTGCGCTAACAGGAGTCAGGAGTCAGAATTTAGAATTTAGAATTAAAGCATAAAGCGGCTTGGGTTTTGAAACTACTGGCAATATTTTATGACTTCCTTAAACATCAACCTCTACCTATTTCTAGAAAACCTGATTTTTTTCGTCATTGCCACACTTTTTATTGTGGTTGTGAACTGGGGCTGGAAAAACACAAAAACCTATACTTTGCCTTTACCGTTTCCCGGCTGGTATAAAATTTGGTTTGGCTCAGTACAGGTATTAGGAATACTACTGCCATTAGTAGTGATGCTATTGTGGGGTGTATGGTGGAGCGATCGCACTGTCTTAACTGTGCTTGGTTGGTATTTTATTGTATTAGTGTTGCAAATCATTTCCGAGAGAGTCGCCCTGAGAGAGTTGCAAAATGTAGTATGGGTGATGGTTCCCTACATATATTTACCGTACCGTTTCTGGCAGTTATATGAGGGTTTAACAATCTTAGGCTCTGAAAGTAAGTTACTGTGGGTGCGATATTTATTAATTTTTCAACTAGTGCTGTGGATTGTCAATTACGCCATAGATGTGTCTCAATTGCCACGCCTGTTTCGCTGGGAAGTGGAACAAAAATAATTGGGCACTGAGCATTTTGTAGGGGCACAACATGTTGTGCCCCTACCCGTGTTCTCGTTTTGTGGCATGGCTTTTTACACCACTTCCATTCCTCTCCCTCACGGGGGAAGAGGCTTTGAAACGGAGTTTTAGTTTTTCTGTGCTTGTATGAAACCACCCTGGGGTCTAGGGGGGATCTACGTTTCAGGCTTCAGTGCGTAAGTCCTAATTAATTCTTCTGCCTCATATCAAGTTCGGGTAATTACTTATTATTTAATCCCAAGCTCACCCAAATATTTGGTAACAACTTGCGGCCTGCCGACCAATCGTAACAGCACATCACAAGCTGTACCGTCGCTTTGGGACACCATATATTTCAATAGTTCAGCCAAACTCAGTTCTACTCCTTGTGGATTGAGATATCGAATCGGACTATGCTGAAGCTTTGAGACAAAATTGCTTTTTTTAATGCCCTATGATGCGATCGCTTGGACAACTAATGCTTACACTGGTGTAATGCTTCTGCACTTAGCCAGAGAGGATGTCAAACTGATTTCGCATCCTGTTCGAGTAACATAAGTAGCTTACGTAGCAAAGGTATGGATAGTTGCAATTCATCAGCTGTGAATTGAGATAACACCTGTTTCTCTTTCTCAAACAAAATAGGCATCACAGTATCCGCAAGCTGTATTCCTTTAGGAGTCAGTTGCACCATTACGCTGCGCCGATCCTCTGCATCACGGACACGCGTTACTATGCCATCTTGTTCTAGGCGGTCAATCCGGTTTGTCATTGCGCCTGAAGACAGCATGAGCAAACTATAGAGTTCAGTCGGTTTCAATCGAAAAGGTTGTCCCTGTCGTCGCAGTGTGGCTAACACATCAAATGACCACACGTTCAAGCCATACTCAACCAGTATACTTTCTCGGTGCTTTTCCAGAAGACGGGCAATTCGTAGTATCCGCCCAATTATCCCTAGTGCTGAGGTATCCAACTGCGGCAATTCCTGTTGCCATTCCTCAAGAATGATGTCAATTCGATCTTTGTTCATATTGCCATTTTATCTTGACATCGAGATTCTTGACTTTTATCTTTATTTTAAGTATCTTGATATCAAGATATTTTCTTGATCGCCCTCTATTCCCCTCACAAAACAATAGCCATGACACCCATACGTATAGGTCTCCAGGGGTCTGTCCCTAATGGTCAAAGCTACTTATATATTCTGCTGGCATTGCTGAATGGTGCTGTATTGCCGATTCAAAGCAATCTCAATGCTCAATTAGCGCGATCGCTCAATTCTGTACCCCTAGCCGCAGATATTTCTTACCTTGTCGGCTCAATTGCGTTGATTAGTTTGTTATGCACAGGTTGGTTTGGTCATCCAGATTGGTCTGCTTTAGCCAAAGCTCCCCGATGGAGTCTGATGGGTGGTTTATTCGGAGTTTGGTATATTACCTCCAGTACTTACTTCACCTCTATTTTGGGGACTACTTTGACTCAGGGGTTAATTATCTGTGGACAAGCGATCGCTGGCTTAGTGACTGACCATTTTGGCTGGTTGGGAGTTAACCGCCGTCGTCTGACAGCTAATCGTCGCCTTGTTATGGGACTGTTAATTGTGGCAATTTTTTTGCTTTCGCTACCAACCTAATACTTTTCAGTATCATCTTATGGAAATCTTCTTAGCATTGCTTGGTGCTGGCTCGGCTGGTGGCTTCTCAACAATTGGCGCAGCTGTCAATGCTCGATTAAAGACAATACTCCACTCCCCAATAGCAGCAGCAGCGATTAATTTCGTAGTTGGGTTTAGTATCCTCACATTGCTGCTAGCACTTGGTATTTTCCAACCCTACAAGCTTGACTTACTTTCTATTACTCCTTGGTGGGCATTTTTAGGTGGTTTATTAGGTGCAATATTCGTAACCTTAAGTACATTAATAGTTCCTAAATTGGGTTTAACAACAACTACTTTAGTTGTCGTCTTTAGCCAGATGTTTATGTCACTGGTAATTGATCAGTTGGGATGGTTCGGTGCTATTAAATATCCGATTACCACACCCAAGATATTAGGAATCGTCACATTAGTAGTAGCGATTGCAATTAATCAATTGGACAAAAACTATTCTGAACAAAACTTCAAGTAGTGCCTTAAATCAGGTTGAAAAACTGGTATTTTTTTTTAAATCAGTTACTCACAATGAAATTCCACAACCACACAGAAACATAGTTTCTCCCTCTATTCCCTTACATCTAAAATTGCAATAAAAACTATGGAATGGCTTAATGAACCTCCTAATTGGTCGCATTCAGATCAGCAAATTATTGTTACAACCGCACCAAAAACCGATTTTTGGCGTATGACTCATTATGGTTTTATTCGTGATAGCGGACATTTCTATTTTGACCGAGTGAGTACAGATTTTATTCTCGATGTCAAGATAAAAGGAAACTATAAAGACTTATACGACCAAGCAGGAATTATGATTCGTGCTGATGAGCAACATTGGATCAAAACTGGGATTGAGTATGTAGATGGAGTACAAAATCTGAGTGCTGTTGTCACTCACAACTATTCAGATTGGTCATTCACACCTCTGCTAAATCCTCCTAATATTTTTCAGCTACGGGTTGAGCGATGCCAAGAGGCAATTCATATTGCTTATTTAGATGAATTTTCCCGCTATGTTCCATTTAGAATGACTTATTTTCCAGTCGAGCAAGACATTCAAGTTGGAATGATGTGTGCATCACCACAAGGAAATGGGTATGAGGTAATTTTTGAAGATTATAAATTAACTAAAAAAATTGATCGGTAATGATGAATATTAAAGATTTAGCTGATTCTATCCTCCAAAAGCAATCAGAATTGCCAGTAGATAGAGGTTTTTTAGTTGCTGTCAGTGGGATTTAGGACTTACGCAAAAACCCTCTAAAACTCTTATTTCTTCTCTGCGAGACGCTGCGCGAATGTGCCCTTTGCGTCTTTTGCGGTTCGTTTTTTCATGATTTTGCGTAAGTCCTGGGATTGATGGTTCTGGCAAAGGTTATATTACTGAAAAATTAATAACTGCTCTCAATGAGCAAAATATTAATGCTATCTCCATTAACTTAGATGCTTGGCATAAGCTCCCGACTGAGCGATTTAATTCTGAGCATCCACCCCTGCATTTTTACCATCATGCTTTTAACTTTGATGCTCTATTCCAGCAATTGATCATGGCGTTAAAAAGTCAGCGTAGTACAACTAAGACCGCGTCCCCCCGTCAGTCCTGATAATAAGTGTTTTAACGGATATAAGTTGTGAGTAGGGTAACATAGTGGGCAAAAGTATTAGCAGAGGCAGATAAGCGATCGCGATTATTCTATAATTGTTAGCTTGCCTAATAATTAGTAGAACATATTAAAACTTTCCTCATGAAAATTTGGAATGAACAACTAGGCGATCGCGTAAGTAAGATCATTTACCGCTATTTACCCGCCTTTCGTTGGCGTAATTTTCGCCTGTTTTTTGGGGGACAGTTACTATCCATGTCTGGGACATTTATGACTCAGCAGCTAACTATTCCTTGGCTGGTATACGATTTGACTCAATCAGCTTGGTTGTTAGGAGTTGCAGGGTTTGTGCAATTTTTACCTACGTTATTACTGATTCCCTTCTCGGGCGTATTGTCCGATCGCTGGAGTCGTCGTGACTTGTTAATACTGGTGCAGATATTGGGAATTAGCGTTTCCTTGGCTTTAACGATTCTTACCTTTACGAATTGGATTACGTTTCCCATCCTATTGATACTCAGTGTTCTCAATGGTTTGCTCAAGGGATTAGATATGCCCGTGCGTCATACAATCGTCACCGAAACCGTAGACGATCGCGCTGATTGGAGTAATGCCATCGCCTTGAATTCAGTGATGTTAAGTTCCTCTCTAGTATTGGGGCCAGCTATGGGCGGGATTTTGATTGCTACGCTAGGGGTGAAATATTGTTTTCTCTACGATACCCTCAGCTATATCCCTGCCATCTTTACCCTGCTAGCGATTCGGCTTCAAGCCAGATCCATGCAGACCCTTACGAACTTTAGGGATACTTTGGAAAAAATGCGGGAGGGCTTTGAATATGTCTCCAAATTCCAGCCGATTAGAGCAATTTTATTAATGCTAGCCTTACATGGTTTAGTTGGGATGTCTCATGTCGCGCTCATGCCCATCTTTGCGGCTAAGATTTTAAATGGAGATGCGACTACAATGGCTCATCTCAGTACTTCAGCGCCGATTGGATCGTTGTTTGCCTGTTTGTATCTGAGTTTTAGGCGGGGGATTGCGGGCTTAGAGCGTTTGATCGTAGCCTCTCAAATCTCTATGGCGGTGAGTCTGATTTTCTTCTCACTATCGCGTCAAGTTTGGTTGTCGGTAATCATACTGGTGTTTGTAGGCTGCTTTAGCATCCTCAACATTACGAGTAGTAATATGATTATCCAAAACCTAGTTGCCGAGGATAAGCGTGGACGGGTGATGAGTTTTTATGCCCTTGCAATGGTGGGTACTATGCCCTTTGGGAATCTGTTAGCTGGAACTTTAGCGCAGAATTTTGGTGCGACTAATGCCTTGATTGTCTGTGCCAGTATGATTATCTTAGGTGCGCTATGGTTCTCTGCACAATTGCCAGTAGTCAGCCGTTGGATCGCTTACGAAACAAATCGTTTATCTAGTCGTTAGTCATTAGTTTTTCCCCGCGTCAGAGCGTCTTCCCCACTCCCCACTCCCCACTCCCTCAGTTAGATAATTGCTCAGAAACTCTCCAAAACCTGATAACGTCAAACAAAGGAAAATATTCTTCTGGACATTAGAGCTTGAAAACCCGTTCTAATTACTGGCTACTGCTACCTTATATCCGACCCCAGTGGCGAACCATTACTAAGGGATTTATTGGCATTTTTGGATATGTGCTGGCAACATTAGTGTTAATCAATCTTGCCGGGAAATTGGCAATTCCCTTGGCACAAGGCAATGTAGTAGCCATCGTCCAAATAACAGGGATTTGTGCCTTAATCTTTCTTGTGAAAAGTTTGTTTGAATCTATACAAGATATGTACATGGCGAAAGCTGCTTTAAAAGTTGCTTTTCATCTCCGCCAACAAGTTTACACACATCTCCAAAAGCTAAATCTGAGTTATTTTGAAACAGCAAAAGCAGGTGATTTATCTTACCGCCTCACCGAAGATGTTGATCGGGTTGGTGAAGCGGTCAATAAAATATTTCACGACTTTATTCCCTGTGTTTTGCAGTTGGTAACAATTTTGATTTACATGATTTATCTGAATTGGCAACTGACACTAGCAACGGTGATAGTTGCACCACTAATGGCTATTTTAATCGGCTGGTTTAGCGAACAGTTACGCAAGCATTCTCTAAAAAGTCAAAATCGGGTGTCGGGTTTATCTGCTATCCTTTCGGAAATTTTTAACGGTATCCGTTTGGTACAAGCTTTTGCGGCGGAAAACTACGAAATTGCCCGGTTTGGCTATGAAGCAGAACGCAGTCTAAAAGCAAAATATTCAGCCGAAGGATTAAAAGCAATTCAGATTCCCATCGTGGGATTTTTGGCAGCCTCAAGTGCTTTATCTTTACTCATAGTGGGGGCGTGGCAAATTTCCCAAGATAATTTGAGAGTAGCCAATTTTTTTAGTTATCTAGCTGCGGCGGCGCTGTTAGTTGACCCCATTGGTCGCACTACTAATAACTACAACAAATTTCAGGAGGGTGAAGCATCTGTTAACCGGGTTTTTGAATTGATGGCAATTCAACCGACGGTGATAGAAAAACCAAATGCGATCGCCCTACCTCCAGTTGTAGGCCAAGTAGAATATAATCATGTTTCTTTTGGCTATCAACCCGGTGAATCCGTATTAAAGGATATCAGTTTGTTGGTATCACCGGGTGAAGCGATCGCTGTTGTGGGTAGTTATGGTGCTGGTAAAACCACATTTGTGAATCTCTTACCCCGCTTCTACGATCCCGAAGTTGGTCAAATCTTAATTGACGGTATTGATATTCGGGATGTCAAGTTACATAGTCTGCGGCGACAAATTGGCATTGTTCCCCAACAAAGCATCATGTTTTCTGGAACAATTGCCCAAAATATCGCTTTTGGACAAGACTTTTTTGATATGCAAGCCGTGACAGCAGCTGCGAAAATTGCTAACGCCCATGAATTTATTAGCGAATTGCCAGAAGGTTATCGTACTTGGGTGGGCGAACGTGGGGTAAACTTATCTAGTGGACAAAGACAAAGAATTGCGATCGCTCGTGCTGTTCACCTCAACCCACAAATTTTGATTCTTGATGAAGCGACATCTGCATTAGATTCTGAGTCAGAAGCCTTGGTGCAGGAAGCCTTAGAAAGACTGATGCAAAACCGCACAGTGTTTATTATTGCCCATCGTTTATCAACACTTAGAAAGTGCGATCGTATTTTAGTTCTCGAACAAGGACAAATTGTCGAATTAGGAACCCATGAAGAATTATTAGCCCTAGAGGGTAGCTATGCCCGATTTTATACTCAGCAAATTAGCTAACGCCAATTTTCTCCCCCACATAAATATTTAACGCACGTGCTGTTTGTACTAAGAAATTATTGGGATCTACAAGATATGGACTGGAAGCCAAGACTGTTTCTAAAGGAACTGCTACGACTTGTCCATTTTGCCAAGCTACCATTTGTGCAGATTGCCCATCAGCTAATAAATCTACGGCGGCTTTACCAAAAGCTGTTGCGATTAAACGGTCTAAAGCTGAGGGAATTCCACCTCGTTGGATGTGTCCTAAGACAGAAACCCGAATGTCAATTTCATTGTTACTGCAACAACGAAGTTCATCAGCAATATATTGACCTATACCACAGGATGGCTTTTGGCTGGATGGCTGGCTAGATGAATTGCCTGCTATTTGAACGCCTTCTGCCACAACGACAATTGCAAATCTGCGTTCCCAGCGATCGCGTAATTCTGCTAAATGTTCGCACACACCTTTGATTTTGTAGGGAATTTCGGGAATCAAAATCACATCTGCACCGCCTGCAATACCAGATTGTAGTGCTAAATGACCTGCTGTGCGTCCCATGACTTCCACAATCATCACGCGATCGTGACTGGCTGCTGTAAATGTCAAACGATTTAAGGCATCAACAATTGTATTGACCGCAGTATCAAACCCAACTACTTTTTCTGTCTTGGCGACATCACAATCAATTGTTTTCGGAATGGCAACAAACTGCCAGTTTCCTTGCTTTTGCAGTTGGTTGAGAATTGCTAAACTGCCATCTCCACCAATACCGATCAAGGCATCTAATTCTAAAGTATGGTAACCAGCAACAATCTCTTCAATATGAGCTAGAGTATCTCCCTTGTTGATGCTACCCAGAATCGTGCCTCCCATGTTCAACAAAGGGTCAATACCACGTAGGTCTAAACCATGTATGCTCAGAGGAATTGCCTTTCTCTCTAAAAGCCCTCTGGTCGCATAAGGAATACCCAGTACTTGCCAGTTATAGCTAAGGGTGGCATGACTAACAACTGCCCGAATTACAGCATTGAGTCCAGGACAATCACCACCACTAGTGAGAATACCAAGTCGTTTTTGCATGGTCATCACACCTCAACAATAAAGGCAGTCCCAATCAAACAAGTTTCACTACCAAGCATAAAAGTGGTTTTTTGCCCACTCCCCACTTACAAGTTAGAGGGCAAGAAATAGGAGGCAGAAGATGGCAATTTTTCTGCCTCGCTGTTGAACCCTGTTTTAGCTACATCTTGAGGTTAAGTTAAAAATCTGAGGAAGTTGTGAGGATCTAACTTAGGTATTACGTATATAAAAATCATATCTCTATAATTTCGCAACATTTCAATCTCCGCGTCAAAGCCTCTTCATCTGTATTTTGGAGAATTGGTATTACCGTCTTCACAAGTTTCTCAAATTGTTCTCCTATCATCGACGCAGAACATCCTCAAGTTCTAAAAAAGGCTCAAACGATGAATTCAGCAACTGCTGTTAAAACTAAGAACACAGCAAAAGATAAGCGCTTTAAAATGCTGGATGCAACTATCAAACGCTACCAGTATCAACAGGATGCACTGATTGAAATATTGCATAAAGCGCAGGAACTTTTTGGTTATTTAGAAAACGATGTATTAATTTACGTTGCTCATAATCTCAAACTGCCACCTAGTCGAGTTTATGGTGTTGCCACGTTCTACCATTTATTTTCACTTGCACCTAGTGGCATCCATACCTGTGTGATATGTACGGGTACAGCTTGTTACGTCAAAGGCGCTCCAACTATCCTGGCAAATGTGGAAAAATCTATCCACATACATCCTGGTGAAACTACGGCAGATAATCAAATTTCACTATTAACAGCAAGGTGTTTGGGTGCCTGTGGAATTGCGCCAGCTGTAGTATTTGATGGCACTGTTTTAGGCCATCAAACTGCTGAATCAGTTGGCGAACGCATTAAAGGATGGTTGCAAGATGGATCTACCTGAGTTAATTGAAATAGGCCCTAGCGATCTGCATACCATACAGGTATGCAAAAGTATAGTTTGTTATGCAAAAGGCGCTCCAACTATCCTGACACATCTAGAAAAATTTTTCGAGATAAATCCTGGAGAAACCACGGCAAATAATCAAATTTTACTTCTAACAGCAAACTGTTTGGGTGCCTGTGAAATTGCGCCTGCTGTTGCATTCGATGGCACTGTTTTAGGCCATCAAACTGCTGAATTAGTTAGCGATTTCATCAAAGGATGGTTGCAAGATGGATCTACCTGAGTTAATTGAAATTGCCCAAAAAGAACGTGCTTTAGAGAAACCTGTGCAAATTCGCTGTTGTGTTGCAGCTGGTTGTCTGTCTGCCAATTCACAAGCCGTCAAACAGCGTTTAGAAGAAGCTGTAACGGCAGCAGGTTTAGCAGAAACACTGGAAGTTCGTAGCGTTGGCTGTATGCGTTTGTGCTGTCAAGGACCATTAGTAGAAGTAGGGAGTGGGGAGTGGGGAATGGGGAGTGGAGAGGAGTGTAAGCAATCTCCACATAGCAAATTGTATGAAAAAGTTACACCTGATGATGCACCCTCAATTATCGCCGCTATCAATGGAGGAGAGACAACAGTCAAACAGGGGGATTTAACGCATCCATTTTTTACACACCAGATGCCGATTGTTTTAGAAAATAGTGGCAAAGTCGATCCAGAACGCATTCAATCTTATATTGGCGCCCAGGGTTATAGAGGGCTTTACCATGTCTTGCGAGAGATGAAAGCCAACGAAGTAGTCGATACGATTACTCGCAGTGGTTTACGAGGACGTGGTGGTGCTGGTTATCCTACAGGTTTGAAATGGGCAACTGTGGCTAAAGCAAAAGGAGAACGCAAGTTCGTAATTTGCAACGCCGATGAAGGAGATCCCGGTGCATTTATGGATCGCAGTGTCCTAGAAAGCGATCCCCATCGTGTTTTGGAAGGAATGGCGATCGCAGCTTACGCTGTCGGCGCAAATCAAGGCTACATCTACATCCGGGCAGAATATCCCGTTGCGATCAATCGTCTGCAAATTGCCATTCACCAAGCCCAACGTCTTGGTATCTTGGGTAGTCAAATTTTCGATTCTCGCTTTGATTTTAAAATTGATATTCGTATTGGTGCTGGGGCTTATGTCTGTGGTGAAGAAACTGCCTTAATGGCTTCTATTGAAGGTAAACGCGGTACCCCTCATCCCCGTCCGCCCTACCCGGCTGAGTCTGGTTTATGGGGTCATCCTACCTTAATTAATAACGTTGAAACCTACGCCAATGTTGCACCGATTATCCGCAAAGGTGCTGACTGGTTCGCTAGCATTGGCACCCAAAAAAGCAAAGGTACAAAGGTTTTTGCGTTGGCAGGCAAAATCCGTAACACAGGTTTGATAGAAGTACCAATGGGAACTTCATTAAAGCAGATTGTGGAAGCAATGGGCGGTGGCGTACCAGATGGCGGTGTAGTCAAAGCCGTGCAAACTGGTGGCCCTTCCGGAGGATGTATTCCCGCATCAGCTTTTGAGAGCATAGTGGATTATGAGTCACTGACTCAACTTGGTTCGATGATGGGTTCCGGTGGGATGATTGTTATGGATGAAACTACCAACATGGTGGATGTCGCCCGCTTTTTCATGGAATTTTGTATGGATGAATCTTGCGGTAAATGCATTCCCTGTAGGGTAGGAACGGTGCAGTTGTATAGATTGTTATCCAAGATTAGTGAAGGTAAGGCATCCTTCGCTGATTTGGAATTGCTAGAAGAATTATGCGACATGGTGAAACATACCAGCTTGTGTGGTCTTGGTCAGTCTGCACCTAATCCGGTGTTTAGTACTTTGCGTTATTTCCGCGATGAGTATTTGGCTTTGATTAGTCATTAGTTATTGGTCATTTTTAATACAGTTCAGATAAGCCCAAAAACCTCATGTAGAGACGCGATTAATCGCGTCTTCAAAAACCAATTATCGACACCATTAATCCTTAACTGAACCGTATTGATTTATAAAAGACCAATGAATGGAAAAAATGTGCAATGTCACAAGGAATAAATAATCAATGGTTGTAAAAACTTTAACAATCAACGAGCAATTAATCAGCGCCCGTGAGGAGGAAACTATTCTCCAAGCGGCGCAAGATGCAGGGATTCACATTCCGACTTTGTGTCATTTAGAAGGAGTTGGAGATGTTGGGGCTTGTCGGGTTTGTTTGGTAGAAATTGCTGGGAGTAATAAACTACAACCTGCTTGTGTAACGAAAGTTACTGAAGGTATGGAAGTCCAAACAAATAGCGATCGCCTACAAAATTATCGCCGCACAATTATAGAAATGCTCTTTGCTGAAGGCAATCACATTTGCTCGGTGTGTGTCGCTAATGGTAACTGCGAATTGCAAGATTTGGCAATTGAAATGGGTATGGATCATGTGCGGTTGGATTATCAATATCCTAATCGCAAAGTTGATGTTTCTCACCATCGCTTTGGCGTTGACCACAACCGTTGTGTTCTTTGCACTCGTTGTGTGCGTGTTTGTGACGAAATAGAAGGAGCGCATACTTGGGATATGGCGGGTAGGGGGACAAATTCCCATGTCATCACCGATTTAAATCAACCTTGGGGAACTTCGCAAACTTGTACTTCTTGCGGTAAATGCGTTAATGCTTGTCCAACAGGTGCGCTTTTTGACAAAGGATCGAGCGTCGGTGAAATGAAACACGATCGCGCCAAACTTGATTTTTTGGTTACAGCACGGGAGAAACACCAATGGCTTGTTTAGCTGGCGATCGTGAATTCAACCAATTCTCTAAATTCCGTAACATCTTCAAACCTTGAAACCTAAATACAATCTCAATTTATTAATTACGAATTACGAATTACGAATTACGAATTACGAATTACGAATTACGAATTACGAATTACGAATTACAAAGGGGTAAACCAAATGTTACGCCGCATCTTAAAAATATTTTGGTGGCTTTTATTGCTGGGAATATTAACAATATATATATACGTGGGTTTAGCAAGTTTCACATCTGAGCAGGTGATTGCTGCTGTCATTCAATTAGAAGAATCGCCACAAGAAATAATTTATCGCTCACAGCAAAAATTGAATGATAAATTAGGAAATTATTGGCAGGTTGTTCTGTTTAAGCGAGTTGATTCTAATAGCCATAAAATATCTTCCATAAATCTCCGCTTGGTGGGATTTCCCGGTTCTCCGGAACTTCCCCACCCTTTACCACTGAAAATTACTACCGATACAGGTAAAGTATTGACTGCTCCTGATATTTTCCTCGATGAAGCACCAGCACCAACCATCGCTCAGTATGACTTTAAGGATGTTTTGCCTCAATTACCAACTCAAGAATTGTTGATTGGTATACCTGTAGGTAAACAAAACTTCATCAATCTTTCAATCCCCGAATATGTTGTGCAGGAATGGCAAGAAATTGCCCTAAAGTCCTGAATCCTAATATCAAAATTTATTTTCTTCCCATTTATACTTTGATAAAAAATGGCTCGTTTAAAATTAGCAACGGTATGGTTAGGCGGGTGTTCTGGCTGTCATATGTCTTTTCTCGATTTGGATGAATGGCTGATTGATTTAGCACAACAAGTGGATTTAGTTTTTAGTCCTTTTGCTGATGTTAAAGAATATCCCCAAGGAGTGGATGTGGTGTTAGTTGAGGGTGCAGTTGCCAATGAAGAACACCTGGAAATGATTCAGATAGTAAGAGAGCGATCGCAAATACTTGTTTCTTTTGGCGATTGTGCTGTCACTGGTAATGTTACCGCTTTACGCAATCCTTTAGGTAGTGCCGAACCTGTTCTTCAACGTTGTTACATCGAAGCAGCGGATATTTACGGCACAATCCCCCATGAACCTGGTATTGTCCCAACCTTATTAGATAAAGTGATACCAGTGCATACAGTAGTACCAGTTGATATTTATTTACCAGGGTGTCCACCTAATGCAACTCGAATTAAAGCAGTGTTAGAGCCACTGTTAAGAGGAGAAAAACCACTCCTGGAAGGACGTGAATTTATCAAGTTTGGTTAACTTCACAAGTTACTCAAATTCTTTATCTAAGGTAAAAGGGACTGGGGACTGGGTATTGGGGACTGGGTATTAAGTATTTGGTATTGGGTCTTGTCTAGTTCATAGTACACAGTCTTATAGTCCCTATTCCCCAATCCCCAGTCCCTAGTCCCCAGTCCCCAGTCCCCAGTCCCCAGTCCCCAGTCCCCAAATTATGGTTATGACAGTTAATTATCGGGAAAGAATCATTGCTCTTTGGACAGTATTTCTATTAGGAACACTGTTTCATACACAACTAGGTTTAATGCCGCTTTTTCACAGTTTACCTGTTGTCGAATCTCAAAAAGCTGCAAATATCAATGATATTTCGGGAATTATGTGGTTGATGTTGGGCTTTTTTGTGCTACCAATGCTAGCAATTATTGGCACTGCTTTTACCGATTCAAAGCGTTATCGAATGATTCATTTTGGCTTAACCATCTTTTACAGCATCATGAACTTACTACATGTGATTTTAGATTTATTTGTCCAGCCAGTTCTCTGGTATCAGATAGCCTTGATGGTCTTTTTAGTAATTGTAGGTTTATTGTTAAACATTACTGCTTTTAAATGGATGCGGCTGCAACCTATAGTGAATAAGTCCCAAAGAAATCTAGAACACTCACCTTTTTAGTCCTAAATTAAACTTGGGTTTAATATTGATTTTATGGATTGATTAGCAATTCAACCCTCATGGGAATAATTAAGATTTGAAATCTTAGTTTTTACTGTACTTATTCAGATACACGCTAAATTGTTGAACAGATTTATTCTCATTACTAAGATTATCAAATTTATTCAAGCCATGTGGCATCAGCATCATTAGAAATTTGGAGAGCATTATGTTGAAAGCATCTGACATTATGACTAAAGATGTTGCTATAATTCGCAGTTCAGCAACGGTGGCTGAAGCAGTTAGACTCTTAAAAGCAAGGGACTGGAAAGCACTCATTGTAGATCGTCGCCATGAACAGGATGCCTACGGAATTATTACTGAAAGCGATATTGTATATAAAGTGATTGCTTATGGTAAAGATCCCTCTAGGATACGTGTTTATGAAGTGATGACCAAGCCTTGTATCGTCATCAATCCTGACCTTGGTTTAGAATACGTAGCAAGATTATTTGCAGAGTATAATTTGCACAGAGCGCCTGTTATTCAGGGTGAACTAGTGGGTATCATTTCCCTAGCTGATATTCTAGCTAATAGTAACTTTCTTGAACTGCCACATACTATCCTACTAGAACAACAACTTCAGGACGAAATTAAAAAAGCTCGTGCAATTTGCGATCAAAAAGGCATCCATTCAGAAGAATGTGCTGCTGCTTGGGATGTCATTGAGGAATTACAAGCCGAGATGGCACATCAACGAGATGAGAAACTCATGAAAACAGCTTTTGAAGAATACTGCGATGAATATCCAGAAGCCAAAGGATTCTATAACACTTGGTGTAGTGGTTGACGGAATTTTAGATTTTAAATTTTGGATTTTGGATTGAAGATTGAAAATCCAAAATTTAAAAATATTACAAGTCTGCGAATGAATTCACGGGAAAAATCTAAAATCCAAAATTAAGATATTTATGAAAAAAATAATCATCGACCCAGTTAGCCGAATTGAAGGACATGCCAAAATCAGTATTTATTTGGATGATACAGGACAAGTAAGCGATGCTCGCTTTCATGTTACAGAATTTCGCGGCTTTGAAAAGTTTTGTGAAGGTCGCCCACTGTGGGAAATGCCAGGAATTACGGCGCGGATTTGTGGAATTTGTCCGGTGAGTCATTTGTTGGCATCGGCGAAGGCTGGCGATCGCATTCTCGCTGTTACAATTCCTAAAGCAGCTGAAAAACTCCGCCGTTTGATGAATTTGGGACAAATTATCCAATCCCACGCCCTGAGTTTCTTCCACCTGAGCGCCCCAGATTTATTATTAGGCATGGATAGCGATCCTGTAAAACGCAATGTATTTGGCTTAATTGCAGCCGAACCAGAACTAGCGCGTGGCGGAATCCGCTTGCGTCAATTTGGACAAGAAATTATTGAACAATTGGGAGGGCGCAAAATACATCCATCATGGGCAATTCCTGGTGGTGTCCGCGAACCTTTATCCCCAGAAGGACGCACCCATATTCAAAACCGCATCCCAGAAGCACGCACCACAATATTAGATGCACTGGATAAATTTAAAAACTTACTCAAAGATTATGAAAAAGAAGTGCAAACCTTCGGCAATTTTCCTACTTTATTTATGGGGTTAGTCACTCCTGATGGTTTGTGGGAAAATTACGACGGACATATTCGTTTTGTAGATAGTGCTGGGAATATTATTGCTGATAAACTCGATGCAGCTGATTATCAAAAATTTATTGGTGAAGCAGTTCAATCAGATTCTTATTTAAAATCTCCTTATTATCGTCCTTTAGGTTATCCTGACCAGAGCGACTATTGTCATTTAGATAGTGGTATTTATCGAGTCGGACCGCTAGCGCGTCTGAATATTTGCAGTCATATTGGTACACCTTTAGCCGATGCAGAATTGAGAGAATTTAGAGACCGAGGTAAAGGCACTGTCACCTCATCATTCTTCTATCACTACGCCCGCTTAATTGAAATTTTGGCTTGCATTGAACGCATAGAAATTATGATGGATGACCCTGATTTATTATCAAATCGATTGCGGGCTGATGCTGGCATTAATCAATTAGAAGCAGTGGGTGTAAGTGAAGCACCACGCGGTACATTATTTCATCATTATCAAGTTGATGAAAACGGATTACTTCAAAAAGTAAATTTAGTCATTGCCACAGGTCAGAATAATCTAGCAATGAATCGCACAGTCGCTCAAATTGCTCGACATTTTATTCACGGTTCAGAAATTCCTGAAGGAATGTTAAACAGAGTTGAGGCAGGAATCAGAGCTTTTGACCCTTGTTTGAGTTGTTCAACTCATGCAGCAGGTCAAATGCCCTTGCATATTCAATTAGTTGGGATAGATGGGAGTGTTGTTAATGAGGTTTGGCGAGAGTAGGGGCGCACAGCTGTGCGCCCCTACAAATTGGTGTAATTCAAATTAATTATTAGACTGTGGTATCAAAATATTCCTAATTCTGAATTCTGAATTCTGGATTCTGAATTCTTCCTTGAAAAGTTCTCTCGTAACATTTAACATTCATGCTTCTGTGATTTGCATTTCAAAACGCAAATCTACCAAGGGCGATAATTCCTAATGGTAGAATAACACAAGCATGAAAGCGTGAATACAAAACTCCTCATTTCTCCTCAAGAACTCACGTCGCTGTTAGCAGAAAAGTCATCACAGACTGTGATTGTCGATACGCGAAGTCAAGAAGATTATGCTATTTCTCATATTCCTCAATCCATAAATATTAGAGATTTTTTCACCTATCTTTTAGAGAATTCTTCCCCAGCAGGATTAAAGGAATTGCAAGAGTATTTTGCAGAAATTATGAGCAGGGTAGGAATATCTGGTACAGAAAAGTTAATTGTTTATGAAGATGCTTTAAATAAAGGTTATGGTCAATCTTGTCGAGCAGCTTTCTTACTGAAGTATTTGGGTTGCACTCAGGTATCTATTTTACACGGAGGATATAAAGCATGGCTCAAAGCAGGATTACCTACTACCGATGAAGTACCAAACCGTGAAAGTAGCATATTTAGATTACATCCCAATGCTGACATAATGCTTACTACTGCCGAAATGTTGGAAGCAATTGACAACCCAGCAATTATTAAATTAGATGTGCGCGATCGCAATGAATGGCTTGGGCTGAGTTCTTCTCCCTACACTCCTGATTTTTGTCCTCGCAAAGGTAGAATCCCAAACGCAGTATGGTTAGAATGGCATCTTCTGATGAATTCTGAATCGGAAATTCCCACGTTTCGATCGCCAGCCGAAATCCAAGAAATTTGCCAGTCACTAGGTATTACTTCAGAGTCTATTGTGTATATTTACTGCTTTAAAGGTTCAAGGGCTGCTAATACATTAATAGCCCTTGAACAGGCAGGAATTTCTGCTAGAAATTATTTTGGCTCTTGGAATGAATGGTCTCGTGATTTTGCACTACCAATTGATAGCAGAGTAATGAGCGCATAGGTATCGCAAACTCAGTTTCTTACTGTTAGATACTTTAATTACCCTGATAGCATTTCGAGTTAGGATTAACCGCCCAAGGATGGTTACAGGTACTAAGTTCTTCATCGAAAATAGTGCCCGGCCCACAGTCAAAATCAAACTTTGTGAATTTTCCATCGCCAAAATCTACGCAACGGTAGAATTTCTTGCAGTCGTTTGGATTGACGAAAAATCCCTCAGCTACACACTCGCCAGCTACTTCAGTCCTGTTACTATCCGTAGCAGGTGCAGGGCTGGTACTATCAGCTGCGAGTGCAGGGCTAATAATAGCGACGCACATTCCTAAAATCATTGCACAACAGCACAACAGTATTTTTTTCATGATTTGTTTTTACTTGTAAATTATCAGTTGGCGTACCAATTTGAATATATTCTCAGCATCAAAGCGAGAATGCAAGGACAGATAAGACAGTTAAAGAAAAAACAACAGACAGTTAAGACAGTTAAGACACTTAGAGTTGATTTGTAAACAAAAGCATAGTTTTATTTTGCTTGCTTTCCAACTTTCGATTTACAGCCTTTTTCATCTATTTGAACCACAATCTTTTGTAGGGTAGCACAGCTGTGCTACCCTACAAAATGTACAAATAATTTGGGATAATTTATTTTCTGTAAGTCCCTAATCACTCAAACATCAACATTTATCTGTTCTATCTGTCTAGCAGCTTTATCCCAAAGCTTTGCTGAAGTCTCATCTTGCCAATGAGTCCTCAGATTTTCGGCTTTTTTGTGACATATTCGCTCTAACATTTCTAAGATTGCGGATAATGTCAATTGATTAATTAATCCTTCTAAAATCTCCATATATTCTTTTTGCATGATACTTACCTCCTTAATGTCATCTCATCTCTTCTTAACAAACCCGTATACATGAGTTTTGTATTCTCAAATAATAGATTCAAATTTTTCGCGGAGTGTTACTAAGATCCTGCCAGCTTCTACATGCAGTTTAGCCTATTTTGAGTACTCAATTTTGAGAATTTATTTTTAACAGACGAAAAAACTGTTGAGTTCAAATATTTCCTCACAATTTCCTCAAGTTTTTTCCCTAACTTGAAACTGGTGTTAGACAGCTAAAAATTATGAATTGCAATGTAATAGCTATTGGTTACGGTAATGAGTTGCGTAGTGATGATGGCATTGGTCAACGAGTAGCTAAGGCGTTGCATCTATCTAATGTGAAATCTCTTGCTGTCCATCAACTGACACCCGAACTTGCCCAAAATTTAGCCCATGCTGATTTAGCAATCTTTATTGATGCTTGTTTCACCTGCCAAAGTTCCCAGATACAAGTAGAACGACTTTCACCTGCATCTTTCAAGATTATCGCCGGACATATGGGCGATCCGCGATCGCTTTTAGCTCTGACTAAAGCAATTTACGGTTATTGTCCGCCGTCTTGGTGGATTAAAGTACCAGGAGTAAACTTTGAATTAGGCTACACCTTATCACCAACTGCCGAAACTGGAGTGGCGATCGCTTTACAAAAAGTTACCCAAATTATAGACGAAACTTTTAGCGTACTTCTTTAAAATTTTCCTGAACGCTTACCTGAAACACCAACTCATGCAAAAGCCTATCCAGTCATCCATCGAACACGCCTATGATATTTTACGAACCGAGAAAGTTAATCCTCTCGATGCTATCTTTGCCCCAAAAAGTGTTGCGGTAATTGGTGCTAGCGAAAAGGCTGATAGTGTTGGACGTACTCTGTTATGGAACTTAATTAGTAATCCTTTTGGTGGAACAATTTTCCCTGTTAATCTCAAGCGCCACAGCATTCTGGGAATCAAAGCCTACCCGACTATCTTTGATGTCCCAGAACTAGTGGATTTAGCAGTTATCGCCACCCCAGCACCAACAGTCCCAAACATTATCAGTCAGTGCGTTGATGCAGGTGTCAAAGGTGCAATTATCCTCAGTGCTGGTTTTAAAGAAGCTGGTGCAGAGGGTGTAGCCTTGGAACAGCAAATACTTGAGCAAGCACATCGTGGCAAAATGCGGATTATAGGCCCAAATTGCTTAGGTGTGATGAGTCCGCGCACGGGTTTAAATGCGACTTTTGCCAGTACAATGGCGCGTCCTGGAAATGTCGGCTTTATTAGTCAAAGTGGAGCGCTTTGTACTGCTATCCTTGATTGGAGTTTTCGGGAAAACGTTGGTTTTAGCGCCTTTGTTTCCCTTGGTTCAATGCTGGATGTGGGTTGGGGAGATTTAATTTACTACCTTGGTGATGACCCGCAGACAAAAAGTATTGTAATTTACATGGAATCAATTGGAAATGCGCGATCGTTTCTCTCAGCAGCGCGGGAAGTTGCTTTAACTAAGCCGATTATTGTAATTAAAGCAGGACGTACCGCAGCCGCAGCCAAGGCAGCAGCTTCTCATACTGGCGCACTCACAGGCAGTGATGAGGTTTTGGATGCAGCTTTCCGGCGTAGTGGGGTGTTGCGCGTCAACAGCATCTCTGATTTGTTCGATATGGCGGAGGTATTAGCAAAACAACCCCGTCCCAAAGGGCCACGCCTGACAATTGTAACTAACGCAGGTGGTCCTGGAGTCCTGGCTACCGATGCTTTGATTGCTGCTGGTGGAGAAGTTGCAGCAATTTCTGAAGAAACAACCGCAGCTTTAAATCAAATACTACCAACACATTGGAGTCACGGTAACCCGATTGACATTCTCGGCGACGCTGACCCTCAGCGATATACCAAAGCCTTAGAAATTGCTGCCAAAGATCCAAATAGTGACGGCTTATTGGTGATTCTGACTCCTCAAGCAATGACAGACCCCACCCAAACAGCCGAACAATTGAAACCTTACGCACAGATAGCAGGTAAACCCATTCTTGCCAGTTGGATGGGAGGAGCAGACATCGCAGCAGGTGAAATGATTCTCAATCGTAGCCATATCCCCACATATACTTACCCCGATACTGCTGCTCGGATTTTTAGTTACATGTGGCAGTCTAGTTATAATTTGCGTGGTATTTACGAAACTCCTGTAATGCCTGAATTTGATTTTGCTTCAGGCATACCAGACCGTAACTGTGTGGAAAAAATTATCCAATCAGCACGTCAGGCACAGCGAACTATTCTTACGGAGTTTGAATCAAAGCAAATTTTAGCAGCTTATGGTATTCCGGTGGTTGCGACTTGCGTTGCTAAAAGCGAGGATGAAGCAGTTCAATGTGCTGAAACAATTGGCTATCCAGTTGTTTTAAAGCTTTTTTCCGAGATAATTACTCATAAAACCGATGTTGGCGGCGTGCAGTTAAATTTAAAAGATGCTGAAGCTGTACGACAGGCCTACCGTACTATTGAATCCTCTTTACAGGAGAAATTGCAACGCGACCCTGATTATTCAGACGCGATGAATCACGTCTCTACAAAACTGTTCTTGGGTGTAACGGTGCAGCCAATGGTAAAAATGGCTGGTTATGAATTGATTATTGGCAGTAGTCTTGATGCACAGTTTGGGCCGGTGTTGCTATTTGGCACAGGAGGACAGCTAGTTGAGGTTTTTCAAGATCGCGCGATCGCACTTCCACCCCTGAATACCACTTTAGCGCGGCGGATGATGGAACAAACACAAATTTATAAAGCGCTCAAAGGAGTCCGGGGGCGCAAAAGTGTTGATATGGCTGCCCTTGAACAATTAATGGTGGTATTTAGTCAATTAGTTGTAGAACAGCGTTGGATTAAGGAAATCGATATTAACCCATTGCTGGCTTCCTCTGAACAATTAATTGCCCTCGATGCTCGAATTATCCTTCACGAACCAAATGTTAAACAAAGCGAACTACCAAAGTTAGCAATTCGACCTTATCCTACACAATATGTCAGCAAATGGAGGATGAAAGATGGCACTCCTGTTACCATCCGTCCCATCCGTCCAGAAGATGAACCGTTGATGGTGCAATTTCACAAGACACTTTCAGAGGAAAGCGTTTATTTCCGGTATTTTCACTTAATTAAACTCCAGTCGAGAGTAGCCCATGAACGGTTGACACGTATCTGTTTTATTGATTATGACCGCGAAATAGCTCTAGTTGTGGAATATCAACATCCCGAAACCCAGACACGGGAAATATTGGCAGTTGGTCGGTTAAGTAAAATACATGGTACGAGTGAAGCAGAATTTGCGATAGTGGTGAGCGATCGCTGTCAATGCCAAGGTATAGGAACCGAGTTACTACAAAGGTTACTCCAAGTTAGTCAAGATGAGCAACTAAATAAAATTACTGCTGATATCTTGGTTGATAATTATGGTATGCAAAAAGTTTGTGAGAAACTGGGTTTTCGCATCGAATGCACAGACGATCCTACTATAGTCAAAGCCCAAATCGATATCTAAGAAATTACTTTCAACAAACAGAATTCAGGAGTCAGGAGTCAGAATTCAGTTGGGTATTCTGTATGACTGGCGGATAGGGCAGCTTTAGCGAGTATTCAAGCGTCGCGTCTGAATAACCGGGTTTAAGACCCCTACCAAATTGAAAATTTGGTGGTCAACAAGACAGTCGCGGGTCTGAATCCCCGACTGATAGCGTAGCGGAAAGCGAGTCAGACGCTCCTACGTCGCTAACGCTTTGCTATCAAGCCTCTTGATTCTGACTCCTGAATTCTGACTTCTGAATTCTTCTTCAACGAATACCATCATTATCAATTGCACTGTAGCTATCGTTAGGGAAAAGCCCCAACCAAGGGTCAGAACTAGGAGTTAAAAAGAGTTGGGCGTATACTTGCTGATTGAGCGCTTCCACAGTCTTTGTTTGCTTACCCTCCATAAACCATTGATGAATTTGGCTGTGCAATACATATTCATTTCTGACTGTATCTAAAGCCATTGCGGCTTCAAAATTTTTCACTATTATCGGCAAATTATCTTTTGGAGTGTTGGCAGACTGAGACTTTTTAGCTTTAATTAAAGAAATGCTGTTTTGATCTAGCTTGGCATCGCTGGCATACACTTGAGCAATTTTGTTCCAAGCTTCTTGGTCGGTAATTTCAGCTAAAGCCTTTTGATTTTGTTGGGCATTAGACTGGAGGGCGGTGAGCATTGGTCTTTCAACCATCATTTTAGAAACTGCTAGAGAACTTGCGGTTTCTGCTGTCGGTGGCTGAGTGGAATTCCTGGGAGATTCCACCAACTTAGGAGGAGACTCGATACCCAAGCGAGATAAATCTGCAAGCCATTGGGTTTGAATAGAATTGTAGCGATCGCTGTGGTATTTTCTTAAAAAAGCCTCGCGATCGCTTGGTGCAAGTTTGCTATAATCTTTTGCTACCACTTCAGCTTGCTGTAGCTGACGCACAAATGCTTTGGGGCCATATAACCCTGGAATTGCATCGATTGGGCGACCCGACGCATCTAATACATAGTGAATGCTATTGCCTGTAATCGTCCGTTCCAACTTGCGGCCGTCGCCGAAATCAATTGTCACTTTCGGTACAGGACGCACTGATTCCCAGTGCAAAATGAAGCGGTCTTGAAGCAGTTTAGAAATTTCACTATTCGGGTACAATGCTACCCTGAAAAACCTACTATTAGCACAACTCAAATCGCGATCGAGTCTGCCCAGCAACCGCAGAGAAAGAATGGGTTTACCAGTGGTTTTGGCAGCAGCTTTGGCTTGTTCTATGTCAGTGTACCAATACAAACGAGAGGCGTAACAGTCCCGTTGTTGGCAGAGTTCGTCTAATGCCGTCCGGAGTGCAACAGAAGGTAGAACTGCACCTGAAGAATAGGTGTTTAGCTCATTCGCATGGGATTTGAGAAATACCTGTAACCCATTTGCACCCTGTTTGCGAAGCACAGAAACTTCTTGAGATAGCTTGGAGGTTTCAGTTGCAGGACTTTGAGCATCAGCTGTCTGCAAGAGAGCCAGGCTAACTAGTATGAGTACGAAGGAACTTTTGAAGGTTCTAAATTTCATAAATTTTTAAGAGGATAGGAGTCCAGGTGTTACCATCACTGACCAGATAAATCTAGTTTAATTTCTAAGATTGAACAGATGCTGGGAAAGTTTCTGGTGGGGATACAGCACTTGCGTCTGTTATGAGGTACAATAAATTAAAATATAAATACCTTTAAATGAAATCCTACTCTGTCGATCTTCGAGAAAAAATAGTTGCAGCACATCTTCAAAAAA
>NZ_JACJSJ010000081.1 GCF_014698115.1 Nostoc sp. FACHB-973
GTCGGAGCTGGGGACTGGAGACTGGGGACTGGGGACTGGGGACTGGGGGAGGAGACTAGGCAGAGAAGACGGACAACAGGAATAACCTATGCCCAATCCCCAATCCCCAATCCCCAATCCCCAATCCCTCATATTTATGAGCTTGGCTTGTGTAATCGTTTGAGTTTGAGAGAGCAATTTAACAGTGAATCAAATCTGGTGGTTCCGATTAATCTCAGCAACAATGGAAACCCAACTCCCAAGCTTTGGGGTTTGTTGATTGCTCACCATAATTCAGGAGAACGACAGTGGCAAGCTGATGATGCCCAGATGCTGAATGAAGTGTCGGTGCAACTAGCCATTGCTATCCAACAGGCGGAATTGCTAGCCCAAACTCAAGCAGCCCTCGCCAAAGAAAAGCAACTCAATGCATTTAAATCCCAAATTATTGGAACGGTTTCCCACGAGTATCGGACGCCCTTGACTTCAATTTTGGCTGCTGCATCAACTTTGGTAAAACATAGCCAGCAACTCGATGAGTTAAGACAGCAGAAGTTTCTGGGAATTATTGAACAAAAAGCCAGATATATGTCCAAACTTGTGGACAATATGCTTTTGGTTAATCAATTTGAAGTGGAAAAACCCAAGCTGAAGCCAACGCCGCTCGATTTATTACAATTTTTTTCTGATTTGATCGAACAAGAGCGAGAAACAACAGGCGATCGCCACGAATTGATTTTTAAGATTACGGGAAACAATCAGGGCTTCTGGGGCGATCGCGGGCTTTTACAGCAAATTTTTATTAACTTAATGTCCAATGCAATTAAGTATTCTCCAGATGGAGGTACTGTAGAGTTTCACCTGATGGGCAAAGAATCACAAGTCATTTTTTCCATCGAAGATCAGGGAATTGGTATCCCCATCGCAGATCAAGAAAATTTGTTTCAATCTTTCAGTCGGGGAAGTAACGTTGATACAATTCCTGGCACAGGCTTAGGGCTGGCGATCGCCAAAGCTTGTGTAGAATTACATGGTGGTAATATCACTTTATCCAGTCAAGTAGGACGAGGGACTAAAGTTACAGTCAGCTTACCGAAGGTATTCCCAATAGGTAAAATATCGCCATAATTGAGAATTCATAAGTCAATAAATTGGCGTTTTTTCATGAGATTAATCTTGTGATTTTTGATCTCGAATTTCGATTTTGTTAATCAGCCATTCTTTGATTGTTTTTCCACAAGGTTCAGCACTTTGGCAATCATTGACATCTTCTAGTTCATAAAATAAATCTACATTTTTATTAACGTATTTATCTGGCTCGCAAACATCAAATGTTGCGCCAACACTTTCATATAATTTACCGTTGCCATCAACAACAGTAACATAGCATTTTAAGTCACCATTTTGCATGTTTTTAATAGTGCCAAATGTCGGATTATCGTTTTTAATGGGTGTCTGTTCAGATGATACTGAATGATTAGTTTGTTTTTGATGTTCCTGATTTTCTAGCTTTGCTTTCTTTGCTGAATTATATTCAGAATTACTTTGGTTAGCTATTGCTGTATTTTCTGGATTAGGTTGATTATTTTGAGAAATAGTGTTGCCAGAATTACCACAACTCGTAATCAAGATAAAGGAAAGAATGAATGTAGTGCTAAAGATTGTTTTTTTCATTTTCTTGATGTTCATTAAAGTGCAATAGACCGGACTCATGATATAATTAATTTTATTAAATTACAGTATTTTCTAGGGTAGCTACCCTAGTTTGTACCTCCCAAAAATAAGAAGTGTTATATGAATTTTGTCTATTATAGTTTTACGTATTTGAACTTATGAATGACAACCAGATATTTGCGGATAATGCTCGACGTTATCTGCGGTTTTTGTGTATTCTCTGGTAAAATGCTGAAAACAAGTTTTGATCCTGGTTAATATATAGCGGTTTCCATTCAGATCCGGTACAACATCATATCGCAAGATGTAGGGGCACGGCACTCCCGTGCCTTTACAGGTCTACCTCACGCTTGTGGGGAAAGGCTATATATACATTATTAATGCTTAATTAAGCGTTAATTGGTAAATATTGATGTTTTCAGCATTTAATAAACTTTAAAAAATGGAAGTATTGATTTTGTGTTATCTCAAGGTTTTCTCAACTTAAACAAACCATTTGACTGGACTTCCCACGACTGCGTGGCGCGGGTACGAAAATTGTTGCGCCTCAAACGTGTGGGACATGCAGGAACATTAGATCCAGCAGCTACTGGAGTGTTACCCATTGCCTTTGGTAAAGCCACCAGACTATTACAATATTTACCAGAAAGTAAAGCTTACAAAGCGACAATTCGGTTGGGTGTGCGTACCACAACCGATGATTTACAAGGTGAAATTATTAATTCTCAACCTTGTGCTGGATTGAGTTTGGCACAAGTAAAACCTCTACTATCAAAATTTCAAGGCAAAATTGAGCAAATACCACCTAGTTATAGTGCAATTCAAGTTGATGGAAAACGCCTCTATGACTTAGCGCGTAAAGGTGAAACGGTGGAAGTTCCAGTGCGAACAGTGGAGGTTTTTCACATAGAAATTTTGGACTGGCGCGAAGGAGATTTTCCGGAATTGGATGTGGCGATCGCCTGTGGAAGTGGTACATATATTAGAGCGATCGCTCGTGACTTGGGTGCAATTTTAGAAACTGGTGGCACCCTGGCGGCTTTAATTCGTACTGAAAGTAGTGGTTTCCATTTAGCAGATAGTCTCACCTTGACCGATTTAGAAACACAACTACAAAGTGGGATATTTCAACCCATTTCTCCAGATGCGCCATTACAATATTTGTCATCAGTTACTTTACCACTGACATCTGCTCAAAAATGGTGTCAAGGTCAGCGAATTTCTCTAACTTTCGATGTTTCTGGGATCGTGCGAGTTTATGATGAAGAGACTCGCTTTTTAGGTATTGGAGAATTACAAAACGAAGTATTGATCCCCCAAATGGTCTTTGAATCGATTTCTTAACATATCATTTTGTAGCACGTTGCTCTTAGATGAGATACAGAAATTTGTAGGCTAGCATAGCTGTGTTACCATAACTTCCAGCTCACAACACCTTGAAAGGGCTAGTCCTAAACTACTTTAGTTCTGAAACAATTTCGGAAATTAGAAGGTTGAAAACTGAAAATCAGCGTATTTTACAACATTTATTTGTCAGACAGGAGAAGGGCGAATAATGAGCGATCGCCACAGTTATACTACTACTGCTGCAAATCTCAACGTCTACGTCCAAGGTCAAGGGTTTCCCATTTTAGCCCTACATGGTCATCCCGGTACTGGTCGCAGTCTTTCTGTGTTCACCAATCATTTATCAAAACGCTACCAAACTATTGCCCCAGATTTACGTGGATACGGCAAAAGTCGCTGGAATGGTAATTTTGATATGAATGACCATTTGACAGACTTAGAAGCGCTGCTAGACCGCTTTGAAATTGAAAAGTGCCTCGTATTGGGATGGTCACTTGGGGGCATTCTGGCAATGGAACTGGCATTACGTTTGCCAAAGCGCCTTACAGGTCTGATTTTGGTGGCAACAGCCGCAAAACCCCGTGGTAGCCATCCTCCCATCACTTGGCAAGATAATTTATATACTGGCGTTGCAGCCCTACTGAATTATATAAAACCGAGTTGGCAGTGGAATATTGAAACTTTTGGCAAGCGATCGCTTTTTCGCTATTTAATCCAACAACATACATCTACTAGTTATAAATATATTGCCACCGAAGCAGTCCCGGCATATTTACAAACCTCTCCGGTTGCCACTCGCGCCCTTTATAGCGCAATTCAAGCAGGGTATGACAGACTTCTAGACTTGCCACAAATTCAATGTCCTAGTCTGGTACTTGCTGGTGTCCAAGACCGTCACATCACAGTTGACTCCAGCTTAGAAACAGCTCGACACCTCAAAAATTGCCAGTGGCAATGCTACCCCAATACCGCCCACCTTTTCCCGTGGGAAGTTCCCCAACTGGTACTAAGTGACATTGACCGTTGGCTAGAAGAACATCCCCACATAATTGGTCGTTAATAGTCCAAAATACAAGAATTTTTAACTCTTGAGCTTAATTCGTAACCGTAACTAGAAATTACGAATTACGAATTACGAATTACGAATTATCTTGACTCTTGCCTAAATTAAACTTGACCGCCAAAGGCAGGCTGTACTTTGCGGTCAAATCTTTCCCCCAAGTCATCAGCAATTGTTAAATTATTGGGTTTGCAGCGTTTGACATTCATAACAATTCCCTGCGCTCCTTCGCTTTCCAAATCTTCTATGTATCCGATGCTAGCCGATCTTGCTTCGTCAGAACTCAGAAATGGTCCGAAGTAGTATGTGCAGCGGGGATTCTGCGTCACAATCTCTACCCACCAAGCCAAGCCGAGGTTGTCAAACGTGTTAGTCAACCCTTCCTTGAGGTTATGCCAAATGGTTTTCATGGTTTTCGCCGATTTCTAAACGTGCTACAGGGTGTTAAAGGATATGTTACTTTATTATCTTTTACATTTCTTTATACTCTTTTACTGCTATTTTTTCAAAGAGGTTTTTTGTAATTTATCTAAATGCAGCGTATTTAGCGATCGCTGACGATAAATTTCATAGAGTGCCATACCTGCTGCTACCGAGGCATTGAGGCTAGGAGTCTTGCCTTGTAAGGGAATTGATACTAAGACATCGCAGGAGCGTTGAGTTAGCATACTCAGACCTTCACCTTCAGAGCCAATTACCAAAACGATGGGTCCACTGAAATTGACTGTGTGTAAGGGTTCGCTGCCGGTTGCAGCAGTGCCGTAAATCCAAAACCCAGCTGTTTTTAAATCTTCTAAGGCACGGCTGAGGTTAACAACTCTGGCCACAGAAAAATTTTCTAAAGCGCCGGCTGCAACTTTAACAACCGTGGAAGTGATCCCCGAAGCCCTTCTTTGGGGTATAACTAATCCTTGAGCGCCGATCGCCTCAGCAGTGCGAATGATTGCTCCCAAGTTGTGGGGATCGGTAATTCCATCAGCCACGACAATTACAGGATCGGTGAGAGATTTTGCTTTTTCAATGAGATCCGGCAATTCGATGTAAGTGTAGGGAGCAATTTGTGCCGCCACACCTTGATGATTACATCCATTGGTGATTTGGTCTAAGCGCTTGGGTTCAACTTCGTCAATAACTGTGCCATTTTCCTTGGCTTGCAAAAGCAAATGGTGAAAGTTGGGATCGTAGCGCAGACGGGTAGTAATCCAGATGCGGTTGAGACCGCGCTGATTTTGCAACGCGCTCAATACTGGGTGACGGCCATAGATTAAATCGCTATCTTCTGCTGGTTTTGTAGATAGAGATGGATGGGAGAAGTTGTTATTTTGGGGACGCGAATTGCTAGAGATGGGGTTGATCTCTATTTTTTTTCTGGGATTGCGAATGGGATTAGTAACAACACGCTTACCCTGAAGTTTTACGGGTTTCCCACGATTTGGTTCGCTAGAAGTCTTGATTTTTCTCGGTTGATTTGACATTTTAGTTTTAGGATATTAGCGTAGGGTGAGCATCCTGACTAGCTGAATTTACCAGATCGACTCTACTGTTTTGATGATTGTGAAATTGAGTTTTCACTATTTCTCAAGATGCAGTATTTCCAACAGTTCAGTTAGGCGCTGGTAATCAGTGAGATACAGGTAGCCAATTAAAGTTTCTAGACTAGTTGCCTGTTGATAGATTTCGGGATCGAGCCGCTTAGGGCGTCCTGTAGCAGCGTTTCGACCCCGGCGGACAATTTCTAATTCGGTGTCCCTCAGATGAGGAGTCAGCGATCGCAAATGTAGCGCTTGTGTTTCCGCTCTTACCTGTGCCACTACCAGACGATGGTAAGTTTCTGCTCGCTGTAGTGGTAGTAGATAGAACATTCTAACATAAACTTCATAGATTGAATCTCCCAAGTACGCTAAAGCAGCGGGAGAAATTTGTTGTACTTGTGAAAAAGAAATCTGTTGGGATAATGGCGCTGTGGTTAACAAGAGTGCTTGAGTCCAAGATAAACTCTCTTTGGGAGCTTCATCTTGTCCATCTAATAGCTCTTCCTCCTTTGACTTCACAAATAAATCATTCCTTGACTAGCTCAATTGTGCAGGCATTCTTCGCAAAGACTGATTTTTCTGAAGTATGCCATCATAGTATACCTAGCATAATCAACACTATCAGAATTACTTACTAAATTTTATCTTTATTGATTAAAATTTGGCATCTTAGATCGCATTGATGTCAACCTCCAGCCAAAGTAATTTCGCTTATTTTTTGCGGTCTATGGCTTACATTAGGTACTAGCTCACTTTTGAAATTGACCACATTACGATAAACTCCATAAGCATACAATATGAAGTAAAGTTGACATAAATATTAATCTGTTGGCTTTTATTTCCTACAACTTTCTCCGGCTTTAGTTTTTATCGAATATCCCAGCCAACACTCACATTTCTCAAAAAAAGCTTGAAAAGTTTCTGATGATACACAAAGCAGTTAGAGAATTCCCTTAAATATCCGTTTTTTAGGTATAGTTTGATAGTCTAGTTTCCCACCTTTCAATGGGGGTTAAAGGGGATCAAGCTAAAGACCTAAACATTTATACTTAACAAACATCTCTAAGAATTTACTGTTTATAGGTTTATCCTTAGTCAGTTTTAAATATAATAGCTCAACTGGCTTAGCGCCTCTCCCACAAGGAGAGAGGTTTTGCCAGAAGTGTTAAAAATCCAGCTATCCGATATTGAATCTGGATAGCTAAGTTAATCTCTCAGGTCGAGCAATCAAGACTGCTTGACGTTTTCTAGAGCCGCTTCAACTGTTTGTTGCAGGGAGAGAAACTTCTCTAAGCGAACAAGCTTGACCGTTTGAGTGACCCGGGCATTCGTGACGATTTGCAAAGTGCCATTAGCGGTTTGAGCCTTCTTAGCTGCTTGCACCAAAGCACCCAAGCCAGAGCTATCAATAAAGTCGATTTGTGAGAGATCCAAAATAATATGCTTAGGACCCTCCTCAATCTTGCTCTCAAGTACCTTGCGAAATGTCGGCTCAGAAAAGGCATCTAACAAACCTGTGAGGCGGAACAGCTGACAGTTATCCCGGACTTCACGAGTGCCCCTCAGGCTCACGGTTAGATTCAGTGGCTCAGCAATAATTCCCTCCTCATAAGTTAAAGTGAACGCTCAAGTATAGATGGTTTTTGAGCGAGTTGTCTACAATCTGCTGGAGCATTGGGGATTTGGGAGTAGGGAGTGGGGAGTAGGGAGTGGGGAGTAGGGGGCAGGCAAGGGGGAGAATAAAGAATTACCTCTTTCCCCTCTGCTCCCTGCTCCCTCATCTCCCTCATCTCCCTCATCTCCCTCATCTCCCCACTCCCCACTCCCCACTCCCCACTCCCCATTCCCTAGTTCCCATCACCTTGACGTGCTGTTCGCATGGCTTGAACAAATTGTTCAAACAAGTAATCAGCATCGTGAGGACCAGGACTGGCCTCTGGGTGATACTGTACAGAGAATATGGGCAGAGACTTGTGACGTACCCCGGCAACGGTGCGATCGTTTAAATTCAGGTGGCTAACTTCCACAACTGTCGCAGGTAGAGAATCTGGGTCAATGGCAAAACTATGGTTTTGGCTGGTAATTTCTACCTTTTGTTGTAGACCCGCAGGCTGATTTAAACCACGGTGGCCAAATTTGAGTTTATAGGTTTCTGCTCCCAAGGCATGGCCTAAAATTTGGTGTCCCATACAAATCCCAAAAATGGGTTTTTCACTCAGCAGCAGCGCTTTGGCAGTTGCAATCCCTTCGGTGACAGCAGCAGGGTCGCCAGGCCCGTTAGAAAGAAAGACACCATCAGGATTGTAGTTGAGAATTTCCTCTGATGGTGTATCAGCAGGTACAACAATCACCCGACAACCGTAACTTGCTAAGCGACGCAGAATATTGCGTTTGATGCCAAAGTCAAGGGCAACAACTGTAAAGGGTTCTCCAATATTGTTCGCAGTTTCTGGGTTGAATTCCCAGGCTGGAATTGTGGGATCTGACCACTCATAAGTTGTTGGTGTAGTAACTTCACGAACCAGATTTAATCCTGCCATATTCGGAGCTGCCTGCACCCGCTCTAGCAATTCTCCCTCATCAAGAATAGCTGTGGAAATGCCACCGTTCATGGCTCCGAACATCCGAATTTTGCGGGTGAGGGCGCGGGTATCAATGCCGTAGATAGCTGGTATTTGGTGCTGTTTGAGGTAGTCAGGTAAGGATTGCGTCGATCGCCAGTTACTTGGCCGATGACAAATATTGCGGGCGATCGCACCCCGCACTTGGGGGCGGTCTGATTCCTCATCTTCACGATTGACGCCAGTATTCCCCAATTCTGGATAAGTAAAAATCACAATTTGACCGCAGTAACTAGGGTCGGTCAGTACTTCTTGATAGCCAGTCATACCAGTGTTGAATACCACTTCTCCGATCGCGGTTCCCGTAGCACCGAAAGACCAACCGCGATAAGTGGTTCCATCTGCCAAGACAAGTAAAGCTGGTATTGCGTCAGATAAGGACATAGATTGGGGATTGGGGATTGGGGATTGGGGATTGGGGATTGGGGATTGGGGATTGGGTATTCAGAAAACTTTTCTCTAGTCCTTACTCCCTATTCCCTACTCTCCACTCCCTACTTCCCAAGACTGCGATCGTTAATTATCCCATGAGTTGGCCAACTAGGAATTTTCAGGTTGTTAATTAAAAATTAAAATTGCCTGTTGCGTGTTGCCTATTGCCTTTTACTTAAAATCTTTAAATAGGTACGCGAGAGTGGATTTGCAGGAGCTTGGGCAGTTAATATTAATTATGCTTCCGACTTTTTTATCCCGTGCAACCCTAATTTTTGTACTCAGCGCTCTAGCGGTTATGAGTGTTGCCTGTAGTGAAGACAAACAAAACACTACGACTACTGGCAATGAGCAACCCGCGTCAGTTGGGGATTTGGCATCAGTACAGCCTGCCGCCACCGAACCAGCAACACCAGCAGCTACTCCAGAAGCACAGCCGCAAGAGCCGTCTGAAACTGAACCTAGTGTTTTTGAGCTGGCGTTAGATAAAGCTGTCAGTGCTTGGAGTATCAGCCAATCTGCTCAATCTCCAGATGATTGGAATTTGGTGGCGAGTCAATATCAAGATGCGATCGCTCTCATGCAAAAAGTGCAGCGACAAACACCAGAATTTGCCTTCGCTCAATCCAAAATCACAGAATATCAGCGCCAAATCAAATATGCCAAGCAAAAAGCTAATCCTCGCCCTGTGCCAATTCAGGAACCTCAAAAAATAGTAGTTGTGGTTCCCCAAGCAGGAACTACACCAAAGTTCACTTCACCTCTATCAATTCCTGTACAAAAAAAATTATTACCACCAGAAACAGAAAGATCTTCATCAGCAGTGGTGATTCCAGATCAACCAGTGTTTACAGCGCCGATTAAAAGGCGGGCTGGTGGTACGCCAATTGTGGAAGTAACCTTCAATGGTCAGCGAAAGTTTGAGATGATTGTAGATACGGGAGCCAGTGGCACTGTGATCACCCAAGAAATGGCAAATGCTTTGGGAATAGTGCCAGTGGGGAGAGCTAAGGCAAACACCGCCAGTTCTAGATCTGTAGAATTTCCTGTGGGCTATGTTGAATCGATGGCACTTGGCGGGGTGACAGTGAATCGAGTGCCGGTGGCGATCGCGGGTACGGAACTCGAAACTGGACTTTTAGGACATGACTTTTTTGGCAACTACGATGTCACAATCAAGCGGAATGTGGTAGAGTTTCGCCCGCAACTGCGATCGCAAGTCAATTCCCCAGAAATTGAACTAACTGCTCCAACTTCGTCCAAGCCGCGCCAGTTTGCAGGATATCCTTAGCGATTTTAATACCTTGGGCGTGATCGAGGAACGGTATTACACCCGCTACTTGCAGCGCCAACGAAGCATTTAAAGCTACCGCATCCTGTTGCGCTTGAGTTCCCTTGCCTTGGAGTACCGCCTTGAGAATCACCGCATTCTCTTGCACATCGCCACCCCGAAGCATACCTATGGGAGCAGGTGTTACATCTAAATCTAGGGGATTAATGGTAGTTAACTGCACTTCTCCTTCAGATAACACCGCCAAGTCAGTTAAATCTCCTAACCCAGCCTCATCGAGTTTTTCTCGCCCGTGCAGCACAATTGCCTTTTCCTTGCCCAAATTCTGCAAAGCTTGGGCAACCGTTGCCAAAAGTTTGGGAGTGAATAACCCCACCACTTGCCCAGTTGGACGCAAGGGATTTACTAGGGGGCCGAGTAAATTAAACACTGTTCGCACCCTGAGAGTCCGCCGTAATGAGGCAACTGCTTTGAGTGCTGGGTGCCAACCAGGGGCAAACAAGAAAGTGATCCCCACTTCCTGTAAAGCAGCTTGTACCTTTTCACTAGGGGCACTCAAATTTACACCCAAGGCTTCCAAAACATCGGCGCTTCCGGTGAGACTTGAGGCTGAACGATTGCCGTGTTTGGCAACAGGTACGCCATAAGCAGCCGTAACAAAAGCAACCGCTGTCGAAATATTAAAAGTTGACGAACCATCTCCACCAGTACCACAGGTATCAATTAGGGATTGGGTGGATTTTTGCCCAGTCCCCAGTCCCCAGTCCCTAGTCCCCACCCTGGATTGCGCTTGTAATACTTCAGCCATGCCGGTTAACTCGTCGGCAGAAACGCCTTTAAAGTTCAGCGCTGTTAAGATTGCTCCCGATAACTCTGGAGGAACCGCTTCACTGAGCCAACCTTGCATCAATTCAGCAGCTTGAGTACGTGACAATGATTGGCCATCTATTAATTGTTGGAGCAGAACATAATAGGATTCTTGTGCAGGAATTGAGGAAGTTGTCATAGCTAAGGTTTGTGTGTTGTAGAGTGTAGCTACGTTACAGGGCATGGGAGCTATCCTACCGAAAAATTGGCTTTCATCAAAGTTAGAGCAGAATTCAGGAGTCAGAATTCAGAATTAGAATAGGCTTTCAGACTAGCTTTGAGAGCTAGATTGTGTACTTCACTTTACTTGAAATCTGCTGTAAGTTCAAATATCAAGGCTTAGCTGTAAAGCCGCATTCATCAAATTTTGATTTTGTACTTTTTTCTCCAAATCAATTTTAACTTCGTAATTAGTAATAAATAACTCTTTTCCCTTAGCAGCACCATTCTGCTTATAGTTATTCATGCCATATTGCAATTCCCATGCTGAAATATTTGCCCATTGAAAATTTTCTCGAATTTGTGGTGAATCGTCGTAAGTGATTAGCCAGCGATGATGACATTGTTGCAAAAGCTCGGCAAATCTTTGATGTTGAAATGAGGTGTGCAAGTCACCGTCTTTACCATATAGCTTTGATTTAGTAGCACTGAAATATGGTGGATCTAAAAATAAAAATACTTGTTCCCCTGCTTGTTTTAATAAGTGACTGTAATCTAAATTAGTAATTTCTACATTTTTATCCAGAATATTCTCTAATTTTTCTAGCCGTTCTATAGAAGAATCAGTAAAGCGTTTATCAAAAGCTTCTTGGGAAAAGCCACCTGATTCTACAGTGCCAGAAAATGTAATTCTATTGAGGACGAAAAAGCGAACTGCTCTTTCAAAATCAGATAACTTGTTGACATCTACAGTGGTTAATTCTGTATACAGTAATTTACCATCTGTGTATTTGGCTTTAATATGGCGAATTTCTTTAACTAACTGAGCTATATCAGATTGGGCAAACTTCCAGAATAAGAATAGTTCGCGGTTTAAATCATTAATCCAAATTCTGAGATCGGGGAACTTTTGTTTTAAGTAAATAAATACAGAACCACCGCCGACAAAAGGCTCTCTAAATTCAGAAAAATTATCTGGCAAGTATTCGACTATTTGATTTATTGCTTTTGACTTACCACCAGGATATCGGAGAGGGCTTTTGAGCATAATCAAAAATTATATATTACTCCCTTCGCACTCCAAGAATACCTAAATTTTTTTACAGCAGATTTCAGGTAAATGAAGTACATATATAAAACCCAAAACCTTGTAGAGACGTAGCAGTGCTTGTAGAGACGTAGCAGTGCTTGTAGAGACGTAGCAGTGCTTGTAGAGACGTAGCAGTGCTTGTAGAGACGTGTATTCGATTAGAGCGCAATCTGCTGTAACGAACCGCAAAGAACGCATTTGCGTAGCGTTTCGTAGAAAAGAACGCAAAGGAAGAGATAGGTAATCTTATAGCGGCAAGGCAGTAATCTGCTTTGATTTTTGAACTTATCGATGTAGGTAGAGAGTTGTTAATCAGGCTTTTTAAGTTGAGGGGGAGTTTTTTCAAGCAATTAAATAGGAGTCCTAATAATGTCTAAAATTTTTAATATTAACTTCTAATTACACCTCAATCTATGACCCGTTCTGCACCCTATCAACCTTTATTATTGCGAATTCTTCATGGCGCGAGTGGAATTTTAGTTATCGCGGCAATCATTACCGGATTTCTAGTTTACAACACTTACGATCGCCGATTTGGCAGCATACCATTTCCTCAAATTGCCGATATTCAAGGCATTCACGGCACTTTTGCATTATTTTTCTTGCTTGTTCTACCTGCTTTTGCCCTCTATAGCTTTCATGCTGGACAAAGGCGCCTTCTTCAATCTGACTCTTTACAGCAATTGAGCCAGGTTGGCAAGCCGATTTGGTGGGTTAGCTTGCAACGTTTGGCGAACACTCTCATGCTCATAGCTGCTGTTTTGGCTGTGAACTCTGGCAGAATGATGAAGGAAGAGTGGCTCCCCGCAGGGCAGTTGTATCATATTTGGTACTCTCTCCACCTTAGTGCTTGGGTTGTCATGGTTTGCTGTGTGGCAATTCATGTTTTGATGTCTACCAAGGTGGGTGGTGCGCCGTTGTTACTCTCGATGTTTTCCTGGAAGTTTCGCCCAGAAGATAGTCCCACTCGATGGTCTAGTCGTTTCCGTGGTTGGTTGAGTAGTTCAGCTAACTTTGGTGCGTTAATGAATAATTTTATGCAAAATAATTTTTACCTGAGAATTATTGAGGTGATTGTCCTGGGTGGAATTCTCACAGCCTTTGTCTTACCTCTATTTTTTTCCGGTGGTGAGTCATAGGTAATTTTTTGTTGAGGCGTAGGTTGCCGCCGTAGGCATCGCCATCACACCACAAAAAAAACTACGTATCCGTAATATATACTGAGTTACTGATTTCTTTTTGGGTTTATGTTGCAATTTCGTAAAAATCTGTTACATTACTTTACAGGCGGTTATAACTGTCACAACATAGAAGCTCGGAGTGTTAATTATGTCAAACGCTAACAAGACTACGCCTTCGGTTTCGGAAGATCCTAATGCTTTACGCTGGGGCTTTACTCCTCAGAGTGAAAACTGGAACGGTCGTTTTGCAATGATTGGTTTTTTAGCTGCCATTCTAATTGAATCGTTCTCTGGTCAAGGAATTTTACACTTCTGGGGCATTCTGTAAATTTAGAAAATCGTCATTAGTCATCTGTGCTTTGTAAATACAGATGACTAATGACTATTGCTAGCAGCTACCGTGATGAACGGAATATTACACGTCCTGGGGATTCTTCGTGGTTAATTCGCGCATATACCCGCAGACAAGTTAACACTTCCCCAGGGGTACCACCGAAATCTAGTTGTAAGTCATCTTTAGATGAGGCACAGATATCTGCGTAAAGTCCAGATAATTGGCGAATTCGCACTTCATGACCTGCATTAATAGCTTTATCAGCAACCTTCTTGAGAATGCGCCGTGATTCGTTTTGTAGCTTCCCCCACCATGAATAACGTTCAGCCGGTGGTACAAATACCAAAGAGTGTATTGCCTCATCTATGTCAATCCAAGCACGCAACATAGACAGGGGATCGGCGTTTTCTTCAGCTTTTTGGGTGCGTTGATAGCGATCGCTCAAAGCATTAATATATTGGTTTCGCTGTTCAGGTTTTGAGTGTAACGAGATGACATCGAAGCTAAAAACACTCTTTAAAGCATGATATAAATCTGGTTCTATTTCAATAAATTTCATATATAAAAATAAGAATCCCCCTGGTAAATCGGATTCATTACCTTGGAGAATTTGAGAATTTAAAAGTGCTTTTTGAGATAAACTTAATCCTTGAGTTTGAATAGTACCACTAAGTCCAGGGTAGATAATTTCATCACGGATAAAGGGAAGTTGATGCAGATTAGAATTATCTGCGATCGCACCTACTTCTTGAGCCATATCCAAGGTGTGCTGTCGCCAATATGCAGCTAAATCCTCTGGGATTCGTAACAATTTGCGTTGAATTTCATTCCACAAATCTGAGTCAGTTTGGCTTTGCAATTGGGAATTACCCAGATAATAATTAAGTTCTGAATCAGAATCAAAAGCTTCCCTTAAATGATTGAGTTTTAATGTATTTTGGGAAGTTATAATGGCATCTTGCCAACCATTCTCTGACTGTGAAGGTGTAGCTGGAGGTTGCAATAGGCTGTGAAGTTCTTTCAGCAACTCATCGCATACCTCGACTCCTGGATCTAGTGGAAATTCTGCACGAGCCTGATTTAAAGTAGTTTCAAGTCCGTAGAGAGTAAACCGCAATAATTGGGCTAATTGTGAGTTTTGTATTTCTAATAATTGACGGAAATGCTGCATTAATATTACCTTTTTTTATCTCACGCAGAGGCGCAGAGGCGCGGAGATAAAGAGCTTTTTTCTATCTCAAACTAAGACGCAAGACGCTAAAAAAACTCTGCGCCTCTGCGTGACTAAATTCTAATGTATACCGCAAAATGGATCGCGTTCTTTATCAACTTCATTAGGTTGTAATTCTAATTCAGCCAAATAAACGCATCCTTCTTGTTTAAGACATTCTTGATTTGTTGATGTCCAATAAGGCACTTCACCTGCGTGCATCCGTAAAATACCTTGATTGTCCAGAGTCACACGATATTGACAAGGATAATCTGTTGTGATGTCTGGTTTACTAAGTGCGCCAATTCGTATCCATTTTTTCCTTTGGGTTTCGGCATCTGTTTGATAAATATAGAAAGTGTGCTGGCCAGTTTTTGGGAAGGGAGGTAAGGGATTACTAATTAATCCGATTCCTGGTTGTGTCACGCCATCACGTAAATAATGAAATTCGTGGAAAGATTTATCATCATTTCCGACTTCAAATACTAAATGATAGGCATCTGGTTGATCCACAGTTGCAGACTCGATGACATTGACGGCAATATCACCATCACTTAAGTCTTTATTCGGTCCTTGTACAGCGATATTCCACTTCAATTTCCCCTCAGCAAATAGCGCTGAATTTTCTGAAACTACTGCTCCCAAATCAATGCCAGGAATGTCAATTAAATAATGGGGATTTCCCTGACAAAGCAACACGCTAAATTCAAGGGTTTGGTCAATTTCAAACTGGACTTTGATTTTTTTGAGAAATTCTCCTTCTTCCATTCCTAATTTATTCATCAGGTTTTTGCCGTCGAAGCTACCCCAAAGTCGTAAATCTCCTTCTTCGTAATCTTGGCGGTAGATAATATTAGTTAATTGTATCCCTTGCCAAGGAGTACGAACTTTGGCGACACTTTCCCAAGATGCCAGTTGATAAAGTTCTTGACCGGCTTTGAATATAGTCAATAAATCGTTGCTTTGGGTTTTGCGTTTGAAGTTGCAAGGCAAATAATAAAACAGGTTTTTAACGTCAATTTCTAGCTGGTTAGCTCCCTTACGCAGCAAGCTTTTAGATTCTTCTGGATCGAATCTCAATCTTCGTAATTTTTCCGCATAGCAAGCACCGGCGGAGGTGGCTAGTTTGGTAAATTCCAAAACAAAAGTAATGCGTTCTGGATTCCAAACAAAATAGGGAGATTTACTAAATTCTTGATAGATTTGTCGCTGTACTAAGTCGAGATTACAAGTTTTTCCAGACAGAATTAACCAGTCAACTTTTTGAGAATTCCAAGAATCTTTGGTGATATCATCGGGACGCAAACGGCTTTCCATTAATCCTTTAGCAATACCGATCGCTTCTTTAATTCCGGAAACGGCGGCTCGTTCAAATTGCTGGTTGTCTAGGGTGACGCAGATGTTATTGGGATCTTTAACTTGCAATTTAACGGCACTTTGGCTGAGGAGTTCAGCAATTTCTTGTTCAGAGAGTGCGAAGGTTAATAGAGAATCATCAGTTGGTGGTTTTTGCCCAAGTTTGAGTTTTGCTGCTTCTGCATAATCCCAGAGGAGATAAAATGTTTGTAGGCGTTGTGGTGATTGTTGCCAGCGGGTAGGTAATACTTTTTCGGCAGTATCTAGGGCATCTTTATAAGCAACATCACCTTCGGGATTTTCCTTATCCAAACATTTTAAAAGACTGCCTGTTTTAAATTTACCTTGTTCTAAGAAGCGCTCGTTTAGTTCAGAGTTAATTAAATCTTCTAGCTTTTCGCTTTCGATATCACCTATGGCTACTGCTGTTAATAAAAAATCAGCGATCGCCACTTTCAATAATCTAAAAATTCGCAGTGTAATTAATTCACCACCTAACTGTAAATGTCCAGACGAACCTAATAGTTTAGGAGTCAGTTTATAATAACGTCCTCCCAAACCCCGATCTTCATAATCAGCAAATACTGGGGTTTTATCTTCCAGAGTTAATTCAATCAAAGCTAAGTCTGTGGTTCCGCCGCCGATATCTAAAACGAGAACATTTTGTGACCATTTATTTCCAGTTTGGCGACAACGAGTTTTAAAGGATTCAATACCAATATTCAGATTCCCACCAAATTCTCGCCATAAAAAGAATATCGCCACAGAAACAGCTTCATCATAAGCAGTTTGGACATCATCGATCCCCAACTGTTCAACTAATTCTTTAACTTCCTTACGAACAACAGGCGGGGCGACTGTTGGATAGGTAACAACTGCTGTTAAAAAATCTCCTTCTGAAAATCTGCGTCGCGCCCGTTGGCGGTAGTCTTCAGTTAATTTAATTAAATGTGCCCAAGCCGATTGAATTAGTTCTTTGGCGGTGATTGTTTCTTCCTTACCATCCAAAATAACTGAAAACGATCGCTCTTGACCAAAATAGCGTTTGGGTGAATGATGAAACCTACTGATAATTTCCTTTAAAGTACCGCTTGTACCTTGGGCGATCGCTTTTTTTCTATTATCTCTAGCTTCCCTACCCATCCGCAGTTGCAATTCAGCTAAATGGGAAATTTCCGACTCGCTAGGAATTTCTGTGTCACGGCGATCGATATCCAGCACAACTGGAATGAGATTTTGCGATTCTAAGGTAGGAACGCGGAACACTTCATGATAGATTTGATAGAGTTTTTTGCTAACAGCGCGACGGAATCTGTCGCTATTTCCTAAACAAAGTTCAATTTGGCGAATCGCTTCCAAAAAGCGCTCTTTGTTATCACTTTCAAAAACTTCACTTAATTTTCTTGGTTCTATTTCCAGGTTTTTGCTAATTTCTAGAAGAAACTTTTCCCAATCCTCATCGCTGACATCTGGTAAAGCTACAGAAGCAGGAGAACTCAGCCATTGCGATAAGCGATCGCGCAACCGTATTTCTTGTTCTTTGGGTAAAATTTCGGCGATGGGTACTTCAATGGGATCGAAAAGTGTAACTGTAGAATTCGACGTACCAAAATCTAATGCAAACCATCCCGGAAATCTTTTTTGTTGTTTATCGTTTGGTTGTGTATCAGTATAGTTGTTCAATTGAAAATGGTTCATTATAGTATTAAATAATTCTGTTGAACGCTGAGTTTTTTATTTAGGGCGATTGCTCTTTCATTTAAAAGCGATCGCCATCAAAAGTGGAGCATTTACTAAGTTGATCTGGAAGATTATTGCTCGCTTATAAGTTTTACTTGTTCGATGTTTAAATTAAGTAATTGGGCAACTTTTTCCATTGACATACCAGAAGCTAAGAACCGAGTAATAAGTTCACATTTTGCTTCTTTTATTCCTTCTTGTCGTCCTTCTTCTTTAGCTTCTTGATAAAACCTAGTTACTTCTAAATTAATTCCGAACATGGCCTCTACCTCCTCACTACTTAAGTTGGCAAATTTATCAACAGCGATTGTTGTAATTACTCAGATGCGAGCCTTACTTGTTCGATGGTTAAATTAAGTAACTGGGCAACATTTTCTATCGACATACCAGAAGCTAATAGCTGAGGTACAAGTTCAAGTTTTAGTTCTTCTCGCCCCTCTTCTCGTCCTTCTTCTCTTCCTTGTTCTCGCCCTATTTCTACTCCTTGTTCTAGTCCCTCTTGTTTAGCTTCTTGATAAACCCTAGTTTCTTCTAACTTAACTCCTAACATGGCCTCTACCTCTTCACGACTTAAGTTGGCAAATTTATAAACAGCAATTGTTGTGATTACATCTATTATGTCTTCCTTAGCCAAAACAGTGATCTGTTCTTGTTGTACCCGTTCAATTAAACGTTTCGCTTGTTCGACCATTTGAGTTTCCGAAGCGATAGTTAACTGCATCAAACTGATACCAATTCTTTGCTCATCAGAATTACCTAACTCATCCAAATAAATCCTTTGTACTTGCGAACTGTTCAGTAGTGACCTGTGAATAGTAGTCTTTTCTGGTTCTAAGCTGCGAGACTGTAAAATAATTACACCGTACCAATCATCATAAAGTGTTGGGTTGCGATACATATACAGCATCGATTCGGAGAAAAAGCGATGATATAGTAAATCATCTGTCTTGGAAAGTTGCTCTACTTGGGGAGACCCCAAGACCGCACTTTCCGCTTTTTGGAATTGCACCTCAGCAAAAAAGATAATTTGAGATGTTGCATCAGGTGGAGGTAAAAATACCCCATCAATCCGAAATGTTGGTTCTTTAACTTCAACTGATTCAAAGCGATAGTTAGCAGCTTCGGCTGGTGGCTGTTCTACTAACTCAAAAAGCAACCCTGGAACACGCTTGAAAAGTGTATAAAAAATTGCATCCCGTCTCACAAACACATCCTCATCACTCTACGCGATCGCTTAAGAAGAATTCAGGAGTCAGAATTCAGAATTCAGAAGGCTTTGCTTCTGAATTGTGGGTTCTTTCTTGAGTCATCAAAAAACATCTAAGTAAGAAATAGCAGCAATGTCTGAAAGAATCTGCAACCAAGTGGGAATCGCTATTTCAGATGGCAATTCACCAGCTGTTAAATATCTCAGTAATGCTTCTTTTTTCGAGAGGTTTTGCAAACTGGGAATAATTTGATCCAAAATGCCTTCAAGTTCGGAATTAATTTGCTGATTCACTTCACTAACATACTGTACAAGATGAAGGCTGGCGCTAGCAGTAATTTCATCTCGCAGTCGCAGTACTAACAGTTGGTGATTGCTGCTTCTGGGTAAGCCTTGGCTTTTTTCTGGTGCCCAGTCAAAGATTTGACCAACGTTGTGTTTATCGTCTTGACGCGCTAGGGGAAAAATGATTTCGGGTGCAACGGTTTTGTCTTTGGTACTAATTTCAGAAATGATTGCTTCTTTCCATTCGTTGGGGTCGCATCCTAGTAATAATTTATAAAAGAGATCGGCTTCTTCCACACCAAATTTTGATTCGATTTCTTGTTCCATCTCTGGGTGAAGAATTGCTTTTAATTGGTCGCGTTCTGGGGCTACCTGATTTGACAATTGATTCAACAAATCTATCACAGCTTGACGAATGCGATCGCGGGCAAATTCTTCTACTTCTTTAACGGTTTTTTCAAATACTGGATAAAAATCATCACTCTTTGTAGGCAAAGAACTATTGACGCGGTTTCCTCTATCAAATAATTTACCTGCTGCACCTTTAGATTCAGCGAGGGCGATGGTGCCATTGTTGACTTTATTGAACAGTAAAGTCCACTGATTCCAATTAAGTATTCTAAAGGTAAGTTCGTCTTTGACTACATCGCTAACTATTACACCACGCCGATCTTTGAGTGGTTCTTTCGCTAAATGTTTTTGAAAATTCCTGTAGATTTTATCTAAAGTTTCCACCACAAAACGCAACTCAATAAAAGCAGGACTGTCTCCTGTGGGGATGCCTTGCTCGTGAATTTCATCTATGATGTCTTTCAAATGATCTTGTTGCTGACTCACCACATCAGCGGCTCTTTTAGTATCTTCATACAATTGCTTGAGACCATGAGTAGCGACGTGATTTTGAATCAATTCTCGTAACTTCGCAAGGCTACCATCTTGAGCAAAGTAACCTAATTGTCTCCCCAAATAGCTGCGGGTGTCAGATTCTAACAGCCGTTGGCTTAAGCGTCCCCATTTATCTTGTAGCCGTTTAGACCTGTCTAAGTAATCAGGATAGTCTAAGTTAGTTAAAAACTCTGGTGAACCTGCTTTGACTTTACTCGAACGTTTTGCTAATTCAGCGAGTCCCAACAGTGGCGAGAGTAAAACGATGCGGTCTTTTTGAGTTGTAAACGCCTCTGCACCGTCAATGGTAGTTTGCAGAACTTTGAGTTTTTGGAAAACAATGTCCTCGTGCAAATCCCTATCTTCAGTCAGTTGGTCGAGTTCTCTTTCACCACCCTCACTTTCCAAGGGTAGTTGATCGAAGCGACCCACACCGACGAGAATTAAATCTTTCAGGTCTTGTCCAGGTCGCTGCTGCTGCATCATGGTAAAGATTTTATTAGCGCGATCGCTTCCTGGAGATTTGCCATTTAGCAGTACTAAAATTGTCTGTACTTCTGCCAATTCCCGCAATGACAAAAAGGTATCCCTAGCGCCCGAATTAGCAGCCCCCAATCCCGGAAAATCGATCAGAATAAATTTAGCAGCACCCGCAACATCCCAAATTTCCCGTGAGATTTTGACATCAATATCGACGCGGCGAATCAGTGGAAAGCTGTTTTGTAATAATTTCGTTGGTAGCCTCTGGGGTGGACTCGGTAATCGGATATGCGCTGGTGGTAAATCTTCAAATTTGAGAGTTTGGATGGCCATTGGCTGTTCCACTAGCTGTAACCCTTCGCGGGCAGTGGTAGCATCAATTTGGTAGCGCCCACCACACATTACTTCCCCATAAGCTTGATAAGCCCGTAGGAATAATACTAGCTCTCTCAGTAAATACCGTAAGTCTAAATTGTTAGAACTATTCCATGCTTCTTCACACCAGCCAATAATATCTTTGCCAGAATTGAGCTTGGACACTGGTATGGGAGGAAGTCCCGCTGCTGTTGTCCGTTTATTGGCTTCCCCCAACATGAACCGCAGACACTCGTGTACCCCTTCATGGGAAAGATATTCTACAGTAAAATTACTCAGTTGTGTAGTTGCAAAGTCATCTTGGGGTATAATGTGGAGGGCAGTAACATTACCTGTAGTCGGGTTTTCACTGACTGGCAAAGCATCTGCATATCCAATCAAGCTGCCTAAAAGTAAAGTTTTGCCGCTACTGAATTCCCCCATCACACCAATTTTCACAGGCGAAGTTGCAAGATCTACAGTTTTTTCGGCAGCTTCCCGCAAACGACGGAGACAATCATCAAGGCTAGCCGGAACCCAATCTTCTTGTTTTGAAGGGTATTCAGGTACAGAATCTATCTTCCGGAGGATGAATTCACCGTACTCTTTAAAACTAGCCAGTTTGTCTGGTTCCATAGAGTAGTTTCCGCCTAACATAAATTTCTCTGAGCTTTATAACATATAAAATGCGATCGCCAGGGATCTATACAACAGACCGGGCATTTGTCAACAAAGGGGAGTGGGGAATCGGGAGTCGGGGATACAGCATTGGTCGAGGCTTGAAACCCCCACCAATGCTATCGCCAAACATTGGCGGGGCTTGTGACCCACATGTTGGGGCTATCTCTTTCCCTACTCCCGACTCCCTACTCCCGCCCCAACGGGGCTTGGTCATTAGTTATTTTCCGCGTCCCCCATAATCCGCCAAGACAATTTTGAAAAATCCGGCTTTGCTAGGAAAAATAAATATTGATTTGGTATGAAAATCTTGGAAATTGTGAATTTTCGATGAAGACATCATCACCTCACATAGCAGTTGTAAATAATTCGTGAAAAGTTATATCCCCGACTTCTTAAAGAAGTCGGGGATACAAACACAGCGAAGCTAATTTAGATTTTCAGCCATTAAATTACATAATCAGTATGAATTTATCGATGATTTGAACGATCGAGGCTGCTTAAGTAATTTTACTGAAGCTGATGAATTTTTAATTTTAGTAAAAATGGTGAAGTTCATCTTAATCAAAACTTCAGCATTTTCCTAATTTATTTACATAAAAAGAGGAATTAATGTATATAGAAAAAGAAATAAAGTATTAAGATCGTGAGCAGGTTGAGATAAAAATATTATACACATTTTTTAACAAATCTAGTTTTAGAGACTTTACTTCAATAATTTAGGCAGAGCAGGCAGGTAAAAGTGTTTTCTAGAAGGGTGCAAAGCTACATTAACCAAATCAATCTTGAAAAAGAAAAGATACAACAAGATGAGAAACTATTTAACCAACAGGGTCAATTCACAGAAAAAAAGCAGGCGAGGAAATTAACAAAAGTACTAAAGCGACTGCAAGCAGAAACTGCAAAACGTCAAGCTGTTGAAGCAGATTTGCACCAAAAAACATCAGAGTTTGCAGCCATTTTGCAAGTAATTCCTGATTTTTACTTTCGTGTTGATGCTGATGGAACTATCCTGGATTATCGGCCAGGAAAAATGCCAAGTCTGTATATTGCACGAGGAGTTGAACAGGGTAAGAGTTTGCGAGAATGCCTACCGACTGCTGTAGGCGATCGCTTCTACCAAGCAATCACTCAAGTACTTGCAACTCAATCTGAAGTTAGTTTTGAATATAGCTTACCGCTAGCACAAGGAAATGGTAACTTTGAGGCTAGATTATTACCATTACCAAAGCAGCAAATTATAGTTCTTGTCCGCGAAAACGAGGATAAAGTACAAGCAGCATTGGCCAAAAGCGATGCCCAATTTTGCACCATTGTTGAAAACGCCAATAACATTCTTTTTGCACTGACGGTTGAAGGGATATTTTCCTACGTTTCTCCAAACTTGACTGATATTTTAGGGCATGAGGTTGGCGAGGTGGAAGGCAAATCCTTTACTGTATTTGTACATCCTGACGATGTACCTATGTGTGCAAATTATTTGCAAAGAGTTGTGACAACAGGCGAAAAACAAGACCCTATTGAATATCGGGTAAAACACAAAAATGGCAGTTGGCGATGGCATACAAGCAACTCATCTGCTAATAGAGACACCAATGGCAATGTTTTGAACTTCGTTGGTATTTGCTATGACACCACCGATCGCAAACAAGCAGAAGTCGCACTTAGAGAAAGCGTCCGGCGGGAAACATTACTCAATCGTCTTTCTAGCCAAATTCGAGCTTCCTTGGATCTCAATTACATTGTGGAAACCGCAGTTCAGGAGATTCGCAACTTATTCCAAATAGATCGGTGTGCCTTCTTTTGGTATCGACAAAACGCTGAAGTACCCTACTGGGAAAGAGTATATGAAGCTAAAAGTTCGCTTTTACCCTATCTGCTGAACGACCAAATAACGAATGCAGAAATCGAACTCATCGCCAACAAAACTTTGAACAGAGAAATTATCCGCATCGATGATTTTAACACTCTAGCCTATGGCACTACACGGGAGTTTTTGAAGGATTTCGGCTTCACTGCTTTTATGTCGCTGCCCGTACACACCCAATCCGGGGAAATTGGCGCCTTTAGCTGTGGTTATTGTAATGGCTTTCGGCCTTGGCTAGACAACGAAGTAGAATTACTCCAAGCAGTTACAGACCAAATAGCGATCGCCATTGACCAAGCCAAACTTTATACCCAAAGTCGCATCGCCGCCCAAACTGCCCAAGACAAAGCCCAGCAACTAGAAGCAGCACTGCTAGAACTTCAACAAACCCAAACCCAACTGATTCAAACTGAAAAAATGTCTAGTTTGGGACAGTTGGTAGCGGGAATTGCCCACGAAATCAATAATCCCGTCAATTTTATCTATGGCAATATTAGCCATGCCAGTGAATATATCCAAGATTTGCTGCACTTAATAGAACTTTATCAACAGCACTACTGCCCACAAACACCAGAAATTCACGAACAAATCTACGCCATTGATTTAGACTTTCTCAAACAAGACTTGCCCAAGATCCTAAATTCTATCAATATGGGAGCCGAACGCATTCGGCAGATTGTCTTATCTTTACGCAATTTCTCTCGCCTTGATGAAGACGGGATGAAAGCAGTGGACATCCATGAAGGTTTGGATAACACCTTGCTAATATTACAAAGTCGTTTAAAAGCCAAACCAGGATATCCCGAAATCCAAGTAGTTAAAGATTACGGCAACCTGCCAGCAGTGGTGTGTCACGCTGGACAGATGAATCAGGTGTTTATGAATCTGTTGACAAATGCGATCGATGCATTAGAAGAGGGAGTGGGGAGTCGGGAGTGGGGAGTCGGGAGTGGGGGAGATGGGCGAGATGGGGGAGATGAGGGAGATGAGGGAGAAATAACCAATGGCCAATGGCCAATGCCGAAAATTCGCATCCGCACTCTCATTGAAAAAAATTGTGTAATTATTCGCATTGCTGACAATGGGTTAGGGATGACGGAAGAAGTACGCAAACGGCTATTTGACCCGTTTTTCACTACGAAACCTGTGGGCAAAGGCACTGGCATGGGGTTATCAATTAGTTACCAAATTGTTGTCAAAAAACATTGTGGGCAACTTGAGTGTATTTCAGCACCAGGAGAAGGTGCCGAGTTTGCGATCGTGATTCCGCTAAAGCAGTAACTCGTTGACATAATGAGATATTAACTTTTTGTTAACCAAAAATTAACCTATGAGTTGTTAACTGATATCAATTCACTTTTTGCTGCAACATTTGAACGTCCCTCCAACAACCTGAAATTTACAGGAGTTGGAGGGATTATTTATCGGACTTACGCATTGACAATAAATACCAAATATGAGTAAGGTTAAAAACCACATCTTTCGTAGGGGCACAGCAATGCTGTGCCCCTACAGCATGGTCTATTTACGTAGTTTACCGCCGTAGGCATCGCACGATAATTAAAAAAAGCCTGAAACAACCGGGAGCATCGTTAATTCACACCACGATGCATTTGTACAGTGCGTAAGTCCTACAAAAATCAACGGTATTGCTGAATAAACGGATGATTTAGCAACTTATAAAATTCTCCCTCATCTCCCTCATCTCCCTCATCTCCCCACTCCCTACTCCCTACTCCCCTCCCCAGACATCGCTTTGAGTTTAGACGTGAAAGACTCAGAGCGATCGCTTTTTTCTGGAGTAAATTGCCCTATTGGGGGACGAATAGCCGCAGGTGGTAGTAGTTTTGGCTGTTGATGAGAGACTGGTGATCCACTTTCTGGTGAAGTTTGCCTTTGGTTAACAGCAGACGGTAGCTGAAGCGTTGCCAAAGAAGCTGAGTCACCAGCAGTGGTAGACTTGAGGGCGCTTTTATTCTCCCTAACTTCCTGCTTGTCTTCTTCTTCACCTAAAGATGTCTTTTGTTTGTAACCGTTCAGTTGTAGAGTTGTAGTATTGCTCTTTTGATGACCATTACTAGCTTTCCCAGGTGGTAATTGAAGTTTTGTTACTTTCTCAAAAGCGGACTTTTTCTTGGCTGGCGGGAGGGCTGGTGCAGCCAATGAGGTTAGGCTTTGGGGAAACTTGCTACAAATCATTCGTTCAAATTCCATATTGAAATGATATGTAGCCTGATCCCGACGCTGCCAAAATACTAAGATTTGCTGCACAGAAACCGCTTTATAACGACCTTGATATAGGGCTTCAATCACTGCCAGGTGTAGCCAATTCAGTGGGTATTGCGTTTGCCAACGTTCAACTAGCTCATTGGCACTATACCCACTGAGATCAAAACTATAGTGAATTAATAACGCGATCGCCAAATTGGCAGAGGTGTCTGGAAGTGTTGTTAACATGGGGCTGTTAGCTTTTGGCAATAGGTCTAGATTTTTCACCCATCGCATATAGCCTATCGTGCTTTTAACTACATGGTTTTTTTCCCAGAGTTGTCAAGTCCATAGGCAGTGTTTCCTATTCTACTTGTCAACTTCCCAGATGCAAGAGTCTATAGAGTGATTTAACGGTTATCTTTTTTACGAAACAGTGTTCACAGCAGTAGGGGCACACAGCTGTGTGCCCCTACCCATGCATTGTATCCAAACTCCAAACCCTATAAATCCCCCACTAACTGTTCGCTGTTCACTGATTCAATCGCAGGTGTTCGCCCAATGGCGACTAATGCCTGATAAACCATCGCTGCAACTTCCGCGCATGTTGCCGGACGTGAGGGTGCAAGCAGTGTCGGGTCTGGATAGTTGACAACTATTCTTTTATGTGTTGCAGTAGCAACAGCTTTTTGGGCATAGTCGGGAATCCTATGGCGATCGCTATACACTTCCAAAACATTGTTATCAGCCTGTGGTAGTCCCAGTCCATTAACTAGAGAGACAATCACCTGTAGCCGTTGCACATTTTGATGGGGGCGGAAAGTGCGATCGTTAAATCCGCTAACAAAGCCACCCCTAGCCGCAATTTGGATGGCATTATACGCCCAAAAATCCTGGGATACATCTACAAAATCCGGTGCTGGGCGTTTAGCAGTTGGTTTAAAAGCAACCGCCACTAAAGCCGCATATTCAGCGCGAGTCATCGGTTTATCTGGCTGGTAGCTACCATCAGCAAAATCGTGAGTTAAATCCATACTCACCAATGCCTGAATAAATGGTTCTGCCCAATGGCCATCTAGTTGAAAAGACGGGGAGAGTATTTGTAATAAATTCCCCGTCTCCCGTGTCCCTGTGTCCCCGTGTAAGAGCGTCCCCGTGTCCCCGTGTCCCCGTGTAAGAGCGTCCTCTTTAAGAGCAATCAATTCCACCAAGCCCTTGACAAGACGAGGATTCAACTGATTACTTACAGAAACAACCTTTTGTGTAGTGACATTGTGTAAATCAAATTCATTATTATCACGAAATATATTGTCACCGGGATCTTCGCTACTACCTAAATCCGGAACTGCATTACCATTGACAAACAGACCACCTTGGGAGCTTTGGGCAATGAGATTTCTACGCAGTACAGGGTGGGCGTTGCGAGAAAGTGCGATCGCCGTGCGATTTTCTGATAATTTGTTATTGGCGATCGCTGGAGCTGCAAAGTCACTAATTGCTATCCCCAAAGGATTTCTTTGAAATACATTCCCCAATACTTCGCCCTGGCTATGACCTGCCATCACTAACCCACTAGCAGTATTTTGCACAAATACATTATCCAAAATTGTCGGTTTAGCAGCGCCAGTGGTAAACACACCTTCCCGCCCACAGTTACTGAAAGTATTGTTGGCTAAAATAGGTGCAGCCGACTCAATCCAGACACCAGTACCTTTTGCTGAGGAATTGGTGACAGTTACACCTAAAAGGCTGGCATTTTCTAATAACAGCAGCGCGATATTTTGCATTCCAAAGCTGGGACTTTGATACTCGCCACTTCCAGAAATTACAATCCCTGCTCCTTTGTTAGCTTCATTACCTACTATCTTGACTCCTCCACGGATCACTAGGGGAAATACCTCCCCACCAGCGACGCTGTAAGTCCCAGATTCTAAATGAATGATTGTCGGGATTTTAGTTACTTTTAAAGCACGGGTGAGGCTTTTGAACGGGCTTAACCGAGAACCGATATTAATATCATTCCCTGTTATGGGGTTGACATAGAGTGTGAGAACAAGGGTAGAGTTCACCATTGATGATTGAGAGTCAGTTGTTTTAATTATGACAATCATAAATAACACTACTTGTAGCAAACTTTGTCAAAGTAGTATCCTTGTGTGTAGAAAATGTATCTGCTTTACCCTTTCTTCCAAGCAGATAACGTGTACACAAAAGTTATAGACTCTCATGCAACATTCCAAGTTCTCGTCTTGGCGGTCTAACAGTTCTCTGAAGAAATATGGGGAGTGGGGAGTAGGGAGTGGGGAATGGGGAAAGAAAGTGTTTGTTTGATTCGTAGCGGGTGGTGCGCCGCCTTTGCGCTTGCTTCTCAGATATAAGGGTGCGTTACGACTTTAGTCCAAGAGTCAGCTACCCCTTGTTCTTATCCTTATCTAGCGCTTCTTGGATAGCACGACGGCAAAACTCTGGCGGGTCATCCTTGGCTTTAACTTCTTCCTTCATTTTTTCAGTGACTCGAAAATTAAGATTTTGCGTCAATGGTTCTTCTCTATCAGACTTAAGTGGTTTTAAATTTTCTGGGTTACCTTTAGGGTTGGGCATTATTGAGAAAAGTAAATATAACTTGAACTATACGTGAACAAATAGATAGATTGTTTTTTGGTGGATGTTTACCCTGAGAAAGTTGCATCCACCAATGTCCAATTTTTGAAATGAACACTACTATTTTATGTTCACACGCACAGAATTAGAACTCAAGTCCCTGAAAGCGTTACGAGATCTATGCTTGATTCAGTACGGTATTCAACCAGTAGGTAGAGTATCCAGCACGCTACAGTCAAGAAAAGCTATTTGGACTCTACCGAGTTAAATGGCATTTGGATACAGCTTTAGAAATACTAGGAATGCTCTAAACATTAATTACATAGCTAGGGGCGTATGGCATACACCCCTACAGGTGATTCATTTTTTGCAAAGATTTTTGTCAATAGAATTCAGAGCGATCGCCATCCCAAAATTATGAATTTCTAGACTGTTAATATTACGAAAAATAATCAATATTTGCAAAACATAAATTCTTCTGACTGCAAGTGAAAGTCAATTTCACATACAATCAAAGTATGATTATTTAGGTGTAAGTAGTCAAAATGACCGAAGATAAAAATCGCATCAATCGTATAGAAGACCAACTAATTGATATGCGTCTAGCAGTCAGCGCCCTTTTGGAGACTGTGACGCACCATCAACATAATTTTGAGACTATACAGCGTAATTTTGAGACTATGCAGCGTAATTTTGAATCTACTAATAGTAGCATTAACACTATTTTCACAGAACTTAGAGACATCCGTACTGATATGCAAGAAATGCGAGCGGATATGCAAGAAATGCGAGCGGATATGTTGCAAATGCAATCAGAAGTTCGCGGTTTACAAACAGAAAATCGCCGCATTCTTGATGTTTTACAAAATCGTAATTCTGAAGATGATTCTTTGGTGTAAGAATAAAGACGTTGCATTGCAAATAATAATAGAGACGTTGCAATGCAAATAATAGTAGAGACGTTGCATTGCAACGTCTCTACATTAGATAAATTGTTCGATAATTCCGCCACCTAAGACTTTTTCTCCGTCATACCATACCGCAGCTTGTCCAGGTGTGATGCTGAATTGGGGTTCATCAAAAACCAAACGCACACGGGAGTTTTCCAAAGGAATCACCGTCACTGGTGTAGGCGTGGAACGATAGCGAATTTGGACTTCGGCATGAATTGGAGTAGATGGTTGAGCGATAGAAACCCAATTTACTCGCCCTACAGTACATTCTGGCTGAGTTACCTTAGTGCGATCGCCAACAATAACTCGATTATTCACCGCATCTAATTCAATCACATACAACGGCTCAGCAGCAGCAATTCCCAAGCCTTTGCGCTGTCCGATTGTGTAGTGATGAACACCATCATGCTGTCCCAAAATTTTGCCTGTGCTATCGACAATATCGCCTGTTTTGGGAGCTAAATATTTATCCAGAAATGCCCGCATGGAACCGTTACTTTCCACTAAGCACAAGTCTTGGCTTTCTGGCTTATCAGCGGTTTGGAGTCCGTATTCAGCAGCGATGCGACGGGTATCAGTTTTTTCCAATTCGCCCAAAGGAAATACACTCGCCTCTAGCAAATCTTGAGACAAATCATAGAGAAAATAAGACTGGTCTTTGTTGCGGTCAACAGCCCGTAATAATTGGTAACGCCCAGTAGCTTCGTCATAGTTAATTCGGGCATAATGACCAGTGGCAATGCGATCGCATCCCAATTGTTCGCGGGCATACTGCACCATTGGGCCAAACTTCACCGTTTTATTGCACTGAGAGCAAGGCAAAGGCGTGATCCCAGCGCTGTAACCAGTCACCAAGAAATCGACAATATTTGTTTGGAAGACATCCCGAATATCCACAACCTCGTGGGGAATGCCCAGTTGTTCACAGATACCAGCCGCGTCGATCATACCTTCAGAGCAACATTGACCTTTGCCTTTCATCAGCCAAAGAGTCAAACCAATTACTTCATAACCCTGATGGTGCAGGATAGCAGCGGCGGTGGAACTGTCAACACCACCAGAAAGACCAACGACGACTTTTTTCATTTTCAATCCTCAATCACCTAGTAAGGTAATTGTCACCCATATAATCTAGCACGTACTGCTGGTAAATTCGGTTTCAATCCTGAATGTTTCAATCCTCAATCACCTAATAAGGTAATTGTCACCCTGTTCACTTGGGTTATGTCGTTATGTCCTCTGTTGTTTCAATCCTCAATCACCTAATAAGGTAATTGTCACTTTGTTTTACTCTTCTGAATATTAGTTGTGTGTTAATGTTTCAATCCTCAATCACCTAATAAGGTAATTGTCACGGACAGAGGGAGAAATTGCAGTAACTTTTGTGAATGTTTCAATCCTCAATCACCTAATAAGGTAATTGTCACGGATTCTCCTTTTTTATCCGCCGCAGGGCGTTGGCGTTTCAATCCTCAATCACCTAATAAGGTAATTGTCACTTTGGTATATTTAGATTGAGGTGAGTGGTGGCTGTTTTGTTTCAATCCTCAATCACCTAATAAGGTAATTGTCACATTACTCAAAAAGCAATTATTACAGAGACATTACCTGTTTCAATCCTCAATCACCTAATAAGGTAATTGTCACGTGTTTTATTCATCTCTTAATTGGGTAGGTTGGAAGTTTCAATCCTCAATCACCTAATAAGGTAATTGTCACAAATCAATCACTGCACCTAATCTTGATTTTTCGCGTTTCAATCCTCAATCACCTAATAAGGTAATTGTCACATTCCAATAAATCGAAACCATTAAGAGAGGTTGCGTTTCAATCCTCAATCACCTAATAAGGTAATTGTCACGACAGGTATCTACTACCAGATACGGCTTTCAAAGCGTTTCAATCCTCAATCACCTAATAAGGTAATTGTCACTCGGAGATGCCGGGGAATGTCCAAGGAACCATCAGGTGTACGTTTCAATCCTCAATCACCTAATAAGGTAATTGTCACAACGGTGCTTCAAACTCTTTGAAAATACAAGATCTACATAAGAGTTTGCGCGGATGCCTAGACGATATCTCATTCCAGTAGATAGAGCAAACAGCTAAAATGCTCAAACCCTTACCAGGTAAGGTGCGCGGGTAGTTGGAGTACGCCGATTGCCTGAAGATAGACCATACAAGAGTTTCAAGCTTACTCATAGTTAATTCGTTTTAACACCCACCCATTCGCGCATTTCAAGCTAGTCTAGTTAATGTCACCCCATCTGGTAAGTCATTACCGTCTACTTCTATGGTGTAATCAGAAAAACTGCGAGATACATCAGTATTTGCTTCTATTTGCAGTTTATCAAAAAGCTGATGGACAGGGGCATTACCATATTTAGCAGCGTGAGTAAAGACGTAAAGCCCACGACAAGCCATGAATCCACGTGAAGAGGAGCGATCAAATTCCCAAGCCTTGATTAATGCTTCCCAGAATAGTTCTAAATCACGCTGGGTAACAGACTTTGCAGCTAAATGAGGATTATAGAAAATATGAGCTTTGTACAAACCATAGGGTAAAATTTCTTTTCTTCCCATAGTTTTATTTTCTCTATTTTCACGCTCCTCTGTAGCAGCACACCGTGTAATAGTAATGGATTGAGGAAGTACGGGTTTAATACTTCTGGCAAAACTAATTTGCATTGGCCCCCATACTTGACCAGCTTTTAAACCAATAGAAAGAACCGCACCAAACATTCTTATATCATAGAAATTTTGCTGCATCCATTCAGCAACCTTAGCTTGCTGCTCTGGCGTACCTTCTTTTTCGGGGAAATTCATTGCTACGTAGCCACGTTTTATTGTTTCTCGTAACACTCCACCCTGTTCAATAAAAAGCTTGTAAATTTCTGGTTTTTCCTCGTCCTTACCTACCATTTCTACATAATTACGTACCTTGCGCTTGAGGCAAGCATCAGTCACTAATCCTTGTCTAGTTTGTGGATCGATTCGGGGTTGGTTACCAGCATCAGGGTCGCCGTTTGGATTGCCGTCAAGACAATCAAACAGCAAGATAGCATCGTGTTTTTTAGTGGGATCTAAATGTGTAGTCATAATTATTCCTCTGATTTAGTAAAAAATTCAGCCCTACGAATACCCCAGCCGAAAAAAAAGCAGGCTTGAGCTTTGACGTTAAAGGTGTCAGGTAAATCAATAGATGGGTCAAAATTTCCGCCAAACTTAGCAAATTCCTTGTCTAGTTGGGTTTTGATGTAGAACAGCGAACCACTACCTTCTTTTTCCTCTAGGTGATGAGCAATACAGCCGTAATATAGACGAGGGAAAACTTGAGCAGGTGTTGTTGATAGCGCCTTTAACGACCTTGTAACGTTAGTATCTTCCTTCTGTGGTTTTGGGTTTTGTGAATTTTCTTTTTCTGGTTTTTCTTTTTGTGAATTTTGCGCTGTCATTTGCGCTCTGTGCATCAAAAATGCGATACGTCCCAAAATATAAGCTACTTGTTCTGGTGTGAGGCGTTTATCTAATTCAGGTAATGTTGGCATAGAGTCATTGGTAGTGAGATAAAAAGCTAAAGCTTGCGATCGTTCGAGCGATCGCATTGCATCCTGTTCCTGACAAATTCGGTTCATAATCCGGATGGCATATTCATCTGGCAGAGGTGTACCGAGCAAAGCAGCTTTAACTAAAGCAGTGGTGATTTTATCGGTGTACTCTTTAGCAGGCTCAAAAAATGCAGCGTTACGCAGTACCCATAAAGGTTTAGGTTTTGTGTGAGATGTTAATTGTTGACATTCAACAAATTGTTTGACGCTAGATTTGACTTGCTCAGGTGTGCGTTCATCCCAACTGCTAACAGCAATTCTTCCCTTATTACCCTTGAGTGCGGCTAGATAAAAATGACGAGATAGAATGCGATCGCTTGGCAGATCGCTTGGTTTATCAGGAGCGACAAAGATACCCTGAGCAGCTGATGGAGCATCCCATAATTGTGGGTCAATACCTTCACCTTCCACATCTCCCCAGAAGACAAATGCCTGTCCGCCAATCTTTTTATGATTAGTATCTCTAGACAGCAATATTTCTAGAACTTTGTTAAACCCGATAGCAGCCTCAAACCCAATAGGTGCATTGGCATTACCTTCCCACCCATGTGATTGGTAAGCTGCTTTATCAAAACTGGTAATAGCAGCACCAGAAGTAGAAGACCCTGGTACACCTTTGACCATCATGGGCATCTTGCGGCTGACAATGTTAGTGTTTTCACCTGTGAGTAGGCAGATACCAGAGATTGTGTCTTGCTTGCTGGCATAATACTCTCCCCACCATTTTTTGATAGCTGGTCGCTTTGTAACTTGCTGACCGTTGAACATAAAAACAAATCTGTCTCGACACCACCAAAACTCATCCCGTTCAGTCTTTGATGGCAATCTCTCAGATAGTTGTTTAGTAACTTCCTCAATGTTGCGTTCGGTGACAAATTTATATACTAATCTCGCGCCCTCATCACTAGTTTCTGTTATACATTTTTCTAATAACTGTAAATAGAGATTATGGCGTTTCTCTCCTCTTTCTCCAACACCAAAAACATATTCTCCAGCATCATCAATCAACAGTGATTCATCACTATTGCGTCGTAAGTCTGGTACTAACAAGCGTTGTCCTGGTTTTGATTTACTACTTGGTTTTTTAGCAGGTGTTTCCAGAAGTAGAAAAACACCATCTGGTAAATTAACCTGCCAATTCACAACTAACTCTGCATATCCTAAGGGAGATAAATTTAAATGTTTACTGAGTTCGTAGAGTTCCTTTAGCATATTGCCACTACTCCATCAACCATAGTCAAAGGAGCAAATTCTACAACAACCTTACCCTTAACAAAGGTATTGTTTGACTTCCAGAAAATACTACCTTTGCTATCGGGTATAAAGTGTAATTCTTTAGGCATTAATCCTAAATCAGTTACACCTTTTAACTCTGAAGCTGGTATATCCTCAGCAGATGGATAACTAAAGAAAGCTGGAAACTCTCGACAACCAAAATAAGGTTGACGGTAACATTGCCCTCGTTCAATTCGCCGCTTAATTTGTGCTGAATATTTATCAGATAAATCATCAGCATCAACAGTTACATCAAAGTTAAAATCAACAATGTAGGCGACATTTTTAAGAATTACGTGATTGCGTTGAGCGCGATCGCTTGTAGCGTAATAATTACCAATACCGTCCTTTTGCATCCAGCTTTTGGCAACTCTGGGGCTTTGTTTGGATTCGACCATATTACGCTGCATGGTTACAGTTTGAATGGGGTTCAATACTGTAATTTTGTTAATTTTATACTTAATTTCTGGTTTCCAGAAGATTGATTCCAACATCCCTACAGCGGCCGTTGGTGTCAGCGTTAAGTAAGTGTGCGGCTCTGCTTTATACTCTGGACGCGTAAATAATGCCCATTCTCCCCAAAACTTGACTTTCATGATTTACTATACAAACTAGTTAGTTAATGATGGTAACAACGTATGGAATTTTTGGCAAGAATCACTGAAGACAAAAGAAAACAGTTGTTGTCACGGCATTTACTGGAGGTTGCTCAAAGATGCTCAGATATTGTGCCTGAACAATTCCGAGATGTTGCCTACTATGCTGGGCTGTGGCATGACTTAGGAAAGTATAGGCAGGAGTGGCAAAATTATTTATCAGGAAAAAGTAAACGTATTCCCCATGCAGCTCATGGTGCGATGTTGGCACAGATGATAATGAATTCTGATAAGATACCAGCGATCGCTTATATCATCGCAGGTCATCACACAGAGTTACGCCATAAACTGCATCTTAAGTCGGCAAATTTTGAGGAAAAAGCCCAAGGGTGGGAACAAGCACAAGAAGCAGCAAAACAAGAAATACCGAATTTTATCCCCGAACAATTTCCCGATATCAACCTGCAAGACAATAATCGGCGTGAATTTGCTATTAGAATGTTATTTTCTGTCTTAGTAGATACAGATAGATTAAATGCTCAAATATTTGAAAGCCTCCAAAATTGGGAGGCTTCGGCTTCGTGCGTTGATTTACAATACAGTTTCAATCCTCATTGTTTTAATCCTCCCAGCCCAGAACAAGCAAGCACTGAGATTAATCGGATTCGCAATGTCTTTGTTGAATATTGTATCAGTGCAGCGGAGCTACCAAAAGGTATATTTCGCCTAACTGGTGCTTGTGGAGTAGGCAAAACTATTGCCAGTGCCAAATTTGCAAGACTTCATGCCAAAAATCATAATATGAGTGGGATTGTTTATGTTGGGCCACTCAAAAGTATTATTGAACAAACAGCCGAGGTTTATCGAGGTTTATTTGGCGAAACTAATGTATTGGAACATCATTCAGGCTTTGAACCGAAATTAGAAGATGTTAAGGAATATAAGCTAAACACTGAACGATGGGACAAACCACTTATTGTTACTAGTGGTGTACAGTTTTACGAAAGCTTATTTGCTAACTCTCCATCAAAATGTCGGAAGTTACAAGGGCTGATTAATAAAGTAATTTTAATAGATGAAGCGCAAACCATACCTGGTCATTTAGTTAGACCAATTTTAGATGTACTAAATGTCTTGGTGCAAGATTGGGGATGTACTGTGGTACTAATGAGTGCTACACAACCTGCTTTTGGAAATATCATTGAAGATAATGCTCACGACATTATTCCTGATGAAAAATCCAGTGATTTTTTTAAACAACTAAACCGTGTAACTTACCGCTTTGTTGAAGATATTTGGAGTTGGGCTGATATAGCTCAAGATATCGAGCTATCAAAAGAACAAAAAGTTCTAATCATTGTGAACACTACTAAATTAGCACGTGAAGGTTACTACGAATTATCAAAGATGATTCCTGGAAACTGGTTTCATCTTAGTTCTAAAATGTGTCCCGAACATCGCTCTCAGGTATTATCACAGGTACATTCACTTCTTAATCCTGGTGAATCTGAATCTTGTTTTCTTATCAGCACTCAAGTAGTTGAAGCTGGAGTAGATATAGACTTTTCTAGAGTTTACCGTCAATTAGCACCCCTTGATTCTTTGGTTCAGGCAGCCGGAAGGTGCAACCGACAGGGGCTAAAAAGTAAGGATAAAAGCATTGTTACAGTTTTTAGGATGAGTGCAATAGATCCCCCTGGTTATGAGGTGGGTATTCCTATTACTAGAGGTATTTTAAATAGGTTTGATTTAAATGAAAATTTACTAGAAGCAATAAACCATTATTTTGTTAGCTATTTTCATGAAAATTTGGATGGAGGTCAAGAAATTGTGAATTTAATAAATTCTTATAACTTTCCTGAAGTAGCTAAACGTGTGAGTGTAATTGATGATTTAAATCAAATTTCTGTAGTTGTGGATTGGAGCAAGGGAAAAACTCTTGTTGAAAACTTAAAAGATAAGGACTCTCTGAATGAATCTGATTGGAGACAGGTACAATCATTTAGTGTAAATGTCAGACCAAAAGAAGAGAAATTACCTATTGATAAATTAAGTAATGGACTTAATGTTTGGATTGGAACTTATAATAGATGCGGGATAATGACTCCTGCTGAATCATGAGTGTATTAATAGCAAGTTAAGACTGACATTGCCTCCCCCCCCCGTGCTTCACGCACGATTATCATTTTCATAAAAGCTATTTTGGGTATTTTGACTTATTGACAAAATGCGCTTTATTTCAAAAAATTACAAATGCTCAGAGTGCGATCGCTCATTTGATACAGTTGTCATTTTCTTGATTTTCACATCTAGGTATATCAATTAGTTCAGCATTAATATCTGACGAGAATAAAAATGGAAACTCTGCGGCAATCAATTCCCACTGTTGCCATGTCAAATTGCTACAGTATGCTTTAGTCATTCGCTTACAAGGTGCTGTTATCTACAAATCTCAATATAATGTTTGTGAGTTTTTTTACAATACACCTTACTTTTAAAACATCGTCTAATATGTCTAGTGGAATACCAAGTCAAATTATTCGATTTCAGATATTCTCCTTGTTAATGGGAGGATGTTTAGCGGTGCTTGCCAACTCTACCCCAGCACAAGCACAAATTTCCAACAGCAACCTGCTACTGGCTCAACAAGAAGGTGAACCTTTACCGCCAGTTCCCTTTGGTCAAGAATCACCACAGTTACCACCGGCGGAACCAGCACCAACTTATCAACCTGAGCAGAACTTTCAGCCCTCCCAACCAGCGCAGATTTTTCAACCTGAGCAGAACTTTCAGCCTTCTCAACCAGCGCAGATTTTTCAACCTGAGCAGAACTTTCAGCCTTCTCAACCAGAACAGTTTAGTCAATATAACCAAAACTTTGAACGCTATTTAGTTTTCGTTGATGGTAGTGATTTTCAGACTCTACAACAAATACGTCAGCTTGAACCCAGTGCTTACATTCGAGAATACCAAGGACGTAATGTAATTCAATCAGGAGTTTTTACTAGAGTATCTAACGCTCAACAACGAGTGAATGAGCTAAAGTCACGAGGTATTTATAGTACACGAATCATCGGTTTTGCTAACGGACGGGAAATAGGTTCTATTGATGGAGATAATAGACGTTTTAGCGGCGATCGCAATAATGGAAATATTCCCAAACAAACCTCTAGATATTATGTCGCCATTCCCACCACTTCAGAACAGTTACCTGCGATCGCTGCTCAAGTTAGACAAAATTTAGCCCGATTCAGCCAAGATTTAGGACGATCTGGTGGAGTCCTTGAAAGGAGGCAACCACGAGGTCCACACGTAGCAGTAGGACCCTTCGCTGACCGATTACAAGCACAAGAATGGAATAAGTATCTGCGAAATATAGGATACGGGGATGCCAGGGTTTATTACGGAAAATGAAAAAGTCTCCAAGGGAATTGCTACCGCTAACAGAACCGTTTCGGTGAGAGGCGATCGGTTCACGCTGATTGTTGCCTATCGTCACTGACTCTGGCGTTAGCGACCAACATCGTAATGTTGATGACCAATATTGTAATGTTTTGTTACCAACATCATAATGTTGATGACCAACATCGTAATGTTAGCGACCAACATTATAGTGTTAGGGACTAATACCGTTTTATATAGCGGTTCCCATTCAGATGCGGTACAACATTATATCCCCAGGTGTAGGGGCACGGCACTG
>NZ_JACJSJ010000082.1 GCF_014698115.1 Nostoc sp. FACHB-973
AGAACAGCTATGTCTTTTCGCTTTTTTGATTGGTTGACTCTCCATCGTGACCTGTTTGTTTCTTACAAAGCTAGTTTGGGCTATATTTGGGCTTGATTTTTGTTTAAGTCCCGCTAGGTAGTTCATTACTACACCTTTGGTGAGGATTCTACGAAAACGCCAAGCGATCGCCAAAATCTTTACAGCGTTAAAATGTTAAATAAGGTAAAGATGTATATTCAGAGTCAAAATCAATGGGACTATTCGGATTCGGCAAAAAGCAAAATATGCCCACACCTGAGGAAGCTTTGCCAGGAAGGGCGCAATCTATGTCAGTACCCGCTGCTCATTATGTCAACAAAAATCCCCTAAAACCTCCTTATCCTGATGGATTAGAGAAAGCAATTTTTGGTTTGGGTTGTTTTTGGGGTGCAGAACGCAAATTTTGGCAACTTAAAGGAGTTTACACCACCGCAGTGGGTTATGCTGCTGGTTTAACACCCAACCCCACCTATGAAGAGGTATGTAGTGGAAGAACCGGACACAACGAAGTAGTGTTGGTTGTGTTTGATCCGAAAGTGATTAGTTATTCCGAACTGCTGAAAGTCTTCTGGGAAAGTCATAATCCCACCCAAGGTATGCGCCAAGGTAACGATGTTGGCACTCAATACCGTTCGGGAATTTATGTATACTCTGAAAATCAAAAGCAGCTAGCAGAAGCATCGCGGGAAGCTTATCAGCAAGCCCTTAACGGCGCAGGCTATGGCAAGATTACTACAGAAATCTTGGATGCCCCTGAGTTCTACTATGCTGAAGCCTACCATCAGCAATACCTAGCGAAAAATCCCAATGGCTATTGCGGTTTGGGAGGAACAAACGTCTCTTGTCCCGTGGGTGTAGTTGAATCGCAAGTGAGTGGGTAAGGTGGGGAGTGGGGGATGAGGGGGATGAGGGGGATGAGGGAGACAATGAGAATAATTCTTCACTCCTAACTCCCCACTCCCCACTCCCCACTCCCTACTAAAACGCAGATTTGAGCAAAGCGATCGCTCTTAGCCACAACATAATACTAATGGGCGCACCAAGTAAAATACCAGCGATCGCCCAGCCTCTTTGATGGGCTTTGAATTGCTCAATACTGCGCCACGGTCTACTTTTCCAAGCCCATTCATTGCCTTTGCTACCAAGAGCGATCGCCATTACCCACCAAACATTAGGTACAAAACAGAATAACCCATACCACACTTGATTAGTCCACATCCACAGCCAAGGCATGAGGAATGCGCCCCAATTCCAACCGAGAATTTCCTCTGGGACTGTTTCATTATGATTATTGATACCACATCCAGAATTGTTGATAATTTCTTGTGGTGGTAAAAGCTGATATTTGTTAGCAGATTTGACAACTCGACCAGATTTGAGAGCATTCAGCGCTTGACGGGAACTAGTAAATCGTTGTTCTGGTGCGGGTTCTATCAATTTTTCTAGCCAACTGATAAAACCGGGACTGAGGTTAACTCGATCTGCAAATTGCAATCGCAAATCCTGCTGGGGTAAATCAGATGGGGAGATACCAGTTAGCAAATGAATTAAAGTCGCCCCCAATGCATAAAGATCCGATGCAGCTACCGCACGTCCACCAAATTGTTCCATTGGGGCATAACCATAAGTACCGACAACGGTGAAAGTAACGCCCTCTTTTGCCGCTTTGTCCTGAACTGCGCCAAAATCAACTAAATAAATTCGATTATCTTCGCCCCAGATTAAATTACTTGGTTTAATATCTCTATGCAAGACTCCTGGATTCAACTCATGTAAATACGTAAGAATATTTAATATTTCAACGGCAATTTTTTTAGCTCGTTTTTCACTAAACCTTTTGCCACTAGCAAGTTTATCCTTGAGTGACTCACCAGGGATATATTCTTGGATTAAGCCAAACCAGAGGGTGCGATCGTCAATACAAAAATAATCAATATACTGGGGAATTCGAGGATGATTTAGCTGTTTGAGAATTTGTGCTTCTCTCTCAAAAAGTTTCAAATCATCCCACTGCACAGTACCACCAAAAGCCAAAAGTTTGACCACAACAGTGGAATTCTGCCCTTCATCGGCTTTTAAATCCTTTGCGAGCCAAGTTTGACGAATTCCATTGTTGCCGAGTTGGCTCTGAATCTGATAACGGTCTTGTAATATCTGTTCTGCTTGCAGCATCTGACACCTGCTGGCAATTTACGCTAATTTCATTCCCTTACCATTCAAGGATAGTCATTATTTGGAGAAACTGCGGGAGCTAGCTAATTTATAGCGCTTCCCACATGGTTAACGGGACTTATACCAAGTTGCCAAAGTTAGTATTGTTTTGAATCTAAGCGCTGCTGGACTAGCTTTCAAGTAAATAATACTATGTATCACAACTGGGTATTAAACAAATAATTAACCACACATCAACACAGATATTTGTAGGGGCGCACAGCTGTGCGCCCCTACCCATGTAGCTCATTCAAAGGACTGGGATTTGAGAAGTCATTTTACAGAATAATTTTTGCGATAGTAAGCTTGATATTCCTCAGATAACAGAGGTTGCCACCAATCACGATGAGTCAGATACCACTCAACAGTTAAACGTAAACCCTCGGCAATTGTGACTGAAGGCGTCCAACCAAGTTGAGTTTTAATCTTATTCGCATTAATTGCATATCTCCTGTCGTGTCCAAGTCTATCCTTGACAAAAGTAATTAACTGCTTTGCTGGACGCACTGGTAAATCAGGTGCTAATTCATCCATCATTTGACATAAAAGTTCTACGAGGTTAATATTTTCTACCTCATTGTTGCCACCAATATTGTATGTTTCCCCTGGCTTTCCACGATTAATTACTACATCTAGAGCTAGACAATGATCGCCGACATAAAGCCAATCTCGGACATTTTTACCATCACCATAAACAGGTAATGATTTACCTATCAAAGTGTTAATACACATTAGGGGAATCAGCTTTTCGGGAAACTGATAGGAACCATAATTATTGGAACAATTTGTAATAATTGTTGGCAGTTTATACGTATGATAATAAGCACGCACTAAATGATCGCTACCAGCTTTAGAAGCTGAATAGGGACTATTGGGAGCATAAGCTGTAGTTTCAGAAAAAGCTGCATCATCTGGGCTTAAACTACCGTAGACTTCATCAGTCGAAACGTGTAAAAAGCGATAATCAGATGGCTGTGCTTTCGTCTCCCAATATTTGCGAAAAGCTTCTAGAAGAGTGAAAGTTCCTACCACATTAGTTTGTACAAAAGCACCAGGGCCGAGAATCGAGCGATCGACATGAGATTCAGCGGCAAAATGGGCGATGGTGTCTATATTTTCCGTTGATAATAACTCATCTACAAGGGAGCGATCGCAAATATCCCCCTGCACAAACCGAAAATTCTCTTTTCCCTCAACTACTGCCAAATTCAGACGATTCCCCGCATAAGTGAGAGCATCCAACACCACTACTTGGTCATCTGGATAAGCCTGACACCAATGATGCACAAAATTCGCCCCAATAAACCCCGCACCCCCCGTCACCAATAATCGCCGACTCATCCAATTTCCTCTCTTCTCTCTGTAATCTGCGCGCCTCTGCGGTTAGTTTATTTCAACTTCAAATATTTTGTTCTCAGCTTACCATATATCCTCTGCACAAATAACTTAGCCATACGTATTTTCGTCAAACTCTTAATATTAGATGGCTGCTGGATTTTGTGGTCAAAAAATTCATTTAATTCATCCAAAATCACTTTTAACCGCTTAATAATATTTTCAGTTCGATATTCAGCAAAGAAATCTTCATCCCAACTCAACCCTACTGGAGACTCAAGCACCTTGAGAATACGTTGCACATCATATTCTTGTGAATATCCAGCAATTTTATGACAGTTAAAGCCAGGATCTAAGTAATCTGACAATCCACCATTGACACTAGAAAATACTTGACATCCACAGGCAAGAGCTTCCATTGGTTGCAGACCAAATCCTTCACTAACACCCTGTTGTGCCCAGTACTCAGCCGAATCATAGAGGTAAACCTTAGCCCGGTTAAATAATCCAGGCAAATCCTCGACATAAGAATCAACAACGAATACTTTACAACGTTTTTGTAACGCTGGAATCAACTCTTTGATTAAATATTCAGAAGATTTCCGAGCCTGAACTAAAACATCAATATCTCGTTCCAGACCTAAATTTTTAAACTCATCAGAAATTTGATTGGGCAAATAATAAATCAAAGAATTCGGTGATTTTTCTCCCCAATATCCCATTGTATAGCGACTAACAGTAACAATTGGAATACTTGCAGGCAGGCTAAACGAATAACCTGGGCTATGTGCATGGTAAACAACATTGTATTGTTTCAGTTTAGGGACAAGTTGAGCGACATCAAATCCCCAATTAATCACAAAAATGACATCATTGAGATTTTTTTCTTGCAGCAAATCATCAATGAATTGCTTACCTTTTTCCCGCTGACGATAAGTTACAACATCAGCACTACAAAGCTGCTGAACCAGATTAACTGTTTTTAACTCTGCCCAAAGACCACCGCAGGCAAATTTGCCATCTGTACCAGGAAGTAAGAAGTAAAGTTTTCTCATAATTTTTTTAGGGGAGTGGGGAGTAGGGAGTGGGGAGTGGGGGTAGATGAGAGGGATGAGGGAGATGGGGAGTTGACAGTTATCAGTTATCAGTTACAGCAATTTTCAGGTAAATAGACCATGTTGTAGGGTAGCACCGCTGTGCTAACCTACCGGGGATTGTGGTTCAAATAGATGAAAAACGCTGTAACTGTCCACTGTTTACTGTTCACTGTCCAATGCCCCATGCCCCATTCCCCACTCCCTACTCCCCACTCCCTTTATTCTTGCCAGTTTACCCTCACAAAATGCGCTTCACGTCCCCAAAGGTCACGTGTACGGATAATGTTTTCAATTGCTAGGTTAAAAGGAATGGCAGTTGTTAAGTAACGCTGTGCCATAGAACCTAAATCAGGTGCGAGTTCAGCGGCTGTCGTTGCGGCTAACCCCAAACCTATAAGTTGCTCGATTGGTCGGAATGGTAGCAACAGATGTACACCTACAGCTAGTCCAGCGGTTAAGAACATTGCTACTGATAAATTTGTGCCGCAGCGGGGATGTACAGCCAAATCCCACTCTCCACTGGTGAGGCGATGTCGGGCAAGTGTGACTGCACGCCGCAAATCACTGATATTAACTTCACCGTAGAGGTAGAATCCCTGCTCCGTAGACAAACCGCCTAATAGTTCGTTATCTGGTTGAACTTTATTGGGTTCTGCTGCGGTGTGGTATGCACTATTTGATTCGCTCAGAACCCAAACAGTGGCATGTTCTAGGGCGTGAACCTGCCGCAGCATCAAAATTTCTTTCAACCCTGGAATGAACGATAGCTGCCTAAGTAAGTCAGCATCCTGTGTGGAATACGGAAAATCTGAGGGTTGGGATTCTGAAGTTGGAACTTTCCCCGAAAGAGGTGTCGTCCAATCAAAGTTAAAAAATTCCAAGGGAAACGAGCCACCTTGAAAAGAAGCAGAAGTATTCATGGGAACACTGCTCTCCAAGCCGATGGAGCAACATAGATTTCTTTCAAATGTAGCGCTTGCACCATTGAATTGTTGCTAATTTTTGTTATTGGGGATTGGGGATTGGGGATTGGGGATTGGGGATTGGGTATTGGGTATTGGGTATTGGGAAAGTATTCCTAAATATTTATTTCCTATTTCCCAGTCCCCAGTCCCCAGTCCCTGATATTAAGGAATTCCGATCTTTATAGTTTCCGAGTCCGGAGGGTCAGCTGGCTACATTCACATAAACTCCTGCTGAGTCCGGAACTCGGAACTTTTGGTAGAGTGTTCACACTGAAAACTTATGTGTGAGGAGAGGAATAATCAGTAAAGCTCAACATTGGCTTATCAGCATACTACACCAGATCAATCGTGCTACTACAAGTTAATGTTTATTCGACCTGGTTGGGTAGAGTACAGCAATTGACATCATTCAAGCAGACTTTGCCCCACTGTAAAGCCCAGCGGACAAGGGCTACTCGATTTTCTGTCTCGGTTTTGGTGAGAATGTTACTGATATGGTTATCAACTGTACGCTTGCTAATTTCCAGTTTAACTGCAATCTCTTGGTTAGTTAAGCCAGCGGCCACTAAGTCGATAATTTGCAGCTCTCTGTCTGACAGACTAACAGGTGTCTCAGACTTGCCACCAGCCATGACTATCTCTATCCTCCCTTGGTATATGTACTCAATCGCTCTTTCTAATTCTAGAAGATTCTTTTGTTGGTAGGGTTTCAAGTGTTAGCAGGAATACGATTGTCAATATTTTCTTTCGATTTCAAGTTGCCAGGAATTTCACCAACAAGTTTTGCATGTAAAAAATATAGCATATTTAGAGTTTTGATTATGGTTAAATTACTGAGAAATTAATGTGTGTTTTAGGGGCAGATACATGTTATTGGAGTAGTAAAAATTGCTATTTAATTCTATGAAGGACTGGCGACAGATTAGCAACAATTATTGTAGATTTTATACTGGAAATTCGTAATCCAAAATCGAAACCTAAAATCTAAAATGAAATGAGCAATCCCCGTGTTTTGTGCCTTGGTGAAATTTTGTTTGATTGTTTAGCCGATGAATTGGGGCTAAAGCTGGAAGAAGTGAAATCCTGGACTCCCTACCCAGGAGGGGCACCAGCTAATGTAGCCTGTGCTTTAGTCAAGCTGGGGACGCCAAGCGGTTTTATTGGAGCTGTTGGCGAAGATGAACCAGGAAATGCACTGGTGAAGCTATTAGAAGATGTGGGTGTAGAGACAAAAGGGGTGCAACGCCATCCCACAGCACCAACGCGGCAAGTTTATGTGACACGGGATCTGGCTGGCGATCGCACTTTTGCTGGATTTGGTCAGTATGACACCTCTGAATTTGCCGATACTCGCCTACAAGCCAAACAATTGCCAGATTCGCTGTTTCAAGAAGCAGATTTTCTGGTTTTGGGCACCTTGGAATTAGCTTATCCTGAAAGTGAACAGGCAGTTTACCGCGCCCTACAACTAGCAGAACAATACGACCTGAAGATTGTGCTGGATGTCAACTGGCGTCCTGTATTTTGGGACGATCCAAACATCTCTCATCAAAAAATTCCAGAATTATTTAATAAAGTCGATTTTCTCAAACTCTCCAAAGAAGAAGCTGAATGGCTATTTGAAACCGCAGATCCGGGAGCAATAACTTACCGTCTGGGTTCTATTGAGGGAGTACTCGTCACAGATGGAGAAAATGGTTGCACTTATTGTTTAGGTGAAAACGAAGGCAAATTACCCTCCTTTTCCATCCCTGTAGTTGATACAACTGGTGCAGGGGACAGCTTTTTGGCAGGATTTATCCACCAGTTAAGTCAGAATGGTATCCACAGTTTGCGGGATGCAGAAACGGCAAAACGCATTGTCACCTATGCCAGTGCTGTTGGGGCATTGACTACGATTAAAGCAGGTGCGATCGCTTCTCAACCTACAGCGGCCGAAGTCGAAGCTTTTTTAGCCACACATCAACTTTAGGAATTAGCATAACTAGCGGGAATATCAGCTACCAAAGGCTGATATTCCCAACGAGAAAATATCTTCTCTGGAAATTTTAAATCTCCATGCTTTGATGATCTGCATAAATAGGAATGCCAATACATATAAGTGAATACAAAGTACAGATTACCTTAAGGTATTGGTAAAGCATTATGAAAAACATCACAAAATGGCTTTTGGGCTTGGCAATTGTTCCTGCAAGTTTGGTATTGGCATCTAGCCATGCTAAAGCCAGTCAGGTTGCTGGTGAGTGGTTCTTTGGTCTTTGGGACTGTAATATTGACGGTAGACCAGCCCAAATGCAGTGGAAAGTAGTCGATGACTCACAAACTAGTTGTATTGGTAATATTTGCTCTACTACTTCTGGTGTCCGTCTCGTCGGGCGGTTTAGTGATAACGGTAGTGCATGGGTTCCTCTAGGAAAACGTTTTTCCAGCACACAAAGACAGGATTTGGGTATTCGTTATTTAGGTGCAGAACAAGATAACTGGTATCTTAAATACAACAGTCATACTAGAATCGCAGATGGTTGGACGACATGGCGAGGTAACCGCTACCCACTGCAATGTCGTAATCGCAGATAAAGATTTGCCAAATTAGGCAAAAGATGTAAGTCTTCAATAAAGGGCACAGCAGTGCTGTGCCCCTACGAAAAACGTGGTTTTTGAATTAATTATCCATGTTTGGTATTTCCTGTGAATGCGTAATACGATTTCACGAAAACCTTGATACAGATAGATTTCTCGTAGGGGCACGGCACTGCCGTGCCCTTACCAACTTGTGTATACACGGTAGCCTTTTTAAGGGGGGTTAGGGGGAATCTAAAAGTGATCGCTTCTGTGTTCACTCAAAACAAATTTGTTGAATTCGGGCAGTCGTTTATTGAGGTTGTTGCTTAATAAAGACGAGAAGCGTATTAAATTTCATCGTTGCCATAAACGATCGACAGTTACAAACTTATAGCCTTGTTGTAGCAGTTTGGGAATGAGAATTTTGATTGTGGCAGCAACATCTTGTCCACCACAAGCACCATCATGTAAGACAATCAGCGAACCATTTTTGACTTGCTGCATAACTCGTTGTACTACGGTGGTGACGCCTGGTCGCACCCAATCTTCTGGTACAACACTCCACATCACTGGGCGGTAATTCCACTGAGAAAATAATTTTAAAGTACCAGGTGTAAATAAACCATTGGGGGGGCGGACATCCCGCACTTGTTCGGGTTGCAGATTGCAAGCATTGTAGATGGCAGCTTGGGTTTTTTCTAAACTCTCTTTCAGGTCTTTTGGGGAAAGCATAGGAAAAGAGCGATGATCGTAACCATGTAATCCGATCCAGTGTCCGCGATCGCTAACTGCTTTGGCAATGGCTGGTGAACGGTTGACGCAAACACCCAACCAAAAAAAACTCGCAGTAATTTTGTAGTGGTCTAAAACTGCCAAAACTTCCGGTGTATATTGCGGATGAGGCCCATCATCGAATGTCAGGGCGATCGCTTGAGAATGGGGATTTCCAACCCAAAGGCAATTAGGAAAACTCGGCTGGAGAATGCGATAGAAAATTGGGAACAGGGGAGCTAGTTGCATTTTGCGGGCTGATTTGAGTTCATGAGCTTGTGACATACTTCTACAGTAAATCTCTCCGTTTTACCAAGAAGACATCGAGAGCGGGGACGCTTTGTAACAAAATCTGTAACAGCAATACTATTTGACCTAGTACTCGTCTAAATTGATGAGAAATCTACGGGGAATCCCTGAATAAAAGGGTAATGTTGCTTAAAGATATACGAGATTATCAAATTCTATTTCTGGGCTTATTCCTAGTCTTGGGAATCGGTACACGAGACTGGACACTGCGACCAGAGTTGATTGCAGTAGCGATCGCCACTTCTCTAACAACTCAATTGGTGCTGCTCACACAAATTATTCGTCTGACAGCAAGTAGACTCTGGAGGGAAAGTACTCCCTATTATCAAGACGCACTACAACAAACTTGGTTGTATTTCTGCCGTAATGTTTGTGAGGGTTTGACAGGTCAAACATATGACCCCGATTATGGTACCGTAATTACCTGGCTGAATGCTTACCTAAAACGGAGACTACAAGACTTTTACCTTAATCAAAACCGGGAACAAGCCACAACAGTCCCTCTTAGGATTCGTCAGTCTACATCTGGTGGAACAAGTGAAACCATTGATCCTGTAGATAACCTCCCGGCTACCCCCCAAGCACCTCCAATTCTCGAAGATTTGGAGAACTGGGCCAATACAGACTCTGATGGAGAACTGCGCCGTACTTATATCAAAGGGCGTCCAGATGTGAATTGTCAGGTGTTAATTCTCAAACGCCTACCCCCGGAAGTTAGCTGGAGAGAGTTGTCTGAGGAATTTGGGTTGTCAATTCCGACATTGAGCAGTTTTTATCAGCGCCAGTGTGTACCGCGTTTGCGTAAATTCGCAGAATCGGAGGGATTGTTTTGACATCTCCCCCGATTGGGAACACGGGGGATTCTAGACTCTTTCCAACAGATCGATCATCTGTAGGGGCGCACAGCTGTGCGCCCCTACCCAGTGTATTTGTCGCATTTTTTTTTCAAATTGGTATCAGACGCTTTTGATCGCTACCGAAAAACTCCAATAACAGCAATACTTACACAAAAATCACTCAAGAAGTAGAGATTTAAAGAATAAAACTTCATCCAAATCCTGATAAATAAGATTGTAGAAGCTCAGAGATTGTTGATGGATGCCAATGGTAACATTACCCTGGTAGTCCAAGTACCTACAGTTAGTCCTGTGCGTTCGTAGTTATCGAACAGCAATATTGGCGTCAGTCGTCAGAATTCAGTTGGGTATTCTGACCGAAAAAGGGGATAGCGTAGCGTCTGAATAACTGGGTTTAAGACCCCCACAAAACAAGAAAATTTAGTGGTGCAACAATTCAGTGGCAGGTATGAATCCCTTACTGAAAAATTGCTGAATTCTGAATTCTGTATTCTTCTTCAATACCTACTTCTTGCTATGCCCATAACTCAAACAACCAGGTTTTCCGGCGCAAATTTTCTAAAAGTTAAAAGGCAAAAAGCAATACGTTTGTCTTTTTACTTCTTAATGGGTTTGTTATGCATTCTCGGTTCACCTGTGCTGGCAAAAGTTCCTGACTCAATCAATTCTTCAGTCCAATTACCAATTAACACTACTATGTCGGTGGTTGTAGCTACTGACCCCGCTTCACTAGTACAGCAAGGCAAAGTTTTATACGATGCGGGAAACTTTGCCCAGGCGGTAGAAGTGTTGCAAAAAGCTGTCCAGGTATATCAGCAGCAAGGGGAGAGTCTCAGATTAGCAGCAACATTGAGTAATCTTTCCCTAGCTTATCAGCAGCTCGGTGAATGGAGTCAGGCGCAGCAGGCAATTACAGAAAGCTTAAATTTGCTCAAAGCACAGGATAAAAACCCAAATCTGCAAATATTCGCCCAATCACTCGATATTCAAGGCCGTCTGCAACTGGCAATGGGACGGTCTGAGGCGGCTTTAGCAACTTGGCAGCAGACGGAAAAAATTTATAAACAAGCAGATAATCAAAATGGTGTAGTGCGATCGCTCATTAATCAAGCACAAGCATGGCAAGCCCAAGGATTTTACCCTCGTGCGATCAAAACACTCGATAAAGTCAGTCAGACGTTACAATCTCAACCAGATTCTATAGAAAAGACGGTGAGTTTGCGATCGCTCGGTGATGCCCTTTTGGTAGTAGGCGATCTCAAAAGGTCACACGAAGTCCTAGAAGAAAGTCTCAGAATTGCTCGCCACCTGGAATCAAGCGCAGATATTGGCGCAAGTCTGTTCAGCTTGGGGAATAATGCCCTCAAACAAAACGATCGTGCAAATGCGATCGCCTATTATCAACAAACAGTTGCAGCATCTCCCTCAGCCCTGACAAAAGTCCAAGCCCAACTCAATCACCTGGGCTTAGTCATTGAAGACCAACAATGGCCAAAAGTTCAAACTCTTTTACCATCGATTGAATCTCAACTCGACCAACTCCCCCTCAGCCGTGCTAGCATCTACGCCCGCGTCAACTATGCACAAAGTTTAACTAAAGTCAAGAGTGCTGATTTCCAAGTATCAACTAAAAATTCTTCCTCCCTACTTCCCACTGCCCACTCCCCACTCCCCACTCAGCACTCAGCACTCCTACTCGCCAGTGCCATCGAGCAATCCCGCAGTTTAGGCGACAAGCGGGCAGAGGCCTATGCCTTCAAGAGTTTAGGTGGTTTGTATGAACAAACCAAACAATTATCAGAGGCGCAAAACCTAACTTTGCAAGGATTAGCTTTAGCACAGAGCAGCAATGCACCAGAAATTACCTATGCATTAGAGTGGCAGTTAGGTAGATTACTGTGGGCACAAAAAGATATTAAAGGTGCGATCGCAGCCTATGATGCTGCTGTGGAAACTCTCCAGTCTCTCCGCAGAGATTTAGTAGTAAATAAGGACGTAGTTAATCAGGATGTGCAATTCAACTTTCGGGACAGCGTAGAACCCGTTTACCGACAGTCAGTAGAATTATTACTGCAATCTCAACAAGGAAAAGCAGATGAGAAAATATTGGAGAAAGCACGCCAGCGAATTGAAGCACTCCAGCTAGCAGAATTGGACGACTTCTTCCGCGAAGCTTGTTTGCAAGGTCAGAGAGTAGCCCTCGATCAAGTAGTAGACCGAGATAATCCCAGCGCCGCCATTCTCTATCCAATTATTCTGCCGCAAGAACTCCAGGTAATTGTCAAAATTCCCAACCAACCCCTGCAAAACTACAGTACCAAGATTTCCCAAACAGAAGTAGAGAACCTCTTAGTAGAACTGCGAAGAAATCTTGTTAATCCCACTGCTACCAAAACTGTTAAAATCCAGTCACAACAAGTTTACAACTGGCTGCTCAAACCCATTGAGTCAGAATTACAACAAAGTAGCGTCAATACCCTAGTGTTCGTTCTAGATGGTTTGTTACGCAATATACCAATGTCGGCTCTCTACGATGGCAAGGAATACTTAGTAGAGAAATATGCAGTTGCTCTGAGTGTAGGTCTGCAACTCCTAGACCCAAAACCCCTGGTGGAACAGAAACTAGTAGCTCTCACGGCAGGATTAACTCAGCCACCGCCAGGATTTTCCAAGTTTGCCCCATTACTTGGGATCAAATCTGAATTCGACGGTATTACCAAAGCAGGAGTTTCGACAACTAGTCTGTTGGATGGAGATTTTAAGAAAAAGAATTTAGAAACTGAAATTTCTGCTACTTCATTCAACATAGTGCATTTGGCAACCCACGGTCAGTTTAGTTCTCGCCTTGAGGACACTTTTATTTTGGATTTTGATGGTGAGATTAACGTCAAAGATTTCGATACTCTCTTCGGCAGTCAAAGTAAAAGCATAGTAGAACTACTAGTTTTGAGTGCTTGCCAGACAGCAACAGGAGATAGCCGCGCCGCACTTGGTCTAGCAGGAGCAGCTGTACGAGCTGGCGCACGTAGTACCATTGCCTCACTCTGGCAAATTGATGATAAATCAACTGCAATGTTTGTGAGTGCCTTCTATCGAGAACTCAAGAGTGGCAAAATCACCAAAGCCGAAGCAGTCCACCGTGCCCAGCTAAAACTGCTGAAACATCCTAACTACAATGCACCAAGCTTTTGGTCTTCCTATGTGTTGATTGGCAATTGGTTGTAATTTCGAGACTGAGAACTGCAAAACCCTCTACTGAAGCAGTACCCTGCATTCTTTGTCCAAATTAGTAAGCTGTTCCACATCTACTTTGCATATCTAAATTTAACGTGAGTTCGACAGGACTAAAAAACGGCAGGAGGTAGTGCATAACGTGAGTTCGACGGTTAGAAAACGGCAGGAGGTAGTGCAGGTAAATCTTTTGGGTAAATATCAATCGACGGTTTTTTGGGCAAATAGGTGTAGGCAGCTAAACCAGCCATCAAGTTAACCAAAAAGTTAAACGGACTACGATGGCGAGAGTGTTCTATTTGACATATATTTTTCAGATGGTCAACATAGCCGAGACCCTCATTTTTGTTAGATATTCTTAGTCTCGGTCTTTTTCTGTGACTTTTTACCTATCCAAAGCAATCGTAGCGTAGGCGAAGCCCGCCGCAGGCATCACCTTTTTGTATGTTCTGTTGTGCAAATTCACATACAGCAAGATTTTTGCGCTTTCCTATCCGTCGAACTCACGTTAATGAAGAGTGCTGAGTGAAGAAAAAAATACTCAGCACTGAGTACTGAGTAGGATAAATTTTAAGTAGCATAGGTTTGGGCTGGTCAGCCTACACCTAAATTTTTTTAGTTGAACATCGAACAAACGGCAAATTCTGTGCTATACAACGTAGGCTAGACGACTGATAAACCCACCTAGAAATTGCAGCAGTAAAATAGCTAACATTGGCGAAAAATCTATGCCGCCCAGAGGGGGAATAAATGAGCGAAATACATTCAGATAAGGGTCAGTTATCTGGCTCAAAGCGGCAAATGGTTGGTCATACCAGTTGATTGTTGGGAACCAGGTTAAAAGAACCCGAATTAGCAACAGAAAAGTATAAATCTGCGTAAAAGTAGCAAGAGTGTTAATCAGTAATTCCATAGATAACTAGGTTTCCTACTAAGTGTCAAACGCGGTCTTATCTATTGATTTTAATTTAGTCTATGTCATGGTGTTTGCAGGTAAAGCAGTTACCACACTTGGCACTTTCACCATGCCTAAGGAAACTTTAAGAATCTTTAGTGAAAGAGCGATCGCCAATTGTCTGCGGTGAGCCGCCATTCACGTTCCCCAGCTGCTTTCGCACTTCATCAATTGTGGCATTTAACTGGGCAATTTTATCTTCTAGCGATCGCCGAGCTGTTTCTATGCTCACACTCTCAGCTTCTGAGGCTTTCATTTGACGCCGCTTTGCTGCTATTCTCTTAGCTTCGGCTTGGCTATCTGTTTGTTCTATCTCTTCCTCTGGTAGTAACTCAGCATCGCGTCGAGAAACAATCAGCGCCCCGACGACACCACCAAATACACTACCGACAAACGCCCCTGCTAAAAAACCACTGGCAAAACCATCTCGCTGACTCATATATTTACCGCCTTCAACAACCTTGCAACTCTTACAGTAGTTATGCCATGAATCTATCCTAGCTGCATACTAACTTAAGTCCCAAAAATGCGATCGCCTGCATCTCCCAATCCCGGTACAATGTACCCCTTGCTGTTAAGTTTTTCATCAATAGTAGCGGTGTAAAGTATTAAACCTGGATAACTAGCACTCAGCTTTTGCAAAGCTGGTGGAGCCGCCACCACACAAACAATCCGCGTTAGAGTTGGATCGACACCCCGCTGTGTCAATTCTGCCATTGCCGCCATGATAGACCCTCCTGTTGCCAACATCGGATCGGTAATCAGCACTCGTGTTTGGGGGTCAAATTTTTCTGGTAACTTGTTCAGATAACAATGAGGTTGCAGTGTCTCTTCGTCTCGTGCCAATCCCAGATGATAAATTGATGCCAAAGGTAGTAAAGTCTGCGCTCCCTCTAGTAATCCTAGCCCCGCCCGGAGAATGGGCACTACCGCCACTGGTATCTGTGGATCGATCACAGTTGCTGGACAGGTATCCAAAGGACTCTGCACTGCTATTTCTTGGGTCGGCAACCAGTCACGTGCAGCTTCATAAGTCAGCCATCTTCCCAACTCAGTCATAGCACTGCGGAACAATACTGAAGGCGTGCCTGCATCACGGGCAACTGCCAGCCAGTGTTGTATTAGGGGATGAGGTGGTACATAAACCCGTAATTGTAGCGTCATAGCCAGAAGTCAGCGCCTTTCTATTGTACAAGAACTGAAACACCATAATACTCTTTCCCGCATCCGCCTGACCAGACGGGGACAAGAGGATTGGGGAGGTGTGGGGAGTGTGGGAGGTGTGGGAGGTGTGGGAAGCTTTTTTATATTCTTCCAACTCTCCCCCAACTCTCCCCACGCTCTCCCATCTCCTTAATCCTCTTGGATGACGGCTAAAATTAATCCCTCAATTTTATTGATAAAAATTTTCATTAGTAGTTGACATCAATTCTCAAGCAAGGTTATATTGTTATACAGTGTTCTCCTCTCTTTAAGGATCGGCAGACGGGATTAGCCAGCAGCAGCAGGCTTGTCCCTCTTTTTTGTGATTGGGCATCGGGCATTGGTTATTAGTTAATATTTGGTTGACTCTAAACGAATGACAAAGGACAAATGACAAAGGACAAATAACAAATGACAATTGATGCGATCGTGATTGGGTCTGGGATTGGCGGTTTAGTAACAGCAACTCAGTTAGCAGCCAAGGGAGCGAAAGTGCTGGTACTGGAACGTTATTTGATTCCAGGTGGTAGCGCTGGTTATTTTGAACGCCAAGGCTATCGATTTGATGTTGGGGCATCAATGATTTTTGGGCTAGGGCAAAACGGCACCACCAACTTACTCACCCGCGCATTGTCAGCGGTGAATGTTAAGCAAGAGGCGATCGCAGATCCAGTGCAAATTCACTATCATCTACCCCAAGGTTTAGACCTGAAAGTTGACCGGGTTTATGAAAAATTTTTGCAAAACCTTACTGCTCATTTTCGCCATGAAGAACAAGGGATTCGTCGCTTTTATGACGAATGCCAAAAAGTATTCAACTGCCTCAATAACATGGATTTGCTGTCACTGGAAGAACCTCGGTATCTACTGCGGGTATTTTTCCAGCATCCTTTGGCGTGTCTCGGTTTAGCTAAGTATCTGCCCCAAAATGCGGGAGATGTGGCGCGACGCTACATCAAAGACCCCCAATTATTGAAATTTATCGATATGGAGTGTTATTGCTGGTCGGTGGTTCCAGCGGACATGACCCCAATGATTAATGCTGGGATGGTCTTTTCTGATAGGCATTACGGCGGAGTGAACTATCCCAAAGGCGGAGTCGGACAAATTGCCCAAAAACTGGTCGAAGGTCTAGAGAAGGCTGGAGGTAAGATTCAGTACCAAGCCAGGGTCACAAAAATTCTCACAGAACAGGGACGAGCGGTGGGTGTGCAACTGGCTAATGGTAAAGTATATCGGGGTAAACGCATAGTCTCTAATGCTACACGCTGGGATACATTTCAACAATTATTACCAGCAGAAGCAATACCCCATAATGAGAAAAAATGGCAACAAAATTATCAAAAATCACCTAGCTTCTTGAGTTTACATATGGGGGTAAAACAGTCAGTTTTACCTGAGGGGACAGAGTGTCACCATATTTTGCTGGAAGACTGGGAAAAGATGACAGCAGTGGAGGGCACAATTTTTGTTTCGATTCCCACATTGCTTGACCCAGATTTAGCTCCAAGCGGGTATCATATCATTCATGCCTTTACACCTCATTGGATTGATGATTGGCAAGAACTTTCTTCGAGTGAATATCAAGCTAAGAAAGAACAGGCAGCTGGGCGAATTATTGACCGCCTAGAGAAGATTTTTCCAGGCTTAGGCGTGGGATTGGATTATTTGGAAGTGGGTACACCCCGCACCCATCGCCGCTTTTTGGGTCGTGAGGATGGTACCTATGGGCCAATTCCCCGACGCAAATTACGCGGGTTGTTGAAGATGCCCTTTAATCGCACCGCCATTCCAGGACTTTATTGTGTGGGGGATAGTACCTTTCCTGGTCAGGGGTTGAATGCAGTAGCTTTTTCTGGGTTTGCTTGCGCTCACCGCATTGCCGTAGATTTAAGATTATAAATTAGGCGTAATTTACAAAATTTTTTATAGAACCCATTTGACATCTTATGAGGTTTTGAATTAAGGTACTCCTCAGCATCTACAATCCAATGCTAATGGCTTATTCCAGCAACCTCACTGATACAGAATGGGAAATTTTTGAACCCTTATTGCAAGATATCTTACCAACTAAGAAGCAGACTAGACCGACTAACTGGACAAAGCGAGAGATATTCAATGGAATTCTCTATCAACTGAAAAATGGGTGCAATTGGCAAGACTTACCCAAGGATTTTCCTCCTTATTCCACCGTCTATTGGCACTTGCATTCAGTGGCGAGCAGCTGGGGTATTTGAGGAACTAATGACTGTCTTACATGTCCAAGTGCGTGAACAGGTAAAAAAAAACCGTACTGGACGACGTTAATTATCATTGACTCACAAGCGGTGAAAAATACCTGCAATGCCAGTGTGGAGTCGAAAGGTTTTTGTTTCTACAAAGCCACCAACGGTATTAAAAGGCATCTGGCTATTGACACCCTTGGGTTTCCCTTCTTTACACACTGCACTCGAGCCAATGTCTCAGATGATGCCGGATTAATTGAGATGTTTACTCTCAACATCGACTATTTCAAGTCAAAACCTCTCGATATTCCCAAGATCACCATCCTGCTAGATCATGGATATCACCCAGAATATTTGACTCAGGAGTTAGAGCGGATTTACCCAGAACTTATGACCAAAATCCAGTTTCAACTTTCTACGAAGCCCTCAAAACAAAAGAAAGCAGCACAAGGAAAATCTGGATTTGTTCCGGCAATAGCCAGATGGGTGATCGAACGCTCCAATGCTTGGATGGAGCGTTGTAAAATTCTGGTTAAGAACTTTGAACGAACCCTCGCTGGTGCCACTGCCAAACTCAATCTCTGCTTCATCAGGTTAATGATTAAGAGGCTTGCAGTCCCTTCCTAAGATGTCAAATGGGTTCTATAGGTAATTTTGGAAAAAATCAAGCAGTTTTGATGAATTAATATATACAGCAATTATGCATGAGGTTAGGGATGGGTTGGATTACAACATTCCAAGTCCCTAACCTCAGATTTACTGTTGAGATAAACGTTTCACTTCTTCACCCGCCAACAATTGATGTGCTTTTTGCAGAATTTGGGGGATTTTATCTGCGTGGGGACTGCGGGCGAGACATTGGCGCAAGTCTAATTCGTTTAACCGATCGCCTTTATTACCAGGAAACCAATGATCGCCATTACCAAGCAGGTTGTAACGCATTTTGCCATAGTCTACCAAATCATAGGCGATCGCTAAATTCCACAACCACAAAATCACCCGAATATTTACCTCACCAGGCGTTTCGTCAAGTGTGGGTAAATTATCCTCCCAGGTTTTTACCCAATCTTCTCCCAAAATGGCGATCGCTTCTGCTTCCAATCGTGCCAAAATTGGTGGCAGAATTTCTGATGCTCTATCTACTAATTCTAAAGTCTTCAGATGTTCATCAAAATCTTCTGGTTTTGCTGCTCCCAAACTCAAGGTATGCACTTGGTGGTGACTCAAACAAAACAAATCATTAAACACCATTGGACTCAAAGGAGCGCAAAGATTTATTAATTTTTGCGGTGGTTGATACAACAAACCTCCTTTATTAGATGGACTAATAATAAATACCCCCATATCGTGGCGTTTAGCTGCTTCAATTGCCGCCCAATTCCATTGATTAATGTAGTACCAGTGCAGGTTTACATAATCAAATTGGTTAGTATTAATTGTCTGCACAATTACATCTGTTGGCCCATGTGTAGAAAAGCCAACAAATCTGACTTTTCCCTCTGCTTGCAACTGACGTACCACATCCAAACAGCCACCAGGACGAATACTGTAGTCCAACAACTCAGGAGTATTAATGCCGTGCAAACCTAAAAGGTCAACATAATCTAGCTGGAGATATTTTAATGATTTTTCAAACGTCTCACGGAATTGTTTTGCATCTTTTTCTGGGCCGACTTTCGTCTGAACAATCAACTTTTCGCGGTAAAATTTGGGTAATATTCTCCCCAATTGCATCTCAGAAGTCCCATAACCACGGGCAGTTTCAATGTGATTAATCCCAACTTCCAGAGCTTTTTTGATAGTCGCTTCCAAATTTGTCTGGTTATCAGCAGGAATTTCCGATTCAGGAACATCCTGCCATTTGAACTGATACCTCATGCCGCCGCAAGAGAACACGGGCATCTGTAATTCTGTGCGTCCAAATCGTCTATATAGCATCAGTGGATTGTGGATTATTTAACAACTTTAAACCTAAAAACAAGACTCATTCGAGCCTTTAATGTCACAATAATTACCTCTGTTGAACGTGTGACATCAGTAAGATTCGTCGCATTATGAGATTTGTCAGGTCTTTTGGTTATTTGACTGTAAATTGTTCCAGTTCCACAAACCAATTATGACATCCTAATTAATACTAGCAAGCATTTTTCGATTATTTTCGTCAACAAGCTGGAAATTATATTTTGATGAAACAGGGACTGGGAACTGGAGATTAGTATTTTTAGCTAGCACTTTTAAGATAAAGGTCAAAAGTAAGACAGTAGGGGCGTACAGCTGTACGCCCCTACAAATGTCAACAGACAAGAGGCAATTAATCTTTGCCCCTTGCTTGCCTACAGGAGTGAGTCCAGATAATCGTAGAGGCACAGTTATGCCCCTACCTGTGTACTTCACTTACCTGAAATACGCTGTAATAAATCAAATAGGAATGCGATAGAAAATATTAGATTTGTTGCCTAACGATATGTATTCGCAAACTTGTAAATTTATCTAGCAACAAGTCTATTAAATCTTCGAGCTATAGACAGACGCAACAGCATCAGCAATTTGCTGCCCGTAGCTGATTCGCGCTACTTTAGACTGCTCAATTTGGATGCCATTACCATTAGCTAATCGATTCACAATATTGTTAGGATCGTCGCCATCAAATTCACTGCCTGAGGTAGCAATTTCTACATTGATGCCACTACCAACGATCGCATTTTGAATTGCTTGCTGAATTTCTTGTTTAAGTGCAAGGCTAGCACCGCCGCCAATTAAAATTTTACTTTGGGAGAAGCCATGAAAAGCTACTGCATAGCTAAATTCACGATGAATAATTTTACCCAGTAGGGGAAATGATGCTTCATGAATATCTGTAGATGTGATGTGCCAACGTTCCAAAGCACCACCGCCTTGTTTCCAACCTTTGCAACGCCAACAAGATACACCTTTAGCAGCTAGCACCGCAGCCACGCGTTGTGCTTGTAGATCAGTTCCTTCTTCAATCATGCCACCGTGGGGAGCGATCGCCACAAGTCCAACATGGGTGTTGTTGTCTGTTAGACGCTCAACAAATTCGCTATTGGCTTCTGCTTGTGCATCAGTGAATGTGGGGTGAACTACCTGTGAATCTACGGTAGCATTAAATGGGAATGAAGTTGCTGCTAAACGCGATCGCCCTGCGTCTGTGACGCGAACGATATTTTCTGGATTCTCTTGGGGTGCTTGCTTGACAGTGTAAAGCGCGTATTCGTTAGCAGTACGTCTAATCCTAACTTGGTGACCAACAGCACAACCAATGGCTGCTAATTTTTGCGGATCGACAGAACAGTGTTCTTTTGTACCTGTAGTTCTTTGTTGCACGCTGGCAGTATATGTAGGCATTATTTCCTCCACGTCTCAGTATTATTAGATGGAATTTATTCCACAAGTGAATTTATAAACCTTGTGTTATGGTACTTATCGCTATATTTTTTGCCAATTATGCAAAAAGTATGATAAAATCTGTAAAGAAAATATAAACTTTAATTTACTAAACTACTACTGAATTTGGAGAAAATAATTGAGTAACTTTACTTATATACCTATCCTTTCCAGATGCAGTGGCGATCGCGCAGCAGAATATCTGGTGATAGCGAACCAAGAGAAGAAACATTAATGAGGTAGCTTTAGAAGGGAATGGGGAGTGGAGAGTAGGGAGTAGGGAGGTGGGAGGACAAGGAGAATAACTCCCCACTCCCCATTCCTCACTCAGTACTCCCAATGCCTATTACTTAAATTGAGAATTCACACCAAAGACTGGCTATATTCTGAATTCTTTTTTTGACGAATTGTTAATGGGTAACCCATTTTTGGGCGTTATTAATTACGAAGTTATACTTTCCGCTACAACTTAGTAACAATGTAACAGTCTAATTATGTGGATAACCCGACCGTGGGAAAATCAAGATACCGAAACCAGAAATTAGAGAGGAAAACCCTGTAATATGCATCTGAGCGAAATTACCCATCCCAATCAGTTGCACGGTTTATCCGTTCGGCAACTGCAACAAATTGCCCGTCAAATTCGAGATAAGCATCTCCAAACCGTAGCGGTTAATGGTGGACATTTGGGGCCAGGGTTGGGTGTCGTAGAATTAACACTAGGGCTTTATCAAACATTAGACTTAGATCGGGATAAAGTCATTTGGGATGTAGGACACCAAGCTTATCCCCACAAACTACTTACAGGACGTTACGATTCCTTCCACACCCTCAGACAAAAAGACGGAGTTGCGGGTTATCTCAAGCGTTGCGAAAACAAATTCGATCATTTTGGTGCGGGACATGCTTCTACCAGCATTTCAGCGGCATTAGGTATGGCTTTGGCACGAGATTTAAAAGGCGAAAAATTTAAAGCGGTAGCTGTCATTGGCGATGGCGCACTTACAGGAGGTATGGCTTTAGAAGCCATCAACCATGCCGGACACATGCCGAAAACTAATTTGCTGGTTGTTCTCAATGACAACGACATGTCCATATCTCGCAACGTAGGCGCGATTCCTCGCTACCTGAACAAAATGCGCCTCAGCCAACCGGTGCAATTCATTAAAGATAATCTTGAAGAACAATTTAAGCAAATTCCCTTCGTTGGTGAATCTCTGTCTCCCGAACTCGGACGCATCAAAGAAGGCATGAAGCGCTTAGCCGTTCCCAAGGTAGGTGCAGTGTTTGAAGAACTCGGCTTTACTTACATCGGCCCAGTAGATGGACATAATTTAGAAGAATTGATTGCCACTTTCCAACAAGCACATCAAATACCAGGCCCAGTTTTGGTACATGTGGCAACAATCAAAGGCAAAGGCTATGAAATTGCTGAATTAGATCAAGTTGGTTACCACGCCCAAAGCCCCTTCAATGTAGCCACTGGCAAAGCCATTCCCTCCAGCAAACCCAAACCGCCGGCTTATGCCAAAGTCTTTTCTCACACTTTGGTAAAACTTGCCGAACAAAACCCGAAAATCATCGGCATTACTGCGGCGATGGCGACGGGAACAGGCTTAGATAAACTTCAAGCAAAACTGCCCAATCAATATATTGATGTGGGCATTGCTGAACAACACGCTGTCACTTTAGCAGCCGGACTGGCAACCGAAGGAATGCGCCCCATCGCCGCCATTTATTCTACCTTCTTGCAACGTGCCTACGACCAGATAATTCATGATGTCTGCATCCAAAACTTACCAGTCTTCTTCTGCTTAGATAGGGCAGGAATTGTTGGTTCCGATGGCCCCACCCACCAAGGTATGTATGACATTGCCTATCTACGTTGTATTCCTAACATAGTAGTGATGGCGCCGAAAGACGAAGCAGAACTCCAACGCATGGTAGTAACTGGTGTTAACCATACTAGCGGCCCCATCGCCATGCGTTACCCGCGTGGCAATGGCTACGGTGTGCCTCTGATGGAAGAAGGCTGGGAACCTCTGGAAATCGGCAAAGGCGAAATTCTGCGTACAGGTGATGACGTGTTAATCGTCGGCTATGGCACAATGGTTTATCCAGGGATGCAAGCTGCTGAAATCTTGAGCGAACATGGCATTGAAGCAACTGTGATTAATGCCCGTTTCGTTAAGCCTTTGGATACCGAGTTGATTTTGCCTTTAGCTAAGAAAATCGGACGCGTTGTCACCTTAGAAGAAGGCTGCGTCATGGGTGGCTTTGGTTCTGCGATCGCCGAAGCCTTGTTAGATGCAGATATTCTCGTTCCTGTCAAGCGATTTGGTGTACCAGATGTGTTAGTAGATCATGCTGAACCAAATGAATCTAAGACAGAATTAGGTTTAACGAGTCATCAAATAGCAGAGAGAGTTTTGTCAGCTTTCTTTAAACGGCAACTATCTACTGTTGTTTAGTTAATTCTTTGTAGCAACGAATCGCCCACACTTGTGACTCAGGTGTGGGCGATCGCTATATGAGGGCGTATTTCAGGTAAATGAAGTACACGGGTAGGGGCACAGCCATGTTCCCTACACTTTGCGATATGATGTTGTACCGCATCTGAATGGGAATCGCTATATATTAATAAACCACAGTAGGGTGGGCATTATAATGTCTAGCCTACAAACTTTGATTGCGAGGTTTTTATGAGTCAGATTGAACGAGTGGCGATCGTTGGAGGAACCCACGGCAATGAGTTAACAGGAGTATACTTAGTCAAAAAGTTTCAGCAACATCCAAATTTAATTAACAAACAAAGTTTAGAAACTTTGGTGTTACTTGGTAATGCCAAAGCTATTACAGAAGGTAAACGTTACATTGACAAAGATTTAAATCGCTGCTTCAGCAATCAAGACTTACAAAACCCAAATCTCTTAAGTTACGAAGATAAGCGGGCGAAAGAAATTAAACAGATACTGCAACCACAAAATCAGCCTTTTGCAGATGTAATCATTGATTTACATAGCACAACTGCCAACATGGGGCTAAGTTTAATTTTTTGTGAACTGCATCCTTTATTACTTAGTTTAGCTGCTTATTTAAGTTCGATAAATCCTTTAGTGAGAGTGTGTATTAATCCACAATCAAAAGAAGGTGGTTTTCTACGTTCTTTGTGCGAATTAGGTTTTGTAATTGAAGTTGGTGCCGTAGCTCAAAATGTCTTAAATGCTGAATTGTTTCAACAAACAGAACAGCTTATTTACGCAATTTTGGACTATTTTGAATGGTGTAACCAAGGTAATATTCCACAGATAAACAGCAGCTTGACACTCTATCAATACATCAGCACTATTGATTATCCCCGAGATGAACGCGGGGAAATTCAAGCCATGATTCATCCCCAGCTTCAGTTTCGGGATTATCAGCCTCTGAATCCAGGTGAGCCAATATTTCTGAGTTTTGCAGGAAAAGATATTTTATATGAGGGGGTATCTACTGTTTATCCGATTTTTATTAATGAAGCAGCTTATTATGAAAAAGGAATTGCAATGCATTTAACTCAAAAGCAAACAAAGGTAGTTTAAGACAAATATGTCATTAGTTATTTGCAAAGGACAAATGACCAATGACCAATGAGTAATGAGGATCTTCGCAGAAAATAGTGCAATATAGCGGTTTGCAATTGCATGAAGTACAGACAATTCGTAGGGGCGCACAGCTGTGCGCCCCTACCGTGTACCTCATTCAAATAAAAATCGCTATATCTCAGCGCATTAGCTTAATAGCAACCGTAATGGGAATTCCTATCTACATAATCATAGTTTATGAGGTAATGACAGTATAGGGGGTCATAAACCCTTTGATGCGAATTTCTGTATCGATTGTGATGCCGTCTACGGTAATAAATATTTTGGGGATAGTAAAGCCTTTGACGGTAATAATTTCTGCGTCTTTGATGATACTGCCTATGATGGCGATAATATCGACGATGCCTCCGATAATAACGTCGGTATTTTCGATGTTTTAATTTTTCAGTATCAACTTCCAAATCTTCCGAAATTGAGGAATATTCTGTAACTGAATTTGGCAAGAAATTCAGGACATTTTGATTTACCTTTGTCCGGACGGTTGAGGTGCTGAATTCCTTTGAAGTTGGTAGCATCTGCAACTCATTTTTTTCAGATGCTGCGGCTATCTCCAATCCCAGGAAACTGGGCAATAATAAAACACTGATTACAAATTTCCAAAACACTGTTTCATGCTCCTAATTTCTTATTCCCTGGCTTAAATAGGGAATGCCAACTGATGTAAAGCTCTGGCTTAAATAGGAATTACGCAGTGAAACAAAAAATTAAGGCTTGTTTTTATTGAACTAAAAACATAGCCTTTATAAATGATATCATGTGCAGTAGAAAATCGATATAAATGCTCACCCTGCTAAGCGATACATAATCACTTTTCCTTTCCAATTTTCTTCTACAAATACTAAGTACTCGCCATTAGAACACCGAAAAGCGCGGATACCGTAGGGTATATCAATCCAGCCACTTTCGCTTCCAACTTCAGGGCCTGGTTTTAATTGTTTTACTTCCACTCCTGTGGTTGCATTATAAACATATACCTCTGCGGTTTTAACTGTGACGGCGAAAACATAATTTCCCGCCACACTCATTGCAGCTGTGGAGACTTCGCGTTTGCCGGTGGTGTCGTAGGGAATCACAGCCCGCCACTTGGGAGTGCGATTTCCTTTACTCCAATTGTCAAAGCGAGCAATTTCAGATCCCACAACTCCGCTATCGTCACCGAATGCCGGATTATCCACTGTGAAGCCTGACAAATACATGGTATCTGTTTGGGGGAAATATTCAATGCGCCGCAAATCGTTAAATATCTCAGGGGTAGTTTGCTTTTGCATCGAACTATAACTGTAGATGGGGTTACCCTTAGCATCTATTCCCTGTAACGGATAATGTCGGATACCATTACCATCTTGGGTTCGCAAAGCTTTCCAAACATCTCCTTTGCTGTCTACCCACCAACCGCCAAGATGGGGATAGTCTTTGCTGGTATCATATTCGTTGTTTTCAAATTTGCCATTACCGTTGCTGTCTCGCCAGATCCATTCACCTTTTTCTGGTTGATAGGGTGGCCAATTTCCACTAAGAGATTGTTTATCTGTGCCATTAGTACCAACAAACATTCCGGCTGGTATGGCAATTTTACCGTCTGTGGTGGGATTGAAGCGATATATTTGCAGAAAGCTGCTATACATATCTGTGAGGAACAAAAACGGTTTGCCTTGGATGCGGCGCACAAAGGTTGCATCTGGGGATGTGTGCAAACGTGGATCTTGTGGATATTTAAAAGGATTTAAGGTGTAGGCTTTGTAAGTCCATTGCTTACCAGCAGGCTTACTATAATCCATTTGATATTGTTCTTGTTTGGTGAATAAGTCTACACCATCAGTTTTGGGATCGGCATCTGCATTATCGACAAATATTAATCCTAGCGATCGCCACATCAATTTACCTGATGGCGAGAATTTCCGCAAATCTGTTCCGGATTTATTGAAACCATTACTATTTATATAGATATTACCTGATGCATCTGTGCCAACTCCGGTAAGTCCATAAAGTTTCAAATCTCGGACTTCACCAGGAACTCCTGTATAGATACCGTTTTTACAGCCAAAACTGCCTACTTGTTTCGGCTGATCTTTGATGTCATAAATCAATATTTGCTGGCGCGAACCATTTTCTGCCACTAACAGCTTACCCTGAGGATCGATGGCGATCGCTGTTGGTTCAATAATATCTGCAATTTGTTGGGGCAATTGCTTTCCACTTTGGGAATAATGTAAAATCTTTGCAGGATTAGTACCATTTTTGTTTTGAATAATCCACAGATTTTTTTGTTTATCAACTGCGATCGCTCCTGGATTAGCAACAGTAAAGCTGCGAAGTTCCTTCATCGTCTCAGCATCATAAACCCGAATCTGGTTAGCAGCCAAATCACTCACATACAATTCACTTCCGACAATTCCTAATCCAGCAACTTCGCTTTTAGTGCTGACAATTAACATACTTTTATCCCAGCCACGTCCCTCAGGAAACGGTGCAGGTTTTCCCGACAAATCATAGCGTCTAACACAGTGCCAAGCTGTTCCTTCTGCTGGATAATCTTCTTTTGTATTGCCCGTCGATCCCTGAGTCATGGCAATGTAAATATATTTACTATTTGCTGTAACAGCTTTGCCACCACCACGACCCCAACCGTGAGTATCACCAAGGGCATTTACAATTTTACCATCCTTATATATTCCTGCTTCTGTTCCGGCTTCATCCCAATGGCTGTTAGTATACACCGTACCATCGGCGGTAACATACATTGCTTCTATATTGTTTTGTATCCGCAGACTTCCACTGCCAATGCTATTACCTATCCAGGATGTTTGATAGCTGAGTGTAGCTGTTCCAGTTGTCGCCCAATCTGTTGTAATGCCAATGGTAGTAACCAAAACTCCAACAATTAGACTAAATAAAAATTTGAAAGTTTTATTTCTTTGCAAATATTTTAAATTAGATAATTTTTTAATTTGCTGTGTTAACTGTTGACGGAGTTTTACTAACTGCGCCATTAATTTATTTTTCATATAATCTTTATCTAATTATTTCCAATCTTCCTAACTTATTTGTAACCAGTTAATATTTCTCTTCTCTCTCCTCTCTGCGCCTCTGCGTGAGATTTTTTAGTCTATATTCACAATCTAAATTGGATAACTGTATATACAATTATTATTTTCAAAATCCGCAAAAAAATCTAATTAGCTTGAATTGATAAAAATTTCAGGTATTAATATTTACTCGTTAAACAAATATAGATAGTAAAATTTAATACAAACTTTGACACTATCCACTAATTTATAGTGATTTTTTCCTTTCACTATCTACCATTCATCTACCTCAAACAACAGGTATCATATTTATCATATTAGGTATTCTTTAGTTAATTAAAACACTGGATTTAATTGCTTGTTGACGTGAAGATATAAATAGTTTATAAATTGGTGTTCTCTAAAAAAACTCTTATTGATAATGCGTATCTTGTTTTAATACATTTATAGGAGAAACATCCGTGGAAAATAAAAAAGAACATTTCGTTTCACCATCTGCATCTATTCTCACCTTGGGATTAGGCTGGTTTCCTGAAAATCCCGGAGGATTAGAAAGGTATATTTATGAACTAACTCATAAATTAGCAGCCAATCAAGACCACATTGAATTATGCGGAGTCGGTCTACCAGATGCAGAACTAAATTCCCCGATTAAGCTGACTAACTTAGCATCTGTTGATACTAATATTTGTCAAAGATTATGGTCAATTCGCCAAAACTTTCAGAAAACCAGAACAAATAAACCAGATGCGATTAATCTGCACTTTGCATTATACAGCTTTCCAATTTTAGATATTTTGCCAAAAGGAGTACCAGTTACTTTTAACTTTCATGGCCCTTGGGCTTCTGAGAGTAAGCAGGAAGTAGTTAATAAAAATCTTAGTCTTTTAATTAAGCATTGGCTGATAGAACAAACCACTTATAATCGCTGCGATCGCTTTATAGTTCTCAGCAAAGCATTTGGCAGTATTTTACATCAAAAATATCAAGTTCCGTGGAATAAAATTAATGTTATCCCTGGTGGAGTTGATATTAATTGGTTTCAACCAAATTTATCAGCCCAGGAAGCTTGTAGACAATTAGGCTGGCCTGATAATCGTCGGATTCTCTTTACATCACGCCGCTTAGTACATCGAACTGGGGTTGACAAATTATTACAAGCGATCGCTATAATTAAGCCCAGAATACCAGATATTTGGCTAGCGATCGCCGGTCGTGGTCACATCCAAGCTGCACTACAACAACAGGCTACAGAATTAGGACTAGACGACAACGTTAAATTTTTAGGTTTTCTACCTGATGAGCAATTACCAATAGCTTATCAAGCTGCTAAATTAACTGTCATGCCTAGTCAATCTTTTGAAGGATTTGGATTGGTAATAGTTGAATCTCTAGCTTGTGGTACTCCAGTTTTATGTACTCCAGTTGGGGGAATGCCAGAAATTTTAACGGAATTTTCACCCGATTTGATTACTACTTCCCCCGAAGCATCAGCAATTGCCGAAAAATTAGAACAGGCGCTACTAGGAAACATCCCCATCCCTTCAAAAGAAGCCTGTCGTCACTACGCAGTTACACATTATGATTGGAATCAAGTTGCCCAGCAAGTACGGAATGTTCTATTAAATTAAAGAAGTAAAGACGCGAAAATTGCTTTGTAGAGACGCGATAAATCGCGTCTGAATTATATAGTATTATAAGGAAGTTTTATGAAAATATTTTTCCTAGACCAAAGTGGTAAACCAGGCGGTGCAGAATTGTGTTTAATAGATATTGCTAAACCCTATCGACATGACGCTTTAGTAGGTTTATTTGCAGATGGTTCATTTAAAGATTTACTACAGCAAAATAATATTCCGGTAGAAGTTCTCACAACTCAAGTAATCCAAGTTCGCAAAGAAAGCAGTTTGATACAAGGTTTAAATAGTTTCAGACAACTTATACCTTTAATTACTAAAGTAGTTAAAAAAGCGCGTGAATACGATTTAATCTACGCCAACACCCAAAAGGCATTAGTTGTAGGAGCAATAGCGAGTTTTTTCAGTCGTCGTCCTCTGGTTTATCATTTACATGATATTCTTTCCACAGAACATTTTAGCCAAACGAACCTTCGCATAGCTGTTAACCTTGCTAATAGTTTTGCATCATTAGTAATTGCTAATTCTCAAGCCAGTAAAACAGCTTTTATAGAAGCAGGAGGACGCAAAGACATCATTGAAGTTGTCTATAACGGTTTTGAACCGAAAAATTATCATACAGATGAATCTGACATCAAAAAATTGCACCAAGATTTAGAATTAGAAGGAAAATTTATAGTTGGACATTTTAGCAGACTTGCACCTTGGAAAGGGCAGCATATTTTAATTGATGCCCTTGCTAAATGTCCGCCACAGGCAACTGCAATTTTAGTCGGTGATGCATTATTTGGCGAACAAAATTACGTCCAACAGTTACACCAACAAGTCGCTAAATTGGGACTAGAAAACCGCGTCAAATTTTTAGGATTTCGTTCAGATATTCCCCAATTAATGTCAGCTTGTGACTTAGTAGCACATACTTCGACTTGTCCAGAACCTTTTGGTAGAGTGATTGTTGAAGCAATGCTATGTGAAAAACCTGTAATTGCAGCAAAAGCTGGGGGTGCAATGGAATTAGTACAACACGGACTGAATGGTTTTCTTGTAACACCAGGAGAACCCCAGGAACTTGCACAAACGATTATCACCTGTCTTCAAGAAAGGGAAATAACTGCAACTATAGCCAAGAATGCCAGAATTCATGCTACAGAACGTTTTGACGTTGCAACCATTAATCAGCAAATTGCTCAACTGCTGTCCGAGATGTAGAGACGTTGCAATGCAACGTCTCTACAATGATTCATGCACAATCGTTTTCATACATCGAATCAGCAAGGCCTAATTGCGAAATGGTATGACTACAAACCGACTAATTCGTGCGATTCAAAATCAGTGAGTTGTTGAGCGATCGCTAATCTAGCTTCCAACTTTGCTACACTAAACTGATTACGCAGATATTCTAAATGCCCGATGGCATTTGCCTTTTCCCCAGTCAAGCGGATTAAAGTATCCATTGCCTTTTGATATTCCTGATTCACAAGCAGCACTTCAAAACGCCGCGCCTTCCGTTGAGCATCATTTTTCAAATCCATCTCAAAGGCGGCGACGCGATCCGCATTGCCTTCAAATCGGTTAATCTGGTGCTGCACTGCCATTAACTGAGAATCTATTTCATTAGCCCGTTGGGCAGCTTGAGCGATGGCACCTGGATAATGACTCAGTTGCATCATCTAATAACTTTCCTCTAAGGTCAAGAATTTAATGCTTAAGCATAAAACTAACCCCGGAATCCATTTCCCAAAAGGCTGTCACAGAGAAGTTTATGCTTAATCAGGTTTATAAACCTATATATCTATTATAGTAAAAAAGTACTGATTTTAACTGACTCAAAGACTCTGTTTTGGTCAGATTTACCTTGGATTTGGTTGTAGAAAAAATTGAAGTTGCGTTAAACCAAACGCAACCCAACAATGTCTCTTGGGAAATGCTGTATCTACCTCAAGCCGCTTCTCGCAGTTGTGACGGCACATTCACTTCTGGAAACGAAAGCGAAAGTTGTTCGGCTTGAGGTACCGCAGCTTGTTCTAAAACTTGAACTTCGATATTTACACTCACCAAATAACTGCCTGTATCTGCACCAACTGCTTCAGCAATTAATTTGGCAATATCCGGACGCTTGGCTGTCAACGGGTCACGTAAAATGCACCGATCCCATTCATGCTTGGCAGTCGGATTGAGGTTGAGAATATAATGCTTCATCATTGAACTAACCCTTTAACCCATCTTCCACAAGGTTTTCACAGAGCCGTTGTGCGTTTGACTAGGCTTTGTGAACGCTATCCCTATTATAGTATATTTGTACTAAATTAGGGGAGTGGGGAGTAGGGAGTGGGGAGTAGGGGGATGAGGGGAATAAGCAATGCCCAATGCCCTACTCTCCCTGAAACTAACTAATTAGATTTGCCATTACTCTGTAAATTTAACGAATCAGTATCATTCACCCAAATTGCTTGTTGAGGCACAGAAATCGAAATTCCGGCTTCATCGAGAGCAACTTTCAGGCGGCGGCGAAACTCCCGTGCTACATCCCATTGTTTAAGGGGCTGTGTTTTAATCCAGACACGAATAATCAAACCGCGATCACCAAATTGATCTATTCCCAAAACTTGCGGCGGTTCTAAAATTTGACGCTGCCATTGGAATTCTTGACTCATCTTGTCTGCAACGTTTTTAATCAACTTCAAAGCTTCTTCTGTATCGGCTTGGTAAGCGATGGGAATCGTTAAATCAGCTCGTGACCAACGACTAGAAAGATTGGCAACAACTTTAATTTCACTATTGGGAATTGTGATTAAGCGCCCTTCGGAATCTCGCACCTGGGTCATCCGCAGATTGAGATTTTCTACTAAGCCTCCCACATCTCCCACATTAATCACATCACCCAAAGCGTACTGGTCTTCTAGGATGATCAGGAAACCGTTAATCGCATCTTTAATCAAGTTTTGCGAAGCTAAGGATACGGCAACGCCAACCAAACTCGCACCGGCTAGCAAGGGAACGATATCTATACCCAAGGATACCAACCCTAGCAAAAAGCCTACTCCCACACAGATAGCGGTAGCAATACTTTTTGTCACACCAGAAAATGTGGAAACTCGCAGTTGCAGACGTGCAGAGCTTTCTGGGGTGAGGAAAGCACTACTGCTGATCAGAGTGGAGGCGAAACGGTCAATCAAAGCATAGCTGAGACGCACAGCTACATAAGTTACCAGTGCAACAAAAGCTAATCGCAAAGGAAATTGGGCAGCGGTGAGAATCGCTACTTGAAATCCTCGTGTGTAGGGAAACAAACCCAAAATAAAGAAACTTCCACCCCCCCAAATTCCGGCTTGAGTTAGCTGGAACAATCGCCTCTTGGCTTCTTGGAGATGTCGGTGTTGCTGTTGATTTAGTTGTGTTGTAATTGGTTGAGCCGCTGTTGGAGTTGGAGAAGTGAAGAGTCCATTTTGGGCTTGAAAGGTAACGGAGTCTGAATTTTTGCTGGAACGTCTCTGCCAGCTATATACTCCCCAACTGATGATAATCATTGCCAGTGCCGTAGCCCCAGCAATCTTACCTTGGTCGATTAAAAATTGAGTTTGTCTCTCTTGTTTTGCCTGTCGTAAGTCTTCTTTTAACGAGTCAGCAATTTGATTTGCCGATGTTGAGATATCTACTTCTCGCAGCCCAGCATCCTCAGAAGTGATGGTCATCAGATACTGGCCATTGACATAAATTACTGGTAATTTGTTGACTTCCCGAACTTCTACCTTGACTGGCGTGTTTGCTGGTGACTGAAAGTAATTTTGGCTAATTGCCTCCAACTTCTTTTGGATGTCTTCTGAACGCTCAGGAAAGTTGGTTTTTGATCCTGCTATCTGAAATAGGCGACGACCATCCAAATAAATCCAGCCGGAAACAACTCTGTCATTGGAATCATTGCTCACACTGCTGGGAGCTTGCAATTCCGGGAAAAAAGGAATCTGGGCGGTAGCTTTTGGCACAGATACAACGGTTACAGCCATTGAACCGGCGATCGCCATCATTACACCCAAACCTTTGCGACCTTTGGGTAACACACTCGTTTTAGACAAGTTGGACGCTTGATTGGGAGCCTCCAAGTGTGCCACAGGCTTGGCGATGTTGCCGAGGTATGTTTTGGGTGAAAATACCCGTCCCCGATCCTTTAAACCTTTAGCAGAACTGGGTAACAGAACTTCCTTTGCGATCGCCAAAAATTGAAAGCGCACTCAAACACCTCCTTGAGTAAAATTTACTATTGACTACTTCTATAACCATCCTCCTCAATTCCTCTGAGTAAATGTACCTATCTAAAGTTAAGTATTTGCTATTAAACCATGAAATTTTGATGTTTTTTTTGTGAGAACCTCTCTTTAGACAGATGACATTGTACTGAGAATGAGCAGCCAAAGCTAAGAACAGTCTTACTCTTACCAAAGATAAAACAAAAAAGAAAAAGCTGACGATGAAGTTGACATTAGGCTAATGAAACGTCAAGCTAGTTTTCAGGACTATTGACTAGTAATTTGCTTTCTTTCAAGCAAAAATTACCTGTAGTAGAATAACCTAGTAGAGTGCGTAGCTTTTACGTAGCTTTTTCACATTTTTGAGGTAACTTTTCATGACCGCAATTTCTCCCCGATTAAAGCACGAGGTTAAAGACCTCGGCCTAGCTGCCTTGGGAAGACAGCGCATTGAATGGGCTGGACGCGAAATGCCAGTTTTGCGGCAAATCCGCGATCGCTTTGCCAAAGAAAAACCCTTTGCTGGGTTACGTCTTGTGGCTTGCGCCCACATCACAACAGAAACAGCACATTTGGCGATCGCTCTGAAAGCCGGTGGTGCAGATGCAGTACTAATTGCTAGCAATCCCCTATCAACCCAAGATGACGTAGCTGCTAGCCTCGTCGTCGATCATGAAATTCCCGTTTTTGCCCAAAAAGGCGAAGATAACGCAACCTATAGCCGCCACGTCCAAATCGCCCTGGATCACCGCCCCAACATCATCATTGATGATGGTAGTGACGTAGTTGCAACATTAATTCAAGAGCGCCAACACCAAATTCCCGATTTGATTGGCACCACAGAAGAAACCACAACGGGAATTGTGCGCCTGAGAGCCATGTTCAAAGATGGCGTTCTCACCTTCCCCGCAGTGAACGTCAACGATGCTGATACCAAGCACTTCTTCGATAACCGCTATGGTACTGGGCAATCGACACTTGACGGCATCATCCGCGCTACAAATATTCTGCTAGCTGGTAAAACCATCGTTGTTGTTGGTTATGGCTGGTGTGGTAAAGGTACAGCACTCCGCGCCCGTGGTTTGGGTGGTAACGTAGTTGTTACCGAAATTGACCCCATCAAAGCAATTGAAGCCGTAATGGATGGCTTCCGCGTTCTGCCAATGGCAGAAGCTGCTCAAGTTGGCGATTTGTTTATCACAGTCACTGGTAACAAGCACGTAATTCGCGGCGAACATTTCGATGCGATGAAAGACGGTGCGATCGTTTGTAACTCTGGTCACTTTGATATTGAACTTGACCTCAAATACTTAGCTGATAAAGCTAAAGAAATCAAAGAAGTCCGTCCCTTTACCGAAGAGTATAAATTGGGAAGCGGCAAATCAGTTATTGTTCTCGGTCAAGGACGCTTAATTAACCTCGCCGCTGCGGAAGGACATCCCAGTGCAGTTATGGATATGAGCTTTGCTAACCAGGCATTAGCTGTTGAATACCTCGTGAAGAATAAAGGTAAGTTGGAACCTGGTTTGCACTCAATTCCTACCGAAGTGGATCAAGAAATTGCTCGACTCAAATTGCAAGCGTTAGGAATTGCGATCGATACCTTAACCGCTGACCAAATTGAGTACATCAACTCCTGGACTTCTGGAACTTGATGTTAATTGATTAATTGATTTTTTGGGGATAGGCGTTTTAGCTTATCCCTTTTTTGTGTTTCGCGCAAAGAACCAAAGGAAGATAAGTAATATTTTTTTAATATAGGAATCCGGTTTGATTCCTGAAATTATTTGCGTAGATATGCAAGAGACAAAAGGCAACAGGATTCTAGAAGATTAAGTGTACGGAGTTTTTTTCAAAAATCAAATAGGAGTTTTATACAATTTGTTAATATTACATATGAAATCATGTTTAGGAATTTTATTATGAAACAACTTAAAGAAGCAGTCCGGCAAGCCATATCAGAGCATAATTGGTATTGTGCACTTGCAGGTGCATTAATACTACCAGATATTTGTAGCTCATTGGATAAACCTGAAATGATGGACAAGGTTAAGGAACGCTATGTAGGCTGGTATAACAGTTATGTAATAGAAAAATATACTGGGATTGAAGGCTCCTTCAATGAAGAAAAAGAATATGTATATGACGAAAGCAAAAAAATTATTTTTCTTAGTGGTCAAGATTGTTATGCTTTACGATGTGCATACTTACATAATGGTCTAGACGAAATTACAGAACAAAAAGCTAGAAAATCACTTGATAAATTTAGATTTGTAACTCCATCAGAATCAGGTGAGCAATCTAAACATCTCCAAAAAACTATTACTTTCTATGATGATAAACGAGAAGTTTTACAATTAGAAGTAGATAAATTTTGCGAAGATATTTGTAGTGGAGTAGACAAATGGGGAGCTAATGTTGAAACAGTAAGCTCTATTCAAGACAAACTCGGAGAGCTTTTAACAATTTATTAAGGTCAGTAAATCTTAAGTAGGATGCGTTAGGCACTCACCTGATATTTATCGTGACAAATAATCTGGAAGTACGTGCCTAACAGTCCCTAAAATAATTTTATTTTTACTTTATAAATAGCCTAGTTTATTGTATTTTAACCAAGCAAGCAGGAAGTTATCTTATGGAAGGAATGAATTATTCAGAATTAGTACAAACTGTTTTAGAAAAACATACTGCGAATCATCTATCGGAAGATACAGAAAAAGAGTTAATTTTTGATTGTCAGAGAAATCGCTATCTTTTAGTTCATGTAGGATGGGAAAATGAAGAACGGGTTTATGGTTGTGTTATTCATGTAGATATTAAAGATGGAAAAATTTGGATTCAGCGAGATTTTACTGAAGAAGGAATAGGTAATCAGTTAGTAGAATTAGGTGTGCCAAAAACAGATATTGTTTTAGGTTTCAGATCGCCTTATGTCCGGCAGTTCACTGGTTTTGCATCTGTTTAAATTTTTTGCATTCTATCCCAACTGAAATGCATCTTTGAACCAAACAAACAAGATTCTTGTAATTTACCCAATTACAGCAATTTTCAGTTAATTGAACCACAGATACTGGTAAGGGCAGAGCAATGCTGTGTCCCTAATGCGTGGTCTATTTACTTGCAAAAGGCTGTAATATGGATATATTTTTAGTATAATTTTACCTCTATGCCAGCTAAAGACATTTACCATAATGCCGTTAGAAATGCCCTAGAAAAAGATAGTTGGCAAATTACCAAAGATCCATTTATTCTCAAATGGGGTACAAGAGATTTATATATTGATTTAGGTGCAGAAAAACTCATAGCCGCCGAAAAAAGCGGAGAGAAAATAGCAGTCGAAATTAAAAGCTTTATAGGTGCTTCTCCAGTCACCGATCTAGAAAATGCTTTAGGGCAATATATTTTATATTACGATATTCTCACTCGCTTAGAACCCGATCGCCGCTTGTATCTGGCTATTCGCCAAGAAACCTACTCAGAACTATTTCAAGAACCAATTGGTAAAATATTATTAGAAAATCAACGCCTTTGTTTACTTGTCTTCGACTCAAAACGAGAGGTAGTATTGCAATGGATACCTTAGATACTTATCGCCAAATTATTCAAAAAATATTAAAGGAATACGCACAACTACCCTACGCTTACGGAGAACTAGAAAGACAATTAATTATAGACCAAACCGCTAACCATTACCTACTACTAACACTAGGCTGGGAAAATAATCAACGGGTGCATGGCTGCTTAGTCCATATTGACATTATCAACGAAAAAATATGGATTCAAAGAGACGGTACAGAATACGGGATAGCCAATGAACTTGTTAACGCTGGTATTCCTAAAAATCAAATTGTTCTCGCGTTCCAACCAGCCGATATCAGACATTATACTGAATTTGCAGTTAATTAATTAAGCCTAAATTCCATAATATAGCCTTTCCACTTTAAAAGTGCATAGGCATAGGCTTTTTTCAACATTAAATAATCAGCACTAACTCTGAGCGATCGCAATAATAATCTATCTGATTCACTTAATTCATGATTTTGATTTTTTTCTAAAAGTTGTAAATGTAGTTCTTGTTGACTTTCTGAAACTTGACTTTGACCAATAGTTAATAAATCCTCAACCGTTAATTTTTGCATAGCGATTAATTCGCCTTGTAATTCTAAGGGTGCATAATCAACAGCAGGAGGAGCATTTGTTTGGTTAGTCATAATTTTTGTCAGAATTACTTAATTTTTAGTATAGCTTGCCGTCCTTAAATCGCTCGACTACTATAAATAACATTTTTGTCTCCTTACTCCCACTATTTAAGGAATCATCGCTACCTTAATCACTTGACGCGCTTTCATCTCATAGAACACCTGTTCTAAATCTTTTAATGGCCGCTGTTCACTAATAAGTAATTCAAAGGGAATTTTCCGACTAGCTATTAGTGATAAAGCCGATCGCACATACTCTGGTGTATTATGAAACACGCCTTTTATAGTCAGTTCGCTATAGTGTAGTTGTTCTGTATTCACGGTAATGCTAGTATCCCGTGGACAGCCACCGAATAAGTTGACTGTAGCACCAGGACGGGCGCAGGCGATCGCAGTTTCCCACACACTAGGCACTCCAGTGGCTTCAATCACCACATCTGCACCCCATCCTTGGGTGAGTTCTTTCACCACCCTGGGAATATCCGAGATTTGATGATAATTAAAAATCTGGGCTGCACCCAATTTCTTACCAATTTCTAGTCTGTGGTCATTACCTCCCCACAGCAACACTTCAGCAGTATCCGCTAAAGCAGCTACAAACATCAGCCCGATCGCTCCA
>NZ_JACJSJ010000083.1 GCF_014698115.1 Nostoc sp. FACHB-973
GTAATTGTTGAGTCCAATTGGTAAACCCACCATCTACAAGGAAATATTCTGTTCCTGATGAGTCACGACCATAGATATGGAATCCAGCACTATCATAATAGCCACGACCAGTTTCACGCTCTTGATCGAATGCGAAGGTAACTTGTGGATATTGGGTGGCTAGTTTTTCGAGTACGGAGGCTTGAAGCGCATTGTAGCGAATTTTATCAAACGCGGTTAACGAGACGCGCACATCTGCGATGCCTGGGTTGGGTGTAGCCATCGCAAACCCACTATGGTTAGCTGCTTCAAATAGCCGGAAATAGAATTCCAAATGTTCTATGAGGGCATCAATCTCAAAACGATAACAACCTGTATCACGTCCAGCCATACAAAGACCCAGTAAACGAAAATGCTGGAATGAATTTGGCCTATTTACTTGCTGGGTGCGTAACACACGATGACTAGCACACAATTTTATCATTTCATGGGTGCGTGTATGGGGAGCAAAAGCTCGTCTGCGCTTTGCACACTCTAACGCCAGAACATTTGTTACGTTCGCAGTCACTTCAGTATTGCGAATGGTGGACAGTACCTTGTTTTGGTTAACTGTCGCTACGACAGAGTTTGTACCCAGTGGAGAAACGGGCGAAAGTTCTAGCGCCTCAAACCCTGGTGGAAGAACGGAATAAGCAAGGCGATCGAATTCAAGTTGTTGTTGGGGATCTACTTGCGACGGCACTACAAAGCGATTGTTTTCATACTGCTTTAAGATGTCGCTAGGTGTGAGGGAAGCTGCGCGTTGGCGATAAACTTCAAGTAGAAGAGATTGTAAGTCTGACAAACTCAGGCGATTCGTCAATATATCAAGAAGGTCTGGAGTATCGGCAGCAGCGAGAATGCGCTCAATAATTTTGTCTGGCATTATAGTAGTTTTTCAGTCAAACCTTCTTCTCACATTACGGTAAAAAAAACAAAAATCCAAGGCAAATTTTAACACTCAGACTGGGATTAGGTTTGTTGCTTTAAACTAAAACTCATGCTTGGTAAAGGTTACATCTTTTTATCTAAAGAAAGTGACATAAGAGGACTATTTTGGGCAACAAATTACTAAAATATATATTAAACAATAATTAATAAATTTAGCCTATAACTATGAGCTACAGGCATTTTGGAAGAATTGGAGACATCTGGAAGCACATTCCTTTGTGTGAATTTTTAACTATTGAGCAACCGGCTAACTATATTGAAACAAATTCTGCTTATCCAGAATACCAACTTACAGCCTCTTTTGAACAACAATACGGAATTCTCCATGTAGAAAAAAATATTAAAAAATCTCAGTTAGTTCAGCAATCTGCTTATTGGAGAGTATTAAGCAGTATATCCGAGAATAAGACTGGCTTATCAAAATATCTTGGTTCACCAGCTTTGGCGTTAAATATATTAAAAGGTACGGCGAAAGATTTTGTATTTTTTGATATTGAGCAAGCGTGCTTAAAAGAAATAGCAGAGTATGCCAAAAAGCTAAATATTGCTGAACAGGTTAATTGTAGAAATGAAGATTCTGTCAATGGACTGATAAGTATGATTGAAAATTTAACCCCCCATGATTTTATTCATGTTTATCCTTACTTAATCCACGAAAAAAATGCCAACGGTAATTCTTATTTTGATGCTTTTGTAAGAGCAATGAGACAGGGTATTATGGGAATGCTTTGGTATGGATTTAACACCTTTAAAGAAAGAGAAAATTTGCATAATGGCTTCCAAAAGCAGACCGGCATAAGTAGCAGAACACGCTTACAAGGAATTGAACTCAGGTCAATTTTACTTGATGAAAGTATTTTATAATTGCTTTTAGGAGGTCAGCATTATTAGTGGCAAAATCTCGTGAAGCCAAGTAATAACCCCCTGGTGTATTAATTCCTTGTGCGTTTCGCAAAATACGGATACTACCTTCGCGCTGGAGCTTAATCAGATTCGGATCGCCTTCTACAAAAGCATCAACGGTCTTGTTGAGAAATGCTGCTCTGCCATCCGCAACAGGTAAGTTTACTGATTCAATATCACTAATTGTCAGCCCGACCTGTTCCAAAGCTTTTACCACAAAAAAGGTCTGAGCCGTACCTCTAGAATAAGCAACTTTTTTACCTTTAATATCTGCCAATGTTTTGATAGGAGAATCCTTTAACACGATAATCGCAGAACCTTCTCCAGTACCTGGTGGGGTGTTAACTACATAGATCAAATTAGTACCAGCAGCCTGGGCAAAAATTGGCGGTGTTTCACCGGTTGGTCCCATGTCGATACTACCCACATTTAAGGCTTCTAAGAGCGGTGGACCGGACACAAATTGATACCAATTCACACCTATTCCTTGAGGAGCCAAACGTTTTTCGATCGCACCTTTTTCATGAGTTAGATCCCCTGAAACTTCGTAGCCAAGCCGAACAACTTTAGTATTGCTACTGCTCTTAATATTAGTCTTACTGGCACTGCTATTGCTGATACTGCCCTTGTTTATACCACAACTGGCTAAAGTCGTAAAAGAAACTAACCCATAGAAGGCGTAGAGTAAATCACGTCTGGATATCGAATATTTGCCAATTTGCACTTTTCTCATAACTGGTCATTTGATATTGATGTTGACACCTTTAGGCAAAAATTTAGGCAGTGTTGTACTAGCTTTTCTCCCTTTTCTCTTAGGGAGAAAAGCTTTGTATCTGAAATAATTTACAAATGTTAGCTAGCTGAACTTTAGAACGGACGGCTACCTCGAAGGCTGACCCGTTTCAGAACACGGGTTGCATTGGCATCAAATTCAGGACGGTAGTGAGCTGTTGCCTGGTTATCCCAATAAAGCAGGTCGCCCTTGCTCCACTGATGCCGATAGGCAAACCGGGGTTGCTTAATATGCTCTTGCAACCGCGCAATTAGTTTTGCCCCTTCCACATGGTCATAATCGAGAATGTCTACATCGCTAGCAGCATTGAAGAAAAGGATTTTTTTGCCGGTATCTGGGTGAGTGCGAACCAGAGGATGAATCGCAACTCGTTCGCCGGGTTCAACTGCCCGACCAGCTGCATATTTAGGCTCACCATACTCATCCCGATCCTTGCTGCCATAGAAGTTAAAGTAGCGTATCTGCAAGCCAGCAATTTGTTCCTTGGTCGCATCATCCAACTCTTCGTAAGCCTGAGCCAAATTCACCCAATAGGTATCGGGGCCATTTTCAGGTACTTCTACTGCATATAAGAAGGAACCGCTAGATGGCACAGGAAGCCAGTAGTGATCGATGTGGGGTAAAAGTTCCTGATAGTTCGGTCGGATATTGACTGAACTCTCTTGAGTAGCGGCATTTGCCAGAGTCAGAACTAGGGGTGGGAGGTATTCTTCTGTTTCTCCTTTGCGAACGTAAGCAGGCTGCTGAAGAATATCGCCAAAGTAATTGGCAAAGGCTAACAACTGGTCATCAGTTAATGTCTGGTTTTTAAAGATGAGGATGTGGCGATCGCGCCATGCCTGCTTTAGTTGCAGAATCACCTCTGGTTCACCAGAACGACTGGCATCGATTCCGCTAATAACAGCACCAAGAGCTGCTTTGGTGGGTGTAATCTCAATCCGACTTGCTGTGAGTGTCATGATCGGGTCTCCTTGGATTTGTAAATATACGAGGGTGTAGGGTGCAGGGTGTAGGGGGAAAAAATTGTATTTTTATACACTGCTCGAAAACCAACCTTCTTTACGAGACGCTACGCCCAGCCTTGCTTCCCCGGAGGGTTACGGGTCAAAGCCTCCACCGAAATCTAAGATTTGGTGGTCTCTAATTGATAGCGGCTTCAAGTCCCCACCAATTACCCCACACCCTTGGATTTGAAGGCAGTTGCTCGACAAAGAGCAGATTTACTCAGCACTGCCCTGAAAAAAGCTAACAGAACTCAGCTTTACGAAAGCACTGGTTCCGCTTCCTTAGACTCAGCTTTCTGCTTGAAGACGGTTGGTACTTCTGCGTTGAACACCTCACCTTGAACCACTTCGGAGCGGAAACCATCAACCCCAACTGGAATATCGCCAGTAATGGTGGTGCGATAGAGGACACGCTCGACATCCAAATGATCTAAATCTTGAGGAGCTAAATGCACAGTGGCGCGGTTATCCCAGAAGGCGATATCACCATTGTTCCAACGGAAACGGGTGGTGTAGGCAGGCTTGGTGATTTGGTTGAAGAACAACTCAAGTAACAGCTTGCTCTCTTGGGGTGACACGTCAATAATGTGCGAGGTGAAGCCGGGGTTAACGAACAACGCACGTTCGCCAGTCTCAGGATGAACCCTGACGACTGGGTGGATGGAAACCAGGGGATTGACAGCAATGCGATCGGCGAACTTGCTATTGCGGGGCTGATGTCCACCCCCATTAAAGCGATGTTCAGCTTTTAATGTATCTGCTAGCGCCCGCAGGGGTGCTGACAGTCCCTCATAAGCTGCCACAAGATTACTCCACTGGGTGTCACCACCGAAGCTGGGGACATTAACGGCGCGTAAAATTGACCCTGCTGGTGGGTTGACAGCCGCCGTTACGTCTGTGTGCCAGACACTTCCTCGTTCTCTGCGAACACCGTACTCCCGCTCATAGAGCTTACGGTCTACGGATTTGATCTGCGGCAATCCGGGAACTGGCTCAGGCTCTCCCAGGGGATGGGCGAAAGTTACTTCGCCGAAACGAGATGTGAACTCAACCTGGGCAGCATGATCGATGTTCTGACCACGAAAGAACACAACTTTCCATTTCAATAACGCTTTACGGATTTCTTGGACTTGCTCGTCAGAAAGAGGACGGGAAAGGTCTACGCTACCGATTTCGGCACCGATGAAACCAGCAACTGGTTTAACTTCTATATGTTTGTAGCCCATTTAGGTTCTCCAGAGTTTGATCTGTAGGGTGGTGTTCACACTCGCCTGTTTCCTTTGGAATTTTGCCAATATTCTGATAGCAACATTCCTGTGCTGGGAGTAGAACTGAGAGTATCATACAGTATTCCGATCGATTTACCGTAGTATTTATTCCTATTTAACAATTTCCTGGTCAGGTGACGAACGAATAAGGGTTTGGGGCGTAATTTTGGGCAATCATTACCAGTTGCGTAGGCGCAGCCCGTCGTAGACATCGCTGGGATTCTCCCTTAGCTTCAAATATTCTCACAAGCAATTATTTTTATTTATCGTTTTAAAAAAAAAGAATATTTGCTTCTATCGGGGGGGAAAGCTTAATTTTAAAGTATCAAGCCAAACACATACTGAATTAACTAAACAGGTGCAGCATGAATACAAGTAAAAAAATATTGTCAAATAACGTTGATGTACAAGCACTTCAAAACACTCAACTTGCACAGAAAGCTCCAAACGCATCGATAGAGCAATTAACACGCGGACAAGGGCTTGCTGATAAATTAGCAAACCATGTAGGCTCTTGGAAATTTCTGATTTGCCAAAGTACCATTTTGGCGGGATGGGTGGGAATGAACTTGACACCAGGAGTTCCCCACTGGGACGAGTCACCGTTCATCATGCTCAACTTAGTGTTTTCATTTGCTTCAGCCTACACAGCGCCAATTGTATTGATGAGTCAGAATCGCCAGTCTGATACTGACCGCAGAAGTGCCGAAATCGACCACCAAGTGAATCTTAAAGCTAGTCAAAATATAGAACTACTACATCAGAAATTGGATGAATTACACTCTCAAAAGCTCAATGAATTAACTCAAATTATCAAAGAGCAGCAACAAATTATCAATGAGCTTAAAGTCACTTTAGTACATATTCCGAAAGAGAATAAAGAAGCTAAAGTGGCTCTATTACCGGGCTTGCATATTCAAACTAATAGCAAATTTTCTAAACAACCTTCCAGCAATAAATCTTTTACAGTTGCTCAAGCAGTTGGAGAAAATAACAAAGCTGTTGAAAAACTGACTCGTCACTAAGAATCAGCCATAAAAGCTTTTTTGATTAGCAGATCAGAGGCTGTATTTTACTTGAATCGATCCATTTGTAGGTTTGATCACAGGATATATGACGCTAAGGAAAAGCTGTTCTTGAGGTTTTTTAACAACAAAGAATATTTGCTTTTAATTAGGAAGTTCACAAAGTAAATTTAGACTTTTTGTACTTCATTGCCAGTAGACACAGCTTACCAATTGGATTGGAGATACTATATTTACACGCTTCATTAAATAGCAATTTACCCTACATTTGCAGACATCAACGAACACTACTGAAAACGGTATTAGCAAAAAAAATGAGCAGAGATAAAATGAACTAATTTATTACGGCTATCCCCACCGGAATCACAGTTTTTATAGCTACAAATTTAGATCATTTGGTTTTACAAAGCTCGTCCTGAGGCTGCTGATGTCTACAAAATTCCTGCTCAGGTAGTCAAACTAAGCTTTAAACAAGTGCAAATTAAAGTCCGCAAAAACAATAGTGAAGTTGTCAATCGATGGGTTAATCCTAATAGACTTGATAGTTTTATTAAGATTCAAGACTCAGCATTCCACTAAATCAAAACTTATGCAAAAATCTTTAAAAAGCTTCCTTAGCTTGGCAATAATTTTGCTTTTTAACTCTTTTACTCAAGTGTTAACCAGCTGATAAATTCCTTCGCTGATTAGTAAAAATCTCAAACCAGGGAGAAAAATATGCAGTTCATCAAAATTATTCTTGTTGCCCTCGTGTTTATTGTGAATCTGACAATTGCTCAACCTTCTTGGGCAGGCAAAGATTTCACCAAAGGAACTGATTATGCTGAGGTAACTCAGGAACTCAATCAACTTTTAACTGTGAAAGATAATCCTGAACAAGCTGGCTATACACCTGAGCAATTTCAAGCCCGACTATCACAATTGCAGTCTCAGAAGTATGTGATGGAAACGGCCAGAAAACGAGCGCAGTGCTTTAATCAAACCGGTATAACTTTGGGTATCTACGCCAATAAACCGAAAAAATCTCCAACTCAACTCTACTTCTTAGCAGCAGGGCAAATTACAGATGATGATTGGGATTGTGATGGTATCTACCTACCCGCAGGTACTCAGGTAGTTGTAAGTCCTAATACTGAAGTACAAGAGTTAACCCAACCCATTGCTGTCAAGTTTGTCGATGGCACACAGTCCATTGCTAGAACTAATCCAGCTACTGGTGCAATTGAATTGAATGTTGCACCTGCCAAAGTCTTCAAAGCTGGTGAAGGTAACTGGTTGCTACCTACGTTATCTCAGGCAGATATTGACGCCCAAGTTCCTAGTCCACAAATCATTGACTAATATTTGCTAGGCATTCAATTTTGATGCGATAAGCGCGTCAATTCTAATTACACTAAATAATACTTTACCCCTCCTAAGCAAGAGGGGTTTTTAATTAATGGGAGATTGAAGAGAAATTTTAATATAGTTAGCAACCATTGGTATAGGCTCAACGATTTTCAAGTAATAGACCTTAAATAAAGCTAATTTCATAATGATGCTGGTGGGTCGTTACTATTTAAGAGTTGTTTTTTACTGCGCTTCAGTTGTTTCCAAAGTAATTTAATCTGCTTATAAGCCTCATTAGCCGAGAACTTCCCATTGCTTTCTAAACTAGTGATAATAACTACTTTTTGAGCAAATTCTTGTAAATTTGCATTAAACACTAACTTTTCTGGCTTAACCTGACCATAGTAACGACTGTGAGGGGAAATAAATTTGTCTTTGTCTTGTTGATTAGGCTGTTGCATAATTCTAGTTCCCATTCTGAACTTTCTCCTCATGATAGTCAATCTAGTTAAACTCAAGCTCTTTAAATAGTAATTTTTGCTTGAATATTTATCTAAGATCGTAGACCATAAGCTTTTCTCTGATATGGCTTATGGTTCAATACAGTTCAGTTAAGCTTTTTTCTCTCCCCCTGCCTTCCCTGCCTCCCCTGCCTGCCTTAACAAATAAATTTCCTTAACTAAACCGTATTGGCTTATGGTCTACATTTACAGTAATGTAGGTTGTAAAATTTTTGATAATTTTCACCTATTTATTTTGAAGAATTCTGAGCTTGAATTTGGTCAAAAATAGCACCTTCATTAAAAAATCTCTGTTGAATATTTTTCCATCCTCCTAAATCATCAGCTTTAAACAAAGTTTTAACTTTAGGAAAATTGCTACTCAGTTCTTTTGCAATCTTGGTATTTACAGGGCGAAATCCTATTTTGGCAAATTCTCTTTGTACCTCTGGGGTATAGAGATATTGAACAAATGCTTCTGCAACTTTCCGAGTCCCGTGTTGCTCGACGTTCTTATCTACTACAGCAATTGGATTCTCAATAGATATATTGACATCAGGGACAACATATGAAAACTTTTCGCCTTTTTGTTTTGATAAAATCATTTCATTTTCATAGTTGAGTAAAGCATCCCCTTGACCTTGTTTAAAGAACAATTCGGTCACATTACGAGCAGTTTTGGGCAGCACAGGTACATTTTTATAAACTTTGGAAGTAAAATCTAATGCTTGCTTCTCATCCTGTCCAGTTTTTGTTACGTAACCCCATAAACTTAAGAAGTTCCATCGCGCACCACCAGATGTTTTTGGGTTAGCTGTCAGTACGCTCACTCCTGGTCTTGTCAAATCTGTCCATGTTTTAATATTTTTGGGATTCCCCTCACGAGTAGCAATCGCACCTACGGATTGGGTCACAATTGCATTAAAGGGTGCTTCTTTTTCCCAACCTGGTTGAATAAAACCTGTCTGAACCAGTTTGTCAACATCAAGGGCTAGTGACAGGTGTACCACATCAGCCTCTAAACCATCAATCACATTTAGGGTTTGAGAACCAGATCCATCATAACTTTCGGTAAAAGTCAGATTTTGGTTATGTTCTTTTTTCCATTTTTCTCTAAATTGCGGAATAATCTGCTCATATGCAGCCTTGGTAACTGAATAAGAAACAAACGTTAGGTTGACATCACGACCTGAATTGGCAATAGTATTACCAGTTTTCTCAACATTAGCCGAAGAACAAGCACTCATCACTATACTTAAGCTTATTCCCACCAAAAATAGGGATATAAACCCCCAGTTTCTTATAGCTTGCCAAGCTTTAACAGTACGAGTGTGAACTTGTTTAGTGATATATGTGTTTAACTTCCAAGTATGCTGCCGCTTGTTTGTCAAAATTTCCCTCCTCTGTTAAATTCGGTAAGTCGAGAGATTTACTGTAGTTTAGAGGTATTATAAGATAGTTAGCAAAATTACATAATCTTTTGTTAACCTAAATTTAAATAAGTTGTATATTGATTACGCATACAAAGAGGCTTAACGTTGCCAAAACAAGAGCGTTACAACTGAGTTACAAAATCTGGTGGCATCATTCTTCCAAGCCTTTGCTCAATGACAGCAACACAATCAGCCATTTTGCAACCCTTGAATAATGAAATAGCTTCTTTAAGTTCCAGTGTTAGTCCTAACTCTGTGAGAAATTGGACAAGAACACGATTACTCGATGTCTCGCTGTCTACCAACACTCCATCACAGTCAAAGATAACCAGTTCTGTTAGCACTCGTATCCAAGTTCTGGGTGCGTTGTGTGCGATGGCCGGATGGAGAAATGCCAGAGTATCACTAGAATCGCTTTTTCGCTGATGACCGGTTTCTCAATTTAGTTGCATCATATTTCTGCTACTTTCGATTTCTCCTTATTCAATCCATGACAGCTAATACAGCTTTTGGCAATAACTTATCTTTAAACCAAACAATTCTGGCGGGAACATCATTTAATTTTACGCCCGCCTTTTCTAAATTAAGTCGCTCGGAAATTGCCAAAATTAAGTCATCACGTCCAGCACGCCGCACCTGAGAAAACTTTTTTTGTAAATATTCTGGTCGCCAATAACCAACAATTTCTAATAAAAAACTACGCCCATCAGAATGCACTAAGCGAAAATCAGGAATCATCACGCTACCAGGAATTGGTATCAAATCAACTTCTCGCTCTAACGCCCAACCACTTTTCAACGCATCCCATTTATCAGCAAAGGATGCTTCTAGCATACTATCGTAGGGCTTTCCTGGTGGATAATGAGATACCAATCCACATTCGGAATTGAGAGTAAAACGTCCAGTTTTCCAGGTATTTGTATAGGCATCACGACTTTGGAGAATCGAAGAAAGACTCCATTTTGTAACGTGAAGTAAAGCGGGAATTAGTTTAGCGATCGCCAACCCATATCGCGTACTAGGATTAAACAAACTCGTCGGTCCGTCTATCGTAATTGTAAACCCGTGGTCAGCATCACCTTCAATATAAGCCATCAATTGAAACAATTTTAAATAGCGAAATAACAGCTTATATTCTCCTGGAACATTTCGATGAGCATTTAACACCAACTGACTCGCTTTATAAAAAACACCCTGCACCTGAGATAAATTATAGCGATTCAACAAATCTGGCGCTGTTGGTGCATCAAAAACCGTCAAAATTTTATTCTCAGATAAATCAGCATATAGTCCATTCCGAACCTGTTCCGGTAAAACTTCCCGTTCAAGTTCTTGAGTTAATTCATCAGCAACTTTCCCCAGAATAACTTGTGTAGATTCCCGACTAGAAACAGACTTTGCAGCCAGAGAAAACACCCGTTCTCTTAACATTTGTGGTTCCAAAGGACTAACCACCTCAAAAGTACAAAAACTGCTTTTGAGAATATAAGCTAATCCCCGCTTCACCCGATAATCTGTCGAATCTCCTTCAAAATCAGTCAGTTGTCGCTCAAGCACACCCTGAGTCTTCCCCACCGCTGATTGAAAATAATTAATTAACTCAATCGCTAACTCCGAAGTTTGCCGATCAATCTTCAGTCTCTTCGGAATGATCTCCTCCCCGTTTTGGCGATGCATCAATAACTCTGTCGGTAACATCTGCTGAATTTTGGATTTTAGATTTTGGATTTTGGACTGAATAATTAATTTCTAACTGTTCCGCCGCCTTTAAACTCCTTTCCTTCCCACTCCCATACACAACCTGCAAATTCCCCTTCTTCTCGCCGCGTCCTCTTACTTCCCTCTCCCCTCTGCGCCTCGCCGAAGTCCCCTCTTCACTCGTATCCTCCGCCACCACCTCATACAAAATCGCCTGCTTATTCTCAATATTCCCCTTCCTTAAAACCCTCCCCAAACGCTGAGTATACTCTCTAGCCGAACCAGTTCCCGATAAAATAATTGCCACAGAAGCCGCAGGCACATCAACTCCTTCATTTAACACATGAGAAGCCACCAAGGTGTTATATGTACCCTCACGAAATTTTGTTAATATTTCATGGCGTTCTTTCACAGGAGTTTGATGAGTAATTGCCGGAATTAGTAACTCTTGGGAAATGCGATAAACCGTAGCATTATCAGCAGTAAAAATCAAAATTCGTGCCGGATAATGTTCTGCCAACAAATTAGCTAAAATTCGCAACTTTCCATCAGTACCCAAAGCAATATCTTTCGCTTCGCGGTGCGCTAACATAGCTCTCCGCCCACCTTGGGATCTAGCGCTCATTTGGACGAACATTTGCCAACCTTGAAGACTGCCCAAAGAAATGCGAGATTGCTTTAAAAAGTCGTTGCGAGTTTGAATTAATTGGTTGTATCTTTCGCGCTCAAGTTGTGATAACTTTACCTTAATTTGGACGATTTCATGTTCTGCTAACGCTTTCCCCGCCAAATCTTCAGCGCGTTTGCGATATACTTCTTGACCAATGAGAATATTTAAGTCAGCGTGTTTGCCATCGGTACGTTCTGGTGTGGCAGAAAGTCCTAAGCGATAAGGTGCGATCGCATATTCAGCAATTACCCGATTAAAATCCGTTGGTAAGTGATGACACTCATCAAAAACAATCAAAGCATATTGATTTCCGATCGCTTCCGCGTGAATTGCCGCACTATCGTAAGTTGCCACCAGGATGGCTGTTTTATCCCGCGAACCACCCCCCAGCAATCCCACCTCAGCATCCGGGAAAGCCGCCACTAAATGTGCATACCACTGATGCATTAAATCCAAAGTTGGCACTACAATCAGCGTCGTGCGGGGGGTTGACTGCATCGCCATTTGTGCTAAATAAGTCTTTCCCGCCGCCGTGGGAAGCACAACCACCCCTTGCCTACCCGCTAGTTTCCAAGCCGCTAGGGCTTCACTCTGGTGAGCATAGGGTTCCATTTCCAAACTAGAAACCAAATCTAGAGGATAAAATTCCTTTGCTTCATCGATAAAGTTAACATCTTCCGCTTGTAGTGCTTCCACCAGCGATCGGTATCTAATCGCCGGAATGCGGAATTTTTCAACTCTATCATCCCATGTGGCATAGTCCATCCAAGCTTTGCCGCGTGGTGGTGGATGCAAAATTAGTGTGCCGCGATCGAAAGTTAATGTTGGGGTACGAGCCATAATTATTGGGCATTGGGCATTGGGGATTGGGGAGTGGGGATTGGGGACTGGGGACTGGGGATTGGGGATTGGGGATTGGGGACTGGGGATTGGGGACTGGGGATTAGTTATTAATTCTCATCCCTCACTCCCTCACTCCGTCACTCCCTCATCCCCCTCATCTCTTTCATCTCCCTCATCCCCCCACTCCCCACTCCCCACTCCCCACTCCCTTGATTACTAATAACGTAAAAAGTGCATGATTAATCCAAATAACTCTGACAAAAGTCAACTAGATGCGCTGATGAGTCAAGGGATGTCCCATTGGCAAATAAGCAATAGCTTTGACAAATCCTACAAAGAACAGCGACAGCGCTTCCTGCTCAAGCGATTGCAATTGCAGGCTCAAATCATGCTGATTTCTGGCTTGACTTTGATTGCTTTTTTCTTTTGGGTAAATTCACAAGTACAAGGCAAAATATATGCCTTTAAAATTGGTTTTGTAGTAGAATTATTTATTCTTCTTTGTTGGGCTTTATGTAAAACCTCCATAGGTCGCCGCCATCCAGATTTAATTTTTTTGAGCTTATGCTGGTCTGTAACTTGTGTTGTCCAAATTGATGTAGCGTTGCTATTTAATAAACTGGAACCTACAAACAATCTCTGGAGTCTGATGTTTTTAACTCAAGCTACACTTGTGCCAGTACAATGGTGGATGCATTTAGTATCACAAATTGGGACAATTTTTTGCTATTTAATTTTATATATTTTATATAATCCCACATTAAAAAATCCCTTAGATTATTATGTTGAACACGGTTTATATCTTTTTTGGACTTGCATAATTTGTGTTTTTTCTGTTTATTTATATGAGCGCTTACAAAAAAATGAATTTGACGCTCGTAAAGCAATGGAGGTAGCCCAGCAAAAATCAGAACGGCTACTACTAAATATTTTGCCAGAGATGATTGCCGAACAATTAAAACAACAGCCGACAACTATTGCAGATAGTTTTCTGGAAGTTACGGTGTTATTTGCCGATATTGTTGGTTTTACAGAGCTTTCAAGCCGGACATCTCCTGCGGAATTAGTTGATTTATTAAATACAATATTTTGTTTGTTCGACCAATTGGCAGAACGTCATGGAGTGGAAAAAATCAAGACGATTGGCGATGCGTATATGGCTGTTGCTGGTTTGCCAAATCAGTCTAACAACCATGCGATCGCCATAGCTAACATGGCGTTAGATATGCAAAATGCTGTAGCTCAGTTTAATGAAGAAAATAACCAATCTTTTCGGATTCGTATTGGCATTAGTACAGGGCCGGTAGTGGCAGGAGTGATTGGTCTGAAAAAGTTTGCCTATGACCTTTGGGGAGATACAGTCAATACAGCTAGTCGCATGGAATCACATGGTATTGCGGGTGGCATCCAAGTTTGTGAAGCAAGTTATCAACTTTTAAAGGATAAATTTTTATTGGAAGAACGAGGTTTAATTAAGGTTAAAGGTAAAGGTGAAATGATGACTTATCTATTAAAAGGAATCCCCAAATAGGAACTTACAAATCAAAAAATTTCCACTGTTCGCGCCTCTAAAAATTACAAATAATTTGGAACAATTTATTTTTTGTAAGTCCCTAATACTCTATTCTTTTATGGGTAGAGTATTCTGAATTCTGAATTCTGAATTCTGACTCCTCTTTTATTTTTTGTCTGTTATGATACCTGGATTTGTGCCAACTTCTACTAGTGCGTAGGCGTAGCCCGTCCTAGACATCGCTCCTCAAAATCAGCAAATTTTCGTTGTTGAGCTTAACTTATCTTAATATATTAAGGTAACCTTTTTATAGCCCTACTTAGTGTTTATCCCGAAATGGAGTTAACCTCAAAAGAACTTAAATCAGAGTTCATATTAGAAATCCAAGCCTGCTTACAATTAGCAGTTCCTTTAGTAATTGCTCAAATCTTAGAAGCGGGAATTCCTTTATTGGATGGGGTGATGATGGGCTTACTTAACACTCAAGCTTTAGCGGCTGGTGCTTTAGGTGCTATCACCTTTTCTACTCTAGCCTCTATTTGTCGTTCTACTCTCTCAACAGTAGGTGCAACTGTTGCTAATGCTTTTGGTGCAGGAAAAATAGATCGAGTTAGCTGTGCTACCAGTCAGGGAATTTGGTTAGCTGCGATCGCCTGCTTCCCTATAATGTTTATCATTTGGCACTTTGATTTGATTTTGATGCTGATTGGTCAAGAAAAAAGCAACGTATTATTAGCTAAAACATATTTACAATCTATTGTTTGGGGTTTTCCTGCTGCACTCGGCTTCTGTATCTTAAAAGAAGTTAGCTCTGCCCTGAATCGCCCCCAATTCCTGACAGTAATTACAGTGGCGGGATTATTATTAAATGGGGCTGCTAATTATGTATTCATGTTCGGGAAATTTGGTTTTCCAGCCCTTGGTCTAGCTGGTATAGGTTGGGCAAGCACACTCATTCTTTGGTTAAATTTTATCGCCGCCGCTACTTGGATTTCCTTCGATGAGTACTTTCAAGACTACCATCTCGATCGCGCTCTGCTTCAGTTCGATAGGGAGATGTTTGTAGATATGTGCCAAACAGGGTGGTACTTGGGTTTGCAGTATGGAGCCGAAGTTGGAGTATTCACTGCCATTGCTGTACTCATGGGGTGGTTTGGCACTGATAAATTAGCAGCCCATGAAATTGCTGTTGAGACAGAAAGTTTTGTCGAAACTGTGTCTATAGGCATTTCTTATGCCATCACCATGAGAGTAGGACAGTTGAAGGGACAAAACGATCTCAAAGGTGTAAACAGAGCAGCATTTATTTGCATTGCACTTATTACTCCTTTGGTGAGCATTGTGGCAATAATTTTTTGGCTATTTCCCAACTATATTGTGAGCATGTATTTGGACACCAATAATCTGAATAATGTCGAGATAGTTAACACTGCAATTTCTTTCTTAGGTGTAGCGGCAATAGTACAGATATTTTATTCTATTCAAGCGATCGCTGCTGGTGCTTTAATTGGTTTGAAAGATACGCGCACACCAACATCGATCGCGATATTCGCATACTGGGGAGTTGGTCTAGGTAGCGGCTACCTGATGGCATTTACTTTAGGTTGGGGTGCTATAGGTTTATGGTTGGGTTTATTACTAGGAATGCTTATCGGAGCAGTGCTTTTAGTCAGCCGTTTTTATTTTTTGACTTCTGAGATCGAGCTTAGTTGAACAGCCTAAAAACTAAGAACTTTAGCATTTGACACTTGCGTTATAGCGTTTCCCGACAAACGTGAGGTACACCTGTAGGGGCACGGCAGTGCCCATTGGTGTCAACTTAAGCTCAAATGCTTGTTCCACAGACGTTTTACCCCACCCTAACCCTCCCCTTTACAAGGGGAGGGAACTAAATTCCTTTTTCCCCCCTTTCCAAGGGGGGATTAAGGGGGGTAAAACGTCTGTGGGACAAGGGTTTCACGTTAAGTTGACACCCCTGGGCAGTGCCGTGCCCCTACACCTGGCGATGTATGTTGTACCGCATCTGAATGGGAAGCGCTATAGTTATGGTCAAATAATTTTAGCTAAAATAACATTCGTACCTTTCCCAAGCAGAATCGACTATTGTGGCAACGATTTCTGTGTATGCCACACCAGCCAAACGTCCCATAATTGGTAAGTCTGAGCGGATATGGTGAAGTCCTGGTAATGGGTTAATCTCCAGAAACTGCAACACACCATTAGCATCGCAGCGCAGATCGACGCGGGCAGCGTCACGGCAATCAAGAGTATAGTAAGCATCCAGCGCTAGCTGTCTTGCCTGTGCCGCCAGTGGTTCAGGATCGATGAGCAAACGATAAGATACCCGTTCCAAATATTCATCTTTGTTGACGGTGGTGTAGGCAGAAGTTTCTGCTTTGTCTGCAAAAATTACTTCCATAACACCTACTACCCGCGAATTACTGCCATTGCCAATAATACCCACTGTTAATTCTCGACCGGGAAGAAAGGTTTCCACCAGTACGGACTGCTGGAATTGTTCGCGTAATAATTGGTACATCGTCACTAGCTCCTGGCGTTCTTTAACAAAGGAACGCCCAGTTACTCCCTTGGAACTCCCCTCCGCTACAGGTTTGAGGAACAATGGCAAAGGTAGGGATACGGCTTGTGCTTGGGCGGTGGAATTCACTACTTCAAAGGGGGCTGTGGGCAAACCGCGATCGCGTATTATCCTTTTAGCCAGTGCCTTATCTAAGGTGAGGGCGCAGGTGAGGGGGTCGGAAAAAGTGTAAGGTTGAGCGAATAATTCACAGACTGCTGGAACTTGTGCTTCACGAGAACGACCTTTCAAACCCTCAGCAATATTAAAAACAAGATTCCAGCGATCGCCTTTTGCTAACCTGAGAGCAAGTTCTCTGCCATTGCCAATACGTTCAACCTGATGACCTAACTCAAATAGAGCTTTTTCTAGCCCAATGATAGTTTCTTCATCGTCAAATTCCATCACTTCTTCAGCACTAAAACCAGACTTCAAGTAGTCTGTCTTCAAGTCATAACAAAGACCAATAAATAAACTCATCACCCCATAACTCCCACTGTTCGTATGTACGTTAAGGGACTTCCAATGAAAAAAATATCCATCGTAGGGGCGCAGCTGTGCTACCCGAAAAATGTACAAATAATTTGGGATAATTTATTTTTTGGAAATCCCTAAGAGTTTAGATTTTGAATCTTTGAATCCAAAATCCAAAATCTAAAATCCAAAATTTAATCAGTTTTACTCTACTGAATCTACATAAGTGTAGGTTTTGCCTGCCCAATTTCGGACTGTAGCTGTGCCGTTCTCATAAGCAAGTAGAGTTTCAGCTTGAATTGGCACTTTCCCACCACCACCGGGGGCGTCAATCACATAAGTTGGGACAGCATATCCAGTAGTATGACCGCGCAATTTAGAGATTAAATCAATCCCTGTTTGCACACTCGTTCGCAGATGTGCAGTGCCAACAACTGGGTCGCATTGATAAAGGTAATAAGGTCGCACTCGTAGTTTGAGAAGACCGTGAAACAGATTCTTCAGCGCCTCTTGGGAGTCATTGACGCCTTTTAGTAGCACAGTTTGACTGCCTAGAGGAATACCACCATCAGCCAGGCGATCGCAAGCTTGTGCTACTTCCGGGGTAAGTTCCCGCACATGACAAAAGTGCAAGGACAGCCAGACGCGATGTTTACGCAGCAAAGCAACTAATTCTGGTGTAATGCGTTGCGGTAAAAAACTCGGTACGCGGGAACCAATGCGGATAAATTCAATATGGGGAATGGCACGCAATCGGCGCAGTAAGTTGTCTAAAGGTTCATCAGACATCAGCAGCGGATCGCCCCCAGAAATTAGGACATCACGTACCTCGGTGTGTTCTTCTAGGTAAGCAGCGATCGCATCTAACCGCCGTGTGACTGGATACATTTCACCTTGGCTCACCAAACGAGAGCGGGTACAGTAACGACAATAAGCCGCGCAAGTATCTAGGGCAAGCAACAATACGCGATCGGGATAGCGATGTACAAGTCCTGGGACTGGTGAATCGCGATCTTCTCCACAGGGATCTACCAAATCTGTGCTACTAACTATGAGTTCTTCTTCCCGTGGAATCACTTGTAAGCGCAGCGGACAAAGGGGATTTTTTGGATCGAGTAGCGAGGCAAAATGTGGTGTTACGGCCACAGCAAACTTTTCTGGTGCTATTAAAAGTCCTCGTTCTTCAGCAGGAATAAGCCGTAATAACTGCTGAAATTGTTCCAGCTTAGTCAACCGATGCCGCATTTGCCAACGCCAATCATTCCAACGTTCCTGGGTGTAAGTCTCTCCTAAAATCTGACAAATTTCTGCACGCCTAATATCGCTTACTAAAGGATCTAAAACAGTGTTTGCGATCATAAATTCAAACTAAATTCACCTGAGAATCATCAACTAATCGCCAGCTATTTTTCTAGCTACATTTCGTAGGCAAAAGCCGTAAATATTAACCACTGTGACTAGTTCTGATTGAAATTTCTCTTCAATCAGGTAATGTTACTTGTGGCGTACAAATAAGAATATTTCGGCTCGTTGGATGCCAGAGATAATGACTGGTTGTGCCATGTATAACAGTTAGAATCTCATTTATCCTCAGTACACTCTAGGTAATGAGTAAGAGTGTTTTTAAGCTCATCCCATCCCCTAAAAGGGGGTGGGATTTCACGTTAGGGACTTCCAAAAAATAAATTATCCCAAATTATTTTTACATTTGTAGGGGCACAGCAATAGACTTCTTGCATAAATCAAAAAAAGAACCCCACCCCGTCTTTGACTTACGTCAAAGTCTCCCCTCCCGAAAAGCGGGGAGGGGCTGGGGGTGGGGTGTTAGGGGACTTTTGCAACAGGTCTAATGCATTGCTGTGCCCCTACCGCGTGGTCTATTTAGGGACTTCCAATTAAAAAAATATCCCGTCGTAGGGGCGCACAGCTGTGCGCCCCTACAAACGTACAAAGAATTTGGGATAATTTATTTTTTGGAAGTCCCTTACCTGAAAATAGCTGTAATAAAATTTTATGTTACATTACATATACAGTAAAATTAACTAGATTATCCTGGCCAAATCTCAACGCATCACCATTCAGCAGTCGATATTGCATCCCAGGAGTTAGAGGATTGTTGTTTAAATAAATACCATTTGTACTCATGTCAACAATCATATATGCATTTTGCGACCAGTCCCAATCAACTCGCGCATGACGACGAGAGACTATTCCCTCATTGGGAATACCGGTCAAGTCAATTTCTGGCGGCGCTATTCCTGGACTTTGACTGCGACGCCCAATATAACCTCCTTCCCCAAGGAGGTTATATTCTCTACCAGTGCTATGAATCAGCTTTAAGACTGGCGCTCTTTGAGGCGGGGGGGTATAAACAGGAGGTGTTGGTGGATAAGGAACCCGTGGCTGATAGACTGTTGAATAATCTACCGGGGCTTGTTGAGGAACTTGGTAGTTGGGTTGCTCTGTTACCGGGCGCTGATACTGATTAGGCGGTTGTTGAATAGGCGGTTGTTGACTGGGCTGTGGCTGAATAGGCGGTTGTTGACTGGGCTGTGGCTGAATAGGTGGTTGTGATGTAGGAGCAACTACATTACCTATGGGAGTCGCACACCAGGGACAAACCTTAGTATTGTTAGGCAGGGCGCGGTTAAAATATTCGCAACTAGGATTAGGGCACCGATTTGCAGGCATAGGAATTTATATCATCAGGCATAGGTTGTAAAGCTACAAGACCTACTTTACTAAGTAAACACTGACCCTGACGAGTAATTAGCATCTGGGCAAATGTAGAACCACCAGTCAGGCGGTTGCTGTCTTGAGGGTACACTACAAAAACAGGATATCCCAAGGGGTAGCTTTGGAAAGTAGTAACATCAACATAATAATCATCATGCTGACACAAGTCATCTGAAGGATTAATTGAGCGGCGATCGCGTCTTTGAAACAAAGGTTGGCTAGCTGGCTTGTCACCATTGGCGATCGCTAGGGGATAACCAGTACACTGTTTCCAAGTTTTACTGATAATCCCAAAACTGATAATCCCAGTGGCTCGCCCCTCTAGAATCTCGCTACGTATCTGGTTCTGGGTTTTTGTGGTATCCAGTTTAGTAACTTTCGCTGCAAATAAAGCTTTGTCCTGGGGGTCATTTTTCAAAACTAGTTCTTGAAATTTAGCGATCGCTTCCGGTTCGGTGGGAGCAAAAGGCTTGATTTCCAGAGAATTTGGCAGTTTGGAATTAATTTTCTGCCAATTAGTAATTTTCCCTGTATAAATTTGACGCAATTGCTCAAGACTGATTTGCCCTCCCAGAGCATTAGCCAGATTTGAATCTCTTTTATTAAATGCAACAAAAACAATTAACCCATCATAGGCAACTCGTTGTTTTGTTAGTTGACTTGTGATGCTATTTCCCAAACTAGTAATTGCAAAGTCTTTTTTTCCTGTTTGTACTTCTTCTATACTTTTAATGGGATTATTTACATCCGCTGACAAAACGGATTCATAGTTATATGTTGCCGTTGCATCTGCCTTGGGTTTAGCTAATAAATCTGCTAGACGACTGTTGTCTATTGGTTGCGTTAAAATATAACTCCATGAACTATCTTTTTCTCCTGTATAAGTAAATTGTCCTGAAGGAACGTTGGGAACTTCTGAGAAATTCCGTACCAGTCTAGACCATTCGATAAATTTATTACGTGTATCTGTTGAATTCCGCAACAGAAAATACCAAATTCCCCCACTTAATAGTAATAAGGCCAAGATTCCTAGTAGTAGGATTAAAGGCATTGGCAAACGTTTTTCAATTATTTGAGAACCAGAGGAACGCGCTGAACTCTTGGCACTATCTTCTTTGGGAAGTTGTAATAGTGCTTGACGAGCTGCTTCTGCACTTTCAAAAGGAGTTTCCAACCCCATTAAACGATAAATAAATTGTTTTAAATGGTCATCTGTATCTGGCCATTGTTGATTATCTCTAGGATCTAAAGGCTGATTAGAAGATAAATTAGTTGTTCTTCCTACCCATAAATAAAAAGCTACCATTCCTAAAGATTGTAAATCTTGTTCAGGTCTGGCGGGGGTTGGTTGAGCAATAACGGGTGGAATAAATAAGTTTTCCCAGATAGCTAAATCACAAAAATATATAGAAAATTTTTGATGACTTTCTACTTTAATTAAAGTACTATCTACATTGATGTTGCCGTGGGTTAAACCGAGTTGTATTTGATTGGAAGGAAAACGCAGCTTTTGGGTGTGGAGAAATTGCAAAGTTTGTAGTGCTTGATTGAGGACTTCCCGCACTTGAGGAGCTGTCATTGCTCCCTTTTCAATGATATATTGACCTAAAGTTTGGGATGAGTCTATTCCTTTAGCGATGAGATAACAGCGTTCTCCTTTATCATCAGCGATCGCTTCTTTAGTCTCCACAAGTCGAAAGTTTTGAATTCGACTATCGGCTAAAGTTACCCCACCTACTCTTTTAAAACTTTCTTTGCGTTTGAGAGTTTCGTTTTCATTAAAACAGCGATTGGGTAGGAGATATTCTTTGATGATTACAGGCTGTTTATCCTTAAGTTGAATACCTGAGTATAAACGGCCTAAACCCCGCACACCGGAAAAACTACCTATTTGATAAGTACCCTGACTTCCTTTAATCTCAGCCTCCTGCGGTAAAGTTGCTGGGAAACCACATTCCAAGCAAAACTTAGCGCCCTTGATTTGCTGTGCCGTTTGGAAAGGGCGATCGCAATTTAAGGGAGAATTGTACGAACAGGGGTATTCTTGATAAAAAGATTCAAATGAAGGCATAGAGAAACAGTTTCGTGAATTGCGCCAATTACTTCCGTTGCGCTCAAGCTTTAACTAATCCTAACTTGAGTGCGGCCACAATAGCTTGAGTACGACTAGTAACCTTCAATTTTTCAAAAATACTGGTGAGATGCGCCTTAACAGTAGCAACTGTCACATATAAATGCTTAGCAATTTCTTCATTAGAAGCACCTTGAGTTAACCAGTGTAAAACTTCTTGCTCTCTTTGTGTTAAATGCACTTGATGACATGCTCTCACAGAAGAATCTGAATAAGCTTGAAAAAAGCGAAAAAATCGACTCGCAACTTCTGAAGGTAAATAAATTTCAGATCTAGTCACAGTATTAATAGCTTCACACAATTGAGTCGCCAAACGATTTTTAAACACATAACCTGCGGCTCCACCCTGCATTGCCCGAAAAATCCAGTCATCTTCTTGATGAGCAGATAATACTAAAACCTTACCAGAAAAAGCAGTTTCCTTTAGACGTGCCAGAACTGTAATCCCATCACATCCTGTTAATTGCATATCCAACAAAATTAAATCTGGATTCTTCTGAGCCGTGAATTTTAAAACTTGCTCTAGACAATCTGCATCACCCACAACTTCTACAGGTAATGCAGAATTAATATTATAAAAATTGAGCAGGGTACGTAACCCTTGGCGAAAACGTTCTTCATCATCTACCAGTAAAACCGAAAGCTTTTTATTATCATTAATCATCTTTTTAATTACGAATTACGAATTACGAATTACGAATTACGAATTACCTATCCACTTCTTGGCCTTGGCAAAATTACCGAAAATTGTGCCCCCTTGTCGGATAAAACTTGTCCCCAAATATTTCCTTGATGATCCAAAATAATTTTTTTAGCAATGGTTAAACCCAGACCTGTACCTCCTTGGCGACGGGAATAAAACGGCGTAAATATTTTTTGTAAATCTTCTGGAGATAGTCCTGGCCCTTGGTCAGAAATTTTAATTAAAACTTCATCTTGAAAAATCTGCCAGCTACAAGTGATAGTTCCGGAATTCGGACTAAAATGAACAGCATTACTCAGTATATTGTCAAATACTTGCTTCATTTGTAGTCGGTCTATTTTCAGAATTGTAGATGTATCGGGAATGGTTATTTTAAGTTTTTTGTCATTAATTAAAGGTTGTAAATTTGTGATACTTTCAACAACTAAACTTCTTAAATCTTGGGGAGTAACCCTTAATTTTGCACTTTGACCGCAATCAATAAGCTCGTTTAAATTAGTATCTAAATCTTGGATGCTTTCGCTGATAATTGTTGCTTGTTCTTGCCAAGGATTCTCTTTTAATCCCAAACATAAATTATGTGCGTACAATCCAATTAGTCCTAAAGAATTACGCAATTGATGACCTATTCGATGCAAAATATCTTCCAGGAGTTGAATTTCAGTTTTTTGTCTTCCATAGTCTAAGCAAATATCTACATACTTACCTAAGAGCATGGCGGAGCGTTTGATGTATAATTCTAAACTCTGTGGGAGAGGTTCATCAGTAATGATTTGGATGTATTCAGGCTTTTGATTCCTATACCCTATCGGGCAAATGTAACAAATGGATGAAAAATCTTTTAATTCAAATCTATTTATAGTAAAAACAGGCGGAAAGTCTGTCAGCCATGCTTCTGAACGCAAATAAGCTAAAGTCTTTTGAGAAAAAGGAGATTGTTCTTGATGATAATTGATAACTTCCTGATGAGTTTTCAGCAAGCAATCATGATAGACAATCCGAGCGAAAAAAATTGGCTCTTGACTAGTTAATTGCTCAGACTCAAGTTGACAAAAACTTTGGATATCTGAGGAACTCAAATAATTAGAGCCATTTTCTAGTTTGTGTAGAGAAAAGCCTAGTGTCATAGCTTCACTCGCTTTTTGTACCAAATATTTTTACTCTTCTGCTGTCTAGTATAAATTTATGCAGTCTCAGGAATGTTTATTTTTTTATTAAGTTATTTTTTAAGGTAATTGTTACGAAGAATTATTAAGTTTTTATTCACAAGTGCATCTCGCTTTTGTAACTATATATAGTCATCGGCTTTGATTTCTAGGCAATAGGCAATAGGCAACGGAAAAACAGGCTTTTTGAGTTGTACAGAGTTGTTTCAAAAATCAAACACGAGTTTTATAGTCCTTCTCATTTGTAACAATTCGATAAATATTGTAGGATCAGCGTCTTGCTCTTAGTAGACTAGACTTTTTGACTGATTCCACAAAAAAATATACTGCAATCAAAAGTACTCCAGACTAATCTACACACTAGAGTTGCGGTTTTTCGGATTTTTGAAGAAATGTTTTTGCGAAACATGAGATTTTCTGCTCATAGCGTTTCCCGACAAACGTGAGGTACACCTGTAGGGGCACGGCAGTGCCGTGCCCCTACACCTGGCGATATAATGTTGTACCGCATCTGGTACACACAAGTCTGAAATAGGTGATTAACCAAGGTTTTACCCCTCCCTAACCCTCCGCGATATATTGGGGAGGGAACTAGATTTCCTGTTTCCCCCCAATATATCGGGGGGATTAAGGGGGGTAATTCGATTTGTGTGTACACCGTAGCCTTGCTAAGAGGAGGGGAGACAAAGCGTAGCTTTGGCGGGGTGGGGTTCTTCGGGTTTAATAAGTAATCAATTGGACATGATATGACTCATTAATTTTTAACTACACCAGGAGAAAAACAAAAATTTTAGTGACTTAACTTATTGAGAAAAGTAAGAAAAGTACGATGTTTTCTATAAACCCTTGATTATCTAGTTAATGTGCTGTAAATTGATGCGTGAAATGACTAAACAGCACGAAAGTTTAGCACGTTTACATAAATCAAAAGTCAAAGGTAAAAATCATTTTGCTCTAGACTTTTGATTTTTTTTTCCTCATCTTAATTTAAGGATGTCCTAGATGAACACGCTGTATAATCAGCGACAGCGGCAACACCACAGCATCCTCTGGCTCTCCCCAAATTTCGCGCATCCGTTCGTCTAACTCGACGAGATTTGTATCGGGGTCATGATGTTTTTCCCCTACTCTCATCAATTGACATATAGGACTACTATTTTTCAATCTCCAATGCCCCATACCTCAATGCCCCATGCCCCATTCAAAAATATCGACAAAAGTCTAATTACTTTACAACGGTGATACAGATAACCTAGATGCATCTGGAATTAGCTACCAGCACAAGACCTTCATGCTTATCTTCGTTCTTCAAACTTTAGCGGAAATTTTAGCTGGAGGAACTTCACTTACCAGTACAGAGCAGATTGACTTCAGCCATCCCAGTAATCGCAGGGAAGAAGGAGCCGGTCCGACTCTCAATTTATACATTTATGACATTCGTGAGAGTAAGCAGTTCCAACAGGCCGGAAGGCAAGTTGAACGTAATATTACACGCCATCTGCAAGCCGGCATCGTCAATTGGGCACCTGTTTGGTTTGATGTTTCGCTGCTATTAACAGCTTGGGATAGGACGACTTTAGGCGAGCATCACTTCCTCAGTGAAGCATTGAGGGTACTTATGCGCCATCGAGCTTTAGAGGAGGAGTTTTTAGTTCCGGAATTGCGGGGCTATGGTAGTTTGCCAATGATGGTTGGACTACAACCGTCAGTTGAGCCTGGCAGCTTATGGAGCGCTCTTAATGTACCTTTGCGTTCAGCCTTATATTTAACACTCACCGTACCTCTTGATACCCAATCTACCACAGTACCTTTAGTTTGGGAGCGAATTTTCGATCTGCGAAATCAAATGCACGGGAACGGTAATGGTAGCACCCAAATTATGAGCAGGCGCGTAGTAATTGCAGGTGTTGTCAAGAGTGCAACGAAAAATCTGCCATTAATGGGGGCAAAAGTTACTTTGCTGCGAAGTAAAAAATTCATGGAAAGCAATAAAGAAGGGCTGTTCTTTTTTGAAAACCTTGAGATGGGTAACTATGTTTTAAATATAGATTGTCCTGGCTATTTACCCCAGAATGTTAATGCATTGGTAGATGACCAAAGTCATACTTTCAAAGAGATATTTCTAACTCCTGAATAATTAAGTTTTTACTGACTTGGAGGGACTCTCATGGCTCGACTTGATTACTTTGCTCCTGGTGTTTATATTGAAGAATTTGACCGAGGGAGCCGACCGATTGAAGGTGTTAGCACAGCAGTTGCCGGTTTTGTCGGTTTTACAGAAGATGTTCGAGATGATGCTGAGCTATTTAAGCCGATGCTGGTGACGAATTGGACGCAATATCTCAACTATTTTGCTCGTCCTAATTCTGATGGGTTCACCGATTTCAACGCTTATTTACCCTTTGCAGTCTACGGCTACTTCATGAATGGTGGCGGTCGCTGCTGGGTAACTAGCATCGGTACTCAATTACCAGGGGCACCCAAACCCGCAAATCCTGAACCTGCTAACATCCGAATCAACTCTCGTGGCAATCGTCCAGCCTTGCGCTTTACTTTGCGCCCCGAACAAGCAGCAGGCGGATTAGTAAATATTATTATTATCGATGGTTCTCCTCGTGCTTTACCTGAAGGTACTGAAGGAGAAGCTCCTCCAAATACCGGGGAATACTTCACCATCCAGATTCGTCGGGGAGATGAGCTTTTAGAGCAATACGAAAACTTGACCATGAACCGCGAACCTGGTCAGGTTGCGACTTATGCGCTGGCGGCTTTGAGAAATTCCATGTATGTCATCGTAGAAGACATTACTCAAAGCGGACAGCCTTTAACTCGTCGTCCGGTTAACGGCCAGTACGAACTAGCGCCGCCCATTGTTGCCACTCCACCAGATAGATTTTCACGAGATTTAGAAGGGGTACGGGACGATCGCACCGGGGTACGCGGTATTTTTGAAATTGATGAAATCACAATGCTGGCTTGTCCTGATTTGATGCGGGCTTATCAAGAGCAAGTGCTGAATTTGGATCAAGTCCACGGCATCATGGAACTGATGATTAGCATGTGCGAAGGTTCCGCCAGTGGTGATATTCCTAATCCACCCAACCGCATGGTTGTACTTGATGCACCACCAGACGCTGTTAAACCTCAACATGTGGTTGATTGGTTGAATAGATTTAACCGTCGTTCGATGTTTGCCGCCCTTTATTATCCTTGGATCAAAGTTCCAAATCCACGCGATCGCGGTAATCCCATTTTAGTACCTCCTTGCGGTCATGTGATGGGTGTTTGGGCACGCACCGACGAAACTAGAGGAGTTTACAAAGCACCTGCAAATGAAGTACCCAGAGGCGTAATTGGTTTGGGTTACGACACCAACTTCCGCGAACAGGAACTATTGAACCCCCTTGGTATCAACTGTATTCGCAGTTTCCCAAATCGAGGTATCCGCATCTGGGGTGCGCGTACTTTAGTTGAGCCAGATAAAACAGAGTGGCGTTATATCAGCGTCCGGCGGTTGATTAGTTATCTAGAAAAATCAATTGAACTAGGCACTCAATGGGTAGTTTTTGAACCCAACGACCAAGATTTGTGGGCGCGTGTCCGACGTACCGTCAGTAACTTTTTAGAGCGAATTTGGCGTGAAGGTGCTTTATTTGGGGATTCACCAGAACAAGCATTTTATGTGAAATGCGATGCCGAATTGAATCCACCAGAAACCATAATTTTAGGTCGTTTGTATGTCGAAATAGGTGTTTGTCCCGTTAGACCAGCGGAGTTTGTCATCTTCCGCATCAGTCAATGGAATGCACTTGATGAGCAATAAATTTAGTCATTAGTCCATCGTCATTAGTCCTTTGTAAACACAAATGACCAATGACCAATGACAAATGACAAATGACCAATGACAATTATTAATTAGGAGATGAAATATGGCTGGAGAATATGTAGTCGCCTCTGTATTCTATTTTGAAGCAGATGGCATCACTGAAAAATTCGTTCAATCAGTTACCGGATTGGGAGCAAAAAATAATGCCACCAAAGGCGTTAGAGGCTCAAGTAAAAATGGTAAGACAATGCGTCAAAATCTTCCTGGACAGGCTGAGTTTAATAATGTCACAATTACCATGAATTACAATGGTGACGAAAGCCTACACAGATGGTTTTTAGCTTGTAGCGAAGATGGAAAACCTCGTCAATGGGATGAAAACCGCAAAGCTATTTCAGTTGTTGGTTATACCCAAGATAAGAAAACTGAAGTAATCCGTTATAACCTGAAAGCTTGTTTCCCCGAATCATATACAGGTCCAGAATTCGATGTCTCGAAAAATGACCCTGCAACAGAGAAGATTGAAGTTTCGATTGAGGGTTATGAAATCATCGCACAGCAAAAAGAAGTAAAAGCAGGCTAAAACTAAAAATTTAGTTTTTTTAAGTTCAAAATTAGCTGTCTATGTTTGGCAGTAGGTTGTTATCATCAATTGATAGCAACCTTGACTGCTAAATAAAACAGGAATCAGAATTCTGAATTCTGAATGGGCTGCGCTAACAGAATTGGTGAATACTCCACCCATCTTCGCGCAGCGTCCCGTAGGGAAGGGATGGAGTATAAAAGAGGAAAAATATTTTAATTTTGTTTCGCTCACAAGGAGCAAGGCTTTCAACTAATATTCATTACCCAGCAATGCACTGAGTTTCGACTGCGCCCAAATCGAGCAAAGTCCAGATTCAACTACCATCTGTCGTTGTGTTGGACTCCAATTAAATGCTGAATTCTGACTCCTGACTCCTGAATTCTGACTCCTGTTAGCGCAGCGGGGCGCAGCCCATTCTGAATTCTGACTCCTAAAAATTATAGTGTGAAAAATAATGGCTGAAATACCTGAATTTCTCACAAATTATCGTTTCTTTTTAAGATTAGACATAGGCAAAAATGATAGCGATGGCTATTTTTTAGAATGCCAAGGCTTCAAAAGAACCCAGGAAGTAATTGAAATTTGTGAAGTAACTTCTCAAAAATGGGGGACTGCTTCAAAAGGTAAAGCCGTTAGAACTAAACTTCCTGGCAATGCTAAGAGTGGCAATATTACTCTGCGTAAAGGTTTGAACAAATCCAAAGATTTATGGAAGTGGTTTGAAGAAGTTGAAACAGGTAAGTGGGCCGAAAAACGTGAATTTATTTCTTTATCTATTTACGATCAAGCATCTGGAGAACAAGCTAGATTTGAATTAGCTGGTGCTTGGCCTACTAGTTACAAAATTGCTGATGTCAACGCTAACAGTCATGAAGTAGAAATTGAGGAGTTGGAGATTGCTTTTGAGGAATTTAAACGCGTGCAATAATCAGGAGAAATATGTTTCCCACAGAGTTTGAATTTATATTGCCTAAGGGGTATCTAGACTCTGAAGGCAACCTTCACCGCAAAGGTGTAATGCGGTTATCAACGGCGATAGACGAGATTGCACCCTTGCGTGACCCAAGGGTAAAAGCCAATCCAGTTTATGCCACAATTATCATCTTGTCGCGCGTGATAACCCACCTGGGTGCTTTATCTGATGTCAGTCCTGCAATAGTCGAAAACTTTTTTGCCCAGGATTTAAATTATCTCCAAGATTTTTATCGTCGAATTAATGGCTTGGAAGGCGAAACTTCTTCATCAGAAGAGACAGTAAATTCTCCTGAGCCACTGCTTCAGAATTGAATTGGGGACTGGGGTATGGGGAAGATGAGGGAGATAAGGGAGATGAGGGAGATGAGGGAGTAGGGTAAGAAGAACTGTTGATTTATTTACCAGTACCCAATGCCCAATGCCCAATGCCCAATGCCCAATCCCCAGTCCCCAATCCCCAATCCCCAGTCCCCAATGCCCAATCCCCAGTCCCCAATCCCCAATCCCCAGTCCCTATGCCCCGTAAAAAGGATAATCTCTGCACTGAATTTGCTTTCACTCTTCCTAGAGGGTTGAGTGATGGTGAAAACCGAGTACATCGTCAAGGAGTGATGCGTTTAGCCACTGCTAAAGATGAAATTTTGGTGCAACAAGAGCGCAAAGTTCAAGAAAATCCAACTTACGGCGCATTAGTTATGCTTGCACGTGTTATTACTCGCTTGGGTAGTTTGAACTCTGTTAGCCCTGAATTACTCGAAGGACTGCTCCTACATGACATTGCCTATCTGCGAGAATTTTACAATCGAATTAACCAGCAAGGTGATGTACATATTCCGGCACAATGTCCCCACTGCAATACTCAATTTTCAGTGGAGCTAGAACTGGCGGGGGAGTCATAAGCTACCCCTCTGATAGTTTATATGAGGAGGTAGCTTTTATTGCTTATCATTTTCATTGGTCACAAAATGATATTTTAAATTTAGAACATACTACCCGTCAGCGTTGGGTAGCCGAAATCAATAAAATTAACCAAAAATTAATATGAAAGTAAAAGTTAGCTATTCACCGACTTTAAGTGAAATCAATGAAGTTGACCTTACCATAGACACTACAACGAGGGGAGAATGGCTAGTAGGTCGTTCTCCTGATTCTGATTTAGTCTTGGAAAGTCCTGATGTCAGCCGACTACATGCTAAGTTTTTTGTGAAAAGTGGAACTTACTACTTTAGTGACCTTGGCAGTAGAAATGGCTCAATAGTTAATGGCAAACAAGCTGAAAAGGATCGACCATATATTTTGAATGATGGAGACGTAATCCGAATTGCAGATTACGTTCTGATTATGGAAGCGATCGCTCCTTTAGCAGAGCAATTACCAGAGACCGTCTTCAGAATTATAGATCCTTCTCTGTTTTCTCGGCCGCGATCGCCGGAAAATGTCAGCACTCCCAATGTTGCCAGTCCAGCCCCAGAGGTAGTCAGCGAAGTTATCACGCCAATTAGTAACGAAGTAGAAACACCAGAAATCAGCGAAATTTCTGAAGTTGCTTCTACTCAAACTGATGATGACATCCCAGCTGTTGAAGTCACCAGCCCTGAAAATATAGTTCAGCCACCAGAAGTTCTACACGATGTCCGTAATGATATTGTCGATTTGCGTACATTAGTTGTAGAAGAAGAAGTTACCCCAGATGTTGAGGAAGTAGAAGTTGCAGAAGTCAGCGAAGCCGAGCCTGATGAAGCAATAGCCACACCTGAAAATGTCATCGAGACTTCTGAGGAAGAAAGTACACCAAAACAAGCCCCTCACCACGAGGTTACAGATTTTGATGCAGAGTTGGAAGCAGCACTAGAGGCAGAAGTCACCTACGTCCAGCCTCGTGATATTCCTGACAATTTTGTTCCTCAAGCTACTGAGGAGCGCGATGCAGAGTTGGAAGCAGCATTAGAGGCAGAAGTCACCTTCGTACAGCCGCGTGACATATTCAACCAAGTACCCCAAGAGAGTGCTGTTCCCCAAGCTACTCATGAAGAAGCAGTAAATTTGGATACGCCAGTTACAACAGAAGATACCCCAGATGTTGATGAAGTTGTGAGTGATGTGACGCCAGAAACGACTGAAGTTGTGAGTGACGTGACGCCAGAAACAACTGAAGTTGTCAGTGATGTGACGCCAGAAACAACTGAAGTTGTGAGTGATGTAGACAGTCAACATCAAGATACATCGAGCGAAGTTCCAGAGGAAACTAGCGACGAATTAGTAAATTTAGATACGCCAGTTACAACAGAAGATACCGCAGATGTTGATGAAGTAGAAACTGATGAAACAGTCAGCGAAGTTCCTGAAGTCTTGACTCCTCCTGATGATAACCTTCCACAAGTTTTCAGTAATCAATACGTTGATTTGAGTGATACAACTACCGAAGAAGTCAATGTAAGTGAAGTCTCTGATTTAGGTGATATTGAATCTTTGGAGCCAGTAGAAAGTGAAGCTCCTGAAATCATCAGTCAAACTGTTGAAGAAGTTTCTGAACTAGAAGCAACTGAATCCGCTCAAATTTCAGAAGAAGTAGAAGCAACTGAATCCGCTCAAATTTCAGAAGAAACAAATTTAAGTGAGCCACCACAAATGATCGTTGAAAGAAACATAGTAATCATTGCTCACGAAAGCAAGAAATCAGAACTTGCTGAATTTGTTGCTCAGCATCAGGAATTTTTCTCACAGAGCTTTACAATTACCTGGCCATCTGTTGGCGAAGTTTTACATCAACAAGCGGGTATAACTATTAGTCAACAAACCCCCGCCCCAACTTCTGGAGGATATCAAACAATTGCTTCATTGGTTGGGTCAGGAGAAATTTTAGCAGTTATTTTCTTGAGAGATTTGCTGCAACCCCAGCCTGGTCAAGCAAATGAAGAAGCACTGCTGAGATTATGCACTATTAATCAAGTTCTACTGGCAACTAATGTACCAACCGCAGAGGCGATCGTGCATTATCTCAAGCAGGTAGTAGATTAGCATTAAATGGGGACTGGGGAGTGGGGAGTGGGGAGTAGGGAAATATACGTTTAATTTTTCTCGCCGCCTTATTTACCCAGTCCCTAATAACCCAATACTGTTCAGTTAAGCCCAAAACCCTCATGTAGAGACGCGATGAATCGCGTCTGAAAGACCAATATTCTACGTCAATAACCCTTAACCCAAGCGTATTGCCTAATAACCAATACCTAAATTATTTTTTGAAAAGTTGCAAATTGCATAGAATAATTTCAAAAATAAAAATTTGTATAAATAAACACGTATATTTTAAAATAAAACTTATGTAGAAAAATGTTTGCCAAGTTCAAAAGTTTACTGAGACAGCCAGTTATTTTTTCAAGTGCGATCGCCACAGTTTTACTAGTAGGTATTCAAAAACTTGGGGTTTTCGACCCTCTGGAAATGAGAGTCTACGACCAGATGATGCAATTACGCCCCGATCCAGGCCCAGACTCTCGTCTGTTGATTGTTGCTTTAACTGAAAAGGATCTCCAAAAATGGACTTGGCCGCTTTCCGGTGAACTTCTAGATCGACTGTTGGGCAAACTTGAGGAATACGAACCGCGAGCCATTGGTCTAGATATTTTTCGTGATTTACCAGTGCAGCCTGGCCACGACAAACTACTACAACGCCTACAACAGAGCGATATTATCATTCCCATCTGCAAACATTCTGGTTTTAAAAATCCGGGAACTGCTCCCCCTCAAGGGGTTGAACCAGAGCGAGTGGGATTTAGTGATGTTGTAGAAGATACTGATTCTACAATTCGGCGCAATTTATTATTAGCAAGTTCGGAGGAATCTGACCCTTGCCAAAGTACATATTCCTTTAGTTTACAGCTAGCACTCAAATATTTAGAAGTTGGTGGCATCCAACCAGAATTTACCCCAAATAAAGAATTAAAATTACGAAATATTGTATTTAAACCCCTGCAAAGTAATGCTGGCGGGTATCAAAAAGCTGATACAAGCGGTTACCAAATCCTGCTTAACTACCGTTCTGGCCATCAAATTGCCCAGCAGGTAACAATTACAGAACTGCTTGCAGGCCAAGTTAAACCAGATTTGGTTAAAGGCCGTATCGTTTTAATTGGTTCCACAGCAAATAGTTTAAATGACATTTTTAATACGCCCTTTACTAGTGGTAAATCAGATAATTCTGGCAAGATGGCAGGAATTGAAATTCACGCCCACAGTGTCAGTCAAATTCTCAGTGTTGTTCTTAACCAACAGCCTCTGTTTTGGTTTATCCCTGAGTGGGGTAAAGTTCTGTGGATATGGGGATGGGCGATAGTTGGTGGCTTATTGGTGTGGCGAATTCAGCATCCTCTAGCTTTAGGATTGGCAGGAGCAACAGCCCTGGCGGTATTATTTGGAGGTAATTTTATCATCTTTACTCAAGCTGGATGGTTACCAGTAATACCTCCGATGTTGGGGTTAGTATTGACTGGCGGGAGTGTCCTTGCCTATACCGCTTATCAAACCAAGCAAGAGCAAAAAGAAATTACACAACGAGTTCAAGAACACCAACAATTAATTATCGAATTACAAGCTCTTTTACGGCAACGCGGTGATGCTTCCAATGAAGCGCCAACAGTAATTGCGGATTCTATCGGGCAAGAAATTGCAGTCGGCACTCTACTAAACAGCCGCTATAGAATTACTGAACGCTTGGGTTCTGGAGGATTTAGTAATACTTATTTGGCTGAGGATATCAAGCGCCCTGGTAACCCGGAATGTGTAGTTAAACAATTGCGACCTCCCCGCCAAGATACAGAATATTTAAATGTTGTCAGACGCTTATTTGATGCTGAAGCAGAAATTTTAGAAATTTTGGGTAAGCATCCACAAATTCCCCAACTGTTAGCTTTTTTTGAAGAAAATCGCCAATTTTCTTTAGTACAAGAATTTGTCCGCGGGCACGCTATGGACAAAGAGCTAACCTCTGGTACGCGACTCAAACAAACTGAAGTTGTGGAGATACTCAAAGAAGTTTTACACGTGCTTGTTTTTGTTCACAGCTATGGCGTAATTCATCGAGATATCAAGCCTAGTAATTTGATTAGACGAGAATCAGATCGGCATATTGTTTTAATTGACTTTGGCGCTGTTAAGCAAATTCACCCACAACAACAAGAAAATCAAACTATTTCAATTGGTACTCCTAGTTATGCACCTTCTGAGCAAATGAGTGGATTGCCAAAACTAAACAGCGATATTTATGCATTGGGAATTATGGGTATACAAGCTTTAACTGGAGTAGACCCAAGAGTATTTCGCAGAGATACAAATACTGGTGAAGTAATTATCCAAACTGAACCTGATGGTAATACAGAGGTTTGGCACAGTTGGCGCGAATTAGCTGAGGTGACAAACGAGTTAGTTATTATCTTAAATAAAATGGTACATTTCGACTTTACTCAACGATATCAGTCAGCAGCAGACGTGCTAAAAATTATCGAAAGTCTCTAATAAGCTGTTTTGCATTTAACTTGCATAATTAGGGCGGGCAAGATAGCCACTTCACAAGAGTTTGCTTGAATCAGATTATGCAATTTAGATGTTTTTCAGCTTATACAGCATAATTTAGGAGTCAGAATTGCTGAATTCAAAAGTTGAGCGGTGACTGAGTACGCCATCGCACATTTACCTAAATCGGAGAGAAGGCTGCACACCTCAACCCTACCCCTCTGGAGAGACTGAATCAATACTTGGGTGGGGAAACTCCTTCAAGCAATATGTGATTTCTAGTAGATTACTGGCCAGTTGTAGCGAAGCGATGACCGAGCGCTGTGGCTTTGCTGCTCTCGTGAGCCTACAGCGTCGGGTCAACAACTGGCGATTTGTGGTTGTTCTGTTCTGCTGATATCTCATTTAAACTGTAAAACAGAGAGTTGTGATGCCAAATTGCCAGAACCTTTGAACGTGGCGTCATCACTTCAATTTTTTTTGAGTATGCTTCTGGACAGCTTGTCATGTCAGGGTTTAGAATCGGTGGGTCTCCTTTGATGAGGAGAGATAATTGATTGGAAACATACTGTTGAAAGCAGATTGCGCCCTATAAAAATAATTTCTCTTTTTAGGAGGGGAAATAATTGATTGGAAACCCTAAATAATGTCACTACTTACAAACATTCGCTGGCGAACTATTCTTTCTCTGGTTATTATTCTCCCCATTGGACTTTTATACAGCCACTATCGCTATTCTACTGGGTGGTTGAACCAAGAGGTAGGAGGAATTTTTTATGAGATATTTTGGTGCTTGTTCGCCTTTCTATTTATCACCACTCACTCTTCAGTTTGGCAAATCCCTTTATGGGTATTGGTAATTACTTGCTTGTTGGAGTTTATGCAATTGTGGCATCCCCCATTTCTAAATTCGGTACGTTCATTTTGGTGGGGAAAAATGTTAATTGGTAGTGCCTTCACTTGGGCAGATTTTCCCTATTATTTTATTGGGAGTGGGTTAGGATGGCTGTGGTTGCGGCTTTGCGTTCGGGGAGTAAAGCTCAAATAATTTAGTCATTTTGCCATTTTTCGTCATAACTTGGCTATCCACCGAGATATCTGTTGTTTGGGGACACACTGTAAAGTTGTATTAAGCATCGCTTTTCTCAGAACAGTTTTTTTATTGGGGCGATCGCACCCTTAAATATTGATTCGTAATACCCTACAGTAACGGCTACGTAATTCGTAAGAGAATCACATACTATAAACAGTCTGTCAAGAGAGTCTGTTTATTTGAATTTGCCCTTGCTCAGGCTAAATTTTGGGTTATTCATATAGTTTTACATTTATTATACGGTAAATTGATCGGTTTACCGTATAATATTTTGAGTTGCGATCGCTTCCTTTGATTACCCTTGACAGCAACCAAAGGAAGCTGACTTTGCGAAAACTACCCTATGGATTAGACTCTGGAGAATTTACATGAGCAACAAGCACATTGAAGTCAAACCAGTAGCTGGTTTTATCGGTGCCGAAATCAGCGGCGTGGATCTTTCGCGTCCTTTGCACGATGATGCAATCAAAGAAATTCGTCAAACACTATTGAAGTGGAAAGTTGTGTTCTTTCGTGGTCAGAACATCGACCATGCTGCACAAATCGCTTTCACATCTCGTTTTGGCGAAGTGACCTACGCACATCCACATGAGGATGAGCCTATTGAAGGTTTCTCACAAATCCTGCCCATTGACCGCAGCCGCTACGAGAAACGCAATGGTCTGCGCCGTTCCAGCTACGAGAGCCGCTGGCACACCGATGTGACAGCTGTTGTCAATCCCCCTGCGGCATCAATTTTGCGTGCGGTTAACGTTCCCAGCATCGGTGGCGATACACAGTGGACTAATCTGGTTGCAGCTTACGAGGGTTTGTCAGCACCTCTGCGGGCGCTCGCAGACACATTGAAAGCTGAACATCGCTTTAATGCGCGTTTGAATCTGCCCAGCAACAGCAAGATCGCCCAGCGCATCGCAGCCAATCCTTTGGTCTCCATTCATCCTGTGGTTCGGGTTCATCCGGAGACAGGTGAGCGTGCGTTATTCGTTAACCCTGGCTTCACCTCACACATTCTTGACGTGTCACGACAAGAGAGTGACCTGCTACTTGAGTTGTTCTTCAACCAGATCACCAAGCCCGCCTACACAACTCGGTTCCGCTGGAACAATGGTGACATCGCCTTTTGGGACAACCGCGCCACCTCGCATTTAGCCCCTCAGGATCTGGATCATATAGAAGTTGAGCGTGTACTGTACCGCACCACCATCACAGGCGACGTTCCAGTTGGAGTTGATGGTTTCCGCTCCCAAGTGGTTGAAGGTGAAGCGTTCAGCAGCGAATTACCAACCATCTTGAAGAATAAAGCCCAGAAAATAGAAGCTCAACCAGTGCTTTCATAAGGTACAAGGTCAACCGGGTTGCAATTTCAATAAGCAATTTGGTGAAGTACAGATAATTGTAGGGGCACAACATGTTGTGCCCCTACCTGTTTACTTCATTTACCTGAAATACGCTGTAAATTCAAACCCCAAGGTATGGGGTTAATCTAAAATCTAAAATCCAAAATTGTTTGACAGTAGCTAAAAATTTACTTTTGGACTTTATTGGTATCTTCAAGATTATTAATCCATTTAGAAGTATTTATTACCTTACTAATAAAAGTGTCTTGAGCAACTAAAGTTGCTCTATGAAGTTCTTCATCAGTAGCAGTACCTGCATTATTTTGAAAGGCGAGGGTTCCTGTAGCATCAGAAAGAAACTCTACGGAAAAACCTAGATGGGCGGCTTGTCTAGCGGTTGTATCACAACACATTTGAGTCATGTATCCAGAGATCACGACAGTATCAATATTCTTCTCTTTGAGCCAAGTCTCTAATTCTGTCGCTGTGAAACTTCCTGGCAAATTTTTCTCAATCAGGAGATCGTAGGGATATTTGGCAATTTCCGGATGAAGCTCCCATTCTGGACTTCCCTTTTGAAAAATGGGAGAGTTTTCTAGCGGCTGTGTATGTCTAACAACAATCACAGGTATATCTCGTTCTTTAGCAATATTCATCACTTGAAGAATATTATCTAAACTTCCTGATGGATAGGTTATTGGTAATTTACCAGTGAAGTATTCGTTCTGAACATCAATTACTAATAAAGCTCGTTTCATGTTGATTCTTCTCTCTGATAACTTGTAATTATTTGTCAATCAATTTGGATTTGAGGAAAAACTACAGGACTTACGCAAGATGTGACCGAAAACCTTATTCTTGCGTAGCGGTAATTCATGTAGACGCAAAGCGGCTTCCCGCAGGGTATTACCGCTACTTTCCTTATCTTTTGCGTAAGTCCTGAACTATCCAAAATCCAAAATCTTAAATTGCCATAGTGAATCGTTTACGCTAAAAAGCGCCCCCCTTTCGGGAGAGCGCTTTTTATTCTATTTAATTTTCACTTGACTTAGGTAGTGATTAACCGTTGATAGCAGGAGCGGTTAGAGCTACAGGAGCAACATCACTTGCTGCCAAGTCTAAGGGGAAGTTGTGAGCGTTGCGCTCGTGCATTACTTCCATACCCAGGTTAGCGCGGTTGATGATGTCAGCCCAGGTGTTGATGACGCGACCTTGTGAGT
>NZ_JACJSJ010000084.1 GCF_014698115.1 Nostoc sp. FACHB-973
ACTCACAAGGTCGCGTCATCAACACCTGGGCTGACATCATCAACCGCGCTAACCTGGGTATGGAAGTAATGCACGAGCGCAACGCTCACAACTTCCCCTTAGACTTGGCAGCAAGTGATGTTGCTCCTGTAGCTCTAACCGCTCCTGCTATCAACGGTTAATCACTACCTAAGTCAAGTGAAAATTAAATAGGATAAAAAGCGCTCTCCTTTTGGAGAGCGCTTTTTATTCTATTTAAAATTGGGGGTGAAGGTACACTTATAGGACTAGCCCTTTCAAGGTGGGTAAAAATATTGGTCAACCAATTCCTTTTTAACCTATGCAACTTTCGTAAGGGCACAGCAATGCTGTGCCCCTACAACATGGTCTATTTACGTAGTTTACCGCCGTAGGCATCGCAGGATAATTAACAAAAGCCTGAAACAACCTATGGATCACTAATTCACATCACGATGCATTTGTACAGTGCGTAAGTTCTAACTTATCATAGTTAAGGTGAAAACATTCTGGAGACAAAACCACGGTTTACGCACGTCCTTTAGCACGGTTAATTGAGCAATTGCAACGCTTGCCGGGAGTTGGCCCCAAATCTGCCCAGCGACTGGCTTTGCATATTTTGAAGCGACCAGAAGCAGAAGTAGAAGCATTAGCACAAGCTTTGGTAGAGGCAAAAAAACAGATAGGTTTGTGTTCTGTCTGCTTTCACTTATCTGCTGAGCCAGTTTGTGAAATTTGCCGCAATGTCAACCGTGATAACAGTACTATTTGTGTAGTAGCTGATTCTCGTGATGTAATTGCGCTGGAAAAAACCCGCGAGTACAAGGGCAAGTATCACGTTTTGGGTGGGGTGATTTCTCCCATTGATGGAATTGGTCCAGAACAGTTGAACATTGAAGCTTTGGTGCGCCGGGTGAGTAAGCAACAACCCCAAGAAGTGATTTTGGCAATTAGTCAGAGTGTGGAAGGGGAGACAACGACACTGTATCTCGGTCAGCTGCTGAAGCCATTTACTAAGGTGACACGAATTGCCTTTGGTTTACCAGTGGGTGGTGATTTGGAGTACGCTGACGAAGTGACTTTGGCAAGAGCCTTGGAAGGACGGCGGGAATTAGATTAGATTTCGACTTTTAGTAATTTAATAAGCAAAAACAGATATTGCTTTCTCAAACTGGGGTTTGCTTTCTCATTTCACTAGATTCAGTAAGTAAAAACAGATATTGCTTTCTCAAACTGGGGTTTACTTTCTCATTTCACTAGATTCAGCAAATAAAAACAGATATTGCTTTCTCAAACTGGAGTTTGCTTTCTCACTTCAGTAGATTCAGCAAGCAAAAGCAGATATTGCTTTCTCAAACTGGAGTTTGCTTTCTCATTTCAGTAGATTCAGCAAGTAAAAGCAGATATTGCTTTCTCAAACTGGGGTTTGCTTTCTTATTTCAGTAATTTCATCTTGGGCATCTGTGGAATAGGCTTACCCAGTATTTAGAATTGTTGCCCGATCAAATCTGCAATCGAGGTCAGTAGTTGATTTGGTTGTACTGGTTTGGCAACGTGTTTTTCAAAGCCAGCTGCCAAAACTCGATCGCGATCGCTTTCTCCCACATAAGCCGTCAGAGCGATCGCCAGAATTTCTCCACCCTGCTCTTTTGGCATTGCTCTGATCTCCTTCATCAAATCATAGCCATCCATCTCAGGCATTGCTAAATCGCTGATTAATAAATCAGGTACATTCTGTCCTATGGCAGCCAAGGCTTCAGTTGCCGATGCGGCGATAGTTATCAGTGCCCCATTTTGTTGTAGTAAGAAAGACACAAACTCCCTAGTATCAGCATCATCATCAACAATTAATACCCGTAGTCCGTTGAACAGTGAGGAATTAAATCTCTCCCCTGCTCCCCTGCTCCCCTGCTCCTCTGCCCTATTCTCCTTCATCACGGGTAGTCTCACAGTAAAAATTGCTCCCTGTCCAATTCCTGGACTATCGGCGATCGCACTACCACCATGCAACTCCACCAAATGGCGAACTATTGCTAATCCCAGTCCTAATCCACCAAATTTCCTGGTTGTACTGCTATCAGCTTGACGAAAATATTCAAACACGTGGGGTAGGAATTCGGCTGAAATACCTTGACCTGTGTCTTTGACTTGAATCACTACCCAGTGGGAAGTCAAATCACGATTCAATGAAAGGCTAACTTCCACTGTTCCATTCGAGGGAGTAAACTTGACAGCATTGGAGACTAAATTCCCCACAACTTGCTGTAAACGATAAAAATCACCAGAAACTTTACCCACATTCTGGTCAAACTGGGTTTTTATTTGGATGGATTTGGTTTCTGCGATTAACCGGACTGTTTCCAAGGCAGCATCAATTACAGCTACCGGGTTGACAGGCGCAAAAGTCAAATTCAGCTTACCGCGAATAATTCGGGACACATCCAGCAACTCATCAATTAATTGAATCTGCAATTGAGTGTTTCTTTCGATGGTCTCCAAGGCACGATTTGTAGTAACTTCATCAAACTTGCGGCTTCTGAGTAGAGATGACCACCCCAGAATCGGGTTGAGGGGCGATCGCAATTCGTGGGAGAGAATGGCCAGAAACTCATCTTTATTGCGGTTTGCTTGTTTGAGTTCCTCTGCTTGTTGCCTCAGTGCTTTTTCTAATTGCTTTCTGGGGGTGAGGTCAAGAATAAAACAGACCCAAGACATGGGCGATCGCTCCACCAAGGCACCACCAATTAATATGGGAATGCGGGAACCATCCTTGCGGATGTATTCTTTTTCATAAGCACTACATACCCCAACTTGAAAAAGTTGCTCTAGCCCCTGCTCATCAAGAGAGTAATATTCAGGCGGAGTGATATTTTTTCTGCGGATCTTACCTGCCAATAAATCCTCTCGCGTATAACCTACCATTTCTAGAAAAGCTTCGTTTGCCTCAAAAATGTAGTCAGGAGTAGCGAACATAATGCCAATAATGTTGGAATCAACTAGCCGCCTTAATTGAGTTTCGCGTTGGCGCAAAGCATTTTCTGCCTGTTTGCGTTGGGTAATATCTTGGGCAGTACCCATCAACTTTACTGGTTTTCCATCGGCATCATAAAAAACACGACCTTTGGCATCAATCCAATGAATGCTACCATCAGGCCAAACAATGCGGTATTCAATATCACAATCAACTTTTTCTTCCAGAGAACGGCCGATTCCTTCCTCGATCAATTTGCGGTCTTCTGGATGGATGCAATTGAGGAAAACCTCATGGCTAATTTCGGTTTCTGGTGATAGTCCAAACAGCTGCTGACATTTCTCCGTCCAAATTAACTCGTTGGTGGTGAGATTCCAAAACCACATACCAACTTCAGCAGCGGTAGTTGCCAAACGAATGCGTTCTTCACTCTCCCGCAGCTTTGTTTCAGCTTGCTGGCGATCGTGTAGTGCAGCTTGCTGTTCGGTAATATCAGTACTAGCACCAACTACTCTGACTACCTGACCATTTGCATCGCGGACAGCAAACCCCTGGTCTTCCACCCACAAATAGCGGCCATCTTTGTGACGCACCCGATATTTGACGCGATAACGGTTTCCATTGGCCATACTAGTCATGAATTCGTCATCGACCATTTGTTGGTCATCAGGGTGGATGCGTTCTCGCCACCACTCCAAGGTAGGTTTAGCTTCTTCTTGGGTGTAGCCAAAAACCTGGGTTAGACCCTGAGTTCTTTCGACGCTATTTCTCTGAATTTCCCAGTCGTAAATTAGGCAATTAACTGCTGCTGCTGCTAGTTCAAACCTTTCGTTACTTTGGCGCAGGGAAATTTCTGTGCGTCGTCGGTCTGTAATATCGAAAGCGATCCCTAAAATATGATGTGTTAATCCCTCAGCAGTTCTGCTGTACACAGTGTCATAGCTAAAAAACCAGCGCCACTCTCCATTAGCGTGTCGAATTTGGTATTCAAAACTGAGGACTTCCCCGTTATCGACAGAATTAAATTTTTCCAGATAGCTAGGGAGTCGAGCTAAATCTTCAGGGTGTAGAAGTTGAATAAACAACTCAGTTCCCATAGCTTGGATTTGTTCTGGTGTGTAGCCCCAAACTTCAGCAATTTCATAATTAACGTAACAATTTCGCTGCTCAATTACGTCATAGATGTATAGTATGCCCGGAAGAGTGCCAGCAATTTGTTGAAACAGACGTAGACTATCCCAGCGTGACCGAAAATCATCTACCTCAATTGCTTTAGTATCTTGGGCTAAGCTACTGTTATCCTCAACCTGAAGATGTTGAGATTCAGTAATATCCGAAAAAGTTGTGACGATCGCGTAGGGAGTAGTTTCTGTAAGCTGAAATAGCGGTTGTGAAGATAATAAAAGCCAGACTAGCTGACTATTGGGCTTATAAAAGCCACACACGATATTCAAACAAGGTTTACCCGTTTTCAGGGCAACCATAGCTGGGTGAATTTCACTGAGCAAAGGCGAGCCATTTTCATCAATAAATTGCCATTTGGGTTCGAGCAAATTTTGCCCCACAAACTCCTCAGTTGTCACTCCCAGAATCTTCTCAACAGCGGCATTACAAGCCTGAATACTGCCATCAGATAACAGAAGAATCATTCCTTCTTCTTTAGTGGCTACCAACGAATAATTTAATTCTTTATTAACTTGCCGATACAGCAGCTTGTCACTAGCCAGCTGGTTTTGGGATTTTTCCGCGTCTGGCATTCTATTAAAGTTAAAGAAATTTAAAGTGAATAAATATAAGATTCAGTGGCTCATGTTTACATAAATTTTAGGGCAAATTCTTCTACCTGAAAGGTGAAGATGACAGTGATTGGGCATGAGGGAGTGGGGGGAGATGAGGGGGATGAGGGAGATGAGGGGGATGGGGGAGAAAGAGAATTTATACTTCCCCCTCCCACACCTCCCCATGCCCAAGATTCAGTTAACCTAGTTAGGGAGCCGACTGTACAAAGTTGATGATGTAAATGCAACCCTTACAGGAGATGAGACTGTGAGTAATCTGGGTAAGAAAAGATTGGAAGCTGTTTTGGCGATCGCCACTTATTCTATTGGTAATGGTACTGCTTCCGCTGCGCCAACCCCTGGGATAGAAATTCCGAAACAGATTGTGTTAACGGCGTCTGATGTTGCTATGTATACCACTATCTGGAAAATCTATTTTCATGATGATTTATCTAGTAAGGGAATCTTGGAGATGTTGGCGGAGTTGGGTTTAGTTACCCTGGCTGCTACAGGTACAGCTTATATTGTTGGGAAAACCACCACAGCCATCACTTCTGAGATCGCAGACTGGCTAGGCCCGGTAGGATGGGGTGTTACAGTAGCGATCGCTACATCTATCACTGGTTTATTTGCCGCTAGCTGGGCAGTATATTGCGATCGCCTTTACTCTGAAAAAGAACCTCAATCAATTTAATTCCACCTCTGAACTGGATGTATCCCGGAACTATGAGAGCGATCGCTAATAATTATGCCACTGAACCAATTTGTTTCAATTTTATGAAAAAAGTAAAGGTTCAAAACCTCGCCCCTAGTGGGCGAAAAAATCCTTGTATCGCAAGGTAGGTTGAAACCCCACAAGAAAGTGGGTGGCTTAGTTTAATCCCCCTGCTCCCCCTGCTTCCCCTGCTCCCCCTGCTCCCCCTACTCTCTTCATCAGCCCCCTACCCCTCTGCTCTCCTACCTTTTTCAAATCAGCATCCCAGCAATACAAGCGGTAATAAAACCCGCTAACAATCCGCCAATCATTGCCCTGACACCCATACGAGCTAAATCATGCTGGCGGTTGGGTGCTATGCCAGTAATGCCGCCAATGGTAATGCCAATTGACCCGATATTCGCAAAATTACATAATGCGTAAGTCGCAATAATTACTGAGCGTTGGGAAATTTTACCATTCTCAATGAGTGCCTTCAAATCCAAAAAAGCAATAAACTCATTGAGAATTGTCTTTGTACCCAATAACGCCCCAACTTGCCGACAATCAGCCCAAGGTACACCCATTAAAAATGCTACGGGAGCCATAAAATAAGATAAAATCCACTGTAATGAAAGTTGCTGTAAACCAACAAATCCCCCTAACCATCCCAACAGCGCATTTACAGCAGCTAATAATCCCAAAAAAGCAATAATCATCACCCCAACATTAACCGCTAGCTTTACGCCGTCAATTGCTCCGCTACTAGCTGCATCAATGACATTTACATAATTAGTTTCGACATTCGCCTTTACCTTACCAGCCGTTTCTGATACTTCTGTTTCTGGGTACAGCAATTTTGATACCACCAACGATGTGGGAGCAGTCATAAAAAAAGCTGCAATCAGGTGTTCTGTTTGTACACCAAAGGAAATATACGCCCCTAGTACTCCACCCGCGATCGTGGCAAAGCCAGTCGTCATCAGTGCATGAAGTTCCGATTGCGTCATATTGGCGATGTAAGGTTTAACCATCAGCGCTGACTCTGTTGGCCCCAAAAAGATGTTACCTGCACAGGATAAAGATTCAGAACCAGATGTTTTCATCGTCTTCATCATCACCCATGCCATTATGTTTACCACTCGCTGTAAAATGCCGTAGTGATACAAGACGCTGATGAAGGCAGAGAAAAAGATAATTGTGGGCAGCACTTGGAAAGCAAAGAAATGATCCTTAAAATTTTCTCCAAAGACAAATTTAGCACCAACATCGGAGAATCCTAAAAACTGGGTGACAATATCTCCGAGAGATTTAAAGACATTCAAACCCCAAGGAGTTTTCAGAATCACTAGGGCAAATATAAACTCCAACCCCAAGCCCCACGCCACTATTCGCCAACGCACCGCCTGACGATTCACCGAGAAGGCGTAAGATATGCCGAGAAAAACTAAAATTCCCAACGCAGAAATGGCGCGTTCCATTTTTACCCTTGCGATACAACTTTTTTATCACTTTGTCGTCAGACAATTTTAGATTTTAGATTTTGGATTTTGGATTAACCTGATGGATAAATCCGCTTGCTCTGTACCATCAAAGAATGATTGGTCAACACTTAAAATTACTATTACTCCGTTCAAATTTATGAACTCAGATTAATGTAGGCATAGCGTTTGCACTCCCAATACTGTATTCTCTGATAAATTAGTGTCTGCAAAACAGGGATTAGCAGTAATTCCATTCAGGTTTACGCCTGTAAAAGTAACTTTGTAGATTTGTCTATAAAGTCACAAACTCTCAAGAGTAAAAATACTATCAATCTCTTCGCCTACTCAGCCAATGTAGGTTAAAAATCTCACCAGACAAGCATTTTAGATCTATCCAAACCCCAAGATGCCTTCTAAGCGAATCTTGTTTATCAGTAACGGCCACGGAGAGGACAATCACACCTCTCATGTTATTCAGACCCTGCGCCAATTGTGTCCTTCTCTTGACATGGCGGCAATGCCGATTGTGGGGGAAGGAAAAGCTTACCGCAGCTTGGACATTCCGATCATTGGGCCTACACAAATAATGCCCTCTGGGGGATTCTTTTACATGAAGCGCCTCTATTTGCTCAAAGATTTTCAATCGGGATTGATTGGGTTAACGTGGCGACAGTTACAAGCAGTGTTGGAGTATGCTCCCAGCTGCGATTTGATTATGGCTACTGGGGATTTTGTCTCTCAGACATTTGCTTATCTAACAAAGCGTCCCTTCGTCTCGTTTATCTCTTGTCTTTCTGCCCTCTATGAAGGGCGATTGCGTATCAATCCGCTGCTGTGGCACGATTTGAATTCTTCTCGATGTCTGACAGTTTTCACCAGAGATTCCTATACCGCTTCTGATCTCCAACGGCAAGGTATAGCTAAAGCTCAGTTTGGTGGGATTCCGGCTTTAGATCGCCTTGTCCCGGCGGGGAAAGAGTTGTACTTGAAACCGGACATGCCGGCGATCGCTCTTCTCCCAGGCTCACGGATGCCAGAAGCCGCGCGAAATTTCTGTTTGCAGTTGCAGCTGGTGGTAGAAATTGCCAAGGTGATGCCTGAGTCTGGATTCCAGTTCCGCGCCGCCTTGGTACCAAAGTTGATGGAGGAACTAGACGACATTGCTAAAAGTCAAGGTTGGCAACTGAATCAAGGCACACTCACCTATTCTTTGCCAGGAAGTTCTGCCCAGGAATCACCGCTTGTAGAAGTGAGATGTTACTCAGATGCCTTCAGTGATATCGTATATTACTCTGACCTTGTTATTGGTATGGCAGGGTTGGCAGTGGATTTAGCAGTGGCGATCGGTAAACCGATCGTTCAAATTCCCGGAGAAGGGCCTCAATTTACCTATCAATTCGCAGAGGCACAAACGCGGCTATTGGGCATTTCTGCCCAAACCATTGGCACTGGGCCAGCAACCCCGGAGACTCTTAAACAAGCGGCTCGACGAATAATCGAGACTTTACAAGATGCAGACTATCTCGCTAAGTGCCAAGTAAATGGCCCTGAGCGATTTGGCCCAGCCGGCGCATCTGAAAGAATTGCCCGCTTTCTGCTAACCTCTCTAGGAGAAATTGAGTAGAAATTGCGTCATAATTCTGAATTCTTACAACATTACTGGTGCTGCCAAATTTTAATAATGAAGGTAATACCAATTCAAACAATCTTTCTAACACATTAAGTAGGGGCGCACAGCTGTGCGCCCCTACCCAATGTATTTGTCGCATTCTTTTTTCAAATTGGTATAAGGATAAGACTAGCCCTTTCAAGGTGACTTGAAAAATCTCTTTTTTTTCTCTGTGTTCTCTGTGCCTTTGCGGTTTAAAAGTAATTTATCTAACCACTCCAGACGCAGAGGACACAGAGGTAAGAGGTTAAAGAGGAATTTTTTGAACAAAATTTTTACCCACCTTGAAAGGGCTATTACGCATTGACAGGAAAGACAAAATATGAGTCATTTGAAAAACCACATCTGTCGTAGGGGCACAGCAATGCTGTGCCCCTACAGCGCGGGTCTATTTACTACGTATTTATGTTGATTTACAAGATGATTCTTTTGTACAGTGCGTAAGTCCTAAAGGATAACAATACAGAATTGAACTATGAAAGTCCGCTCTAGTTACTGGCAACTGTTGCCTTATCTGTGGCCCCAATGGCCGCTGTTAGTTCGGGGATTAGCTTGTATCTTAGGATTTGTGTTGCTCACCCTAGCACTGCCCTACCTAGCAGGTCAGGTCGCTCTTTTTGTCGGCCAAGGAAATGTTAACCAGATTGCCTACTGGCTCGGACTAGGTACTTTAGTATTTTTGTTTCGAGGGCTTTGTCAATACGGGCAGAATGTCTTTATGATCGCTGCCGCTCTCAATATGGTTTTAAACTTGCGTAAGCGGGTTTACGCTCACCTGCACAAACTTGGATTAGATTATTTTGAAACCACACAGACGGGTGACTTAACTTATCGCCTGACTGAAGATATCGATCGCGTAGGCGAGATTATAGACAAGTTATCCCATCAGTTTCTTTCTAATCTCTTGCAGTTAATTGCGATTCCCATTTACATGCTCTACCTGAATTGGCAACTCACCCTTGCTAGTTTTGTTTTGGCTCCCTTGATGGCTTGGTTAATCGGGCTATTTGGTCAGCGATTACTTGTGCTATCTCGCCAAAGTCAAAATCAGGTTTCCAATTTGTCGGCACTGCTAACTGAAGTTTTTAGCGGGATTCGCGTCGTTCAGGCTTTTGCAGCACAAGGGTATGAAGTCAAGCGATTCAATCGGGAAGCAGAACACAATCGCCAAGCTAAATATCGCGCTTTACAACTCAAATCCATTCAGTTTCCCGTTGTTGGTTTTTTGGAAGCAGTTAGCATTATGCTGCTGTTTCTATTGGGAGGATGGCAGATTTCTCAGAATCAGCTGACATCTCAAGGCTTTATCAGTTTCTTAGCTGCTGTGGCTATCCTGATTCAGCCAATCGATCTGTTGATTAGCAATTACAACGAATACAAACAAACTGAGGCTTCTGTAGAACGCATCTTTGAATTGATGGCTCAGCAGCCTAGTTTAAGCGAAAAGTCAAATGCTAGGGAACTACCGCGAGTTGCTGGCAAGGTAGAGTATCGTCATGTGAATTTCGCCTACGATCCCGGACAGCCAGTCCTCAAGGATCTCTGCTTGGACGCTTCTCCTGGTAGTGTTATTGCCTTGGTTGGTTCTTCTGGGGCGGGGAAATCGACGTTAATTAACCTTTTACTTCGCTTCTACGATCCTCAAGCCGGCGAAATTCTAATTGATGATATTGATATCCGCGATGTCACACTTACCAGTTTGCGCCATCAAATTGGCATTGTTCCCCAAGACATTACGCTTTTTTCGGGAACGATCGCCCAAAATATCGGTTACGGTCAGGAAGAATTAGATTTAGCAGCAATTGAAGAAGCAGGAAAGATTGCCAACGCTCACTCGTTTATCACCCAGTTTTCCCAAGGTTACCATAGCTGGGTAGGCGAGCGCGGGGTTAACCTATCTGGAGGACAACGCCAAAGATTAGCGATCGCCAGAGCAATTGTCAACGATCCGCGAATTCTCATCCTGGATGAAGCAACAAGCGCTTTGGATTCGGAATCAGAAGCACTAGTTCAAGAAGCGATCGAGCGAGTGATGGAAAACCGTACCGTGTTTATTATCGCCCATCGCTTGAGCAGCGTTCGTCGGGCTGACTGCATTCTCGTACTCGAACAAGGACAGGTGGTTGAAGCTGGTACCCACACCTCCCTCTTGTCTCAAGAAGGACGCTATGCCCGTTTTTATGCCCAACAGTTTTATTCTGGTGAAGGAGGGAGTAGGGAGTAGGGAGTGGGGGCAATACTGCTCGGATAAGCTCTTGAGGCAGGGGAGGCAGGGGAAGCAGGGGAGGCAGGGGAGGCAAAACTCAACGCCAGCCTCCATTTCTCCCCCTGCTAAAGATTGCTTGCCTCAACCAAGAAATTCCAAAACCTACGCAGTATTGGGAGTGGGGGTGAAGAGATTTTTCGGTTTTATTGTGTAATTGATTACATGCATTTTTCCCAGAAAAACAGGAGGTAGGGGTTTAGCAGTGCTAAACCCCTACAGTGTTTAGGTGTAATTAATTATGTTTACTCCTATTTGATTGCGTGAAAAAACTCGCCCTCAACTCGAAAAGGCTAATTCCCTACTCCCATCTTTCTTAAAAGCGATCGCACATTCGTTATCTTGTGACAAAATTGTCTCTTCTAATGCTAAGTACATCCGTGTTAATGGGAACAATCTATGTAAACCAGAAAACATTAATATTCTAGGAAAAAATAAAAGTATGGTAGCACTCACTGGTTATCAAATACATGAGCTAATTTATTCTGGCTCTAAAACTTTAGTCCATCGTGGCATTAGAGAATCAGATAAAAAGCCAGTAGTGATTAAACTGTTGCGGCGTGAGTATCCTACATTTTATGAACTCGTGCGGTTCCGCAATCAGTACACCATTGCGAAAAACCTGGATATTGACGGCATTATCAAAACTTATAGTCTGGAAAATTATCAAAACAGCTATGCCTTAATCATGGAAGATTTAGGCGGTATTTCTCTCCAAGAAGAGATGGGGAAATGGCGCCAGGGAATGGGGGAAACTGTCGATGGGTTGCAGGCATTTTTTCACATTGCTTTGCAAATTGTCTCGATTCTTGATGGACTGTATCAGAACCGAGTGATTCACAAAGACATCAAACCCGCCAACATTTTAATTAATCCCACCACAAAAGAAATAAGACTCATCGATTTTAGTATCGCTTCTCTCCTTTCTAGGGAAACGCAAACTCTAACTAATCCAAATATTTTGGAAGGAACGTTAGCATACCTTTCTCCCGAACAAACTGGACGAATGAACCGGGGAATTGACTATCGCAGCGACTTTTATTCTTTGGGTGTCACTTTTTTTGAACTCCTCACCGGAGAGTTACCTTTTAAATCTGATGAACCGATGGAATTGCTGTATTGTCATTTGGCAAAGCTTCCACCACCAGCCCATAGTCTCAATCCCAACATTCCCCCGATTCTTTCTGAGATTATCGCTAAACTGATGGCGAAAAATGCCGAAGACCGCTACCAGAGTGCTTTAGGTTTAAAATATGACTTAGAAATTTGCTGTCGTCAGTGGCGAGAAACTGGCAGTATTGACGTGTTTGAGTTAGGAGTGCGGGATATTTGCGATCGCTTTATCATCCCAGAAAAACTCTACGGACGGCAAGCCGAAGTAGAAAGCCTACTTGCAGCATTTGACAGGATAGCAGGAGGGGAGGATGAGGGAGATGAGGGAGATGAGGGGGATGAGGGAGTGTGGGGAGATTATAAAAAAGCTTCCCGCCCTCCCAACGTCCAATCCAAAATCCAAAATCCAAAATCCAAAATCGAAAAAGCTTCCCGCCCTCCCAACGTCCAATCCAAAATCCAAAATCCAAAATCCAAAATCGAAATGGTTTTGGTAGCAGGTTTCTCTGGCGTTGGTAAAACTGCTGTTGTCAATGAAGTGCATAAACCCATTGTGCGATCGCGGGGTTATTTTATCAAAGGGAAATATGACCAATTTCAACGTAATATTCCCTTAGCAGCTTTCGTCCAAGCATTTCGAGATTTAATAGGGCAATTGTTGAGTGAAACTGATACTCAACTTGAACGATGGAAAAGCAGAATTATTGCAGCTTTGGGTGAAAATGCTCAGGTAATTATCGAAGTTATTCCGGAATTAGAAAAAATTATTGGACAACAACCGCCAGCACCTAAACTTTCAGGCAATGCTGGACAAAATCGCTTTAATTTATTATTTCATAAATTTATCCAAGTTTTCACGACGAAAGACCATCCATTAGTGATATTTCTGGATGATTTGCAATGGGCAGATTCAGCATCTTTGAAGTTCATGCAATTGTTAATGTGTGAAGCTGACATTAACTATATGTTGCTTATTGGCGCTTACCGAGATAATGAAGTTTATCCAGCACATCCTTTAATGTTAACCTTAGGAGAAATTGAAAAAACTGGAGCGAATCTTCATACTATTACTTTAGCTCCTCTCAAGCACACAGATTTAAATTATTTGATTGCAGATGTTCTCAAATGTGAATTAAATATCGCCCGACCTCTCACAGATTTAGTCTATCAAAAAACTCAAGGAAATCCTTTATTTACTAATCAATTCCTCAAGCTTCTGCACGAAGAAAAATTAATTAACTATAACTTGGATGCAGGTTATTGGCAATGTGATATTGCTCAGGTAAAAGCAATATCATTTACTGATGATTTGATAGAATTTATGGTGCTTCAATTACAGAAGTTACCCCAAGCGACTCAAAAAGTTTTACAGCTTGCGGCTTGTATTGATAACCAATTTGACTTAGCAACTCTAGCAATTGTTCATGAAAAATCAAGTTCTGAGACAGCAGTAGATTTATGGAAAGCTTTACAAGAAGGTTTGGTCATACCCACAACTGAAGTTTACAAGTTTTATCAACATGAGTCAGAATTAAGAATTCTTAATTCAGAATTTCAGCAACACAATTCTCCTGATTTATGTTCCTACAAGTTTTTACATGACCGCGTTCAGCAAGCTGCTTATTCTCTAATTCCTGAAGATCAAAAACAGGCAGTACATCTAAAAATTGGGCGATTAATGTTGAAAAATATTTCGCCTGAACAGCGCGAAGAACATGTGTTTAAATTAGTTAATCAGTTAAATTTAGGAAGTGAACTAATTACTCAGCCAGAGGAACGAGAAGAACTGGCAAAGTTAAACTTAACTGCAAGTCACAAAGCCAGAAATTCAACTGCTTACGAAGCTGCTGTAGAATACACCAATTTTGGAATTCGCTTACTGAGAGAAAATTGTTGGCAATATCAGTATGATTTGGCTTTAGCATTATACTCAAGTTCTGCCGAGGCAGCTCATCTGAATGGTGATTTTGAGCAGACAGAACAGTGGATACAACTAATATTACAACATGGCAAAACACTGATTGATAAAGTCAAAGCCTACGAAGTGAAAATCTTATCTCAGATAGCACAAAATAGGATGTTTTTAGCTATTAAAACAGGACTCCAAGTCCTGAAGCTGTTGGGAGTAGAACTACCAGAACAGCCAACAATGGCAGATATTGGCAATGGACTACAGGAGACACAATTAGCTTTAAAGGGTAAATCTATTGAGGATTTACTAGACTTAGAATTAATGACTGAGCCAGATAAGTTAGCAGCGATGAATATCTTGACAAATATAGCCGCTGCTGCTTATTTAGTTATCCCAGAACTTTATCCTCTAATATTGTTTAAACAAGTTAATTTATCGCTACAGTATGGAAATAATGCTAATTCTCTCTATGGATATCCATGTTACGGACTGATTTTGTGTGCTGTTGTCGGAGATGTCGAATCTGGCTATCAGTTCAGTCAACTGACTCTCAGATTATTAGATAAATTGAATGCTAAAGAATTCATAGCTAAGACATATACAATTATTTATGGTTCTTTGAGTTCTTGGAAGAAACATATTAGAGAAATGTTGCATCCAATACAACTAGGCTATTCTAATGGAATAGAAACAGGAGATTTAGAATTTGCAGGTTATTGTGTATGGATTTATTCATTTAATGCATATTTGGCTGGAAAAGAACTAGTTTCTCTATCAGAGGAGATAGCAAATTATAGTCAGGTACTCAGGCAACTTCGCCAAGAACCATCTCTACATAAAAATGAACTTTATCGGCAGGTAATACTTAACTTACTTTCAAAAAATCAAAATCCTTGTTGTTTAATTGGCGAAGCTTACAATGAAGAAATTATGTTACCGCTGCATCAGCAAGGAAATGATCAAACCATAATTTGTTTTTTGTATTTTAACAAATTAGTTCTCTGTTATTTATTTGCTGAATATCATCATGCTGTGGAAAATGCTGAATTAGCGAAAAATTATTTAGAAAGTGTGCTTGGAAGTATTACTGTTCCTTTGTTTTATTTCTATGATTCTCTGAGCCAATTAGCTGTTTATCCTGATGTTTCGGAAGACAGACAAGCATTTATCCTCAAACGGATTACAGAGAGTCAACAAAAAATGCAAATGTGGGCGGATCATGCTCCCATGAATCATTTACATAAGTTTTATTTAGTTGAGGCTGAACGCTATTGCATTCTGGGTGAATATATTCAAGCAATGGAAATGTACGATCGCGCCATTCATGGAGCAAAACAAAACGAATATGTTCAAGAAGAAGCCCTCGCCCACGAACTCGCTGCTAAATTTTATTTGAAATGGGGTAAAGAGCAAATTGCCCAAACTTATCTGACGAAAGCTTACTACTGCTATGTTCGTTGGGGTGCTAAAGCCAAAGTCTATGATTTAGAAAAACGCTATCCTCAATTACTCGCCCCGATTTTACAATGGGAAACAATTCGCTTCAATTCCACAGAAATAACATCCACTCTCCAGAGTATATCTCTGTCTACTTTTAGTTCTACTGCAACAATCTCATCCAACAGCACCAGTATTTCAGATGCTTTGGATTTAGCAACTGTTCTCAAAGCTTCTCAAGCATTGTCTAGTGAAATTCATTTAGATAAGTTGCTTTCGACATTAATACAAGTGGTGATGGAGAATACCGGGGCGAAAAAATCTGCTTTAATTTTACTGAGGGATAATATTTGGGTAATTGAAGCGATAGCCACATTCGATAAATCCCCAATTATCCTGCAATCTATCCCTATTGAACTCAGCAAAGATATTCCCCTAACTCCCGTTAACTACGTCAAAAATACCTTAGAAACATTAGTAATTGATGATGCAAACCTAGAAAATTCCTTAGCATCAGACTCCTACATTATCCAACAAAAACCAAAGAGTTTATTGTGTACACCAATTCTCCATCAAGGAAAATTAATCGGCATTCTTTACTTAGAAAATAATTTAATTGCTGGAGTATTTACACGCAATAGACTACAAGTTATCAATCTATTATGTTCCCAAGCTGCTATTTCCTTAGAAAATGCTTATCTGTATCAGCGATCGCAAGAGAATGCCCAACAATTAGAACACTCTCTTATAGATTTACAGCAGATGCAATTACAACTAGTACAAAGTGAGAAAATGTCAGCATTGGGCAACTTAATTGCAGGTGTAGCTCATGAAATTAATAACCCTGTAGGGTTCATAGCAGGTAATATCGAACCTGCTGTTAATTTCATTGGAGATTTATTTCACCTCATCGATCTCTATCAAGAAAAATTTCCGCATCCAGGTAGAGAAATTGCAGAAGAAATTGCCGCAATTGACCTAGAATATCTGCGAGAAGATTTACCAAAACTCATTGATTCCATGAAATTAGGTGTCGATCGCATTCGCAGTATTAGTAATAGTTTACGAACATTTTCTAGGGCAGATACAGAATACAAAGTTGCTTTTAATATTCACGAAGGTATCGACAGTGCAATTTTGATTCTCAAGCATCGCCTCAAAGCATCAGAGAATCATCCAGATATTCAAGTCGTCAAAGATTATGGAAATATCCCTTTGATAGAATGTTTTCCTGGACAACTCAATCAGGTATTCATGAATTTGTTAGCAAATGCTATTGATGCTTTAGAAGAGGCAAATATTGAACGTGATTTTCACGAAATTAATAATCAAATTCAAATTCACACTTGTTTGAATGAAGATAAAAATCAAGTTTTAATTCGCATTCAAGATAATGGTGTGGGAATGTCTGACGAGGTAAAACAAAAGATTTTTGAGCATTTATTTACAACTAAAGCTGTGGGTAAAGGTACAGGATTAGGATTAGCGATCGCTCGGCAAATTATTGTCGAAAAACATGGCGGTACTCTGGAGGTAAATTCAGTACAGGGAGAAGGTTCCGAATTTGTAATTCAAATTCCGATTTAAATGTACTGCCAAACTGCTAATGTGAAAGTTACTATTTCAAGAATTTTTTATGACTCGAATGTTTCGACGATATCATCGTCAGATTGCGATCGTGCTGTGTCTGCCCTTATTTCTCACCGTGCTAACTGGCATGAGTTTTACCATTGCCCATGAATGGTTGCATCAAGATGACTTGGGGGAATTTCTCCTGAGACTACACACCCTGGAAATTTTGCATTTAGAAAAAATTTATCCGCTTTTAAATGGCTTGGGATTAGTCGGCTTGTTGATTACTGGTATTAGTATGACAGGCTTATTTCGCACACGAGCCTAATTTATATAGCAATCGTAAATAATTGGCGATCGCTATTTATCAAAAGATGATTCATAAGCTCTTCCACATCTAGTTTGCATACCTAAAATTATATAACTCTTGTAGGGTTGGCCGAAAAACCTGCCCTAATTACGCAAGTTAAATGTGGAATAGCTTAAGGGACTTCCAAATAAAAAAATAATCAATCGTTTGGGTAAGCAGGGGGAGCAGGGGGAGCAGGGGAGGCAGGGGGAGAAGAAATTGAATTCTGGTGTTAGATGCAGGAATTGAGTAATTTAATTATTGGATGTCCCTAACAGCCTGAAACGACATATTTTAGTTGACTGAAGAAAGGCACAGGCATACGCCGCGGTGCAGAAGTTTTTCAAAAATAAACCTTTCCTCTGCCAAAAGGGTCATAAGCCCAAAGCAGTTGCTTTATCCTGGTAAATGCATCCACCACAGTACCTCCCAAATTCATTTCTGAAAAACAAAAAAGAGTAAAATAGTAAATTCTCGGATTTGTTGGTATCTTGAATTGTATTTCTGTGTCTTTGCACCTTTCGGGTTAAGGGAATTATACAACTTCCAAGCACATCAGCTTACAATCCCATAACTGTGCGATAATGTGCTTCAATTTGTGCCACGGTTTCAGATTTTCGCTTGGTCTCCCATTGACTGCGGTTAAATAATTCTTGCTGCAATTCATCAACATTAATTGTTGTAAATTTACCATTATTAATAATTTCCTTGCCATTTACCCAAGCACTATGAACAACATTACTAGGACGCCCTAAAACTAACAAACCAATTGGGTCTGTACGCGGAAGTAATGATAATTTGGTGAGGTCATAAAGTACCAAATCGGCTTGTTTACCGACAGTTAAAGAACCAAGGTTATCTGCAACATTGAATCCTTTTGCACCTCCTAATGATGCCATTTCTACTGATTGTCGGGGTGTAATCCAGTGCTGATAATCTAAATCTGTAACATTATGTAAAATCGAACCAATTTTAATCGCTTCTAACAAATCTTGGGAGTCATTACTAGAGGCACCATCACAACCAAAAGTGACATTTACTCCAGCTTGACGATATTTTAAAATCGGGGCAATGCCACTGCCTAAACGTAAATTACTTAAGGGATTATGAACAACTGTAGATTGAGTTTCGGCGAGAATAGCAATATCAGCATCATTTAACCAAACGCAATGGGCTAGAGAAGTTTTATTGCTTAAATATCCAATTCTTTTTAAATGTTCTACAGCTGTACAACCGTACTTTTCTTGGGCGAGTTTTTCCTGTGCCCTGGTTTCTAGTAAATGAGAATGACGACAAAGATTGTAGCGATCGCTTAATTCAATACATCCTGCAAACAAAGCATCTGTACACAATTGTATCCCCGTTGGTGCCACTAAAATATTCACACCCTCATCTGGGCGATGAAATTGTCTCACCGCTTCTTCAATAATTTCCAATGTGGCCGCAGTTGAGCGATAATAAGGCTCATGATTTTGTGTTGACTCCCCAGATGGTATTCCTGCGGTGAGAGATTCATCTTGAATGAGCGGCGCGATAAAAGCCCGAATTCCCACTTCTTTGTAAGCGCGAGTTGCAATGGCGATGGTTTCTAACTCTTGTCCTGGAATTAACACCAAGTGATCTACTACACTCGTCCCGCCGGAAAGTAAAGTTTCCACCGCAGTTCCCAAAGCGCTAAGATAAACTTGTTCAGTATCTAGGAGTGCAAAATCATACAATTCCGCCAACCATAATTCTAAAGGCAAAACCGACATGATCCCCCGTTGCCACATCTCCGAAGAGTGGGTGTGGGCGTTGAAAAAGCCAGGAAGCAGCAACTTATTTTTACCATCGATGGCTGTACCGATTACCTGGAGATTCGGGGCAATGGCAGCGATTGTACCATCTACAACTTGTACATCTACCGTTGCGTAATCATCAGTAGTGGCAATTAAAACATTTTGGATAGTGAAACTTAACATATTTAACCTTGATTAAGCGATCGCATTTTCAACTGAGTTTCAAGTTACAAAATAGAAAAGGGTATTAGCTATTACAATTTTATGAACTTACCATTACGGACATTGGGGGTTCCGCCAAATGCGTGGACAGTGAATGATGCCATTGCAGATATTACCCGTCCTCAAAAGACCCCACAACCCGTTATCTTAGCAACAGAAACAAAAACCCTGCGCCTAGACCTAGCAAAAGCTGCTATCCTCGTCATTGATATGCAAAACGACTTCTGTCATCCCGACGGCTGGTTAGCGCATATCGGCGTCGATGTCACTCCAGCCCGTCAGCCCATCGAACCTTTAAACAGATTACTTCCACAACTGCGTACTGCTGATATTCCGATAATTTGGATAAATTGGGGGAATCGTCCCGATTTACTCAACATTAGTGCAGCTTCACTCCACGTCTACAATCCCACAGGCGAAGGCGTAGGCTTAGGCGATCCTCTGCCCAAAAACGGTGCTAAAGTACTCATGGCGGGTAGTTGGGCGGCGGCGGTGGTAGATGAACTACAACCCCTAAGAGAAGATATTCTTGTGGATAAATACCGCATGAGTGGTTTTTGGGATACTCCCTTAGATAGTATTTTGAAAAATCTCGGAAAAACGACACTATTCTTTGCTGGTGTAAATGCCGATCAATGTGTGCTAACTACATTATGTGATGCCAACTTTTTAGGATATGACTGCATATTAGTCAAAGACTGCACCGCCACAACATCGCCTGAATATTGTTGGTTGGCGACACTCTACAACGTCAAACAATGCTTCGGTTTCGTCACCGATTCCCAAGAGATTTTAAAAGCGATGAGTGAGGAGACGCGAGGAGACGCGATGAATCGCGTCTGTACAAGATAATCCTTCTTTGCGCCTTTGCGTGAGATTAATTAATTATAAGGATAAATAAATGCACGCTACTCGTTGTGTAATTCCGGTTATCAAATCTCTCAAAGATTACCAAGTATATCGCATCAGTCCCGATGACTCTAATCGGTTAGCGATTATCTTCGATTCGACAAATGCCAATACTTCCTTGACTTGCTGCGTAGAAATCTTTGATGTGGGAGGACAAACACCGCCAAATCGCCATCAGTGGGCAGTGGAAATGTTTTTTGTCCTCAAAGGCGAAGCGATCGCCATGTGTGACGGCAAGATTGCTAACATCAAAGCTGGAGATAGTTTATTAGTGCCTCCCACTGGTACGCATTTGATTAAAAATACAGGTTCCACTCGCTTGTATACCCTAACTGTGATGGTGCCTAATGAAGACTTTTCTGAATTAATTCGCAGTGGAACACCAGTGGAGTTAGATGCAGAAGATATGGCAGTACTAGGGAGATTAGATGCTTTAATGCCTTGTTGAAGAAGAATACAGAATTGACAATCAAAGACGCGATAAATCGCCGTCTCTACAATAATCAATCTCTTGTAGAGACGGCGATTTATCGCGTCTGATACCTTAACCAAACCGTATTGCTGCTTTTGCTTGCGTAAAACACCGAAATGAGAAAGCAAAAGCTTGTTTTGAGAAAGTAAAAGCTGCTTTTGCTTGCGTAAAACACCGAAATGAGAAAGCAAAAGCTTGTTTTGAGAAAGTAAAAGTTGCTTTTGCTTGCAGAAAACACCGAAATGAGAAAGCAAAAGCTGCTTTTGAGAAAGTAAAAGCTGCTTTTGCTTGCGTAAAACACCAAAATGAGAAAGTAAAAGCTTGTTTTGAGAAAGTAATTGCAGCTTTTGCTGATTGAATTCCACCAAAACATGAAATTTAGATAAAATTCTTCAAAAAATTGCTGATAAATGCTGATTTTTTTCATTCAAGTAATTGACAAGTATAAAATTATACTTTAACATGAAAATAAGAAAGGCGATCGCCCTCCGCCAAGAGCTTGCGATCGCCTTTCCCTAAACCCTCATTCTGAGAGATAATTCACATCATGGCACAAGAAGAAGAGTTTCTACAAGAGCGTTCCCAACTGCAACAATACTTGAGTGGCGAAAACTTAAATATACCTGCCTTAAATCAACCTGCTCAAAATCCATTACCCAAAAGAGAACCGATAAATAATTCGTAATTCGTAATTCGTAATTCGTAATTTTTACCCTACGACTGAAGCCTAAGGATTGAAATAATGATAATATTATCCAATTTTATGTTTCCATTGATGAATTAATTTCCTCTGTACCTATTTAATTACGAATTACGAATTACGAATTAGTAATTAACTGGCGACTGGAGTCTATTAGTACCAACTGGTAATGCTAACGAAGTGATGAGTATTTTAATCCGTCAGATTTTAATGCAATAAGCAGTTGAAAAAATTCAGATCCCCGACTTTTCTAAAAAGTCGGGGATCTGTTTTTGGGGCAAGCTTGGATTAAGCCTAAGAGGTTATTTGAAAAGTGGTATGTTGTGACTTGAATTATTACCCCCCTTAATCCCCCCTTATAAAGGGGGGAAACAAGAGATTCTTTTTCCCTCCCCTTTACAAGGGGAGGGTTAGGGTGGGGTAATTCGAGGACTGGTAGTCATTCGATAACTTGTGTGTACACCATAGCCTTAGAAAGTGGGGAAACAAGAAAATCCTGTTCCCTCCCCTTTATAAGGGGAGGGTTAGGTGGGGTCAAAAAGTATTCATCCTATTCCGCTTTCTAAAACGTAATTTTTGCTGTGGCAGAGATAGAGAATAAAAATTGTGAAATCACCTTTCCAAATACAAATTGATATCATGTAGAGACGCGATTCATCGCGTCTGAATGCTGATTTGCGGAATTGCAGGCTTGTAAAGTGAAGAATAATCCATGAATGCCGAGAATGCTGGAAGTTAGGGTAATCACCAATGCTGTGGAATGTTTTACAAGCAATTCGCCGTCAAATAACTGAAAAGCTAGGATTATCCTCGTCTCAAAGCAACACAGACGCAAACACAGCGCCTATATCTGACTCCCAGCTTGAGTTTTTATTGCAGGTACTCAAAGCTACAGCAGACAGCGACGGCGATGCCAAGGTAATCCACCCACTGCTGGAAGCGAACCGAGACAAGCTAGACATGAACTTTGCCCAAGTTTTACGCAGTTGGGCAATGGCTACTCTACCAGAGTTAGAAATAGACACAGCACGAAACACTGTAATAGATATCCTCAATTTCAGTATCCGGATGTGGGACTTTCCTTTGGGTAACCGGAGGAATAATCTAGAAATTGCCATCACAGGTTATGAAATCGGACTAACAGTTTTTACCCACGATCGCTTTCCCTATGAATGGGCAAGGACGCAAAACAACCTGGGCGCTGCTTACAGTAACCGCATCCAAGGAGAGAAGGCAGATAATTTAGAACTTGCCATCGACTGCTACCAAAATGCCTTGCTAGAATACACCCGCGATCGCTTTCCCTATGAATGGGCAAGGACGCAAAACAACCTGGGCACTGCTTACAGTGACCTTTTCCAAGAGAAGAAGTCTGAAAATTATTTGGAACAAGCTATTTGCTGCTACCAAGCTGCCTTGCTAGAACGTACTCGCGATCACTTTCCCTATGAATGGGCAAGTACGCAAAACAACTTGGGCATTGCTTACTGGGAAAGCTTTCAAGAGAACAAGGCAGCTGAAAATTTAGAACAAGCTATCTTTTGCTACCAACAAGCTTTGCAAGTTCGCACACGGGATACTTTTCCCCAGTACCATGCTGAAACTACGTTTAACTTGGGTTTGGCTTACAGAGATGCAAAACGCTTTGCAGATGCTCACAACATTTTTAAATCTGGTATTGACACTGTAGAAGTCTTGCGCTGTGAAATTGTCTCTGGTGATGAAGTCAAGCAAAAACTCGCGGAAAAATACAACAGGATTTATAGCGGCATGGTGGAAGTTTGTCTGGAATTAAAATATGATGACCAAGCAGTTGAATACATCGAACGCAGCAAGACGCGTAACTTAGTGGAACTGTTGGCGAATCAAGGTTCACCAGCACTGCACCAGCTACAACAACAAATAGCTGAAGAAAAACGCCGTTTAGCAACCGCAGACAATTCTGAACCAACATCCCTAAACCAACTGTGCCAACAACGCCAAGAGTTAGTTAAGCAAGTCATCCCCCTAGAACACATCCGCTTTGCCGAAATTCAAGGGCTATTAGATAACCACACTGCGATTTTGCAATGGTACATATTTAAAGATTGCTTTCGCGCCTTTATCATCACCCGCCAAGATCAAACACCCCGAATCTGGAAATCTACTGCTGAAGATTTCGACGCTTTAAATAAATGGTCAGATGAGTATCTCAAAACTTACGACAAAAATAAACCTCTGTGGCGACATCAGTTAGCTGGGAAACTCCAGGAGTTAGCAGACATCCTACATATTAATGATGTACTGCATTTAGTTCCCAATAGCTGCAACGCTGTAATTCTCGTCCCCCATCGCTACCTGCATTTGTTACCGCTTCACGCTTTACCAGTCTCTCCCTCATCTCCCTCATCCTCCTCATCCTCCTCATCCTATCTCCTAGATCGATTTCCTAACGGCGTGAGATATGCACCCAGTTGTCAGCTGTTGAAGTTAGCCAAAAAACGCCCATATCAGCCGCAACAAAGTTTATTCGCCATCCAAGACCCCAGTGACAACCTGATTTATACGAATATGGAAGTTGAAGCGATTCAGCGTCACTTTCATCCCACGACAGTTTTAAAAAAAGCCGCAGCCACCAAACAAGCTTTATTACAAGCCGTGGCAAATTCCCCAGATGTGCAAGTCATTCACCTTTCTTGTCACGGCTACTTTGATATTGAATCCCCTGTGAATTCTGCCATTGCTTTAGCTAATTGTGTTTCTCCTATCCCCGGTGCAGACTCCCAAAGTCGTCAGATAACATTAGCAGATGGTAATACCCTAGACCTAGAAAAATGCCTAACTTTAGTTGATATCTTCAATCTGAACTTACCAGAATGCCGCCTCGTCAACCTTTCCGCCTGCGAAACCGGACTCACCAAATCCACTACCAGCGATGAATATATTGGTTTACCAAGTGGCTTCCTCAAAGCCGGGAGTTCTAGTGTAGTGAGTAGTCTGTGGTCTGTGGATGACTTTGCTACGGCGTTGTTGATGATTCGATTTTACGACAATCTGCCGTCTTTACCGGTTGCCCAAGGACTTTGTGAAGCCCAGCAGTGGTTACGCAACGCCACCCAACCCGATTTAATCAAGTGGACAGAAGAACACCGAAATATTAATGAAGAAAATAAACAAATAATTCAGAATCGGTTAGAAAAACACTATGGATGTGAGAATCCCAATGATAAACCCTTTGCTAAACCTGCGGCTTGGGCTGGTTTTTGTGCGATTGGAAATTAAACCGTTATGCCGTTCGCAATGTAGAGACGTAGCATTGCTACGTCTCTACAACGATTTCGGGTAATGCAGAATTAATTTCAACTAAAAAATTTTGATGGAGGTATGATTATGGCAACTGATGAAGATAAGGCGATTGTTGAGGCTTTTTTTCAAGTCGTAAAGGAGCAAGGGTTTGTTTTTGATGAACAAAGTCAGGCGGATTTATCAACAATCAAGACAACTTTGGCAGAATTGGAAAATCAACCAGTTTTAGAAGCTGCCGATCCGATTATCGCTTGGTATAAGAAATATCCAGATGTCAGAGATGCTGTGCTATTTACCGCCAAAGAAATTACTATTAAAAAGCGAAATACAGCCAACCAAGAGGGGACTTTAATCAATCAATTTCCTGACTATAAGAAGATAATTGATGACCGACAAAATAATCTACCCCCAGAACCAAATAAAAAATGAGTCCAAAAGTCTACGCGCCCAATGTTCATTTATTTGCCTTTCATCTGCAAAAAAGCGCCAATGGCGATAATGCAAATGATCAGGATAAACATTGGCTTTGGCAAACCTGCAATGAAATAATCCAGAAAATATTGCAGCCAAATTTTGATTTAATGCAATGGCTGGATTTAGATAAAGACCTGGATAATCCCACTGTTTCTTTAATCAAAGCTGAGAAACAAATGGATATAGCTCCTATTGATAACGGTGAGATATATTTAGATAACAACTCACCTTTATTAATCCAAGGGTTTGCCTATCCGCTCAGACTTTATGACAGTTATGGACTATGGCTAAATCTACGTCGTCCAGAAAACGAAAAGAATCAACGCACTGAAGATGTAGATATTCAAATTTTCCGAAAGCTGAATCCAGACAATTGCTTACTGTTGGAAGGAAATGACAACTTTCTCAATCAAACCCTGATTCTTACTGCTTGGCTGTCATCAGAACACGACCCCCAAAACCAAAAAGCTTTGAAAACTTTAGCTGATGAATGTCTTGAAGCTTTCTTTCCCAACAATTACCCCATTCCGCCATTTGCAGGTTCAGCTACTTTATTTGGCAGCCCGATTTTTGAATACGGATTGTTTAGCCAATTAACAAATTACCGCCATGTTTTAGTTTGGTTCTTCAGCCACCCAGAAGCCGAAGAAAAGTTTAATGAATATCAAGAACAATTATTAGATTTATTTTTCTTTCGCGCCAAAGTAGTCAAAGCCTTTCAAAAAAGCCGCGAAGTTTATGAAGATACAAATAAAGAATATCAAAAAATCGAAGCTGAAATCAATAATTTTAAACAAATTGATGCTCAACTATTAAATGACGAAAAATTAGATAATTTAAGCCAAAAATTAAAAACTCTTCCCCAAATGGCATTAGACTATGCCAATTTATTACGATATCTAGAATCTTACCAAAACACCATCGCCATCAATGGGCGAAACTATGCTGACAGACTGCAACAAATGCGCGGCATCGTCAAAGATGAAGATATTAGCTTCTTAGAAAAATTTAGCTTAGAAAACAGTCCTGATTTCCAAGAACAAATCAAAGCAGAGTTGGGTTATTTTACTCATGGTTCCAGCTTACTAGACAAAGCGATCGCCTCCATCCGGGGACGCGTAGAAATAGACAGAGCAAAAAGCGATCGCTTAGCGGAAGATAAGAAAGAGAGAAGCGATCGCAATTTACAAATTACCATCTTAGCTGTCGGTACTGGCATTGGCGCTGGGGGAATCATGGTGTCTAGTTACGGTTTGGTGGAAAATGGCCATGACCCCATTCTCAAAGTTTTGCACACTCCGGTGACGAATCGCTTTACTGCTGCGATCGCCTACAGTTTACTTTTTGGCTTTGCGATCGGAATCTTAATTTGGGGTTGCGATCAACTTTGGCAGTCCCATAAGCGCAAGCGCCAGCAATAGCCCAAGATTATCAGATCATGTCTGCCTAATCACTTATCAAAAAAATTCTCCGCGTCCCCGCATCAGCCTAAATCATAAGTCTTTTACCGGACATGATATGGTCGGTAGCTCTTTTTTAACGAACTCTGTGTTTCATGGGAATTTCTATCCAGAACTCACAGCCGTTACCAGGTTCAGAAACACACTTGATATTACCACCATGTTTTTCCACAATAATTTGATAGCTAATAGATAGCCCCAAACCAGTACCATGACCAGGTTGCTTAGTAGTAAAGAAAGGTTCAAAAATACGCGATCGCACCATTTCTGGAACACCACAACCGTTGTCTGCAATACAAATTAAAATAGTATTCCATTCTCGGACTTTTGTCCGAATCCATATTTTAGGATTCTCAATTATTTGACCAAAATTTACTGAGTGTTCCAGAGCATCGATGGCATTATTGAGAATATTCATAAATACCTGATTCATCTGCGCTGCATAGCAGACCACCGGAGGTAAATCACCATATTCCTTAATTATTTCAATGGCAAAAGAATTAGTCTGTGGTTGTAGCCGATGTTGTAAAATTAACAAAGTACTGTCGATGCCTTCATGCAAATCAACGGGTTTCATTTCGGCTTCATCGAGTCGAGAAAAACTTCGTAAGGACAATACCAATTGAGAAATTCGGTCTGCACCCATTGTCATTGAAGTGAGAATTTTTGGTAAGTCATCGGCGATAAAATCTAAGTCTATTTCTGCTGCTTGCTTTTGAATTTCTGCTGTTATTTGTGGATGCTGTTTTTCATAGAAACGGAGTAATTTGAATAAATTTTCGGCATGTTCACTAACATAAGTGATATTCCCGTAAATGAAACTAATTGGATTGTTAATTTCATGTGCAATACCAGCAACTAATTGTCCTAAGCCTGCCATTTTCTCGCTTTGAATCAACTGGCTTTGAGTCTGCTGTAATTCTTTGAGAGTTTGGGTGAGTTCTTCTTTTTGACGTTGAGTCTGTTCCAGTAATTCCGCTTGCTGAAGTCCTACTCCTAACTGAGTGCCAATCTGCATCAGCAAATCAACTTCATCTTCTTGCCAATCACGGGGTTTCATATTTTGATATGCTGCTAGTAATCCCCAGAGTTTTTCCCCCTGAAAAATTGGCACAATCATATATGCCCTAGCCTGAATTAGCTCGATTAAGGCAATGTGACAGACAGAATAATTAATCTTGTAAATATCCTTAATGACCAGTATTTTACCATTAGCAAAGTTTCCGCCTTGGGTCTTTTGCAAGTAATCATCTGCAATGGCACTTACAAGTTCCCTGACTGGTATCCAACCTTGGGCTAAGGATTCAGCGACAAATTCCCCACTCCAATCAGCCCGGAATCGATAAATTGTCACTCTATCAACTTCTAATAGCCGTCGGACTTCTTCTGTGCTGGTAGCAAAGATGGTGTTAATATCAAGAGATTGACGAATTTTCTCTACCGTTGCGGCTAAGGCTTTCTCCCTTTCAGCAGCTTTAGCCAGCTTCTGGGCTTGCACTTGCACCTGTCTCAAAGATTCAGCTTGCTGTAATGCTACCCCTAATTGGACACCAACTTGCGCCAGCAAGTTAATTTCCTCATCTTGCCAATAACGGGGCTGGGAGTTTTGATAAGCTACTAGCAATCCCCAAAGCTTTTCACCTTGAGAAATAGGTACAAAAACCTCATTACGTGCATACTTACCTGCTTGAGTTCCTTGCACAAGAACACCTTCCGTCACAGGCTGGGGCTTAACCACTGGCGTCCAGCCATCAACAATGGAATCAGCAACAAATTCGCCACTCCAATCAGGATAAAAGCGATAAATTGCTACTCGTTCTACTTCTAATAACCGTCGGACTTCTTGAGTAGTGGTTTTAAAAATAGCTTCAATTTCCAGCGACTGACGAATTTTTTCGACGGTGTTGGCTAACGCCCTTTGCCTTTCAGCAGCTTTGCTAATCTGTGCTGCTTGGAGTTGCATTTGTTGTAAAAATTCCGCTTGCTGCAAAGCTACACCCAGTTGGGTACTAACTTGGGTGAGCAAGTAAACTTCATCTTCTTGCCAATCACGAGTTCCGGCATTCTGGTATACTGCTAGCAAGCCCCAGAGCTTTTGACCGTGGTAAATAGCAATAATCGCGTAAGCTTTTGCTTGATAAATTTCTAAAATTTTAATGTAGCAGTCGCTAAAGCCTGCATTGTAAATATCATTACAAATACGGTATACTTCACTTCTGCTAAAGCGACCTCCTGACGTTTCTTGTAAGTAGGTATCAGCAACTGGGGGTTTAGCTAAATCTTTAGCACTACATTCGCTGATGTTTTCGCTCAATTCTGGCTGGCGCGATTGCTCATCTATCAGCGATATCCAACCCTCTGCCACTGATTCAAAGACAAATTTACCACTCCAATCTGCATTGAAGCGATAAATCGCCACGCGATCGGCATTTAGTAACTGTCTAAGTTCTGCGGTACTGGTGCGGAAAATGCTTTCCAAGTCCAGGGATTGACGAATTTTCTCAATAGTTATGGCTATAGTTCTCTGCCATTCTGCTGCTTTTTCTTTAGCTTTTGCTTGTGCTAGTTGTGCCGATTGTAGCTTCACTTGTTCTAAGTAATCTGCTTGTTGTAAAGCTACTCCTAGATGTTCAGCAATTAGTTGCACAAACTCAATTTCTGATGCTTCCCATTGCCGAGGACTATGACACTGATGAATACACAATAATCCCCATAAATCTTTACCTTTCAACAAGGGAGCAACTATATTGGCGCGTACCTGAAATCTTTCCAGAATCTGGACGTAACAATCACTGGCGCTAGCTTGATAAATATCAGCTGTTGCTTTAATTCGGCCTTGCTGATATAGTCCTGCAAATTCCTCGGCAAAGCAGTGATCCCGTAGTTTGGCTGCTAGTGCTGAACTCCATTCACCTCCCACATCTTCATAGATAAATTCTCCTTCCCATGCCAAATCAGGATAAAAACGAAACACACCGACGCGATCGCTTTTCAGAAGCTGGCGGACTTCAGTAACTGTAATTTTAAAAATCGCGTCTATATCTAAAGATTCACGAATTCGGGCAACAACTCCCGACAAAGCTTTTTGTTGCTCATTCTGACGCCAGGAGAATGTGACATCACAATGAGATTCTTGCTGTTCTGAATTTGGTTCTATGGGTTGAATAATAGAGGAGTTTTCCATTCCCTGGGGAATTTTAAATATTAAAAGTTCTCCATCTCATAATTCCCTCAACCATCGCAAAGGTAACAATTACCTGTCTAAAAGGGACTGGGGATTGGGGATTAGGGACTGGGAATTCGATGAAGAGTGCTGAGTGCTGTACATGGATAGCGGGGCGTTGAGCCATTGCTGAGTGCTAATAAGCTGTCGCACATTTAAATTTGATAATTTAGCGCTTGAAACCGTTTCCTGTCTTAAATTGCCTTGTAAAACTAAATGACGAACAGCTTACCAATTTGAAAAAAATGCCACAAATACACTGGGTAGGGTAGCACAGCGGTGCTACCCTACAGATGATCAATGTGTTGCAAAGATTGTATAAAATAATGTAGGGACATGATAATAGCATGTCCCTACAAAAAGATTTTTCAACGACGAGCGGATTATCGGCGCTTGGGAGTGGTGCTGCCAGTGGTGCGTTTTTCTTCATCTCGACGACGGCGATCGCGCCAATCTGCCAGGGTCAAATAACCAATACCACCAGTGACTACTACGAGCAGCACTACAGCAACTAAAGCCAAAATACTCAGGAATGGACTTTCTACCATACCTCTACAGTCCGTTACGTCCCCAGACTACCATTGCAATTGACCAAGTGAACACAACTAACAGTGATACCCAACCTAGTGTCAAAATCTCCATAGTCCCACTTTTCAAATAATTACAAAAGGTTTCTAATGTTTATCATACAGGGATTGGGCAGCTCAGACTTTTTTATCAATGATATTGTAAGTTTTGCAGGCTATGTCTACGACAGGCTACGCCTACGCAAATTAGACACCATCTTTATCTTGGTGGGTTGATATTTTAAGTAATCATGAAAACGAGTATAAAAAAGTAGCGATCGCACTAAGGCTTTGCAACAAGCCCAAGTCAAACTGGTACAGCAAGAGAAACTATCAACACTCGGAGAATTAATTGCTGGTATGGGCAAATGAATCAAGTATTTATGAATATTCTAGCAAACGCAATTGATGCCCTGGACGAAGCTATAATGCAAGGCAAAATGAGCAATATAATTCCTCAAATTCAAATTACAACAACAATAGATTCTGAACAATTTGCGATCATTCAGATTGTTGACAATGGGATTGGTATTCCTGAACGGCTGAAAAAACGCTTGTTTGAGCCGTTCTTTACCACAAAAACCGTTGCTAAAGGCACTGAGCTTGGCTTGTCGATCGCCTATCAAATAGTTGTAGAAAAACACAAAGGTGTATTAGAGGTGAACTCTCACCCTAGTATGGGAACCGAATTTATCATCAAAATTCCCACATCAAAGCAGGATTTAATTACAAAATTACTCTAGTATTTATCATACTGGGGACTGGGGACTGGGTAATGGGTAAACTTTCAATTCCCAATTACCAATTACCAATCCGCAATCCCCAATCGCCAATCCCTAATTTCTTTACGAGTGAACACAATTTCAAATCCTCAATTAATGGCAGAACGCCTAGAATCTCTCAAGGCTGGGATAATTGCAGGTTTTTTCCTATTTTCTGGCTTTGTTATCACTAGTCTTTTAAAGACTTTTGTCCTGGCAAAGTATTTTCCGATACTCGCAAGTCTACAAAGTGATGTTAATTGGCACTTGTGGGTGAATGCTGCTGTTGCAACTTTTACTGGTTTTCTGTTTGGCGTCACTTACCGCTATATCATCCGCACAGATAAAAATCCTCAACTCAAATCCGGTGGTGTGCTGGCTTTTGGTTTGGTGCGTGGATTAACCCAAATAGAACTTGGATGGAATTTTCACAGCACAATTTGGCCTTTTTTGGTGTTAGCGGCAGAAAGTGTATTGTGGTTTGGAATAGCAGCGATCGCTCTTAATATCGCTATGCAACTGAATTGGGTTAAACCTTTTCCATCAACCTAAGTACGGTAGCACATCTGTACTACGCTACAGCGGATTGTGCTTCAAATAGATGAAAAAAATTGTAAGCATCTTAATTGTGTAGTACATTAAATATAATTATGCTACAAAAGTGATTGCGCAAGGTGAAAAACCTGTATAAATAACTACTAATATTAATTAAAATCTCTATTACCTGATATGAAAACTAAAAGATCCCACTATTATTTGATAGTTGATTTGGAGGCTACATGCTGTGACAGTGGCACTGTTCCCCGTCATCAAATGGAAATCATCGAAATCGGTGCAGTGATGCTCAATCGAGCAACTTGGGAAATTGATTCAGAGTTTCAGCAATTTATCCAACCTGTTAGACATCCACATCTGACAGTTTTTTGCACAGAATTGACTAGTATTCGCCAGCAAGATGTTGATGAAGCACCAAAATTTATAGAGGCGATTTCTCGCTTTAAAGAATGGATTGATTTATTTCCCAATCATATTTTTTGTTCTTGGGGTAATTACGATAAAAAGCAATTTATTCAAGATTGCGCCTTTCATAATTTTCCTTATCCTTTTAGTTCAGAACACATAAACATCAAAGAAGAATTTTCCCAATACCTTGGCGTGTCTAAAAAATTTGGTATGGCACAAGCTCTCAATGAGTTGGGAATAGAATTTAAAGGGACACATCATCGTGGCATTGATGATGCCCGTAACATTGCATCTATCTACAGACATATGGGGACTGGGGATTGGGGTGAGGGATGAGGGAGGTAAGAGAGCAGGGGGAGCAGGGGGAGCAGGGGAGGCAGGGGGAGAAAGAATAACCAATGCCCAATGCCCAATGCCCAATGCCCCATGCCCAATGCCCAATCCCTTTTACAAACTGCTAATTGCTTCTGCAACTAACTTGGAAACAAAGGGCAAAATTTCACGATTCTTAGCCTGGGCTTTGCCTTCAGTAAATACTACTAAAAGGTAGGGGCGCTGGTTTGGTAACTCAATATACGCGGCATCATGGCGAACTTGACTTGTCCAACCGGCCTTTGACCAAATTTGGGCATCTTTAGTCAGTCCACCGCCCAAAAAACCTGTTACTTGATCTTCCTCGAAATAAGTGGGCAAATCTTGGAGATTGCGTTTGAGTAAAGCCATCATCGCTTGCGATCGCGCACTTGAAACTGCGACTCCGCCGATAATACTATGCAGTAGTCTGGCGATCGCATTTGTGGTCAACATATTACGATTGTCCAGTAACTCTCCCACAAACGCCCGCTCCCGTCCATAGGGACCATCACCCCAAGTTTTTTGACAGACGTTAATCGTCTCCATTTCTTCCCATCCCAAGGATTGGTAATAGCGGTTAACGATATTACGCTGATATTTCCAGGTTTCAAATGGGGCTGCTGGTAGTTCTGGGCCTGAGGTAGTGCCACTGAGAATGTCCACAACCAAGCTGGTAGCATCATTACTAGAGTCTACAATCATATCCCGCAAGGCTCGCTCCAACTCCTTAGAAGTTTGGCTCATGCCTTTTTCCAGCCATTCATTTACTGCTACCAAGTAAAATAATTTGACTACACTTGCAGGATAAATCCGTTCAACACCGCGATAATTAAAACCCCGAACTGGGTGATTCCAAAAAGCGTTGGGAGTCAGGGCACCGCCAGTATTTACCGGCACAGGTGGATCGTAAACAACCCAAGTCAAGGCAATTTGATTGCGGGCTAAGGAGGGAAATGCTGCCCAAGTTGCATCTAAAATGCCATTACCAAGATTTTCGAGTTGTTCGTCTTTATTAAAAAAAATCATTCTTGAATAATGTCCTTTAATCTAAAATCCCAAATCCAAAATCTAAAATCAGGGGAGTATCAGTGTCTAGCTGACTTGAACTTATACGATTCTCCTGAGTGTACCCGCTTAGCAACTCAAGCCGCATCTGGGCGACATTTATGGGTAACATCAAATCATCAGAATTCGGCGGTTGAGGTGTATTTGCGTGAAGATGACTATCCGGGATGGGTATCTTTTTCAGATTTGGGTGTATTACAACCTGCTACTGTACTTTATCAGGCTGCTACATTTTCTGAATCTGAAATTCAAAAACTGCTCGCAGAGGTTATCGATTTTACCCAAAAAGCGATGCAACAATCAAATTATTACCTTTGGGGTGGTACCGTAGCGCCAAATTATGATTGTTCGGGGTTAATGCAAGCGGCGTTTGCTTCGGTGGGTGTTTGGTTACCGAGAGATGCTTATCAACAGGAAGGATTTACTCAACCAATTACCATTGCAGAATTAGCAGCTGGGGATCTGGTATTTTTTGGAACTAGTCAAAAAGCAACCCATGTGGGGCTTTATTTGGCGGATGGTTATTACATTCATAGTTCTGGGAAGGAACAGGGACGCAATGGAATTGGGATTGATATTCTTTCGGAACAGGGGGATGCTGTTAGTCAGTCGTACTATCAGCAGCTGCGAGGTGCTGGTAGAGTTTTTAAGAGTTACGAACCACAGAGACGCTGAGGACACAGAGGAATATGGGGAGTGGGTTGGTTTATGAAGGGTTGAATGGGGCGATTTCGGCAATTGTCCCAGATGTTTCGGTGGTGGTGCCGATACATAATGAAGTGGAAAGTTTACCGTTTTTATTAGAGGCGATCGCATCTACATTATCTTCTAGTCAGATAAGTTATGAAATCATTTGTGTAGACGATGGTTCTACGGATGGTTCCGGGAAATTTCTCAAGGAAGAAGCGCAAACCCGTTCTGATTTAAAGGCGGTGATTTTGCGTCGCAACTACGGCCAAACTGCGGCTATGGCTGCTGGATTTCATTATGCACTAGGTAAAGCGATCGTTTCTTTAGATGCTGACTTGCAAAATGACCCAGCTGATATTCCGATGTTATTGGCTAAGCTGGATGAAGGTTACGATTTGGTGAGTGGTTGGCGACAAAAACGCCAAGATGGTGCGGTAAATCGCTTACTTCCTTCTAAAATTGCTAACTGGCTAATTCGCAGCACCACTAGCGTGAATATTCATGACTATGGTTGTTCGCTCAAAGCTTATCGTGCAGAACTCTTAGCAGATATGAACCTGTACGGGGAATTACATCGGTTTTTACCTGCTTTGGCATATATTGAAGGAGCGAGAATTACTGAAATGCCCGTGCGTCATCACGCCCGCCGCTTTGGTAGTAGTAAGTATGGAATTTGGCGAACTTTTCGAGTGTTGATGGATTTGTTAACCATTTTGTTTATGAAAAAGTTCCTCACACGCCCGATGCATGTTTTTGGGCTGTTGGGCTTGATTTCAATGGTTTCGGGGACGGTAATCGGCATTTATTTGACGTTCATCAAATTAGCTTTCGGTGAGATGATTGGCAATCGCCCTTTACTGATTTTGGCAGTTCTGTTGCTTGTAACTGGAGTGCAGTTGTTTTGCTTTGGTCTTTTAGCAGAATTGCTCATGCGTACATATCATGAATCCCAAGGACGGCCTATCTATCGCGTGCGAGAGGTGGTAGCAAAAAAGGTTAACTAACGTAACAATAGTAATGGTTTGTCATTAGTCATTGGTCATTAGTCATTGGTCATTGGTCATTAGTCATTAGTAAATAGTTAAGAGTAAATATTGGTTGACTCTAAACAAAAGACAAAAGACAAAAGACAAATGACAAAAGACAAATGACAAATGACAAAAAACTCATTAAATTGCATCTACCTTGAAAGTATTTAATACCTTTGACACCGAACTGCGGTACAACCTGCTGATTTTATTTACAGCAGCCTTATTATTTTGGTCGAGCTTAACTTCGCTCTTACCAACTCTACCTCTTTATTTTGAGTATGTGGGCGCAACTAAGCAAGAAATCGGGATTGTAGCGGGGAGTTTTGCTGTTGGTTTATTGCTAACTCGACCGATGCTGGGACGATTAGCTGATGAACGTGGTCGAAAATTTGTCTTGTTGATTGGTACGATAGTAGCTGCGATCGCACCTTTTGGTTATTTGGCAACTCAATCCATTGGGCTATTGATCTTGGTGCGGATTTTTCACGGTGTTAGCATTGCCGCTTTTACCACTGGCTACAGTGCGTTAGTTGCAGATTTAGCTCCACCGGAAAAACGTGGTGAAATCATTGGTTACATGACTCTAGCAACTCCCATTGGTTTAGCAATTGGCCCTGCCTTGGGAAGCTATTTAGAAGCTACAACTGGTTACGGGGTGTTGTTTCTATTTGCTGCTGAGTTGGGTTTTGTCGCTCTCTTGGCAATTGTACAAGTCACGAATCCACCAATACAGACAATAGAGCAAACTCAAGACAATAATCAGAAGTTTTGGCGAATTCTCAGTAGCCCACGGGTGAGAATTCCGACTTTAATTATGTTGCTGGTTGGTTTATCTGCGGGTACTGTACATACTTTTGTGTCGTTGTTCATCAAATCAACTCAGATAGATTTTAATGGTGGGTTATTTTTTACAGTTGGGGCAATTGCTAGTTTTAGTATCAGGGTATTGGCTGGTAAGGCCAGCGATCGCCTCGGTCGTGGTTTGTTTATCACCATTGGTATAATTTGTTATACTCTGGCGTTGATACTGCTGTGGCAGGCTCAGAGTGTAAGTAGTTTTTTACTGGCGGCGATTTTTGAAGGTGCTGGTGGTGGTACAGTTATACCGATGACTGTGACGATGATGGCAGACCGATCGCTGCCACAAGAACGGGGGCGAGTTTTTGCTATCTGCGTAACTGGGTTTGACCTGGGAATTGCGATCGCTGCTCCTCTTTTGGGTTCCGTTGCAGAAGTTGTAGGCTATCGCAATATGTTTGGCTACGGTGCTGTAATAACTTCTCTGGCACTTGGGATTTTCTTCACTAAGTCCAGCAAAGATATCTCTAACTCCTTGCGCTTTGCACTAGGTCGCGCTCCAGATACATATGCTTTAAATAAATTAGAAGTTAACAGCTAGGAGCTTAATTCCTAACTGCTAACTTCTAAAAACGGGCGAGGAGGGATTCGAACCCCCGACACCGTGGTCCGTAGCCACGTGCTCTAGTCCACTGAGCTACACGCCCTTGACAAGAAACTATATTAACACTTCTCACTAAATGACGCAAGATAATTTTCCATCTAATTTTGACAACTTAACCCACCTAGATGATCGAGGACAAGCACAGATGGTGGATGTGTCTGAAAAAGCACCCACGATCCGCCAAGCAGTAGCCGCTGCCAAGGTGCGGATGCTGCCGACAACCTTTGCTGCAATTCAAGCCGGA
>NZ_JACJSJ010000085.1 GCF_014698115.1 Nostoc sp. FACHB-973
AATAGCTGCACAGTTCATTGTCAATAAGCTCCACTTCTTTGAGAGGGTCTTTTACTTCAAGCTCTTTACCTGTAAGACTTTGACAATTATTGTCGCCCCCTCAACTAACTTTAGTTTGTTTACCAACGCGAATCGTTTGGTTTTCCTTATCTTTGACTGCTGGTAGCCGCGTTACTTGAAATTCACCGTACTGTTGTAAAATTTGAGCGATCGCTTCACCATCAGCAGCTGGTGCGTTGAGACTCTTTAAGCGGTCATACGTATTAATTCCCACCACTAAAGCGTCTCGACTCATATTAGTAAGCTTTATGATAGTTTAGTCGCATTATTTCCAGCTTCTACAAAAAATTTACCGCATTTTCCGTACTAAAGGCATGGCTGAAAGTAATCTTAAGGTAACAGTAGAGTGTTCATTTCCTGACCAACCGGAAAATAAAACTCAGCAATCATGAGTCAGAATATTAACGCAGCCAAAATTTCTATTATTATTCCAGCTATTAATGAAGCAGGAAATATCAAAGAAGCTATTGCTACTACTCAAATCAGTACAAATATAGAAGTTATTGTCGTAGATGGTGGCTCTAGCGATGATACTGCGGCGATAGCTCAATCTTTAGGTGTCAAAATTATCTCATCATCTCCCGGTCGTGCTGTGCAAATGAACACTGGTGCTGTAGCAGCTAGCGGCGAGATTCTGCTATTTCTCCATGCAGATACCCGTTTACCTGCTGGGTTTGATGAGATGATTCGCACAGTCCTACAACAACCTAGTACTGTGGCTGGTGCGTTTAACTTGCGGATTGATGCATCGCTTTTGAGTTTAAGATGGGTGGAGTTGGGTGTAAAGTGGCGATCGCATTTTTGCCAAATGCCATACGGTGACCAAGCAATTTTCCTCACCAAAGCAGTATTTCAACAAATTGGCGGTTTTCCTGAATTGCCCATCATGGAAGACTTTGAACTCATCCGTCGTCTAAAAGCGAAGGGACGTATTACAATTATCTCCACACCAGTTGTTACCTCAGCCCGTAGATGGTTGCAAAAGGGAGTATTCAAAACTACGCTACTCAATCAAATAGTAATTATTGCTTATTTACTTGGCGTTTCACCTGAACAAATTCGTCACTGGTATCGCGGAGAAAAATTTAAGAGGATTTAAGCTGTTTCTCATGTCGGTAGTATATCTTAGTGGCATTGGATTCGCCGTGTAATACCAATTGGAAAAAAAGAACGCGACAAATACACCATTTGTAGAGACGCGATTCATCGCGTCTTGACCCAAGGATGTGTTGCAATCATTCATTGAATTGGTATAAGTTTCAAAGTTGAACCTCAGAAGGTCAAATGAAGAAGCACTTATTAAATTCCAAACTCAAACTACTACTGTTAATTTGCTTGGTTGTGACTCTGATAATTGCAGCTAAACAGTTTAACTTTCAGGGACTTTTACACACCTTAATTATTTGGGTTGAGAGTCTTGGCATCTTCGGGCCTATTGCCTACATAGTCATCTACAACTTAGCTACATTATTGTTTATACCAGGTTCCCTATTAACTCTCAAAGGTGGTTGTCTATTTGGAGTCTTTTGGGGATCAATATATGTACTAATTGCTGCCATAATTGGAGCTACCTTAGCTTTTGTGATTGGGCGCTACATGTCGCGGAATTGGGTTTGCGAACAAATGGACAAACATCCTAAATTTAAAGCAATTGATTTAGCAGTTGCGAAACAAGGGTGGAAAATTGTCTTGCTAACTCGTCTATCTCCCGTCTTTCCCTTCAATTTATTGAATTATGCTTTCGGAGTCACACAAGTTTCTCTCAAAGATTATATATTAGGTTCTTTTGGTATTATTCCTGGCACTGTGATGTACGTTTATATTGGTTCTTTAGCTGGGAATATTGCCATGATTAACACATCTCATCAACCAATTACTCCAGAGACTGAAATCTGGCAATGGGTAATGCGAATAGTTGGGTTGATGGCTACCGTTGCTGTGACTATTTATATTACAAAAATTGCTCAGAAAGCTTTAGCCCAAAGTGTGGCAATAGCAGAAATAAGTGATTTAGAGAAACCAGATTCATCGCTAGAGTAATAATTATGATGTTTTTTTCACCCAGAGATGCAGAGGCACAGAGAAGATGAGGATTTTTAGATTGATTGGATTAATATTGCTAGTAGTTGGCTTTGGTTTTTTGTTAAATACAGAGTTTGCCTTAGCACAAGAATCTGTGAATACAAATTCTTTTAATCCCCAAGCAATTTTACGGGACGCGTTGCAGTGGATTGATAGCCTTGGTACAGTGGGAGCGATCGCTTTTATTGCACTTTACATTATTGCTACCGTCGCTTTTTTCCCAGGTTCTGTTCTCACCTTAGGTTCTGGCGTTATCTTTGGCGTAGTTTGGGGTTCTTTGTACGTGTTCATTGGTGCAACCCTTGGCGCTACAGCTGCTTTCCTCGTCGGACGTTATTTAGCAAGGGACTGGGTTGCTCGTAAAATTGCAGATAACAAAAAATTTGCCGCCATTGACCAAGCGGTTGGCAGAGAAGGATTAAAAATTGTGCTGTTAACGCGACTGTCGCCGATATTTCCTTTCAATTTATTAAACTACGGCTTTGGCATCACAGGGGTTTCCCTCAAAGATTACTTTATCGGTTCCGTGGGCATGATTCCCGGAACCATCATGTATGTTTATATTGGTTCCCTTGCAGGTAATCTTGCCATGATTGGTACTGAGGCTCAACCCACCAACCCTACTTTACAATGGGTAATTCGCATTGTCGGTTTTATTGCCACAGTCGCCGTTACAATTTATATCACCCGCATTGCCCGCAAAGCTTTAGAAGAAGAAGTCAGCAACAAATAGTTTTGATGAAAAAGGGACTGGGGATTGGGGATTGGGGACTGGGGATTGGGAAAGGTAGCAATATCGATGTTGGGTTACCCGTGCGGGAAGCAAGCTACGTTCCTCAATCCAACCTATAATTACTACGACTATTTGTAAATTCTTAAACTGACAAAATAGTTGAAATTCTGTATTTCTTTAATAATAAGCATTTTAAAGTCAGGATGAGCGATCGAGGAAGCGCAAATTTCATACTTTATTGATACTCTATATCTTCAGTATTCAAATCTTCCCAGTCCCCAGTCCCCAATCCCTTTTACGGAGGTTTCGCCAATGACTAATTCAGAATTCGAGAGAGTCACTGTTCGCCCAATGGATGAATTTAACCAAAAGTTAGTATCTTACGTCCATCCGCCAAATTGGGTCAATCCTCAACCCGCTGATGTTTACGACTTGGTAGTAATTGGTGCTGGGACGGCGGGATTAGTAGTAGCAGCGGGTGCAGCAGGTCTGGATTTAGGTTTAAAAGTGGCATTAATTGAAAAGCATCTCATGGGCGGAGATTGCTTAAATGTTGGTTGTGTACCATCTAAAACTGTGATTCGTTCTGCTCGTGTAGTTGGGGAAATTTGGAATGCTAAAAATTTGGGAGTTAATATTCCCCAACATAATATTGATGTTGATTTTCCCACAGTCATGGCGAGAATGCGCCGCATCAGAGCTGATATCAGCCATAATGACTCAGCAGAACGATTTAAAAATTTGGGTGTCGATGTCTTCTTGGGTAGCGGTCGATTTGCAAGTAAAAATACCGTGGAAGTTGGCGATAAAACTCTCCGGTTTAAAAAAGCTGTAATTGCGACTGGAGCCAGAGCCGCACAACCAGCGATTCCAGGACTTGAACAAGCAGGTTATCTCACCAATGAAACGGTTTTTTCTTTGATTCAACGACCGGAACGTTTGGCGGTAATTGGTGGCGGCCCCATTGGTTGCGAATTGGCGCAGGCTTTGAGGCGCTTGGGTTCTGAGGTGGTACTTTTTCATAGCGGTTCTCAGATTCTCAATAAAGAAGATGCTGAGGCTGCTAAAATTCTCCAGAGGGTTTTGATTAACGAAGGAATTCGCGTGGTATTGAATTCCAAATTAGAAGAAGTGGTAACAGTTACCGAGGGGAAACGGCTTTACTTTTCCTCCAATGGTCACCGAGATTCCGTCACAGTAGATGAAATTTTAGTTGGTACCGGGCGTGCCCCGAATGTAGAAGGTCTAAATTTAGAAGCAGCAGGTGTAGAATATGACAAGCGCGAAGGTGTGAAGGTCAATGATTACCTGCAAACAACCAATCCCAAAATCTTTGCGGCTGGGGATATCTGCATGAAGTGGAAGTTTACCCATGCTGCTGATGCAGCAGCGCGAATTGTGATTAAGAATACTTTGTTTTCTCCCTTTGGCTTAGGACGTACCAAACTCAGTAGCTTAGTAATGCCTTGGGTAACTTATACTGACCCAGAAATTGCCCACGTAGGAATGTATGAACACGAGGCGCAGAAGCTAGGCATTGAAGTGACAACGATCGCCATTCCTTTTAATATTGTAGACCGAGCGATCGCCGATGGTGAAGACTTAGGATTTTTGAAAATCCACCATAAAAAAGGTTCAGATGAAATTCTCGGTGCAACCATTGTCGCCCCTCACGCCGGCGAAATGATTTCAGAAGTGACCACAGCAATTGTGAATAAAATTGGTTTAAGTAAATTAAGCAGTGTGATTCATCCTTATCCCACTCAAGCCGAAGCAATTAAAAAAGCAGCTGATGCCTATCGTCGTACACTCTTGACATCAACTACTAAAAAATTGTTGGGATTTTTAACAAAGTTATCTTAACTAACGTGAGTTCGACAGATTCCAAATAACCCCTTTCCAAACCTCTACCAGAAACCGAGAAAGGCTTAAAAACCCTAATTTTTCGTGTCCAACTCAGGATCTTATTGCCCCTCTCCGTCTCCAAGAGGGGTTGGGGAGAGGTTCATCGAACTCAGGTTAAGTAAAGGGAAAAGGGGAAATTCAAACATCCACCCCTTTTCTCAGACCACAAGGGAGCTAAACAGGTCGGAAGCGTTTAATCTCACCTGAGAAATACGTGTTTTTGGGGTCTGCAAACAAGTTTACGTAGTACAAACTGCCATCACTTCCAACGGAGAGTTGTATAGGCACCCCTAGATTAGGTGTATCTGTAGTGGAAGCAAACCGTTTAACTGAGACAACTTTGCCTTCACTATCCAATGTCAAAGCATCGATAATTCCTTGACTGGAATCAGCGACGAATAAGGCATTTTGATAGATTGAGGGGAAAGTGCTGCCTCTGTAAAAGTCGCCTACGATAATCGCATTGGAACCATAATGCTTGTAGGCATAAGTTGGTGCTGTAACAGTTGCGCCACTATCATAGAAGTCTTGGGCTGAATCTAACGTAGAATACCGTGGTTGTTGTAGGTTGACGTAATTACCTGCTGAATCCTGACCACCTTCAAAGTACGGCCAGCCAAAGTTAGCTCCTGGTGTTCCAACATTTACTTCTTCCCAAGTAGTCCAGCCAACATCACCAACATAGGGGGTATTGGTTTCCTCATCAATCGTGAAGCGGAAGGGGTTACGGAAACCATATTCATAAACTTTGGAACGATTGCTATCTGGATCACCGTTGTAGAAAGGATTACTTGATAGACCATCACCAGTAATCGGGTCAATCCGCAAAAGCTTACCGGAGAGATTATTGATATCCTGGACGCGAATTGCTCGCGGATCTCTTCCATTGTAGGAAGTGCCATCCCCTAAGCTCACAAACAGAGAGCCATCAGTTCCAAAGGCCACAGTTCCGACGGAGTGAGATTCACTATCGGTGGCGATAAAATCCTGGACATTTTGGACTTTATCGAGATTATTCAGATAATCCTGCAAGCTGGTAAAGAATTTACCTGTATCTTTGTTCAGAATTCCCGATGGTGCGTAGTCCAATGTAACATCTGTGCTGTTGCCATCGGGATGACTAATATAGTCCCAAGTGCTATTGTTGCCCAGCAGTACATATTCGCTGCCAGCGATCGCAGTAGTGTAATTAGTGTTGGGATCGGCTGTCACCCGAATTAGTCGTGCGGCACGGTTCCCATTCTGATCGGGATTATCTAATGTGCTATTGCGATTGTTCTTGGGATCGTTTGGATTAGTTTCTGGTGGATCGTAGGTAAACAACAGGTAAACATAGTTGTTACCAGTTGGACTCTTACCAAAATCTGGATGTACGGCGATGCTTAACAAACCGCGATCGCGCGTACCACTTACCTGTCCAGAAATATCGATAAATGGCGTTGATGATAAAGTGCCGTTGTTCAGCACTCGCACTACTCCATTTTTCTGGGCAATGAACATCAGCTGATCGTCAGGACTCCAGTCAAAAGCTGTAGGTTGAGTTAAACCAGAAGCCAGTGTTTCTAAAACAAAGTTACCTGAATCATCATCGGTAATAGTGATAGTTGTCTGTTGACTATTTAATGTCAGCCCAACTGCATTACTGAACTTCAAAGTAAACGCTTCATTTGATTCCCCAGTAGTGTCATTTACAAGGGCGATAGAAATGGTCTTGGTAATTTCTCCGGCTGCAAAGTTCAAAGTTCCAGATACAGCTTGGTAGTCAGATCCAGCTTTAGCAGTTCCATCCACGGTTGTATAGCTGACACTAGCAGCTCCTGAACTGTTACCCCGTGTAACCGTCACCTTAGCAGAACCATCTTTCTCGTTAACTACTGGTTGAGTGAAGTCCAGACTAGAGCGATCGTCGTCTTGAATCGTAATTCCTATAGTTCTTTGAAGTCCTAGTGTTGCTCCCTCTGCCTGATCGATCACAAAACTAAAGGTTTCATCTGCTTCTGCTAACGAGTCGTTATTGATCGGAATCAAGACTTGTCTGCTGCTTTGTCCTGAAGCAAAAATAATTGTTCCACCGCTTTCGGCGCCTTCACTCCCGTAGTCAACTCCTGCTGTGGCAGTATTAGCAAAGGTGGCATACTTAACTGTAGATATACCAGTTAAATCACCACTTCGCAGCAAAGTGATGGACACACTACCATTGGATTCGTTCACAGTTATGGAAGGCGATCCTAAGGTAATGGCGGGCAGAAGGGCTGGTGAATACAGTTGAGACTGGGGAATAATTTCTTTGGTCTGAGAGGCGCTTGACCAAGACAGTTGGGAAACGGCAGTGTAGCCATTTTCATAATATTCCAGTTTAATATCGTACTTCTGACCCGCAACTAGTGCGATGGAACCACTGTGTTGTGTGGTCGATTGATCGACAAACTTATCGATCAGCAGTTTATTATTCACCCACAGTCGCACGCCATCATCAGTACTGGTGTAGAAGTTGTAAGTCTCGCTGTACTTGGCTTCTACCTGACCTGTCCAACGCGCTGAGAAGGTATCTGCACCGATGAGCGGATCTGGAGAACCATTACCCCAGATGAAGTCTACTTTCGCATCTGTGCGAGTTACCTTCAAGTTGGTGAAGTCGATGTTGTCGTAATATTCTGCTTTGAGTCCATCTCCTTGAGAAACCAGGTTACTAGCCCGAGCCAATTGATTCGGTTGCCCCTGATCAATAGCTAGAGGCGATCGAGTATCAATTACTGATGAGGGGAGTTGATTAGGATTTGAAGTCTGTAAATCATTCATTGATATATGTGCCTCACGATAAAATCAAGCTAATGCGCGTCAAAGTTGCATATCCTCTCGTTAAGACTCTCCTTTATCCTTTGTAAATACTTTTGACCAATAACAAAGGAAAAGTCTTATGAGTAGTCATACAATTTAAATGTCTTTCAGCTTAAAACTAATGCCAAAATCAAAGTTTCAGTATTAGTTTTAAATGGAATTTTCGGTAACAAAATGCTTGATAACTCTAACCAAAATACATTGATAAGCTAATGCTATTTGCTTGTCAATGTATTAATGAATACTGGTAACATTTTACTGAATCGCTGAACCGAATTTTTCCGATACGTTCTTTTGCTCATCTACATCTGTTCCTTTGTTATCGACATGATAATCAAGCGGTATCAAGTCACATAGCTTTCCATATCTTTAGTAAAAAATACATAAATTAAAATTATGTATACTTAGCAATATTAAAGATTTATTTAAGGTTGTATATGCCGTGTTCAACTTTGTTTTCTTTCTATTTATCTAAATTTTGATGTGTATGAGTTGAGCTTACTCTGTTTATTTAAAATTAACAAATTACCATTTTTCAAACCTCATAATCTCAGATGATATGCAATTAAATTTAAGTGTTAGGCAAAGGAACACCTAATTTAAAAACATATACGTAAGTAGGTTGCATGTTTAGTTATCCAATATGTACTTAGGTGCATTTATTTAATTTATTCATTACACATTGCACACTAAAATACCGTGTTATGTCTATGTATTTCGTGAAATTTTGTTCAAATATTCACAAATAGATGATTTTTTAAAGTTATATTAAAGTTTTTATGATTTTTAAATAAAAATTACCCACGTATAGAGTATTTCAATGTTTTAGGACATACGCATTGACAGAAAATACCAAATGATGATTTGATAACTACGTCTGTCGTAGGTAACAGTGCTGTGCCCTTACACGGAGGGTCTATTTACCATCAAAGAATGATTAATAAAAGCCTGAAACGACCTATTTTACAAATGCACACTATGATTAATTTGTACAGTGCGTAAGTGCTATGTTTTTATCTGTACAAATAATAATTCTTATTAAATAAAGATAAAAAATAATCTCATATTTAAAGATTTCAAAAAGTCTTATTTACCGCACGCTTCATTGTGAGTGTGAATTTATATTTTTGTTACGATAATTAGCAAAAATATATAAAATACATAATCTAGAGTCAATAAATTGTCAAGTCTTACAAAGTCAACGAATTGTAAACTTTTGCAAAAACTTCACAGGTGAGTTACTCATTTCAGGGTGAAAATACAACGATGTGCTGTAATAGCCTGACAGCCCACTGTTCAAGTAACTTTGTTGTTGGTAAACTATGATCGCTGTCCATTATAATTAATTGAGAATCTTTATCAATTAACTCAAGCTTAGAAAAATCACTCTTTTCGACGTTGCATATCCCCACTTTCCCCTAGACTAATGGCAGCAACCTTGTTCAAACTGGCTGAGGAAAGTGAACTTTGACTGAGACAAACAATTTAAACTCTACCCTCCAGAATGTCTCACGCAGGGAATTGCGGGATTTGGTACGGACTCAGCTGCAAATGCTGCTAGAAGCAGGCGACTTGCAGGGAGCAAAAGCTATTCTCGTACCTGTGCAGCCTGCGGATATTGCCGAAGCAATTGAGGGTTTGCCAGAAGCGATGCACGCTTTGGTTTTTCGCTTGCTTTCTAAGGATGAAGCGATCGAGGTTTATGAGTATCTCGACTACAGCGTTCAAGAACGGTTAATCGAGGAACTTAAAAGTCAGGAAGTTCGTGATATCGTCGATCAAATGTCGTCGGATGACCGAGCGAGATTATTTGATGAATTACCAGCAAAAGTCGTTAATCGCCTCCTAGAACAACTCAGTCCAGCAGAACGCCAAGCTACAGCCCTGTTATTGGGTTATGAAGCTGATACTGCTGGGCGAATCATGACCCTAGAGTTGATTTCCCTCAAAGAAAATTTCACAGTATCTCAAGCTCTAGAGCGAATTCGCAACTTAGCTAATGCCAGTGAAATGATTTATTATCTTTATGTCACTGATGCAGCAAGGCGGTTAACGGGAATTGTATCGTTGCGGGAATTGGTGACATCTCAGCCGGAGCAAATGATTGGCGAAATTATGACCCGTGATGTGGTATTTGTCCACACCGATACAGATCAGGAAGAAGTCGCCAGATTAATCCAAAGATATGATTTTTTGGCAGTGCCTGTGGTAGACCGAGAACAGCGTCTAGTAGGTATTATCACTGTTGATGATGTGATTGATATTCTGCAACAAGAAACCACCGAAGATATTTATGCCTTGGGTGGTGGTGTGCAGTCCGGGGGCGACAACTATTTTCAGACAAATTTATTAGAAGTTGCTCGGAAGCGGGTTGTATGGTTGTTGGTTTTACTGATCACCAATACCGTCACAGGAACGATTATTAAGTCCCAGGAAGATATCTTAACAAAAGTGGTGACACTGACAGCATTTATCCCCTTACTGACTGGTACTGGTGGTAATGTGGGTGCCCAGTCTTCCACAGTCGTAATTCGCGGGATGAACACCGATGAAATTCGATCGCTCGGAACCTTGCAGGTAATTGGGCGGGAGGCGATCGCAGGTGCTTTATTGGGAGGAATGTTAGGTACGATCGCTACTGTCTGGGCTTACTTTTTGCAAGGACGATTAGAAGTAGCGATCGCTGTAGGCACTAGTCTAGTAGCTATTTCTATTTTAGCTTCTGTCTCCGGTTCAGCACTGCCATTTCTATTTCGTTTCCTGCGTTTAGATCCGGCATTAATGTCAGCACCATTCATTACGACAGCAGTTGATGTAGTCGGCGTTTTGATTTACTTCAATTTGGCACGGGTAATTTTAAAATTATGATCGGTGTCATTAGTCATTGATTATTGATCATTTGTTATTTGTAAAGGACAAATGACAAAAGACAAATGACTAATGACTAACTTTTACAATTCTGATGCCGTATCTGGGGCAATGATTTCGCCAGTACCCAATTCTAATATCAAGTCCTGGTCAGTAATCAATTCGCTAAGTTCCTTGACTTGTAAATTCATTTTTTCGCAAGCTTGCCTAAGTTCTCGTGCAAATTTGTTGAGATCTTCACCATAGCCACATTGATAAGCAGCAGTTTCAATTCCTTGTTTGGCATTTGCTCTCGCACAATCTACTAATTCTGTGCCATGCAATGGTGTAGGAGATGCCATAGAGATAGTTATTATTTCTTAAATGTTTGCTGGTAGATATAGTAGCAATCTTGAAATATTAACTCATCTCTCCAATGGAGGAAAATCAGGGTAGATTTAGGAGTAATTATTTATAAGTAATATAATACTTGCTATTTTCGTTAATATTAATTTAAGCTGGTATTTCCGCAGAAGCTTCTAGCAGTTTTTGCCAAGTTTCTCTGGTTGGCTTAAACCAATGTCTCAAGATACTCAACGTTTGAACAAGAAAATTAATATTATTTAATTCTCTTCAAAGGAGTGACTTGTGAACGAAGTGACTTGGAATGTACCAGAGGAGTAGAGCAGTTTTGGGATTGCGACAGGTAGGGATTATGACAACAGTAGATGTTTCTGAATTACAGCAGATTGAAAAGTTTCGCCATCTGCAATCAACTCTGCGCGATCGCTGGAAAACCATCGAGCTATTTGATAATAGCGAAGCTGATATTTTAATTATTCCCTCCCTGAGTATTGACCAGCGCGAACTCCAAAAAATTGAAGGTTGCGAACATTATGAAGAAAGATTGCTATTTTCGTTGATTCGGTTGCGGAATCCCCGTACTAGGCTGATTTATGTCACATCAGTACCACTGCATCCCAGTATCATTGATTATTATCTGCAACTTTTGCCAGGAATTCCCTTTTCTCATGCTCGCAATCGCTTGCTGCTACTTTCTACTTATGATTCCTCCCTTAAGCCCCTCAGCCAAAAGATTTTAGAACGCCCCCGGTTGCTAGAGCGAATTCATCAAGCTTTAAGGCTTGATAGATCATTCATGATCTGCTACAACTCATCGGTTTTTGAAGGCGAATTATCTGTAAAATTGGGTGTGCCATTGTATGCTGCTGCACCAGATTTACAGATTTGGGGGACAAAAAGTGGCAGTCGGCAAATCTTTAGCGAAAGTGGAGTACCCCATCCAGATGGTAGCGAAAAAGTTTGGCATCACAGCGATTTAGCAGCAGCCGCTAGTGAATTGTGGGAACGCCAACCGACATTACAAAGAATGGTGGTGAAACTCAACGAAGGTATTTCTGGAGAAGGAAATGCATTGTTGGATTTAAGACCAATTGAGAATGTCGCACCTGGTAAAAGTACACATGCCCAAAGGGTAGCAGCAATTAGCGATCGCTTTTCAACAATGCGCTTTCAAGCAAAACTTGAAACTTGGGAAAATTTCTCGGCAAGAATTCCGGAATTAGGCGCAATTGCCGAAGCATTTGTGGAAGGAGAAATTAAGCGATCGCCCAGCGTTCAAGGACGAATTACGCCCGGTGGTGAAGTCGAAATTCTCTCAACCCACGACCAAATTCTTGGAGGACCAGACGGTCAAATTTATCTTGGTTGTAGCTTTCCCGCTGATGAAAGGTATCGGTTGCAATTACAGCAATTGGGGTTACAAGTTGGCAGAAAGCTAGCCGAGAAAGGTGCTTTAGAGCGATTTGGCGTAGATTTTATCGCAGTTGACAAGGGTAATGGAGAGTGGGATATTCAGGCGATCGAAATTAACCTGCGTAAAGGCGGTACAACTCATCCATTCATGACCTTGAAATTGTTAACGAACGGTCGCTATGACCTTTCCACAGGCTTATTTTACAGCCAACAAGGTCGTCCAAAATACTACATTGCCACTGACAACCTGCAAAAAGACCGCTATCGGGGATTATTACCTAATGATTTGATGGATATCATCGCTCACCACAGACTGCACTTTGACAGTGGTACTGAAACAGGCACAGTCTTTCATCTTATGGGTTGTCTTTCGCAGTTTGGCAAGTTGGGATTAACTAGTATCGGTGATTCCCCGCAACAAGCACAAGATATTTATAACAAAGTCGTCAAAGTTTTGGATGAAGAAACCCGCAGTGAAAATCAGGTTTTCTCGGCGTTTTCAGATTATTCCTTTCCCGTGGCTTGGGATGAATATAGCTAATACGATTTTGGATTTTGGATTTTAAATTTTGGATTGGCGATCGCTCCTCAGTTCTGAATCGAAAATCAAGCGATCGTCAAAAATTGCCCCTCCCTGCGCCGCAAACACTAGAGCAGTTTTTATAGTTAGCAACACATGGGTAATTTTGGATTTTAGATAAATCTAAAATCCAAAATCCAAAATCTAAAATTCTTACAGTTGTCGTACTAATGGCTGACCATCTTTGACTTCACCAATCAAAACTAAATCGACGCAGTTAACGAAGATTCCATTTTCCAAAACACCGGGAATATTATTCAACGTCTTTTCTAAGTTGGCTGGATCTTCTATAGAGTCAAATCTGACATCTAAGACAAAATTACCTTGGTCAGTGATTACCGGACCGGCTTTTTTGACACCCATGCGGAGTTCTGGTTTACCACCGAGTTTTTTAATGGCATTAGTTACAGGAGTAATTGCCATTGGAATCACTTCCACGGGTACAGCGAAAGTAGAACCCAAACGGTCTACTAACTTACCACTATCTACGACGACGATAAACTGTTCTGCTAGGTAATCTACGACTTTTTCGCGGGTATGTGCTGCACCACCGCCTTTAATTAAATTCTTCTGGGGATCGACTTCATCTGCCCCATCAATGGCGATATCGATGTGGTCAACAGCGTCCAAGGTGGCGAGAGGGACACCATACTCCTTCGCTAGCACCTCTGACTGAAACGAGGTAGGTATACCAATGATATCTTTGAGTTCACCAGACTTGAGGCGATCGCCCAAAAACTGAATTGTGTATGCTGTAGTTGACCCCGTACCCAACCCGACAATCGAACCCGACTTTACTAAGGCGGCGGCGGCTTTGCCAACTTCTTGCTTCATCAACTTTACGGGATCTGCTGCTGCGGTCATTCCCAAAACTCCTGAAAAACTGACTATAGTCCATAGTAGTGGGCAGACAACACCAAAAGATGAAAGCTAAAAAACAAGTTTTTGCTGATTCTTAGTTCCTGGAAGACCAAAACAAGCAGCCACATAGCAAACACCGCATCTAGCTTTGCTATATCAGTAATAACCATAAAACAAGTTTCCAGTAGCTTCGGGGTTCTCCCCACAGAATTCTTTTATCAGCTGTAAATATTCTTGTTTGGAGATATAACCGTCACCGTTGGTATCGAGTTTTTGAAAAATTTTTTCGTATCCACTGGCGTTAAAACCAAATGCCGTGAGCAACTGCTTATATTCTTCTAAAGCAATTTTCTCATCATCATCGATGTCTATTACTTTAAACAAAGTCGCCATCGGTTCTTGCCAAGCTGCTGCTGAAGAGTCCTTATCTACAGCGTATTGCTTGCTGTAACTTTCAATCCATTCATCTAAAGAAACTTTGTTATCTTTATTAATATCGGCATCAATCCAGTAATCTTCCCACATTGATATCAGCTGATTATGCAGATTTTCATAATCAGATGAACCAGGTTCCCAACCACGTATCCGCGCAAAATTAGCAGTAATCTGAACAAAGTCTTCTCGCTCTACAAAGCCGTTTTTATCGACATCTAAGCCTTGAAAAAGAACTGCCAATTTCTTTTTAAGTAATTCACTGATCATGAGTTAAACACCTTGAATAAAATTGATTCTTATTTTTAATTCCATTCAATACTATCAACTTAGTATAAATTGAAACTTTTGATAAATTTTAAAAGGGGCGTTGCTGAATCAAGGGATGAAATTGTACGCATTGAAATCTTAAACTCCTTATTCTCTCTGTGTCTGGGCGTCTCTGCGTGTTAGCGCAGCGGGGCGTAGCCCGATAAATCATCCCGCAATGGGAGCAACGCCTTAAAAGGAATAGCAAATTCGGGTTGATTACTTTGTTTGTATCTAAAGACGTTCCGTGGGAACATCTCTACAGCTATCTAAAAATCTCTCACTAATATTCAGTAATAACCAAAAAAGAAGTTTCCAGGAGCTTCTGGGTTCTCACCACAGAATTCTTTTAACAGCTGTAAATACTCTTGTTTGGAAATATAACCGTCACCGTTCGCATCAAGTTTTTGAAAAATTTCTTCGTACCCACTGGCGTTAAAACCAAATGCCGTGAGCAACTGCTTATATTCTTCCACAGCAATTTTCTCATCATCATCGATGTCTATTACTTCAAACAAAGTCGCCATTGGTTCTTGCCAAGCTGCTGCTGAAGAATCATTATCTGCAACAAATTGCTGATTGCAAGTTTCAAGGTATTCATCTAATGAAACTTTGTTGTCTTGATTAATATCGGCATTAATCCAGTAATTTTTCCAGATAGAAATTACCTGATTATGCAGACTTTCATAATCAGATGAGCCAGGTTCCAAACCACGTATCCCCGCAAAATTACTAGCAATCTGATCAAAGTCTTCTGGCTCTACAAATCCGTTTTTATCGATATCTAAGCCTCGGAAAAAAACTGTCAATTTCTTTTTGATTAGTTCAGATATCATGAGTTAAATTCCGTGCAAAAATTAATTTTTATTTTTCATTTCAAACAATATCATGAAATTCGTACAATTTCAAATCTTTGATAAAAATTAGGAACACTACCAAATCTGAGTTGAGTACTTCCTTATTTCAGCTTTTTTGAAGCATGGGTTTGCTTTGGGGCTGACGTTTGATTCACTTGATTGGACAGCGATCGCTCAATTTATGATTTGATCTAAACTTCAGGTTAAGGATACTATTTTTATCTCCTCATAGTAATTAAAGAGGGATTAAGGAAAGGTAGTGACAGGTACGTAAGAGTTTCACGCCACAAAGGTGTTTGCAGAGTGCGATCGCACAGTCGCTTCCTAAGTGGAGCAACTGGCCTGTGGGTTGCAATGATTATAGGACTGTAACTCAATAACTAGGCTTGAGTAATAGCAACTTTTTTGCTTTTTTTAAGTAAATTTACGTTATGCTACTTGCTTTGTCAAGCCAACGTATGTATTCTTGATGCTAGATAAGAACAATTACGGTAACTTCAAAATCATGGGGCAAATCATGTACTCCTGCTTTTTAAAGCCTGACTTATATCTTCCACCAGTTACGATAACCGCCCCAAAATTAATTCGGAAGCTAATAGCTCAAATTCGCTTTAGCGGACTGTTAAGGATTTAAATCCACTCAATTGTAATTGGGCTATCAGTAATTCGTAGCGTCAAGAAATTTATGTTTTGGTGAGAGTTAAATTCTTCTACAGCAAAGCTTGCAAGCACGAATAAGTTAACGGGTAATTTGTCGCAATACATAAAGCAACAAGGAGTTAAATTCAGATGAAGAAATTTGTTTTACTTGTGATTTCTGCTTTTCTGGTAATTGTAGCTGTCTCAGGACTCTTGCTTAACAAAACCCAGGCAGAACCAGTAGGAGTTTGCCCTCCTTTAGTTCCTGAATACACTGTACATCTTCCTGATAGTGAAAGATGTGATTCGTTCTATAAATGTGATTACTCAGGCCCTGTATTTTTTACATGTCCCGCTGGTTTATACTTCAATCCTGAATTGGAAGTTTGTGATTGGCCTCAAAACGTAGATTGTAGAACACCATAGGAGTGATAAGTTGAAATTGACTCCTAAAATTCATATTGATTCATCAAAAATCCCAACACAACATCATGCAAAATAACATATCTGTTGCTAGAAATTGTTCTCTAACCTATTTCAAAAAAGGACTGATGCAGACTTTAAAAAAAATTGTGACTGGCTTTTGTTTATTGCTATTGCTATGGTCTAATTGCAATCAACAAGCCTTTGCCAGTAGCCAATCACCAACTTACCAGGCAACAAATACAGCCCCAATAATTACCGCTTATGGTAATTTACCTTTAAGTTTTCAACCCAACTTCGGTCAAACTGACGAGCAGGTAAAATTTCTCTCTCGCGGTCAAGGCTATACATTGTTTCTCACTCAATCAGAAGCAGTATTAGCACTCTCTAATTTAGAAAGTAAACAACAATTATCTTCGTCTAACAATATTGCCCAAGGCACAGAACTGAAATTACAATGGCTAGGCACTAACAGCAATATTCAGCCAACAGCATTACAGCCATTGCCAGGAAAAGTTAACTATTTTGTTGGTAGTAACCCCCAACAATGGCACACAGATATACCTACATATGCACAGGTGCAGTACAGTTCGTTATATCCGGGCATTGACTTAGTTTACTACGGCAATCAAGGACAATTAGAGTATGACTTAATAGTTGCACCAAAGGCAGATCCGCAACAAATCAAGCTGAAGATATCAGGAGCGCAGCAACTACAAATTGATCAACAGGGACAGCTATTGATGCACACCCCTCATGGAGTGTTGCAACAACACAAGCCAGTGGTGTACCAAATTATAGATGGTGACAAACAGCTAATAGAAGGGAATTATGTACTATCAAACCAGCAAGAAGTAGGGATAGCTCTTGCTAATTATGACCACGAGCAACCATTAGTCATCGACCCTGTGATAGTGTACTCCACCTACTTAGGCAGTGGTGGGGCTGACGTTGCTCAAGAGATAGCAGTGGATACTTTAGGCAATGCTTACATTCTTGGAGAAACAGCTTCTACTAACTTCCCCAGCAAAAATGCCTTGCAAAGTACTGGTGTAGGCGCTTTTGATGTGTTTGTCACCAAGCTCAACCCCCACGGTAATGGTCTAGTTTACTCCACTTACCTTGCAGGTAGTGACACAGACTATGGCGGTTCTATCGCTGTAGATCTTTTAGGTAATGCATATATTACAGGTACTACAGCTTCTAGCGATTTCCCACTCAAGAATGCTTTTCAGAGTGCATTGAAAGGATCTCTTGATGGGTTTATCACTAAGCTCAACTCATCCGGTAATCATCTAGCTTACTCTACTTACCTGGGAGGTAGTGGTAGTGAAGGTAGCTACGGAATAGTTGTAGACACTTTAGGTAATACTTATGTAACTGGTGCTACTACTTCTAGTGACTTTCCACGAAAAAATGCTTTTCAAACTACAAACGCTGGTGGTATTGACGTATTTGTGACGAAGTTAAACCCAAATTGCGATGCTTTAATTTACTCTACTTTCTTGGGAGGCAATGGTGACGAGGTTGCCATTGATATAGCCATTAATAGTTTAGGCAACGCATATGTTACAGGGGTTACTACTTCTAGTAACTTGCCACTCAAAAACGCCTATGTTGGTGTAGCAGGTGGTCAAAACGATGCCTTTGTCACCAAATTCGATTTAGACGGCGATCATTTAGTTTACTCCACTTATCTAGGGGGCAGTGGCAATGACTATGGTGCATCTATAGCTGTCAACACTTTAGGCAATGCATATGTAGTAGGAACTACTAACTCTACTAACTTTCCGCTGAATAATGCTTTGCAAAATGTCTCAGGTGGTCAAAATGATGTCTTTGTCACCAAGTTTGACTTAGGGGGAAATGGATTAGTCTATTCTACCTACTTAGGTGGTAGTGACAAAGACAATGGCACAGCTATAGATGTGGACACTTTAGGCAATGCATACATCATAGGTACAACAGCTTCTAGCAATTTCCCGAAAAAGAATGCTTTCCAAAATACATTCGGTGGCATTCAAGATGCCTTTGTCACTAAAATTAATTCTTTAGGCAATGCTTTAGTTTTTTCCAGTTATTTAGGAGGCAGTGGTTACGATCAAGGCAGAGCAATAACTCTAGGTCTTTTAGGCAATATATACGTTACAGGTGCCACAGCTTCTACCAACTTCCCCAAAAAGAATGCTTTTCAAAGTTCTAATGCTGGGTCTGCTGATGCATTTATTACCAAGATTTCTCCTTAAATAGGTTTCAAAAAGAAGAATTCAGAATCCATGTTTATGGGTTCTGAATTTTTGAGTTAGAGTTTTATATTGCTATAGCCCTTAGAGGATGTTTGAAAAGTCTAAATTAATACCAGACCTCGGCGAATATAATGAGACTGTTGGCGAATAAGTGAGGGGTTAACCCCCCACCCCTAAAGTCTTGGTTTTGCGTTGCTTTCCCGCCCTGCAATAAATTGCGGGCTAATAGCTAAAGTGCGTTTCAACGCACTGAAATTAAAGAAATTTAAGATGGATTTTGGCTCTTGGGTTAGACCCCCTATCAATTCGCCAACAGTCTCATATAATTCGCGGCTACACAGACGAAACCCACCTCCGTGGGTTTGAAAGACCTAATTTTTGGTTAGTCCGCGCAGGCGGACTTCGCCTGTGTAGTAGCGAATTATATTCGCTTTTCAAATAACCTCTTATTCTGACTATGCAAGACTTTTGTAATATCACCACTATTTCGTGTTTAACACTGATAAATATGATGAATATAGACTGTAAGATGTATAGGTATTTGAAACGTTCAGTCTTTTTCGCAGGGCTTTTACTGCTTTGTTTTACATTACTCACTTGGTCTATGCCTGTGCAGGCTAACACCAATATTAATCAAGCAGACACTAGTAATTTTATTAATTCTCAGTTAGAAGCTGAAGTTTTGCAAATTATCCGTAATCATCCAGAAGTAATTAGAGAAGCTTTACAAGCTGAACAGCAACAACAACAACAGCAGCAACAACAAGCTAAACAGTATATTAAGCAGCTTATTAAAGAAAATCCTAGCAGTGTGATTGGTGAATCTCCTGTGACTGATGCTATGGAGAAAAAGATTGTTTTAATAGAGTTTTCAGATTTTCAATGTCCTTATTGTGCTAAGGCTCATAAAACATTGAAGCAGTTTATAGGCAAACATAAAAATGAAGTCACATTAGTGTATAAACATTATCCTTTAAATTCAATTCATCCTGAAGCGATCGCTGCTGCCAAAGCAGCTTGGGCGGCTCAAGCACAAGGAAAGTTTTGGTCTTATCAAGATGCTTTATTTGCCAAGCAAGACCAATTAGGCGAAAATTTGTACATTGCGCTTGCTAAAAAACTAAAACTAGATTTAAAACAGTTCAACCAACAACGTAATTCAGAAGAAGTAAATACTGCTATTGAAAAAGATAAACAATTAGCTGAAAAATTAGGAATTCGAGGTACTCCATTCTTCTTTATCAATGGTGAGACTTTCTCTGGTGCTGTGCCGTTATCAAAACTGGAAAGTGTACTAAATCATGCGCTAAGTGAGCAAGCATAATCAACTAGCAAATCATTTCAATTAGACTTATCGAAATTATTAGACCTGCCTTGAAAATAGGTATTGGAGACTGGGGACTGGGAAAGAGATATTTTCATTCCTTCGTTGTGAATTGTGTTCATGGAGGGCATGGCAATGCCATGCCCCTACGAGAAATCCATATGTATCAGGATTTTCGTGAATTGGTATAAGTGCCAAGCCTTTCAGGCGTTCAATATCTTATCCAACTACTCTTTCAAATTTGCGATCGCCTAATCATAGTAACTTTGCTGAATAAAATATTTATTAGTATTATTTGTTACTCATTTTACTTAGATGTATTCTCACTTCTGGAGTCATTTTTTTACGCTCCTATTTGTGTAATTAGTGGTTTATTCCCAGAGGTGCAAGATATAAGCTAACCTCAGTAAAGTAGTTTTTTCAATTCACATTATCAGCTAAAAGTGATTATTATGATGCGTCGCCTTTCAATTACTTTATCTTTAGTAGGACTACTACAAAACTTGCCAGCAATTGCTCAGGAACCAGTGTCACAAGCTACTTCTGAAATACCGTCTGATTCTATTGAACAGGTAGTTGCTGTGAAATGGATGACAACTTTTCCCGATGGCAAATTTTATCCGGAAAGGTTAGTGAGTAGGGCAGAATTAGCCTCAATTATGGTGAAAGCATTTCGCTTAGATAAAAGACAAGATGTTAACAAAGAAAATTTAGTTATTCCAGATGTTCCTCGGTCTTATTGGGCATTTAATGATATCCAAACGGTGTTAAAAACTGACATCATGAAAGGCTATCGAGGAAATCAATTTTTTCCGAATCAAAGAGTAACCAGGGCAGAAGCTTTTGCCATTTTCGCCCAAGCTTATGGTGTATTTCAGTTTCCCGATGACGCTGTTGATGAGATTCTGGCTGCACATCCAGATGAAAAGTCTATCCCATCTTGGGCCAGAAAAGCGATCGCCACTGTAGTTAGTGAAGGATTTCTGAATACAGACGCTCAAAACAATATTTCCCCATTACGACCCGTCACCCGTGGGGATATGGCTTATATTTTGAGTAAATATTTGCAACGCCAAAAGCAACAACCCGAAACACCAGAGGTTCCCATTATTCCAAATAGCTCACCATCTCCTTAACTGAATTTTATTCAGTTAAGAAACGTGTTTATTGAACAGAATTCAGAACTCAGGAGTCAGAATTCAGTATGAATTCTGTACGACTGGGTAATGAATATTGGTTTAAAACTTTTTTCACTCATTTAAAACTCTATCCCTTCCCTACGGGACGCTGCGCGTAGCCTGCTTCCCTGTAAGGGTACATGGGTAGAGTATTCTGAATTCTGAATTCTGAATTCTGAATTCTGACTCCTTTTTATAATCACCTTTGATTCTGACCTCTATGTTTTTCTAGAATCTGGCGCATATATGCGGCAGTAGAGTTTGGTGATTCGGTTGGTTGCTGCGAGCCGTAATTGCCATAAGTAGGCTGTGGTACTTGGGTTGGTTGCTGCGAGCCATAATTCCCATAGGTAGGCTGTGGTACTTGGGTTGGCTGCTGTAAGCCATAATTGCCATAAGTAGGCTGTGGTACTTGGGTTGGCTGCTGTAAGCCATAATTCCCATAGGTAGACTGTGGTACTTGGGTTGGCTGCTGCAAGCCATAATTCCCATATCCCGCAGAGGTTGTGGGTGTAACAACACTTTGATTCGGACTTTGGCTAGAGTAAGGTGTGATATTAGTAGGTGCAACAGAGTTGACTGGGGGCGCCACTGGCGATTGACCACTATTTAAATTACTGTAGGGATTTAGCTGCAAGTTTGTACCCGTTGAGGTGTACCCCGTCCCAGGAATTAACCCAGTAGTTGGTAGAGAATTCTGATTGGGTAAGCTGTTCATCGGTGGCATCAACCTTGTTCCTGTGTCAGAAACACGCCCTAAAGCATTTGGGCCAGTGGTATTAATCCCATTAAAGCCAGACAATTTCTGGTCTGTCGATTCGTTGAGTGCTGCTTGCAGAGGACTGATAGAGACAGAATTTTGATTTTTGTTGGTTTGATTAGTTAATCCAATTCCCAAGCTAGAAGATGCTTGTTCCCCTTCTGTTTCAGACGCCCCATTTAAGGAGTTGAGACCGAGAAACTGGCTATTACTATCAACAGTCCCAGTACGCAATAAATTTTCTGTTTGTGCGATAAAGGGATTTTTCAGGGTTGGGGGAGATTCGGGCTTAACTATTCCTAAACCAGATTTTAATTTGCTATCGTTACCAGACTTTTGTTTATTAATTAAGTCTTCTAATAAGCCTTTGCTCTTTTTTACCTCAGTCTTTTCGTTGGGGGTATTTGCCGTTAGTGAAAGAGTTGCTTGATCGAAGTCATTAAATAAAACTGGTAAGTTATCAATATCTGCTGCAATAGCTTTGTTTTCGTTTGACAGGGAGGAGTCAGCGGGCTTTTGTGAAGCGACTTGTTTTTTTTGCTTATAAACAAAAATATCTGGGTTTGACCAGTATTCCCAGGTTACTAGCCCAACTACAGATAAAAAAATTGCAGTTACCCAAAAACCAGGTCGCCCTAGATTCCATAACCTGGCTCTGAGATAGCGTAAGTAGGCGGGAGGATAATGACGATTTGGCATGGGTTTGGTAATTGATATTTAGTCGCAATGGGTAGAAATTGACGGCAGCACCGTTGCCGTTTGATGCTTTTGCCTTGTGAAACAGCAAATATCTCAACTGAAGTTGGATGATACTTTTATCCTAACTTCTCAAGAAGTTCTTAGTCATTAGTAATTAACATCTAGTAGTCAAAAATTTACCTTTTAACATAGAATTATTCTATTTACCTTTGGGTAGAGTTGTCTCATATCCTGACTCGGCAACGCTATTCAATTTTGGCTCTCAAAAATCAGTATTAATATTCCTCACTTGAAAAAATGGTTCCAGCAAGACGAGTTTATTTATTATTGGCGCTAGGAATTGCGATCGCTTTCATCCTATCCCTTTTTCTGGGCATCAGAGCAAGCATCGTCATCACTCTGCTATTTGATGTCCTGGTTCTCCTATTAATGGTTGTGGATGGTTCACGGGTACGGCGTTCTCGCGTCCAAATTACCCGCGAATTACCGTCACGGTTATCCATTGGGCGGGATAACCAAGTTGTACTAAAAGTTACTTCGCAAAATACCAACGCCCAAATTCAAATCCGCGACTATTATCCAACACGGTTTGGTGTATCTGCACCTGCACACTCAGCCACTATTCCCAGCAACAGCACCCAGGAATTAACCTATACTGTTAACCCAACACAACGGGGAGAATTCCCTTGGGGAAATATTCAAGTCAGACAATTGGGACTTTGGGGGTTAGCTTGGGATGATTGGCAGATTTTACAAAGTTTGCCAGTGAAAGTTTATCCTGATTTAATCGGGTTGCGATCGCTCACAATTCGCCTGACACTACAATCATCAGGAGCAATGCGCCAAGCTAGGCGAACGGGTATCGGTACAGAGTTTGCCGAATTGCGGAATTATCGCACTGGTGACGATTTGCGGTTTATTGATTGGAAGGCTACCGCCCGTCGGGTTGGTGCTTATGGTAACTCACCGCCATTGGTGAGGGTGCTGGAACCAGAACAAGAGCAAACTTTACTGATTTTACTCGATCGCGGCAGGTTGATGACAGCAAAAGTCCAGGGTTTGCAACGATTTGACTGGGGTTTAAATGCAACATTATCCTTAGCTTTGGCGGGATTGCATCGAGGCGATCGCGTTGGTGTTGGTGTATTTGACCGCCAGATGCATACGTGGATTCCCCCAGAACGCGGTCAACTTCATTTGAGTCAGCTAATTGATAAGCTGACTCCCATTCAACCAGTATTATTTGAGTCTGATTATTTGGGTGCGGTGACAAATGTTGTGCAGCGACAAACTCGTAGGGCGCTTGTGGTGGTGATTACGGACTTGGTTGATGTCACCGCTTCTATGGAACTACTGGCTGCACTTTCTAAGCTAGCACCCCGCTATCTCCCATTTTGCGTGACTTTGCGAGATCCGCAAGTCGATCGTTTGGCACATACTTTTAGTGAAAATGTTACAGGTGCTTATGTGCGTGCAGTGGCTTTAGATTTATTGGCACAGCGACAAGTGGCATTTGCTCAGTTGAAACAAAAAGGTGTATTAGTATTAGATGCACCAGCGAATCAGATTGCTGATGAGTTGGTTGAGCGATATCTGCAATTGAAGGCGCGAAATCAACTTTAGGGGAGTTATGGATTTGTATCACGCAGAGGCGCAGAGAGTAAGAAGAGATCATGTTGGAAGCTGCAAGTGTGACGAACAGATGGGTTAATACAATTGATTGCCAAAATCCAGAAGTTATTGCGAAAGCTTTTCGGATTATGGCAAATAATATTTATTGCACTTTATCTACTTGTTCTTTAGATGGTTATCCTTGGGTATCACCTGTATTTTTTGTCTATGATGATAACTGCAATATTTATTGGAGTTCGGCTATAGAATCTAAGCATTCGCAGAATTTATATAGCAATGGTGGGAAGGTGGCGATCGCTATTTTTAATTCGAGTGTTTCTGAAGGTACAGCAGATGGTTTGTATTTTTATGGAACGGCATCAGAATTAAAGCCAGAGGCGACAGAAAAGATAGTCCAGTTACTTATCAATCGTGCAAAGAGAAAACACAATCGCACAGCTGATGATTATTTAAATGATTCACCCCGCAGGGTATATCACTGTCAACCTCAAGAAGCTTGGGTGACTGGCGAACGATTACCTGCTGGTAATCAATTAATAGATACAAAAATTCAGATATGTTTGCAATCCCTCCGGCAGCATGTCACAACTTAACAGAAATCTTGTTTTATTGTGTCATATCATGCATCAAAGGTAATTTGGTGAATTTGGATGCAAAAATTAATTAAACCAGTGGGATTTTGGCTTTGTGGAACTATCATAATTTTGGGTTTGATAGGCTGCAATGGCTTTATTGGTAACTCTGGAGATGCGGTTGAACGAGTGAGTGATGGTGATACTTTAGTAGTAAAAGACACTAATGGCAAAAATGTTACCGTGCGCTTTGCTTGTGTGGATGCACCAGAAATAGCTCATACTAATAAAGAAAAGCAGAGTAAAAGTAGTAGCGATCGCAATCAATTTAGTTGGGGTATAAAAGCTCAAGAACGCGTGCAACAACTCGTGCAGCAAGGAGGGGAGCGCGTGACTTTGAATATTACTGATAGCGATCGCTATGGGCGTAAAATTGCAGAAGTTCGTTTAAAAAATGGCACTTTTATACAACAGGTATTGTTGCAAGAAGGCTTAGCAAAAGTATATCGTCCCTATTTAAATAAGTGTCCTAGTAAAGACTTAGTTCAACAAGCTGAAGCTAAAGCCAAAGAACAACGGGTTGGCGTTTGGAGTGATACTAAATTTGTCAATCCTTGGGAATATCGCAGTTTATATAAAAAATAAAAAAGTCATTTGTCATTTGTGATTTGTCATTTCATGTCCGCTTGATTACTTACTAAACCCTCCTAACCCTGCCAAAGCTACGCTTTGTCTCCCCTCCGCTTACCAACTACGCAGGGTGGATTAAGGGGAGCCAGCGAGGTGTTCTCCCAAGGGGAGACGCCAAGGGCGATAGCGCCGGCGGCAAGCGAGTCCGCGAGCGTCTGGGGGTTTCCCCCATGAGCGACTGGCGTGTGGGGTGCAATGACTGTGGGAATCATAACTAATTATTCGGACATGATACTAAGACGAGCAAGCAGATAAACAAAATCCCTATCTTGATTTGAGAATTGTAGAGCGATCGCCACAGAGAACGTGAATCAAGATGGTAGATTTTCGTACAACTTGGGTAACCTAAAGGCAGGCATCGCCTAAGTGCATTAGAGTTTTTATTCTTTTTTATAAGTCAATACGGTTCAGATAAGCCTTTTTTTCTCCCCCTGCATCCCCTGCTCCCCCTGCCTACCTGAACCGATAAATTTCCTTAACTGAACCGTATTGTTTTATAAGTGCCTTTTAAATTTTCCCTAGACACAGAGTGGCTTGTCGCAAACATGGCACTCATTCAATTAAAATCAGGAGCTAGTGAAGCATAAATGAGTCTACTGTTAAAATGTCTTTTAGCGGTCAATAACAAACACCTCAACCGTTATAAAAAACTACTAACTGGCCTTGCTCTCTCACTGTGCTACCTGAATTTTGGAATACCATCTGCTCAGGCTGAAGGTAGTCGCACCCTCTATCCCAGTACCGCCCCAGTCGGCAGTAGTAGAGCTAACCTAGAGTGGCGTACTGATACTTATGGCGGCCTGGTGCTGCGACGAACTTTATTAAAAGTCTATGCCAACAAAGATGAGTATATTCTTTTGGGTTCTAGCGCAGTTGGGGTAAATAGTGGTAATGTGCGCGTTTACAACCCCGATCGTGTCAGTGGAAGTATTGGCAGTGAAACTGTTCCCGGCACAGCAGATTTTGTGTGTACTTCTCAAGCTGGGCGGGGTGTTATCTCAAGTCGCCAACAAGAATTAAATGGCCCCCGTGCTATTTCTGGCGGAGGTAATCCCAACGGCTATATTCCCTGCTACTACCAGGCTCCATCCACTGGAGTTTATGATATCGTTTTCTACGGGCCTGATGGAGGTAACTCTTCTACTAATGCCACTCCTACTGGTGAAATTGATTTGGGTAGTGGCAACAACTTTAATGATCAACAAAGAACTAGTGTAGCAGCTTGGGATGTAACGGTACGTAGCAGCGATCAAACTTCAACAACTGACTTGAATGGGCGGTTATTCAGCTATTATCTCGCTCTTTTTACTGGTAATAACGGTCGATATCTCAACTTCCCAGTCTATCCAGTAACCACAGATGGCTTCCGATATAAAGTAGAACTCAGAGGTACAGATCCTAACGGATTTGTTCTCTATGGTAATCAAACTGGCTTCTTTGACAGTGACGGAATATCACCTCTGTACCACGATATACTAGGGGCGGATAGTCAGCTGGCAAATCCCCAAGGTGGTGTTAGCTTGGCTCGTCCTCAATACGCTACCTTTTTAAACCCCATCGACACGAACGTGCTGCCATCCGTTGGACTTTACAAACGAGATGGCACCTTAGAGAAAACTGGTATTCCCCTTAGCCCAATTATTCCTGTTGTTAGTAATTTACAATTCAACGGCACAGCTGGAGGAAATAACAGTTCTTACAGCACAGGCGGTACTTTGAGCTTTGACAGCGAGTTTGCAGGTACTTACGAACTGATTATCAGCCGAGATGGTAGCAATTTTGATCCCACCAACTCCCAGAACCGTCTTCTGCGAGGGATTATGACTACAACCGGACAGCAAGTAATTAATTGGGATGGTAAAGATAACAGTGGCAATTTTTTCCCCGTTGGTAGTGATTACAAAGTTCGTGTCAGAACTTATGGAGGTGAATATCACTTTCCCTTGCTGGATGCAGAAAACAATTTTACTGGTGGTCCTACCATTACAATGCTAAATGCTGCTAATCCTATAGGCAGCACCACAGGATTTTACGACGATCGCGGTTATAAAACCATCGGTGGTTCTACCGTTGGCACTGTGGGTCAAGTACTCTGTGGTATTAATCCACCAAACCCAGCCTTTAGCAACCCAATTAACGGTTTTAACACCGCCAGCAATGACCGGAAATTTGGTCAGTCTGGTAATGCTGGTAACGCTGGGACATCATGCAACGGCTCTTTTGGAGATACTAAGGGGCTAGATTTATGGACTTATTATCCTGGTCAAACTGAACCAACTCCATTCAACATTATTAATACTGTGAATGCAAAGCTGTTGTTAGTCAAACGCATCACCCGCATCAATAATCAAGATTTAACTGACATAGTAGATGGTCGTAGCGACGTGGCGATAAATGCTGCAAACTATACACCAGAACCTTACGCTTCTGATGATAACGATGCAAAATGGCCTGCTGGTTATCTGCGGGGAGTAATTAATGCTGGAACTGTGAAGCCAGGAGATGAGTTGGAATACACTATCTACTTTCTTTCCAAGGGACCTAATGATGCTACTAACGTTAAATTCTGCGACTTAGTTCCTAGTAATGCTACTTTTATTCCCACTGCTTTTGATGGTAATGCACCCAGTGATGGCGGCTTACCAGCAGCAAATCAAGGTATTGCCCTTGCAGTTAGTTCTAGTACTCCTACAGTTTACCTGAGTGATATTGCAGATGGCGATCGCGGACGTTTTTATCCTGCTAACGAGTCAGCCCCATCATCCTGCGGTACAAACACCAATGGCGCTGTAGTGGTGAATATCACCCGCAGTCCAGATTTACCGACTCTAGTCAAAGATGTTTACGGCTTTGTCCGCTTCCGCGCCAAGGTGAAATAAGAAAAAGTTAGGAGTGAGGAGTTAAAAGTTAGGAGTTACGAATCATCTAACCTCACCCTCAATCCCTCTCCGATATATTGGAGAGGGATCGTGAGACAGGATGAAGTTTTGCATTTTATTTAATCCACGTTCCTTACTCACCCGCCGCTAACTGGGGGAATTAACACAACTTCGTCGCCATCTTCTAGGAGGGTATCTGGTTCGACGAATATGAGATTAATCCCAAAGCGGGTGATGTTCCGCCATTGGGAGAGTTCCGGGTGTTGGACTATGAGGCGATCGCATACAGCCGCAACCGGCGTACCATTAGGAAATTCCAGTACTAATTCTGAAACCTGAAAGGCCTCTTGATAAGCGGCGAACAATTTGACGGTAACGGTGATTGCAGATTTAGACATACTAAATGCTTTGGCAGCGCCAGCAAGTACTTTAATGCTTGACAAGCACCCTGAATTCTTGAAATTTATTATACATTACTAAGCAGGTGGGCACAAATAAACGTCGAATAATACAGCAGAATTCAGAATGGGCTGCGCCCCGCTGCGCTAACCGGAGTCAGAATTCAGAATGAGAATAGGCTCAGAGCCTCTAGATGCTGTACTTCGCGGTTCTTGAAATCTGCTGTATTGCCACACTCAAGTAATACCCTTAGCTCTATGAGTTATTGCCTCAATCCCAAGTGTCCAAATCCTGCCGATTTAATGAATGCCAATGGTAACATTTTTTGCCGTAACTGTGGGGAAAACTTGTTACTAAAAAACAAGTACCGACTAATTAAATTATTGGGTAGTGGAGGCTTTTCTCGAACTTTTGAAGTAGAAGATAACGGAATAAAAAAAGTCCTCAAGGTTTTGAATTTATCTTTATTTAGCGATGACGACAAAAAATCTAAGATAGTTGATTTATTTAAGCGGGAAGCTGAGGTGTTAATTCGCTTAAATAATTCAGGAATTCCTCAAGTTGAGCCAGATGGATACTTTGAATTGAACTTTCCAAATTGCCCAGAGCCATTATACTGCTTGGTAATGGAAAAAATTGAGGGTTTAAATTTACAACAATGGTTAAAAAATCGAGATCATAAACCCATCACACCGGAACTAGCGATCGCTTATTTAAAACAAATACTAGAAATTTTAGATCAAGTCCACGCTCAGGGGTATTTTCATCGGGATATTAAACCAGCAAACATCATGGTCAAACCAGATGGAAAACTTGTGTTAATTGACTTTGGAGCGGTACGCGATTTAGCACAAACTTATGTGCAGCAACAAAATGAAAATACCATAGTTGGTACACTAGGTTACTCATCACCCGAACAAATGAAAGGCACAGTAGTAAAGCAATCAGATTTTTTTGCTTTAGGACGAACTTTTGTGCATTTACTAACTGGAAAGCTGCCATTGAATCTGGAAGAAGATCACCAAACAGGTAAGTTAATTTGGCGTGACCAAGTTTCATTTCACTCCAATTATTGGAGAAATTGGTTAGATAAATTGAGATGGCGATCGCTTTTCGATTTGCTCGATGAAATGATGGAGCCATACTGGAAAAATCGCCCAGAAAATACTCAAATAATTTTACGACGCCTGAATCATCCAATTACCTTACCACGTATTTCACCTTGGGTAGCTGGTACGGCTATTTTATTGGGAGTTGGATTACCTAGCAGTTATTGGTATTTAAACGGAGTAAATGGATGTTCAAAAATTTGGCTGAGGACTTTTCCTCTAGAGGATAGTATCAGTTGTGGTGAAGAAATTCTGTTACCAAATATCAATATGACAGTAACAGAAAAAGAACAAGGAGTAAAGGCGATCGCCGCGGGTAATTACCAAGATGCGATTATTTGGTTAGAGAAGGCGTGGCAAAAAGATCGTGACCCGGAAACGTTGATTTATCTTAATAACAGCCGCCTAGAAGTTGAAAAAATTAAAGCCTACACTATCGCTGTTGTAGCTCCTATCAGCAATAATAATGACAACATATACTCCAGCCAAGAAATATTGCGTGGTGTTGCACAAGCACAAAATGAATTTAATCAAAACTACAAAACAAAAAAGATAGGTTTAAAAGTATTGATTGCTAGTGACAATAATCAAATCGAAGATGCTCAAAAAATAGCAGAAAAATTAGGCAGAACACATGATATTTTAGCTGTTATTGGCCATTTTAGAAGTGACACAACTTTAGAAGCTATCAAAGTTTATCAACAACAGCACCTCTTATTAATTTCTGCTACAGCCACATCAGAATCTCTATCTACATCTTGTAAATTAAATTATCCTAATTGTTTTTTTCGTGTTGTTCCTAGCAACCGTGTTATTGCCGAAACTTTAGCTAACTATCTGAAAAAACAAAATAAATTACAAGCTGTAATATTTTTTAATCCCAACAATAATTATAGTAAATCTCTGCAAGCACAAATGAAAGGTAGACTTTCTGAATTAGGTGGAAAAGTATTAGCAGATATCCCTTTTGATAACAATACAGAATCTACTATAAATAAAGTTAAACAACAGAAAGCAAATGTAATTATTTTATTCCCAACTACCGATGGTCTAACCTCTGATTCCGCAGTTCAGGTAATTGAATATGCGAAGAAAAATAAATATTTAGTAGTCGGTGGAGATAGTCTAGATAATAATAAGCTTCTCAAAGCATTAGTAAGCAATCAAGCAGGTGCAGTAGTGGCTATACCTTGGCATTCGAGAAGTAATTTAAATCGAGATTTTCCGAAACAAGTAGAGAAAAATTGGGGGAAAATAGGGAATTGGCACACTGCATTATCTTACGATGCAACTCGTGTATTACTAGCAGCTTTAGAAAAAATACCATCACCCAGTCGTGAAAATGTGCAGCAAGCGATCGCTGAGACTAATTTTAAAGCAACTGGTGCCACAGGCCTAATTTCTTTTAAACCAAATGGCGATCGCCAACAGGATAATATTCATTTAGTCAAAGTTGTACAAAATCCCAATACAGGACAAATAGAATTTCTACCTTTGAATTTATCAAAGCAATTTCCAGGTGATTAAATTCTAGGTTATTGGCAACCTGAGATTCATAAAACAGCAGATTGCAAATTTAAACTGCTGGAATTTTCTTCCAAATATTTGATCCAATCAGGATGTGAAATAATAGTCATAATTAAATAATTATTAAAGTTTGTGTGAAAAATAGGTGGTATTTTATGCAATTACAAACACAAAATGGTGTGTTAAGGCTTCCGTAACACACCCTACAATACCTAATACCATTTCCAAAAATCTTTGCAACACATGAATCGATTGTAGGGGCGTACAGCTGTACGCCCCTACCTATGTATCTGTATCAGGTATTTCGTGAAATGGTATAACCTTGTTCAAAAATCAAACGGATTGCTATAGATTATTTGGCTTGGTTATCAAACTCTTCTGAATCCGTTATATCAATCATCTATGCGTAGCAGCTTGCGATAAAACGCTTGTGAAAAATCGGTGGCGCGATAACGTTTATAGTTTTCGATAAGTTCAATTAAAAAATTAATAAACTCGAAACTAGCCATCATCAATTCGTAACTCAGTTCAGCATTACCATCAAACTGTACTCGGCAACGGGTTAAATCTGAAGGTAGAGTAGCAACATTCCAGGAAGCGACAAAAGGGACATGCTCACTAGCTTCTATCTTTCGGTGTCCCTCTAAAACCCCTTTTTGATAAAGACTCATGGCATATGGTAAAAAATTCCTCTTAGCGCCCTGAACGTAAGGTAAGTAAACGCTGGCTTGTTGTTGAGTGGCAGGCTGGAGTTGCTCAATAGACATTGTTAAATATTCCTCAAGTTAGTTGGCAACTGGCGATAGGCTCTTAGTAGTATTCCCAAAAAATCTGTCTAAGGCACATAGTGGGGAGTGCGGAGTGCGGAGTGCGGAGATAAGGGAGATGAGGGGAACGTGGGGACGGGGGGAATAACTAATGACTAATGACCAATACCCAATAAATGAAGTTACTGCTAAGAAATATTAAAATTTCGGTTACAATAAGGCTGCATTAACTTTTATCGAAGTTGGGGGCAATACACTAAAAAATCCCTGCTTTCAAGTGGCGGTGGATACTGTTACTGTTATTGCTGTTTCTCCCAAGGACAAGGTGCTGCTAACTTGCTATCACTTCGCCTAAACTGGAGTCTCCGTTAGTGAAACTCCATACTTTACAAGCTTCCTGGCCAAGGGGCTATCAAAGGAATCAAGCCTGTGTATAAGAGTGGCAAATGTGGTTGATGCGAGGTCACTAAGCACAGTACCAGTGACAACAACGGTAGTCCCGGAAGCTCTTGGCTTAGGGATAGCGGGTATTACAGTTTGCCCATTCCGATTAATATCGGGAAAAGTAGTCAGGGATATTTTTCCGTAAAATTACTAACTGTAGACAAATAGTGGTTTTTGAATCAAGCAACGCAACCTATGCCAGCGAATTCCTGGCCCGAAAAAGATTCTTATCAAGAGCTTGATCCACTCAACTCCTTGTTGTCTGACCTCTCAGTAGATGAGGAGTCTGTGTTAGAGACAGAAACTGTGTCTCTACCATCCCGGTTTCAAGGTCGTAGACGTAAAGCAGCTCTGGTCTTGACTATCGTCTGGAGTGGCACGATCGCTCTACATTTAGTTTCTTGGGCATCCATATTTATACTAGGATTGACCACCGTTCTAGGCCTTCATGCTTTGGTGGTAGTGTTTACTAAACCTCGTCGCTATCCAAAAGAAATGCAGGGAGATTATCCCTATATATCTGTGTTAGTGGCTGCAAAAAATGAGGAAGCGGTAATTGCTAAATTAGCCCAAAATCTTTGTAATCTGGATTATCCAGATGGAAAATACGAAGTATGGGTAATTGACGATCGCAGTACCGATAATACCCCCCATTTATTAGCAGAACTACAGCAGAAATATGACAAACTGAAAGTACTCACCCGCTCAGCAGACGCTGGTGGTGGCAAGTCTGGCGCATTGAATCAGGTATTACCCCTGACAAAGGGCGAAATCATTGCTGTGTTTGATGCTGACGCCCAAGTGACACCAGATTTATTATCACAGGTAATACCTTTATTCCAAAGAGAAAATGTCGGGGCGGTGCAGGTGCGAAAAGCGATCGCCAACGCCAAAGAAAATTTTTGGACTAAGGGTCAAATGGCGGAAATGGCACTTGATACCTGGTTTCAGCAACAGCGGACAGCCCTTGGTGGCATTGGCGAATTGCGGGGCAATGGTCAATTTGTCAGGCGTTCAGCCCTAGACAGCTGCGGTGGCTGGAATGAAGAAACCATTACCGATGACTTGGATTTAACAATCCGCTTACATTTGGAAAAATGGGATATTGAGTGTGTTTTCCATCCAGCAGTCCAAGAAGAAGGAGTGACAAAGGCAGTTGCACTCTGGCATCAGCGCAACCGATGGGCAGAAGGCGGATATCAGCGCTACTTGGATTATTGGGATTTAATTCTCAAAAACCGCATGGGAGGGCGCAAAAGCTGGGACTTGCTGATTTTTATGCTGATTATGTATATTTTGCCCACAGCAGCAGTACCAGATTTATTAATGGCGATCGCTCGTCATCGTCCACCAATGTTAAGTCCCATCACAAGCTTGTCTGTCACTATGTCAATGGTGGGCATGTTTACCGGCTTGAGGCGGATACGTCAAGATCAGAAATTCTCATTTTCTACGTATTTTATCTTAGTTCTACAGACTATACGCGGCAGTTTATACATGTTGCACTGGCTAGTAGTCATGAGCAGTACTACCGCCCGGATGTCCGTCAGACCAAAGCGCCTGAAATGGGTGAAAACCTTGCATACGGGGAATGGGGAATAGGGACTGGGGACTGGGGACTGGGGACTGGGGATAAGGGAGATGAGGAAGTGTTGGGAGAATAGAAAAAAGCTTCCCACACCTCCCACACCTCCCAATACCTAGTCCCCAGTCCCCAATCCCCAATTTATTCATCATCCACTTCTGATTCTTCTACCCATTCAGGTGTAGTCATGGAATCAGAAAATTCTGTTGAGTCATCTGTGAAGCGGATGACTTGACCGTTGAAAAATGTTGCTAAATGTTGAGCTGCGATCGCCACTTCATCCGGTTCCCAATTAGCTGGAGGTGCTTGGGTTGGTTGTGGAGGCAAAGTTTTTACCCCATTTCCATTCATCCCATTGCCATTCCTTGCTGGCGACTCGGTTTTTACCTGTGCGCTTGGTGTTGCTGGTGGTGGAGTAACTGGCTGTGGTGCTGGTGCTGGAGGCGAAATTTGCTGGTTGTAACTGGGAGTAGGTGGTTGCTGAGGGCGAGTAGAGTCTTTTGGTGCAGGATTATTTCTGGTTGAAGTAGGAGTTACAGAGGTTACTTGTTCTAGATTTACCTGAACTTCACACCCAAAAGTCTTATGGAAAGCTGCCTTTATCATCGGCAGATCAGATTTAAGTGTTTCATACCATTTAGAGCCTTTAACAGCAACACGCGCTACAGTCCCGTTAAACTCTATTAGCTGGCACATTTGCCCCAGTAAAGCTTGCCTGGAAGGCATCGGAAAATTAGCCCGCACCTGTTGCCAAACCTGGCCTAAGTCATACTGTGCCGCACCAACAACTTCTGAAGTTACTGGTTCAATGTCCACAGGTGGTACAGGAACAGCTACAGGTTCTGGAGTTGGTGATGAAACCGAGTTAGCAGCAGAATTGTGATTTGTTTGCCTATCATTTGGGGGAGATGATGTGATGGGCTGATTTTGGGCAGTTGTTTGATGATGGTTTGCAGGATTATGATTTGTTTGCCGTTCATCTGGGGAAGATGATGTGACGCGGTGATTTTGGGCACCTGCTAGATGATGGTTTGCTCCGTTGTGATTGGTTTGCCCATTAGTTAAAGGTACAGAAGAGACTGGATAATTTTGGGCAACTGCTGGAGGATAATTTGGAGATACAGCAGGTGTATTAACTTGGGGTTGGATACTTGGGGCTTGTGGCTGAATATTCGTTGCACTGGGTAACAAGCCTAATATTGTTACCTCCAACCACAAACGCGGCTGGGTACTGTTTTTGATTTGCACTTCAGCTTTTCGCAGGTGTTCCTGTCCGGCTAAAATCATGCTCATGTGACAGTTTTGGGCAAACTCCACCAGGGCTTTCCAAGTTTGCTGAGTACAAGCAACCAAATCGTGGCGGTTGGGTGCTGTTCTGGCAATCAGTAAATCGCGGTAAAAAGCGGCGAGATTTTGCAGAATAGTCAACGGTTCTCGACCACGATCTAAAATGTAGTGGGTACAGTCGAGAACTGCTTCTGGTTTATCTTGAGCGATCGCATTTAAAAGCCCCAGTAAGTCTTGTTCGCTTACCGTCCCTACCAAATCCCAAACTTTATCCGGCGTCACTTCACCCGCTAATAAAGCCAATTGATCGAGCAAACTTTCAGCATCCCGTAACCCTCCCTGAGCAAGTTGGGCTACCAAAGTAACAGCATCAGGTGAAATATGAATGTTTTCTTTAGAGGCGATCGCACTTAAATGCTTAACCATCGCCTCTAACTGAATACGTCTAAAATCAAACCGCTGACAACGTGAAATAATTGTCGGTAACACCCGTTGTGGATCTGTTGTCGCCAACACAAAAACTACGTGCCTTGGTGGTTCTTCTAGTGTTTTTAGTAACGCATTGAATGCCTGATTACTGAGCATGTGGCATTCGTCGATGACATAAACCTTATAGCGACACTGTACAGGAGCAAACTGAGCTTTTTCAATCAACTCGCGGATATTATCGACACCAGTGTTGCTGGCGGCATCGATTTCAATTACATCTAAGGAATAGCCTTTGGTGATTCCCTGGCAAACATCACAGACACCGCAGGGTTCAGCAGTGGGCTTGTCACTTTTGAGACAATTAAGAGATTTAGCTAAAATTCGCGCACTAGAAGTTTTCCCTGTACCTCTAGGGCCAGTAAACAAATAAGCGGGGGCAATTTTCGATGTGCCGATCGCATTGGTGAGGGTGGTGGCGATCGCCTCTTGGCCTACCAGTTGAGCAAAACTCTGGGGGCGATACTTGTGGTGCAGGGGTTCGTAAGACATGGAAATATAGACTTCAATGCCTTTTAACGTTGATTAATAGCACCGAGTCGAATTTGGGATTCAATAATTTTAATATCTTGCACCTGCTTTGTTTGTCGATGTTGCCATTCCGATTGGACTAAATTGAATTTGTAAATTTTGGCACTAAGAGAAGCAAGGCAAGAGAACATATCTTTGAACTATGATTTCGCCATCAATGCATCCGAATTATAGCATATCATTTAGTACATTTGTTCTAATGTTTTGAAATTTGGGGAGTGGGGAGTGGGGAGTGTGGGAGGTGTGGGAGGAGGAGGAAGTATAAATTCTCTTACTCCCCCCACTCCCCCATCCCCCCACACTCCCCACACTCCCCCCTCTCCCCCATCCCCCCACACTCCCCCCACTCCCCACTCCCCACTCCCCATTC
>NZ_JACJSJ010000086.1 GCF_014698115.1 Nostoc sp. FACHB-973
TCAATATCCTGTACTCTTATATCTAATGGTGATGCTGTCATGCTTCTAAAATGCAGCATTTAGGTCATTTTTAAAAATACAGCATTTACGATCGCACCTGCGGAATGTGGGATTTATTGAAAAAAGCAGCCTTTAATGAGGAGCAAGTTAAAACTGTGATTCAGTCCCTTTACCGTCGCTGTACTGTGGTAGAGTTTAACCTAACTATTTTTGAGGCTGCTTCCAATCTCCGCAGTCGATATAATTTCTCTTTTTGGGATAGTTTAATTATTGCTTGTGCTTTAGCTGGGGGAGCGAGTATTCTGTATTCTGAAGATATGCAGGATGGGTTATTGGTAGATAATCAATTAGAAATTGTGAATCCTTTTAATCAACAATAGAGGCTGTCTACGGCTAAATATTCTAATCAGCAACAACCATATATCGTAACAATTGATGATCTGTTAGAGATTCTGAATTTTCAGTATAAAATACCTAGTTCAAGTGGTGCTTGGAATGATGATTTGATCGGGCAGCAAATTGTGGCGATCTCGGTCACATAACATCAACAGTAGGAATAATTCTGCTGTGCGATCGCATGGTTTAGTAAAGCTTTGAATTACCTCTATCCTCAGCTTTACTTTATTCTTTCGTTCTATTCAGAACTGCTACCAATTCGTAATTTGTAATTACGAATTAGTATAAATCCTGTTGTTTATGAATTGGCCAGTTGTCGGAAGCGTTCCTGAATTTCCTCAATCGAAAATAACGCTTCAAACTTCAACCCCGCTGACTGGTACAACTCTGCTCCCCCTTGATGCCTGTCTATCAGTGTAATTATTTGACTAACGGTATAACCTGCTCCTTGAAGACGCTCAACTGCTTTTAGAGCAGATTGGCCAGTTGTGACGACATCTTCCAAAACTACAATTTTTGCACCTTCTGGTAAATTCGGTCCTTCTATATAAGCTTTCGTCCCATAACCCTTGGCTTCCTTGCGAATAATCAGCGCTGGTATCGGTCGATTTTCATAAACAGAAACCACACTCACTGCTGTGACAAGTGGATCAGCTCCCATTGTTAAACCTGCTACAGCCTGAGTATCTACAGGTAGTAAAGGAAACAGCAAGCGTCCAACTGCCAAAGCTCCTTGGGGGTGGAGTGTTACCTGCATCTTATTCACGTAATAAGAACTACGTAGCCCAGAGGCGAGAACGAAATCACCCTCTTGATAAGCCAGTTGAGCAAATAAATCTAATAGGTTGTGGCGTAAGTTAGTCAAATCAGGTGTGGTTGCCCAAATATTTGAAGGGGTAAGAGTTTCAGTAGGATACGTCATTACAAAACATTAAAAGTTGTGCTACACCAAAGGTTGAACTTATCAGAGTTCTCAAATTAAGCATAAATTAAGATTCGCCAAAAAGTTGAGGAGTAAGGAACGTGGGTATAAAATTAAAAACCTTTGGTGGTTTATTAATCCTGCTTGCTGCTAGTATTGCTTTTCCCTCTGTAGTCGCCGCCCAAACACAAACGCCTAAAAGTGAAACTACAAGTGATGTATTTGAACGGGCATTTTTTCGACACGATCGCAATTTCTACGAAAACGGCAGCCTCAAGCGCCAACTAGACTCATTTTTCGGCGCTGGTTCCGGTTTTGGTGGTTCTTTCCCAGAAAATGAAATAGCTCGTGATGCCGAGTTGGTTAATACTTTATATCATGATGCCCTGACTCAGCAAGCAGGCAACGATCCCTATATTCGCACCCCTGATTTACCAAATCCTTATGACACATCGCTAATGATGTCTCCTCGCTTGAATGCCAACAAGCTCAAAGTCGGAACTGAATTCAGGTTTGAAACTTTACCACCCCGGTAAGAGTGGGGATGAGGGGGATGAGGGGGATGAGGGAGATGAGGGAGATGAGGGAGATGAGGGAGCAAGGAAACAATCAAATGCTATCTCCGCGTCCCCGTGTCCTCTTTTCCATTCCCCTCTATTTTTTGATAATGTTAGTGCGCCCTGCTGGAATCGAACCAGCCTGAAGACGAATTATGAGTTCGTTGCCTCCCCAATCGGCCAAAGGCGCTTATTTTGTTGGGCTTAGGGTTTGCGTGAGTAAATTACTTAAACCCTTAACTTAATTTTATTTGCTAATTTTATAGTGAGGTACAGTGCCTTACGTACTTAATTTTAGCAAGCTGTCTGATTTTAGCACAAATTTACTGCTTGTGAATACTCGACAATAGTTGACCAGATTTTTATACTACATAATCTAATCATGAAATAGTGCAAACTAATATTGATTAAGTTCCTTTAAGGATTGCGGCGTCAAGCTTCATTCTTCTTAAAAAACCAGCATTCTTATGCATTAGCTTGTCAGCGATGAAAATAAATTCTACTGTACTTCTTACTTTGATTTTGTTAATCCTGATGATGGGAGCAGGTTCTGTGAGCGCGTTTTTGGGGTTTGAACTGGGAAGTTCAGCGCTCAAAGGCGTGAGTACACCAGATGGGCGTCCCACAACTAAATTTGCCAGCAGTAAAGCAAATAACTCCCAACAGGGAGGGGTAGTGCTATTAAAAGAGCAAGAGATCCTGAAAATTGTCAAGGCGCGAATTGAGGGTAAGACCAAGGCTGCTAAATCCGAAAAGCTAGAGGAAGATGATGAAGAAACCAATACTAGCAAGCAGAAGCCAGAGGAAAAACCAAAAGAAGTGGTTGAGGAAAAACCCCAGCCAGGTTTTCCAGTGGTTGCCCAGAGTGAAGGCGTAACCATGTCTGTGCAATCTGCCCGCTACTCTGGTGGTGATTTGCTTTTGAAAGTAAAAATGGAGAACAAAGGTAAGGATTCTGTGCGCTTCTTGTATAGTTTTTTAGATGTTACAGATGATAAAGGGCGAACCCTGAGTGCTAGTACCGAAGGTTTACCAACAGAATTGCCTGCCAATGGCCCGACATTTTCAGGTACAGTGAGCATTCCCACAGCTTTGCTTGATGATGTCAAGAAAATATCACTTGCTTTGACTGATTATCCTGCTCAAGAATTAAAGCTAGAGGCATTGAATATTCCTGTAGAAAGGTAGGAGGGGCAATTTTAGATTTTAGATTTTAGATTTTAGATTTTAGATTGGGGACTTAGTACTAAGCAATTGAACTAATCCCTAATACCCAAAACTTAATCCAAAATCCAAAATCCAAAATCCAAAATCCAAGAATCGAGGGCGTGAATTTTACACGAGCTTTGGCGGTGAGTGGTTTTCCTAATTTAATTTGGACGGAGGCGGGGCTGCGATTGTTGTCAGTTTTACTGCTGATTGCCATAAATGCGTTTTTTGTGACGGCGGAATTTTCGATGGTGAGCGTGCGGCGATCGCGTATTCACCAGCTAGTTAAAGCTGGGGATGTTCCAGCAAGAGCTGTGGAGATGCTACAACGCAGTATTGACCGACTGCTATCTACCACCCAGTTAGGTATTACACTCTCTAGCTTGGCTCTGGGATGGATTGGAGAAAGTACAATTGTCGTCCTGGTGAATGCATGGTTAAAATCCTGGCCTCTACCCAGTGGAATGACTACCTTCATCGCCCATTCCTTATCAATTCCCATTGCCTTTTTCTTAATTGCCTACTTGCAAATTGTTTTAGGCGAATTATGTCCTAAATCATTAGCAATGCTGTATTCAGAACAGCTAGCTCGGTTTTTAGGGCCTTCAGTAAAAGCGATCGTTCGTTTTTTCAACCCCTTCATTTGGATTCTCAACCAATCAACTCGTTGTTTGTTGCGACTTTTTGGCATCCAATACACAGGTCAAGGCTGGAGACCACCTGTAACTCCGGAAGAATTGCAAGTGATTATCTCTACAGAATGGGGTTCTACTGGTTTACAGCGTGCGGAGCGAGAACTGCTCAATAATGTCTTTGAGTTTGGGGATGTCATGGCTCAAGCTGTGATGATCCCCCGCACCAGTATTGTGGCGCTGCCAAAAGATGCTACTTTCCAGGCATTACTCAAGGAAATGGCTGCTACTGGTTATTCCCGCTATCCCTTGATTGGTGAATCTTTGGACGATGTTCGCGGCATTGTTTATTTTAAAGATTTGGCACAACCTTTAGCTGTAGGCAAGCTAACTTTAGAGACACAAATTCAACCTTGGATGCGTCCGGCTCGGTTTGTTCCAGAACACACCCCCTTGAGTGAACTATTGCCGATGATGCAGCAAGAAAAACCAGCTATGGTCATGGTGGTCAATGAATTTGGCGGTACCGTAGGACTGGTGACCATCAAAGATGTCATTGCCGAAATCATTGGCGACGCCAGCGTTCCTGAAAACAACGACGATTTGCTAATCCAGATGTTAGGCGAAGATAAATTTCTGGTGCAGGCACAAATCAATCTCGAAGACCTCAACGAGGTTTTGCATCTCGATTTACCCTTGACAAGAGAATACCAGACACTGGGAGGCTTTTTGCTGTATCAGTTACAGAAAATTCCGACCAAAGGCGAAACCTTCCATTATCAAAATCTTGAATTCACTGTGGTGTCAGTTATGGGACCACGCCTACATCAAATTCAACTGCGACGGTTGGAGGAGTTAGGAGTTGAGAGTTAGGAGTTGAGAGTTAGGAGTTAGGAGTTGAGAGTTAGGAGTTAGGAGTTTTTTTACTCATAACTCCTCACTCATAACTCCTCACTCATAACTCCTCACTCCTCACTTAAAAACTATAAGCTACTGGATCGACGAGTCCCAATTCGGCAAAAGCTGCTAGCCGCAAACGACAAGAATCACACACACCGCAGGCAACATCACCACCGGCATAGCAAGACCAAGTTAGCTCCCAAGGAACTCCCAATTGGTTGCCTAATTGAATGATTTCGGTTTTTTTCAGGTTAATCAGGGGTGCAACAATGTTAATTGGTTGTCCTTCACGCCCTTGTTTAGTTCCCAGACGAAAAACTTCTTGCATAGCTTGGATATAATCGGGGCGACAGTCAGGATATCCTGAATAATCTAAGGCATTGACGCCGATATAAACACGCTCAGCTGCGATCGCTTCGGCGTAACTCAAAGCAAAGCTTAAAAAGATCGTATTCCGAGCCGGAACATAGGTAACAGGAATATTTTGAGCCATTTCATCCAGGGAACGCTCTTGAGGTAAATCAATAGCATCATCTGTAAGTGCCGAACCGCCCCATTGTCGTAAATCAAAATTAACCACCTGATGTTTTACGACCCCAGCTTTTTGACCAACGAGCAAGGCTGACTGTAATTCTCGTCGGTGTCGCTGCTGGTAATCAAAAGAAATAGCATGACATGAATTGCCATCAGCCTTAGCTTTATACAAAATTGTGGAAGAGTCCAATCCCCCAGATAAGAGAATTACAGCTTTCATCTCGGTTGCAAATTTGGGATTTCAAATCGCTAAATCACGCTTCAACAAGATGCCAACAAGCGATGGCAAAAATACTCCTTAATTTCTGTGAGTGATTGTAAACACCTTTGCACCCCAGATATTCAAAAGAAACAATCCATACCAGTTTCTCTCAAAAAGCGGTGCGATGTCTACGACTGATGCTGCAAATAATCATCCAAAAACTGTTTCAGCTAATCAGCAGCAGTAATTACCAATACCATTTTTTGGTAAAAAAAGCATAAGTATTACTGGTTTATTATCTTGTAATTTTAATGCTGCTAATCAATTTTAGATTGGGAATTTAGGATTGAAAGAGACTATAACGGTAGATTGCTCAGTGATTTTAGATTGACAATAGCGCAGCTAAGCCAGAACCAGGCTCGGAACAAGCGTCTTTTGGATTTGTTCTGTCTACCAAGGAGGTTGCTCTGAACCCCAAAACAATCTAAAATCCAAAATCCAAAATCCAAAATTGCTATGCTAATTAATTGCCTAACTGTAGCCTTAAGGAAAATCGAAGCACAAAAAAGCGATCGCTAGAATTTTAGAGAATTCATACTTAAGTCTTACCGAATATTCTAAAGTTAATAAAAAGACACACATTTTTTTCTAGAAAATGCAAAATGCAAACCAAAGCCGAACTATCTATACAAAAGATAGCTGGATTGCGGGAACCGATCGCAAACTTTGAAATTCTTCATAAACATAGGCTCTATGTTACCATCTGGATGGTTTTAGACGGATCGTAACTGGCTTTCTTTGTATAAAGGCCAACGGCCGTAGCGTCTCTAAATTTGGTGGTTGAGGAGAGAATAATAGTGCAAAATAGTATGTCACTGGCAGAACCGAATCCATATACACAGCGCAACCAGCCACGACCGATCCGCATAGGCGTGATTGGGGTGGGTAACATGGGACAACACCACGCTCGCGTCTTGAGTTCAATGAAAGATGTTGAACTAGTCGGTGTAGCAGATATTAACGTCGAACGAGGGTTAGAAACTGCCAGCAAGTACAAAGTGCGTTTTTTTGAAGACTACTGTGACTTGCTACCCCTAGTGGAAGCAGTTTGTATTGCTGTTCCCACCCGGCTGCATTACGCTGTGGGCATTAGCTGTCTGTTAGCGGGAATTCATGTTTTGATTGAAAAACCGATCGCAGCCAGTATTTCTGAAGCAGAATCCCTAGTAAATGCGGCTGCTGAGTCTCAATGTATCCTCCAAGTAGGTCATATTGAGCGCTTCAATCCAGCATTTAGGGAACTCAGCCAAGTCCTGAAAACAGAAGAATTACTGGCATTAGAAGCACATCGCATGAGTCCTTACTCAGACCGAGCAAACGATGTTTCGGTTGTCCTGGATTTAATGATCCATGACATTGACCTACTTTTAGAATTAGCAGCTTCCCCAGTGACCAAATTAACCGCTAGCGGTACTCGTGCCCTAGATTCCGGTTATTTAGATTATGTAACTGCCACCCTGGGCTTTGCTAATGGTATAGTCGCCACCCTGACTGCCAGTAAAGTCACTCACCGCAAAATTCGCCGGATTGTTGCCCACTGCAAAAATTCATTCACTGAGGCAGATTTTCTCAAGAATGAAATTTTGATTCACCGACAAACAAATGCTAACTCTCTTAACGACCATCGACAAGTACTTTACAGGCAGGATGGGGTGATTGAAAAAGTCTACACCAGCAATATTCAACCTCTGAGTGCAGAATTGGAACATTTTGTCAACTGCGTACATGGTGGCAATCAACCCTCAGTAGGTGGTGAACAAGCTCTGAAAGCCCTGAGATTAGCCAGCTTAATTGAGCAGATGGCATTGGAAGACAGAGTTTGGAATCCCTTAGACTGGCAATCGGAACCAAGAGTACAATCATTGACTCCGACAGCCTAGAACTGGACAAGGGGATGAGGGGGATGGGGAGATGGGGGGAATAAACAATGCCTGATACCGAATACCCAATGCCCCATCCCCAATGCCCAATACCTTATATCCTAGAACAGAACCCTAGAGTGTGTTTTCCAATTTGCCATCAAATCTTTAGATCCTTTTTAGTCCTTTGAAAAAGCAGGCTAAGGGGGATCTAAATTATTTAGAAAACAAAACCTAGTTTGAAAACAGGGAGTAGGGAGTGGGAAGTGGGGAGATGAGGGAGATGAGGGAGATGAGGGAGTGAGGGATAAGAATTAATAACCAATCCCCTATACCCCATGCCCCATGCCCCATACTCAACGCCCCATGCCCAATGCCCAATAAAAAAACTAGTGCAGTAATTTTTAGGAATTGACTCAATGCTTGAATGGATAACTAACACTATCAACTCTTTAGGCTATTGGGGAATCGCCCTGTTGATGTTCGTAGAAAACCTCTTTCCACCAATTCCTTCAGAATTGATTATGCCACTAGCTGGATTTACAGCAAGTCCATATCAACCAGGAGGGGCAAAGCTGAATATCATTGGTGTGTTTTTCGCAGGAGTTTTGGGTTCTGTGTTGGGCGCACTTGTTTGGTACTATCCAGGTAAGTTTTTGGGCGAAAAGCGCTTGAAAGCTTGGGCTGACAAATATGGTAAATGGCTGGCCATATCCAGTAAAGATATTACTAAGGCTAAAAGCTGGTTTGACCGACAAGGTAACAAAGCAGTATTGATTGGTCGCCTTGTACCAGGAATCCGCACTTTGATTTCTGTTCCTGCGGGGATCAGCAATATGCACTTGCTACCATTTCTGTTTTACAGTACCTTAGGTAGCGCTGCTTGGGTGGGTTTGCTAACATACTCAGGATACATATTGGGTAGTCAGTATGAACTTGTGGATAAGTACCTTGCTCCTGTGTCCAAAATTGTGCTTGGGGGTTTGGTTTTAGCATTTGTTTTCTGGGTATTCAAGCGCCAGCTCAGACGCACCAGAAGATAAACAGGGGCGCTTTTGGTTTGAAAGCAGTGAAAGCAGGGGTTACATCTGGCCAAAATTCGCCTACACTATGCCAAATAATACTAGATTTGCGTTGGCAGAGCTTACCGGAGGTATCGCCAGAATTAATTTTTGGCGTATTTCTAGCTACACTTGACGCAACCTAGAATTTCTGGTTGCTCGCATTTTTGTAAGATGAGCATGACAACTTTTTACATTTAAGTTAGAACTAGGAGCTTTCATGACAGACCAACCTTCCGCCGCCACCCCAATTAATGCCGCTGCCATACCGATGAATAGAGTATCGGCATCGACTCCCATAAATGCTGTTAATACTACCAAGCCAGCCACAACTTCAGGAAAAACTATTCTCAGTGTTGATTTAGGCAGAACTTCCACAAAGACTTGTGTCAGTCGCGAACCCGGTAGTGTTGTGTTCGTACCTGCCAACGTCAAGCAGATGTCAATAGAACAGGTACGCGGTGGTGTTTTTGAAGCCCGCGCGACTGACCCTTTAATGGATTTGTGGTTGGAGTATCAAGGCAATGGATATGCTGTAGGTCAACTAGCAGCAGATTTTGGGGCGAATTTAGGAGTAGGCCAATCTAAGGTAGAGGCTGCACTGATAAAAGTGTTAGCAAGTGCTGGCTACTTCAAACTCAGAGACGATATCTCAGTTGTCCTGGGTCTGCCTTTTCTTTCTTTAGAGCAATTTGAGAAGGAAAAAGCACAGTTAATCAGCCAAGTAGGTGGACCTCATGTGTTAAACTTTCGAGGCGAATCTGTGTCGCTGAACGTCAATAAGGTTTGGGTGATGCCAGAAGGCTACGGTAGCCTGCTGTGGTCTGAAGCTCAACCGAAGAAAAGTCCCGGCAGTCCCGATTTTACAAAAATATCGGTGGCGATCGTGGATATCGGACATCAAACCGTCGATCTTTTGATGGTAGATAACTTCCGCTTTGCCAGAGGTGCTTCTAAGAGTGAAGACTTCGGTATGAATAAGTTTTATGAATTGGTAGCCGCTGAAATTGACGGAGCAGATAGCCAATCTCTAGCGCTCATTTCCGCTGTTAACAAACCCAAAGGTGAACGGTTTTACCGTCCTAAAGGTGCTAGCAAGCCTGCCAACCTAGACGATTTTCTGCCGAATCTCATTGAGATGTTTTCACGGGAAATTTGTAGCCGTGTGCTAGCTTGGCTACCAGAACGCGTCACCGATGTGATTCTGACTGGTGGCGGCGGTGAGTTTTTCTGGGAAGATGTTCAACGTCTGCTCAAGGAAGCAAAGATTAATGCTCATTTATCTGCACCTTCTAGGCAGGCGAATGCTTTGGGGCAGTATATTTATGGAGAGGCGCAATTATCTGCCGTTCGCGCTGCTAGGGCTTAAAACTAATGTTCCAATGGTCAAAAAAGGTAGTTAAATCCGTCACGTTCAACCCAGGGCTTGCTGATGAAAGCTTGTTAGCGCAAGTGGAAAGTTATTTGGAGAAACAACCAGAAAAAACTTTCAGTGACCTATGTAAAGAAGCCCTGTGGCAATCTTTATGTGTACCGGAATCTGTACGACCTGCTCCAAAAACAGCAGCAGCAACAACACCGATTGAACAACAAATCGGTGAGCTGCAACGTCAAGTAGCTGGCCTTGAGGAACGTTTTTTTGCCAAGGGATCTAATCGTTTGGAGGCGTTGGAACACCATTTACTGCAACTTTCTCAACAAGTTGCACAACTGGCACTCATAGTCAATGAGCGATCGCTTATTCAGTCTCCAAGTCAAGTAGAAGTAGTAAATAATACTCCTTATACTGTTCCTGCCCCTCCTCAAGAGGTTGACCCTGTAATCAGCCGTCTTAGTCAGTTTCTCGATGATTTTTAAGGAAAAATCAAGTTTTTGAGCAGTTTTTGCTCCTGTCATCAATCCTTAATAGTCTTTACTATTAAGGATTATTAATGTTTATATATATTTTTTATAAATAGGATTTTTGGCGTTCAGCCGCTTTGCGTCTTTGCAATTAATCAAGTTTCGGAAAAAAGCGATCGCGCATACATTTTTAGTGTGCGATCGGCACTTTAAATAAGGTTTATCAATAGAAATACACAATTTTTAAGCTCTAAGGTAACTTATAAATTGTTCCTTTATGCCGAAAAAGTGGCATAAAATCTTGTTTTGGAGTGTGGTGTCAGGTTTTTCTTCATCGCAATCTATAGCAGTAAATTACTCAGTTATACTGAGATAAACAAGTGTAAGCCAAGACACCGTTTAACCTCAGTTAGGATTTACCAGCATGAGTAATACCAGTTTTTGGAAGCCTGCTTACCAGCTTTTTAAGCCAGAGGAACCACTTACTACACCCGAAGACCTGAAAAATTTTTATGTCCAGCGAGATAACAGTCCTGTAGAGAATTTAATCACTTTCCTGGATATGGAAGACGACCCAGCTAAATTTTTACTAGCAGGTCACAGGGGTGGTGGTAAAACTACAGAATTACGACGATTAGAACAAAATTTGAATAATAAATATACAGTAATTTGGATTGATACTGTAACTGCTCTTGACCAGTACAATATTGGCTATGCTGAGGTTGTAGTACTAATTGGAATTAAAATTTTTGAAAAGGTTATTCAACCAGATTGGGGTTTAAAAGAAGATTTATTAGATGATTTACTTGAAAGCCTAAAAACTGTAGTTTATCAAGATGAAGACGCTGAAAATACTGGTCTTGAAGTTCCAGAAATTATTAAAAAGCTAGGTTTAATTCTTAAACAAGGTTTAACTAGAAAAGTTACTACAACTCTCAACATTCGTCCGCAGCTTAGTAAAATCATTGAGAGAGTTAACGCCATCATAGAAGCTGCTGAAAAAAGAAACAAGCAGAAATTACTGGTGATTGTAGATGGTCTTGACCGGCACGATCAAGCGACAGCGTTGGAAATGTTCGCTAGTCCACTGCTGACTCAATTAAGTTGTCATATTATCTATGCAATTCCGATTTCACTGAGGTATTCTCCGAGCTTTCGTCAACCGATGGAAAGCTTTCAAAAATGCTTAGATTTAACTAATCCACCAGTATTTGAGTGCGATGAAAATTTATGTCCTACTAGAATCCCTAATCAGCTTGGTAGAGACATTCTTAATAGTGTAATTCATAAGCGTTTGGCAAGTTTGGGTGATGCATATAAAGGTTTATTTAATCCAGATGCGCTAGAACTCATTTCTGAAAAGAGTGGTGGTGTCATGCGTGATTTGGTGCGACTGGCTCGTACCGCTTGTGAAGTTTCTTTAAGGCTAAATTTGATATTTGTAGACTTAGATGTTGCTAAAGAGGCTGTGCAAGAAGTCCGCAGAGAATACAATTTAAGTGACTACCATTTCCCCGAACTAGATAAAGTTCATCGCACAGGTTGCTTAACTACTAACACCCATAGTTTGCCTAATAAAGGTCAGTTTGTGATTTGTGATGAGCTTTTGCAAAACAAATTTGTATTAGGTTATTACAATCGCAATAAAAAATCCTGGTTTGATATCAATCCTATTCTGTTAGAAGATTTACAACGTTGGCAAGCTGCTAATCCCAATAATCAATAGATTTTTCTCTTATAGTCAGCAATTATTCATCGATGAAAAATGGCTTCTAACGAATCTAACATCTATTCTCTAAATGCAAATGATACAGCGGAAGTAAACAAATTAGTTAGCTTCCTAGAATTATCTAGTGGGACAACGACGATTTTTGCCATTGCACCGGAAAGTGGTCCACAACATCCAGTTGTGGAGGAAGTAAAGTCTCTTTTAGCAGCTAGAGTTGAGGAATTTCATGAACCTCAAAACTTTTTTTACAGCGATAACTCACTATATAATTTTATCTACACTCTAAATGAAACAGAACAAAAAAAATTGCCAAATAAACGCCAATTATTAATGGCGTTTGGAATCGATCAACTGCCTACATCACGCCTCAAACAAGAAATGAAGCAGTTGAATTTAGGGAGAGATTCGTTATTCGAGCGCGAATTAGTCATAATTTTTTGGCTGAATAAAGAAGAATTTTTAGAAGAATTTCGGAACCGCGCGCCTGATTTCTGGGATTGGCGGGGTAAATTAGTGAAATTTCAGGCACGTCCGCCAGTAAATTCTCTGTTTTATCCTTATCTGGAGTGGTTGATAGCTGAGAATTCCTATCTCAAAATCAGCGGTGTGATGCAAGTCCAGCGCCAAGTAGATATTTTTCTGGATCAAATTTATATTTCACTACAAGCAGTCAGGCGACAGGAGGTTACAGAAACCTCGAAACTAGACCAAGAGATGACTACATTTCGCAAAGCCGAACATAGGTTGAGCATGAGCATCTCTGGCCTCTACGATTTAGACGAACCTTCTCATTACGAACCAGTTTTATTAAGTTCAATACCCACTAGCAGCACCAAAACAGTCACACAAAGAATTGATTTATCCCATGCAGTGCGGGAGAACCAGTACTGCGTGATTCTTGGCGCTCCTGGTGCCGGAAAAACAACGCTACTGCGCTATCTGGCATTACATTTTGCCACAGCCAAACGCGATCGCAATGAAAAAGTTACAGGTGGCGAACCCCAAGAAGAATTGGGTAAAGCTCTGTTACCAATTTTCTTTCGCATTGCCGATTATGCAGAACGATTGCAACAAGAACCTGATTTGAGTCTGCTCGACTATCTGCGCCAATTCTACCGCCAATGGGAAGCTTACTTTCAAGATGAAATTGAAGCGGGAACTGAGATGGCAGTGCTACTTTTAGAAAAAATGCGCCAAGGGCAGTGTTTAATGCTGCTGGATGGGCTAGATGAGGTATTTGAACAAGAAAGCCGCAGGCTGATTGTTGAAAGAATAGATCGATTTGTCAATGATTTCTCTACTAATAAGTTTGTCATTACCAGTCGGATAGCTGGCTATCGCGATGTGAAACTCAGCAGCCGCTTTGCTGAGTTCACTATCGAGGATATGGGTAGCGAACAAGTAGAAAAATTCCTGCATCGCTGGTGTTTGGCAATAGAACGAGCGCAACAGCCAGAAGCTAGTGAGGCGCAATGGCAAAGAGCAGGAGATGATCAAGCAAGGAAGATTTTAGAGGCGATTAAAGACAATGAGGGTGTAAAGCGCTTGACAGCGAACCCTCTACTGTTGACAATCTTGGCACTGATTCACCGCAATGGCGATCGCCTACCTAACCGTCGCGTGAAACTTTATGAATTAGCAGTGCAAACCTTGAGCGAAGATTGGCAATTAGGCAAGAAGTTGCCAGATGCTCCTAAAGTGCTGCTGAAGCAAAATGAAGTAGTAGCATTTTTAGCACCGCTCGCTTACTGGATGCATGAGGAGAAGCCCTCTGGTTTAGTCACCGAAACAGAAGTTGAACAACAGTTAGCAGCAAAGCTAGCAGAACTCAATGCTACTGACCCAGAATCAGACTCAGTACGCCAAGCCGTGCAGGAATTTTTGCGGAAGGTGCGGGAAACTACAGGTCTATTTGTCGAACGTGCGCCTGGAATCTACGGTTTTATGCACCTGACATTTGAAGAGTATTTTGCTGCACTTTATATTGCTGATAATGAGCCAAGCGATATCTTAAAAATCATCCGCGAGCATTTGCATGAGCCACGTTGGAATGAGCCGATTTTACTAGCTTTAGGTTCGTATAGCAATTCTAGTAAATTGGTTAATAGGCTAGTAGAGCAGCTTTTCAGCAATCTTGAAGTTTATGAACCTGCAATTCAAGGTGGGAAGTTAAAAATAAAAAATGCATCTTCCCAGGATGCGATTATCATTTGGTCAGGTTCCGAGCAAGAATTAATAACTACTAACTCTAAACAGTCTGAATTACGGTTAAAAGATTTATTGTTTGCTGGGGAAGTTTTAACTCAAGTTGAAGTTTATCCTAGTACTCGTAAAAAGATAATTCAGAAGTTAATTTTAACCTATCTTAATTTGGATACAGACTTTGATGATGATATAACTAAGCAACTGCTGAGACTGCTACGCCAAATTGAATTGTTTAACCAGAAAGGTGAAGTTATAGAACAATTGAAAGAATTTGCTAGTGATTCAATAATTACTGAGAAGAGACGGATAGAAGCACAGGTAGCTATTCTTTATATTGCTTGTGGTGAATCAGGAGCATTATTAGTTAGTCGCGTGATCGATATTGTGAATCAGCTAGAGCCTACTATATTTTGTCGTCTTAGAGAATTGGTTAAAGAACTAGGTGAAGATATGACACCTGCTCTAGAATTTAGTCGGCAAAATCATAGCAGCAATCAAGACTCTCAAAAAGCATTAACTTTCCTCACGGCAATATCTTATATTCGTACAGATAATTATGCCAAAGCTGTTGAGCTTCTAGAACAAATAAATGTTCAGAAAAATAGCAGTCTCAGTGCTTACATAGCTTGGTCAATTGCAACTTGTTACCAGGAACAAGATAAATTTGATCGAGCAATTGACTACTATCAGGAATGCTTTGAAAAACTAGCTATATACATTCATCCATCTGCTTTTTTGCTGTTTTGGAGAAATCGAGGTGTTTGTCATCGTTTACACACCAAATACGAGCAGTCACTAGAATGCTTCCAGCAGGCATTAGCTATAGACAAAGAGTTTTGCAAGTCTGAAGATGAAGCAAACGATCTCTGGAATATAGGTAGAACTTATCAAAAATGGGGAAAATATGAACAAGCGATCACCTACCACCAACGAAGCCGTGACCTTTATGAGCAATTGGGTTTAGAGAAGGATGTAGCTGACCTGTGGTACTGGTTGGGTGATTGCTATTGCGAATGGGGTAAATATGAACAAGCACTTGAATGTGAGCAAAAAGAATTACTAATTCGCCAGCAGTTGGATGATCAACCCAGAATAGCTCTCGCCTACTGGCGGCTAGGAAAAATTTATCAAACTTGGGGAAAATATGAACAAGCGATCGCCTATCACCAACAAAGCCGTGAACTGTATGAACAATTGGGATTAGAGAAGAATGTAGGAAACCAATGGTACTGGTTGGGTGATTGCTACCGGGAATGGGGTAAATATGAGCAAGCACTTGAGTGTCAGCAAAAAGAATTACTAATTCGCCAGCAGTTGGATGACCAACCTCGAATAGCTCTCGCCTACTGGCGGTTAGGAAGAATTTATCAAACTTGGGGAAAATATGAACAAGCGATCGCCCATTCCCACCAAAGCCGTGAACTGTATGAGCAATTGGGTCAAGACAAAAATGTAGCTAGTCAGTGGTACAACTTAGCTGGGTGCTATCGGGAATGGGGTAAATATCAACAGGCTCTGGAGTGCGAACTCAAGGATTTAGAAATTTGCCAAAAGTTAGAAGACCAATCAGAAGTGGCTTTGGCGTATTTTCAACTCGGTTACATTTATCAAACTTGGGAAAAATATGAACAAGCGATCGCCCACTTCTACCAAAGCCGTGAACTCTATGAGCAATTGATCAAAGAAAAGAATGTGGCTAACTTGTGGTATTTGCTAGCTGATTGTTATGGCGACTGGGGCAAATATGAACAGGCATTAGAGTGTCAGCAGCATTGTTTGAGCATACGCCAAACATTAAATGATACATCATTGGTAGCTGTGACTTACTATCAGCTAGGTCGAATCTATCAAGCTTGGGGCAAATATGAACAGGCGACCGCCTACTACCAACAAAGCCGCGATCTCTATGAGCAATTAGGTAAAGACAAAAATGTAGCAGACCAGTGGTACTGGCTGGCTAGTTGCTATCGGCAATGGGGCAAATATGAGCAGGCACTCGAATATGAACTCAAGGATTTAGCAATCCGTCAACAACTCGACGATCAAATAAATGTCGCAGATGCTTACGGACAAATAGGTCGCATCTATCAAGCATGGGGAAAATATGAAGAAGCGATCGCCTATCACCAACAAAGCCATGACTTCTATGAGCAATTGGGTCTACAGCAGAATGTAGCTAATCAACTATATTGGATCGCTAGTTGCTACCACAATTTAAAGGATTATACAAAGGCAATTGATTATTACCAGCAAAGTCGAGATCTGCATCAGCAGCTAGGTCATGATGAGAGTAGAGCTACACGCTGTATGCAACTTGGTAACAGCCAACGCTTGCTAGCAAAAAATAGCTTAGATAGAGCAGTAGCTTTTGACTTACTGGCGCAAGCTGAGCAAAATATCTGTCAAGCAATTCAAATTAGTACCACGGGAGGCTACAAAGAAAATCTTGCTTACGACTACATTATCTTTAGCTTAATCTGGTCAGAACGCTTACGCCTATCGTCTTTTGATGACTCATCACTGCAAGAACAAATTACCCAATTTGAAGAATATTACAATACTGGCTTGACATATCTTGCTGAACTGGGGCAGACAGTAAATCGAGCAGATGAAGCTCTTGATATCGCCCGTGCTTATCTGGAAGTCAGTGTCTTAAAAAATCTTGACCGAGCCGAAGAACTAGCCCAAGAATCCCTCCAAGTTTTTCAGGAGTACGATCGCCGGAAACTAGAAGCTTCAGCTCGTAAACTCTTGGGCGAAATATACCTCAACCGCTTCCAGCATCATCAATCAGGTACTGAGGTAACTGCTACCCAGTTTTTCACTGAAAGTCTACAAATCTACAGAGACCTTGATTTAAGTGAAAAAGCTGCCGAGGTAGAACAGCTAATGTATCCAAATCTGGATAACACTGGAATAACTAGCAACTAGAATTCGCGCTACATAAACCAAGCCTGCGTACATACTATATCAAAAGTCTAGGAAGGCGAATTTGAATTGTGAGCCAAAAGGCGCTGTTTAACGACAATTTGTGCGCCTCTACACACTCTACATCCAGAAATTTGCTCATTTTTATGTTGAAACAGCCGAATACCAGTACTACATATTAATACTATATTCTTTTTTTACTTTAGATACTGTATAAATGCTAAAATCCTCAGGTAGACAGTTAGGATACCTAGATGGCAGTTGTAGCTAACTCAATCAAGTTTGGTACAGACGGCTGGCGGGGCGTAATTGGAGATGAGTTCACCTTTGAACGCCTAGCCCTAGTCGCGCCAGTCGCTGCAAAAGTACTATATAATACATATTATTCTACGGTGGGTAGCCGGACAATAATTGTCGGTTACGATCGCCGATTTATGGCCGAAGACTTCGCTCGTGCTGTGGCTGATACCGTCACCGCTGTCGGATTTGATGTTTTACTCAGTGAAACCTATGCCCCAACCCCAGCTTTTAGTTGGGCAGCAAAAGAACTTAATGCCTTAGGGGCACTAGTCATTACAGCCAGTCATAATCCAGGTGCATACTTAGGCTTAAAAGTCAAGGGATATTTTGGCGGTTCGGTGTCGCCAGAAGTCACCAAGGAGATAGAAGCACTGTTGCCCCAAGGAGTGCCACCTGCGGCTACCCCAGGCAAGCAAGAGAAGTTCGATCCTTGGCCGAGTTACACCCAAGCACTAGAACGTAAAGTTGATATTGCCAAAATTAGGCAAGCGATCGCCTCTGGTAAACTAACAGTATTTGGCGATGTCATGCATGGCGCTGCGGCTGGCGGATTGGCACAACTTCTAGGCGATAAGGTCATAGAAATCAACAGCGAACGCGACCCCCTATTTGGTGGTGGTGCGCCGGAACCCTTGCCTAAATACCTTTCCAAGCTATTTGAAGTTATCAAAGCTCACCGAGAAACAAATACATCAAGTTTATCTGTAGGATTGGTATTTGATGGAGACTGCGATCGCATCGCGGCTGTAGACGGGGAAGCTAACTTCTTGAGTTCCCAGGTGTTGATTCCCATACTAATCGACCACTTAACCCGACGACGGGACTTTAAGGGTGAAATAGTCAAAACTGTTAGTGGTTCCGACTTAATACCCCTTGTGGCAGCATTACACCAACTGTCAGTATTTGAAACAGCAGTTGGTTATAAATACATCGCTGACAGAATGTTAGCAGCAGAAGTTTTGTTGGGTGGCGAAGAGTCGGGAGGTATCGGCTATGGTAGCCATATTCCCGAACGTGACGCACTGCTATCAGCATTGTATGTGCTAGAGGCGATCGTGGAATCTGGTTTAGATTTAGGTGAATATTATCGCCACTTGCAGCAACAGACAGGATTTAATTCAGCATACGATCGCATTGATTTACCCTTAGCAAGTATGGAAGTGCGATCGCGTCTTTTGCAACAACTCCAAACCAAACCTTTAACAGAAATCGCTGGGAAAGCAGTAATTGATTGTCAAACAATTGACGGCTACAAGTACCGCCTTGCGGATAAAAGCTGGTTAATGATTCGCTTTAGCGGAACTGAACCAGTTTTACGCCTTTACTGCGAAGCCCCAACACTTGAGCAAGTGCATCAAACTCTTGCTTGGGCAAAACACTGGGCGGAGTAAAATTAGTGAGGAGTTGAGAGTTAGGAGTTAGGAATAAATAACTCATAACTCATCACTCCTAACTCCTAACTAATATTTAAAATTCATGACATTACTTGTAGTAGCCACAGGAAATCCAGGTAAGTTGCGCGAAATGCAAGCTTACCTGGCAAATTCTGGCTGGGAATTAATCCTCAAACCTGAAGAATTAGAAATTGAAGAAACAGGCGAAACCTTTGCCGCTAATGCCTGTCTCAAAGCGTCCCAAATTGCCAAAGCCACAGGAAACTGGGCGATAGCAGATGATTCTGGTTTAGAAGTAGATGCTTTGAATGGCGCACCAGGTGTGTATTCGGCACGCTACGCCAAAACTGACTCAGAACGCATTGCTAGGTTACTCAAAGAATTAGGTAACGAAGTCAATCGCCAAGCCCAATTTGTTTGTGTAGTGGCGATCGCTCGTCCGGATGGTGCGATCGCATTACAATCTGAAGGTATTTGTCGTGGCGAAATTCTTCATGCGCCTCGTGGTGATGGTGGATTTGGCTATGACCCAATTTTTTATGTGCAAGAGTTGCAATTGACTTTTGCCGAGATGACACGGGAGTTAAAGGGGTCAATTAGCCATCGAGGCAAGGCCTTTACAGCTTTACTTCCGCAACTGGAGAAAGTTAAGAGTTAGCAATTAAAAGTTAAGAGTTAAAAGTTATGTGTTGTGAATTATAGGAATAATAACTTCTAACTCTTGACTCGTAACTCTTAACTCCTAACTCTTCACTCATAACTTTTTTTAAACCGCTTCTGTGTTTTTTTCGCCGGTACGAATCCGAATCACTTGCTCAACAGGCGAGATGAAAATTTTACCATCACCGATTTCACCAGTGCGGGCAGCGGCAATAATTTTGTCCACTACCATATCAACCTGATTGTCGTCAACTACTATTTCCACTTTGAGTTTTTGGAGAAACTCAACGGTGTACTCGGAACCGCGATACCTTTCAGTTTGACCTTTCTGGCGTCCGAACCCCCGGACTTCAGAAACCGTCATGCCAACAATCCCAGCGTTAACCAAGGCAATTTTCACTTCATCAAGCTTAAATGGGCGGATAATAGCTTCTACTTTTTTCATTTCTTTGATTTGTGACTTGTACTAGCTTCGTTTATCTATCTAACCAGATCTGTTGTCTGAAACTGTAACTAGTAGCGCCTTTGCTAAAACATATGTAATAATTGCCACTTTTTTCAAATTGTAGATGCTTGGTTTCAGGAGTGCTGTACATGGATAGCGGGGCGTTTAGCCCGTGCTGAGTAACTCTTGAGAGAACGGGGGGATTGAAGTAAGGACGCATTATTTCTTGTGACACGTGACGCTTGAAATAAATCTTTTTTTCTTCCATACCGGATGTAGTTGCTCTCAAAGCTAAGAGTCCTTGGTCTGTCTAATTTTACTTTTTACTCAGTACTCGTTACTCAGCACTCAGGATTGTTTCCGTGAGTGCTTTTGAAGCTAGAAGCAGCCTCGACTAACATGAGGAATTTGCTGTCAAATTATCATTTTTTATGTAGTATTTCTGACCTAAAAATAGATAAATTCTGCTATTGAGTAGATCATCTCAGATATTCAAAACAGTGATGAAACAGAAATGGTACGATAGCCCTAAATATTGCTGCTGACTGTGGGAATGTCAGCCCCTTCTGGAGCGACACGCACTCGCGTTCGGGGAAGTCAAAAGTCAAAAATTTACCAAGCCCATAAATAAATTCAGTTGCTTTGAGTCAACTGACGTAGTATTTCTTGCACTACGTGTCTCGAAATACATTTTTTATTTTCCATAAATAAATTTAGGGGCTTGTACCTTTTTATTTATGGTCAACTAACGTTTTTGATGTTCAAACAAGGGACGCACAATTAAATACCCAGCAGTGAAGGCAGTAAGCATAATTAACAAGATGGTAATAATTAACCACCAGCCACTAAGTTCCTTGGCATCTGGCTTTGCGGTAGAATAATAACTTACTTCTTGTTCTTCTATAAAAACTGGGTCTGGTATCGGAAACTTCATTTCCCTTATAGGTGTGGAAAACTCCTGGCGGTTTTTTTGAGGTGGACGCGGACGAGAAACCTGTTGAGGTGGAGGCGCTTGTGTTACTGGCTGCTTGGCGGGGCTTTTAACGTTGCTAGAAACTTGGGAAGCTTGGTGTTCAGTAAACATTCCATAGGAATCTACAAAATTTTGCAAGTGTGAAAAAGACTCAACAACTTTGGTGATTTCTTGGCGTAATAGTTGATTTTCTTGGGTTAATTCGTGATTTTTAGTGGTGATTGCATCTAGCCTCGCCTGAGTTGCTTGCAACTCCATTGACAATTCCCGGTATACAGATAGTGGTACAGAGGGAGGGTACGCTTGACTAGTCCGTGTTGACGAATTCCTGTGAACAGAACCTGTGGTTGTTCGCATTGGGGCTTGGTATTAAAAATCAAAGTGATTAGATCGTACAGAGATGCTAACAGAGAAAGTCAGCCCTGAAACTATGCCCAAGAATAATAGAAAAATGCCGAGACGGCAAAGATTTTTTATTGGGGGCTAAGTATTAGGGACTGGGTATTGGCTACTGGGAAAACATTCCCTAGTCCCTAGTCCCCAGCCCCCAGTCCCCACAATGGAAAGAAGTGTCCCACAGGACCTTGCCCTTCGCCAATATCTAAAGCGTAAGTCAGGGCAGTGGTTACATATTCCTTTGCCTGTTGCACCGCCTGCCACAAGTTTTTTCCCTTTGCCAGATTAGCTGCGATCGCAGCTGATAGTGTACAACCAGTACCGTGGGTGTTTGTTGTCTCTACTTGCTGGCAAGTCAAAACTTCCAACTTTTCCCCATCAAACCAAATATCAACGCCACGCAAATTTCCTTGCATACCTCCACCCTTGACCAAAACAGCCTTTGTCCGTAAAGTCTTGTGAATAATTTCAGCAGCGGCTTGCATATCTTCCAAGGAATTAATTTCTAAACCGCTCAAAATCTGGGCTTCGTAGCGATTGGGCGTGATAATAGCCGCCTTGGGGATAAGAGCATGGCACAGAGTCTTCACAGCATCATTATCAATCAATTGTGCCCCAGTACGTGACACCATCACTGGATCGACTACCAGGTTATGGATTTGTAAAGCTTCTACTTGCTGGGCAACAGCAAATATAATTTCTTGATTCAGCAACATTCCTGTTTTAGCTGCTTGTACGCCAATATCTTCAACTACTGCCTGAATTTGCGCTACAACAGCTTCTGTTGGCATGGCATCAACCCTGTTAACTCCGAGAGTGTTTTGTGCAGTGACGCAGGTTATAGCGCTAGTACCGTGAACACAGTGAAAAGCAAAGGTGCGTAAATCAGCTTGAATTCCTGCACCGCCACCGCTATCTGAACCAGCAATGGTTAAAGCAACAGGTACTCTGGAGTTTATTTGGGCGTTCATATTATGAAGATTACTGGCGAGATGTTAGTTGCTTGGCGATCGCTTCCAATTGATTTTAGCGTCCAGTGCGACTTGAATATAAATAATGCCTTGTGAACCACGCCGACTTAATTGAGACAAACTTCATCAAATACTTGTATCAAGCCTTCTTCAGACTAAAAATTAATAGGAATCACCACAAAACTTCCATAGTTTTTTGTCTATTGTTGTAAAAAATTTAACAAAAATCTGAGTATTTACTGATATCAATCACTGTTTGTGAAGGTTAGTCTAAATTGAGTTCACAAAACTCGCTTACACAGATTAAAACAGGTTTGACTAAGTTGTTACATTAGTCCCTTTAAATTAAGGGGTCAACCTACTAAAGTTTGAAACAATTCAGCTTTGACCACTGTAACTTTAAGTCCCCAGTTATCAGCCAGGGGTGCCCTTTACCATGCCGATTTGGCAGCTTCTGACCTCAGACAACGGATAAAGTTCAGAGGAATTATATACCAAATATGATCACCGTATCGAAATATAGTAACAGCGATGCCTACGGCAGGCTGCGCCTACGCGGTGGAGATCGGATTTAATTCCACTCCCAGGCGATCAATCAGATGCAGACGCTAATCGTCCGATTACTCCCAACAACAGCCTGACGATTGACGGTATTTACATTCCTGGTTTAACCATCAGCGGTTGACAGGAGAAAAAATTTCCAGTTTGACAACAGCGTTTCTAGAACCGAGGCAATTTGAAGTTGCGATCGGACAACTGTGACTGTCCTTCAGACTCAAGACAAATCACCCTTCTACTAACTACTTAGCAATTAACACAGTTGCTAAGAGTCCACGAGCAATTCCCTTATATATATTCGGAGTAAACCTATGGCTGGCCAAGTATACTACGTTTCTGGAACAGGTAGCGATAACAATGATGGTTTGAGTGAAGCAACTGCATTTAAGACTTTAAGCAAAGCTTTTTACTCCACTTCTACAGAAGGCGGAGATACTGTCTTAGTAATGAATGGGGTCTACACTAAAGGTGCAAATTTATATGGCAGAAACGGCTCTCCAGACAACTGGACAACAATAAAAGCTTATCCAGGGCACACACCAATCATAAAACCAGCCGCAGGAGGTAGTGGCATTATGATCTTTAGTTCTTCTTATGTCCGCGTTGAAGGATTGGATATAGAAGGCGACGCAGAAAATATCACTTTACAATATGCTCTCCAAGAGAAAGACAACTTTGGGACTAACAATTTAATTACAGCTAATGGAATACATGTGAGTGTTGGTAGTAATCAAGGTATAGGCGGTACTAACCCACATCATATTGTCATTAGTAGTAACACAATCCGTAACTTTCCAGGTGCGGGTATTGCATTTAGTGAGTCTGATTATATTATTGCAGAAAAAAATATAGTATCAGGCTGCAATTATTATTCACCTTATGGATGTCAGGGAATTAGTGCTCTACGTAGTTTCAATTATGATAACAACACTACTGAGTACAGGATGATATATCGAGATAACATTGTCTACGGCAATGAAAGCCTGGTTCCTGTTTGGGAGACTGGTTATATCACTGAAGGTCATGGTCTTATGTTTGACACTACTTTTGAGTCTAAGAGTGGTGTGCCCTATACAGGTAAGGGTTTAATTGAAAATAATATCACCTACAATAATGGTGGTTCTGGTATTAATGTTTTCAGAGCTAAAAATGTAGATGTTGTTAACAATACAGCTTACCAAAATTCTACTGTTCTTACAAATCATGGAGAGATTGCTGTCACTTACTCGGACAATGTACGTGTATATAACAACATAATGTATGCAAGTGACAATCAAAATGCCAATCTTGTCAAATACTCCACAAATGTAACTTTCGATCATAACCTTGTTTATAACTCGAATATCTTTCAAGCTTCGGATAATCCAAAATCTACTCTTACTTTGCAGAATATTTTGGGTAAAAATCCGTTGTTTGTTGATCCAGTTAAAGGCAATTTTGCCCTCAAAGCTGGAAGTCCTGCCATCGATGCTGGTTCTAATGCCTTCAATAGCATCACTAAAAATGTTCCTCTGGACGGCGATGGTAATGGCACCGCAGTCATCGATATTGGTGCCTACGAAGCTCCAACCGCTAACACTCCTACTCCCGAAATTCAAGTTCTCAACGGTACAGTTGATATTGTAGATGGGAGTACGACTGCCATTAACTTTGGTGAGATCATTCTTGGTCAGACTCTGACTAAAACCTTTACGATTAAGAACACCGGTATAGCTGCACTTAATCTGAGTAATCTCAAACTTCCCAATGGCTTTAGTTTAGGAGGAACTCTCCCCACAAGTGTGGCTGCCAATGCTTCCACTACTATAACGGTGGCACTCAATACTACTACACCAGGCACCTATGGTGGCACTCTGATTTTAAGCAACAACGATAGTAATGAAAGCGAGTTTGACTTTGCTATTACTGGCAAAGTTATTAGTCCCGAAATTCAAGTTCTCAACGGTACAGTTGATATTGTAGATGGGAATACGACTGCCATTAACTTTGGTGAGGCCAATGTTGGCAATACTCTGACCAAAGCCTTTACGATTAAGAACACTGGTACGGCAGCACTCAATTTGAGTAATCTCCAACTCCCCAATGGCTTTAGTTTAGTAGGAACTCTACCCACTAGTGTGGCTCCTAATGCTTCCACTACCATAACGGTGGCACTCAACACTACTACAGTCGGTACTTATAGTGGCAGACTCAGTTTAAGCAACAACGACAGTGACGAAAGTCCTTTTGACTTTGCTATTACTGGCAAAGTTACTACTCCCGAAATTCAAATTCTCAACGGCACAGTAGACATTACAGATGGGAGTACGACCGCCATTGACTTTGGCAGCACCACTGTTGGTCAGACCGTAACCAAAACTTTTACGATTAAGAATACCGGTACGGGCGCACTCAACCTGACTAACCTCAAACTTCCCAACGGATTTAGTCTAGTTGGAACTCTTCCGACTAGTGTGGCTGCTAATGCCTCCACCAACATCACCCTGGCACTCAACACTACTAAACTCGGTACTTATAGTGGTAACTTCAGTTTAAGCAACAACGACAGCGATGAAAGCCCCTTTGACTTTGCCATTACTGGCAAAGTTGAACCCAAAATTATCAATGGCACAACTGGCAATGACACCTTTATTACCCGGCTAGGCAATGGCCATGACATCATCACAAACTTTGGTGGTGTAGGTACCACCTTAGACCCTTCAGCCACAGTGATTGCCCAAATAGACACCTTAAAATTTATTGGGGCTGGCTTAACTGCGAAAAATCTGCAATTATCTCAAACTGGCAGCAACGATTTAGAAATCACTTTTGAAAACGCGGCTAATACCAAAGTCACCTTGCAAAACTTTAAGTTAGAGAACCTCGAAAACCTAGCTGCATCAGGAACAAGGCCAGCTATCGGTAATATCATATTTGACGGACAAAGCAGTGTTACCGAGAGTTTTGATGTGATTGATGCTAGATCGACTCAAACTAGCATCTTCAACACAAACACCGTTACTTTCCTCAATTACTTAAACAATAACGTCGTAGGTTTTGACAACTCCGATGATGTGATTAATGCTCTAGGGGGCAATGACACCATCAATGGAAAAAGTGGCAATGACCTGCTGCGGGGCGGTACCGGCAATGATACTCTCATCGGTGGAGCAGGCAATGATATTCTCGTCGGTGATGGAGGTGCTGATGCTTTCCTCTACGACACCAACGCTGCTTTTAGCAGTGCTGCTGTGGGTATTGATACCATCGCTGACTTCAGTGGTTCTGCTGGTGACAAGATTATTCTTGATAAGACTACCTTTACTGCCATTACTTCTGTTGCGGGAACGGGTTTTAGTAAGACCAGTGATTTTCAAATCACTACTTTGGGGGCACTTAGCAATGCTGCGATCGTCTACGATCCTGTGACTGGGCAATTACTATACAATCAAAATGGTAGCGCTGCTGGTTTGGGCAGTGGTGGTCAATTTGCACAACTTACTGGTGCCCCCACTCTTAAAGCCTCGGACTTCATCATTCAAGCATAGTTGGTTAATGGTTCAACTGAGAGTGGAAGTGTATAGCAAAGTCCTGTTAGCGGGGTGTTGAGCCAGTGCTGAGTATAAAAGAAAGTTACCCAAGGACTTTGAGCAATTAACACTGTCCTAATCTATGTGACTACACTTGTAACGCAAACATGAATCCTCTTTCAATGCGGTTTTCAATTAAATAGACCATACCCATAGGGGCACAATTAATACATTGTGCCTCTAGAGTTTTGCTATCTAACAGTCTCAGCACGTGCTTGTTTTGAGCTGTTTCAGGAAAAATGAAACTACCTCCGTTTTTGGTGAAGGTATTGAAATAACTAGTGATTTTGTGGCGATCGCTAACTTGTTAACGCTAAGTGCAAATACTTTGCCCATTGGGCTGCTAAAGGAATTTCTGTAAACGGAACGCGCACTGAGTCAGCGGATTCGGAAAATACAAATTCTAACTCTATAGAACGACCTTTATCGGGTGGATTTTCCATATCCACTGATTTACCATCTACCAAAAGAGATATTTTTTGGACATTAACTAAAGAAAATGTTTCTAGTTTAATTGGTCCTTGAGGTGTGGGTTTACCCCAGGTTATAGAGTTTCCTTTTTGACCCAATACTGAATAAATATCATACTTAGCTCGTTCAAATTGTTCTGCCCAGAGACGATAGGCTTCGACTTTTTGATACTCCTTTGAGCCTTGCCAAGCTAGCCAGAAAAACATTGCTAACAGAGGTAACCACAAAAGACCATGTTCCATTGTTTCAACAGTCCTAAGTAATGAAGTGAAGGTAAACTAAAGTGCAAAATCCACCAACAAGGTATCGAGATAAGTTATGGTAGTGAGCAAACTGGCAAAAAGCGGTGATGAGTTAATATGAGAAAGCTTATATTATTGTGCTTGTTTGTCATTGGGTTGGGAGCTGCCGTATTTGGTTTCCTGAATTTCCAGGGACTGGCAGCTAAAGGTGAGTTTGAGACGATTTTGCTTGATTTTCGGGAAGATATTCCCTCAACTGTGGTGCAAGAGAATTTACAAGCGATCGCCAAACAATACAACGTTACACCCCAATTAGACAACAAGTTTTCCGAAAAAGATCATGTGTATATTATCAAGGGCGATGGCCAGCGACTCCAAGAACTGAAAAAATCTCAGTTTGCCCAAGCTACAGAATTCATAGAGCCAAATTATATCTACAGAAAAATTCCACAACCAGGTGAAGCCGCTTGGCTAGGAGAATTTTTGCGACCCCAGGAAAATGATGAGGTAAATCTCTCATTAACTGGTCCCAATGACCAATATTACAGCAAGCAGTGGAACTTACACACAATCGGCATCGAGAGCGCATGGACTCAAACCAAAGGCAGTGGCGTCACCGTTGCGGTAATTGACACTGGGATTACTAAGGTGCGGGACTTGTATGAGACAAAATTCGTCAAAGGATATGATTTTGTAAACGACACAGAAGAAGCCAAAGACGATAACGGTCACGGCACTCACGTTGCCGGAACCATTGCCCAAGCCACAAATAACAAATATGGCGTAGCTGGAATTGCTTATGAAGCCAGTCTAATGCCGTTGAAGGTACTGAGTTCATATGGAGGCGGTACCGTAGCCGATATTGCCGAAGCGATTAAATTTGCTGCTGATAAAGGCGCAGATGTGATTAATATGAGCTTGGGTGGTAGTGGTGAAAGTAAATTAATGAAAGAAGCGATCGACTATGCCCATAGAAAAGGTGTAGTCATCGTTGCCGCAGCTGGCAATGAAAGTACCAATGGGGCAGGCTATCCAGCCCGCTATCCTCACGTCATTGGCGTTTCAGCAATCGGACCAGACGGAGAAAAAGCACCTTATTCTAACTTTGGTGCAGGGGTTGATATCTCTGCTCCTGGTGGTAGTGAAGCTGGTAAAATTCTCCAAGAAACTATCAACGAAAAAGGCGAAGGCGTATTTCTTGGCTTCCAAGGTACAAGCATGGCCTCTCCCCACGTTGCTGGTGTTGCAGCATTAATCAGAGCTACTGGTATTAAAGAACCAGATGAAGTTTTAAAAATCCTCAAACAGTCAGCACGAGTTATCCAGGATGATGGTTTGAACTATTATGGCGCTGGACAACTCAATGCAGAAGCAGCAGTCAAACTAGCTGTTCAAGGGCAAATCAATTTCCAAGATTTCTTCCGGTGGTTACGGGATAATGGCTATCTTAATCCCGGCTTTTGGATTGACGGTGGTGCAATAGCACTATTACCTAAGATTTTAATGGTAATTGGTTCCTATCTGCTGGCTTGGTTTTTACGGGTTTACTTCCCCTTTACTTGGAGTTGGTCTTTATTCAGCGGTTTAATTGCTGGCAGTTCTGGGTTATTTTTCCTCAAGGGAATCTATATCTTTGACCTTCCCCAGTGGCCTTTCAGGGTTTTGGGCAGTTCAATTCCGGAACTGGGCAATACCCTCCAAGGAACTGATGCATTGAATCCCCTGTTTGCCAGCGTATTGATTCCCATTGTGTTAATGGCATTACTGTTAGGACATCCTAGTTGGAAATGGTTCGCCATTGGTTCAACACTAGGAGTGGCAGCCTGCTTGGCAGTAAGTGCTATTTACGACCCAGCAGTTTGGGGATTCGGAAATGTTAACTTAGCACGTCTGTTCCTCGTCGCCAACGCCATACTTTGTTTTGGACTTGCTCGTTTAGCATTGCAAAACGAAGAAAAAGCAGCATAGAAGGGGAGTGGGGAATGAGGGAAGAAGTCTTATAACTCCCTACTCCCTACTTCCCACTCCCTACTTGCCACTCCCCTACTCAGTACTCAGCACTACTACTTATGAGCATTACACTTACAGGTACAATTCAACACCGTGATATTGGCCCGGGTGCATGGGCATTAGTTACAGAAGACGGCGATACTTACGAAATCCTCAGAGGGGCTGATAAAGAATTACTTAAAGCTGGACAAAAAGCAAAAGTTAAAGGACAGGTGCGTGAAGATGTCATGACAGCTGCCATGATTGGCCCTGTCCTGGAGGTTAAATCTTTTGAGGTAATTAATTCTGACTAGATGCAGAATCTAGAACCTCTTGGAGACGGCTTCTAAATTCCCCTTTGGGATGACCTCCTTTGACCTCACCCACAATCTGAAATTCTCCTTCTGGAGAATTGCAAACAATGTAGGTAGGCCATCCCATTTCTGATTTATCAGGATACTGAGTCAATAAAATCTTGCGATACTTGCGGTAAGCAGCGGTATCCTGCATTTTCACGTCGATAAATTCTAAACCCAGTTCTTCCGCCACCTTTTTGTCATAAAAAGACATTTTGTGGCAGATGCCGCACTCTTCAGAAGAGAACTTAATTACAGCTAAACTCATCGGTTGGCAACTCTTTGGTTTTAGGCTAGACATCCTAGCATAACGCCATGAAATATACCATATAGCGTGTTATTAATGTCAACAAAAAGGGGATGAAGGAGCTAGGGGAGACTGACCAAGCCCCGTTGGGGCGGGAGTCGGGAGTCGGGAAAAAAATAGCGACCCCAACCACCGGGATATAAGCCCCGTCTTTTAAGACGATTGCATTGGTCTCAATCTCTTGCCCCGTTCAATGCTGTCTTCCCCACTCCCTACTCCCTACTCCCTACTCCCTTCTTGTTGACAGGTGTAGGTTTTTTAGATTTCGCGTTTTGATCGACGCAAAGACGGGGAGACGCGGGGAAAGATTTCGGAAGGAAAAAATGGGCTTTTTCAGACTGAATGTGAAAAACCTACACTTGTGAGGGTAGGGGAGGCAGAGGAGCAGGAAACAGAGTCTTCTCCCCTGCATCGTGCCCCATGCCCAATTCTTTACTAGTCTAGGAATGAGAAACTAGGAATCTAGAAAAAAACTTAAGAATGTGATTAAATATCATAGCAATCATTTTAGAGTTGCCTCTGTACGTGACAATAAAAAGAAAGCGATTCAGGGATTGAGTGACCAGGTTTTGCTCTATACTGGCAACAAGGAGATACTCAAGGTCTACCACCAGTAGTAACAAGGTGCATTCTGGCTATGTAGGCAGATTATAGAGACTAGTGATGTCTAACAACAAGCTCCGACGCATCTAGGCATAAAAAAACCCCCAGTGGGTGTTAGCCAACCAGGGGAGTTAGTTATCAGGGTGCATCTACCAATTAAATGTTCTGACGTTGAACACCATACTCCGGATAAATTTGTACAAAGGTCAGTTATTTTTTAAAATAAAAAAACCCCAGTTGGTGTTAGCCTACTAGGGGAGTGAGTTATCAGGGTGCATCTACCAATTATGTTTTCTAGGGGCAGCCACTATTTTCCGGAGAAAATGCTCAAGCTCTAACAAGATTTCGGATTGCCGACAGCGTAGCGTTAGGGATTTGGCGAGCGTCTTTTAGATTCACTCCAAGCACAATGGTACTTCTACCCTGAGGATTTTAGATTGTCGGTTTGAGATGTCTTTTATCCACAAGCGATGTTGCTCTCAACCGGAAAACCCTAATCCAAAATCTAAAATCTAAAATTGTTCAATGCTTCCAACTAAAAAAAACCCCCAGTGGGTGTTAGCCAACCAGGGGAGTTGAGTTATCAGGGTGCATCTACCAATTATGTTTTCTCAAGTTAATGGCTATCGACCGGATAAATTATGCAGAAGTTGAGATTGTTGTTGTTTGTTTACCAGAAAAAAAACTCTCAACAGGTGTTAGCCAATCAGAGGGGTTAGTTATCAGGTCAACCAATTTTGAATTTTGCGAAAAGTTCGATCTAAGGCTTCCTTAGATCAAACTTTTCAACAAGGATTACCGATTTTGGATTGAAAGAGACCACAAGGTTATGTGGCTGATAGCGCAGCGTTAGTGAATCAGAGGCTCCTGCGTCCCTAACGCAACGCTTAGGAGGGTCGGATTTTAAATTTTGGATTTGTTCGGCCCAATACCGCGGGCATGAACTGAAATAATTTTTAATCTCAAATCTCAAATCTCAAATCTCAAATCGGTACGGTCAAACCTACCAATTATTCAATGATGAGTGCGCTACCTGAAAAATAGGTGTTTGATGAGTAAAAAAAACCCCCAGTGGCTATTAGCTTACCAGGGGAGCTAGTTATCAGGGTGCATCTACCAATTAAATGTTCTAGGTTTAATCATCATGCTCCGGATAAATTTCCGAGAAAGTTGATTATTGTTTTGTCTCAAGAAAAAACTAGTACACCTTCGTGGAAGTTTGCCTATCTTGAACACGGGGGCTGAAGCCGCTTATGTGGTTAATTAAAGATGCTACTTAGATTTTTGCCGTGCTGTACTAGTGGATATTGAGGGAATTAAGGGAGTTAAAGATCGAGGTACATCCATCTGCCAATCAAGTATTCTAAAGTTAAGCACTATTTTCTGGTGGAGAATATCTGCGTTATGTCAAGTTCGTTTAACCCTCTTGTGTCAGTCTGGGAAAATAAAAATGAATGTAGTTTGGGTTGTAGCTTGCTTCCCCCCAGGGGTACGAAGTGAAACCGAACAAAACCAATGGTTTTAGGTGTTGGGTTTCGTTCTTCAACCCCTACTACACCTAAATTCATAAAAGTCCGTAAAAATAAGGCTTTTAGATTTTTATCTACCAAAAGTGATTAAAGAGGGTTAATTACTGATAGTTTTAAACTTTCTACGTCAGAACATTTCCTGATGTTCCGATGGCGGAAAGTCGGTTCTTCGACTTTTCTTTGTGTCTGGGTGTTAGCTTTAAGTATAAGTGTTCACACGAACTTGATATTAGAAGTTGCTGTTGTTTGCCAAAATAAAAAAACCCCCAGTGGGTGTTAGCCGACTAGGGGAGTTGAAGATCAAGGTGCATCTACCAATAAACTGTTCTAGACCCAAGTAATCCAATCCGGATAAAGTTGTAAAGGTAGAAAAAGCAAAACAACTAAAAATCAGAAACATTCAGGGGTGGGATGCATCTAAGTTATCAGAGGGAGCGAAAAATCGACTTGAAACTTTCGCGTTTCAATCCGAATTTAGGAGGCGAACAGGAGAAGCTGTGACCCAGGAATTCCACATATCCGTAACTCCAGTAGGGCAAAACGACTACTTGGTGCGGACGGAACAAGTCGCGCCTGGGGTGCCATTGGCAGAAGAATTGGTAACTTGGCCTGTAGCTGATTGGTTGATGGCTGCTGGGCATTTGATGAATGACCCGTTGAAGTCGGTGTTACAGGGAGATTTATTCGCCTCTAGCGGGCGGGAAAGCGATATTGCGAGAAATTCTGTGAACTTGGTGGCGTTAGGTCAACAATTATATAATGCACTATTTCAAGGCACTCTCAGAGATAGTTGGATTACTGCCCAAGGTATTGCCCAAAATCACCAACAAGTACTCCGCTTACGCTTGGGGCTGAAAGAGACGAGGTTAGCTCGTTTGCCTTGGGAAGTGATGCACGCAGGCGATCGCCCTTTAGCCACTGGACCTTATGTCGCTTTTTCTCGGTTCCAAAGTGGAATTTTGGGCGGTTCTCGTTTGCGATCCCTGCGGGGGGCTACGCCTACGCCAAATATGCCCACACCACTAGAAGAAAGTGGTGTCAAAGTATTGATGGTAATTGCTTCACCCTTAGATCAAGTCCGCCTTGACTTGCTCAAACAGGAAGCTATCAAACTGCAAGCGGAACTTGGGCGTCCAGTACCAAGATTTGCTGAAGGTAGCAATCATCTCCCAGAAATTGAACTGACTGTGTTAGACCAACCAGGACGGGAAGAACTAACCCAGGCTCTAGAACAAGGCAGATATCAGGTTCTACACTACTCTGGTCATAGTAACTTAGGCCCAAATGGCGGAGAAATTTATCTCGCTAGTCGCAGAACTGGGTTAACGGAAGTTCTGACTGGAGATGATTTGGCGGGTTTGCTGGTCAACAATAACATTCAGATGGCAGTGTTTAATTCCTGCTTAGGGGCTTACACAGCTGCCTTGGGAGCTTCTGGAGATACTGGGGAACGCAACCTGGCAGAAAGTCTGGTGAAACGAGGAATTGCCAGTGTTTTGGCTATGTCAGAGCGTATTCCTGATGAAGTGGCACTGACACTCACGCAATTATTTTACCGCAACTTGAGTCAGGGATATCCAGTAGATTTATGCGTGAGTCGGGTGCGCCAAGGATTAATTTCTGCCTATGGTTCTCACCAAATGTACTGGGCATTACCAATTTTGTATCTCCAGCCCGAATTTGACGGTTTTCTTAGCCACGAAACTGGTTTACCCCAAAGTCCAGAGTCGCTCAATCAGTATAGTTCGCCTTTAGGAGCAATTCCCACTTCCATGTATGCTGCTATGGCAGATGATACCGAGATGGCCTTAGGAATTGAGGAAATGATTCCTGCTGATTTGGGGCGTGACTCTTCTGGCTTGGATTGGCTAGGCGAAGATACTTGGGGCGATCTCGTTGATGAAATCGAGTATGATGACCCAAGTTATGCAGAAGATTCTGCGATCGTTTCCGATTTGTTTCGGCGACTAGATGAGCAAAAAAGCTCCACGGGAACCGAGCAACAAAATCACGAAAATAGTCTTCAAAATAGGCAGGTTTCAGAAGAGATGACTTCTTCTTTTGAAGAAGCAGATTTGTGGGGAGAAGTCCCAGCACCACCTCCTCAAACTATTGGGAATTTGGAAAGAGATCGGGAAAATTCTGATTTTTTCCGGCCGCAACCAACCCCATCTCCATCTAGAAATCGTACCCGGCGGCGCAAGCTGTGGCCGATTGTTGGCATTGTAGGAATGAGTGCGATCGCAATTGCGATCGGTTTAAATTTGTGGTGGCAAAATCGACCCCAGGCAACTGTACCGAAGATACCACCAATTCCCTCCGAGTCTTTACCCATCGAAAAGCAACCGAATATCGATTTGGAAACAGCACCAACTGGAATCGTCACTGCCACCGCTAGTGAAAAATTGAGTCAAGGCGATTTGCAAGGTGGGTTGTTTGCTGTGGAAGAATTACTCAATCGTGGCGCTTTTGCTGCGGCTGAAACTGCTTTGAAACTAGTTACAAACAAGCAAGCTGACGATCCATCTGTCAACTTTTTAAAGGGGCGATTAGCATGGCAATCGATCCAAACTGGAGACAATAACTATAGCGTTGATGATGCTCGTCGTTACTGGGAAACTGCCGCCAAAGCTAAACCAGATTCGCTTTTGTATAATAACGCTTTAGGATTTGCTTACTACGCAGAAGGTAATTTGAATCGAGCTAATGATTCTTGGTTCAAGGCTTTAAATTTAGCTCTCAAACCACAGAATACAGCTTCTAGCACAGCATCCACAAACACAGCACTACCTCAGGATGCTTTAACTTCCTATGCTGGTTTAGCTCTGGGACTGTATAAATCTGCACTAGATGAATCTAGTGCTAAACAAGCACAATATATGAATGAAGCGATAAAGTTGCGACAAATGGTAATGAAGTCCGATCGCGTAAATTTCCAGGTAGATAAATTAGCTAAAAATTGGCTATGGACAGAAGAAGCAATTGCAGATTGGCGATCGCTTCTTCAGGAGAAAAGTCGAGAAGATTAAGCTCATCCCATCCCCTTTTAGGGGATGGGATTTCGTTTTGATTGTTGACTAATGATAAGTCTTTAACCGAACCTGATATTAGTAGTACTCCTACGGATTTTATTTACCAAACCGACGCTCGATATCATCTGCTTGGGAACCACCGCGAACAGAGTTAATCCGTAACGAGGTTTTATCTTTAGAAATGTTATAAGTTAAAGGTTTCGTTTTAGATATCCGCGCTTGACCCTCTTTCGCCAAAGTTTCAGGTCGATACTTAATAAGTAAAGCTTTAATCGCCTCAATTCGTTTGGGTACTGCTGGATGAGTTGTATCAAATTCAGAACCAGGAGTTTGAGCCAAAACCTGCATTACTCTCAAACATCCTTCTGCTTCAAAGCCTGCTTTCACAGAAGCTATGTAGCCAATTTCATCGGCTTCAAACTCTTGTTGTCGTTCTTGCGCTGCCAGACGTTCCTCTAACTCTTTTTTCTTTTTCTCGACAATCTCATTGATGCGTCTTTGTGAATCCGCTTGTCGTTTAGCGCCTTGATTGCCAAGAACTGAACCGATCAAACCACCAACACGTCCCCCGATTACATTATTGACAACGACACCACCAACGGTAGCGGCTGTTGCTTCTTGGTTAGCAGCTTCTTTTTCTCCCAGTACTTCTTTGGTTGCTTCTTCCTGAATTTTTGCAATTAATTCAGTTCTTTGAGCTGCGCCAACAGCGATGTGACGTTTGGTGTGGTGTCCCATTTCATGGGCAACCACGCAAGCCAATGCTGAGGAATCACCAGCTAACTGATCAAGTATGCCATCGTAAATGGCGACTAGATTCACATCGCTTGCAAATGCATTGACATTATATTCGGGAACAGCCATAACCCGCCAAGGACGATCATCTAATCCGTTGGCACGGGCAATTCTATCTATGACGCGATAAAGGCTATAAAAGTCTTCAGGTAATTCTTTTTTAGCTTGCTGGTAGATTGTTGTGGTTGTAGAAGCTGGTTTTTTTTGTTGGGTTGGTTTAGCCTGGACTGGCTGCGTTGTAGATAACAAAACTAGCCACAATGAAGCAGTAGTTAGGAGTGTTGTTTTCCAGTTAAGCATTATTGTCAATATTGCTGTGGTATGAGAATTATTTTTATACAATACTGCAAATGTAGTTTTTGTAAATTTAAAATTTTTGAAGAAGAATTCAGAAGTCAGAAGTCAGAATTACTTTGAATTACACTACTCCCCACTCCCTATTCCCTTATTCCCTCAAATGAGCCGAGGAAAGTTGGCTGAGGTTGAGTAATATGAACCTCCCACAACGCTTTGAGAGTAGACAACTGCTCCCGCAGTGTGGAGTACATAACAGTTTGAAAACTGTAGCTTTGCCAATCTGGTGTTCCCAAGCCGATCGCTTTGACACCAAGTTGATCGCAAGTATAAACTGCGCGGGGTAAATGGAATTTCTAGGTAATTAAAACTGCTTCCTTGAGTCCGAAAATATCTTTATATCGATAGCAACTTTCATAAGTGCTGAATCCAGCATAATCTAAGGTAATATTTTGGACAGGTACGCCCCGTTCCACTGCGTAACTCTGCATTGCTAGGACTTGGTTGTAGTCATCGCGGCTATTGTCACCCGTCATCAATAACTTTTGGACTCGGCCCAATTTGTAAAGTTCTACAGCAGCAGAAACGCGATCGCCGAGCATCGGTGTTGGTGTACCATCAAGGTAAACTCCTGCACCAAAGACGATGGCAACGCGCTGTGTTGGTATTTGCTCTGGTTGAGTGTAGCGGCGATTAGCATTGAGGCAAAAAATCTACAACTTACAGCAATTTCCAGTTGATATAAACGTAGGGTAGCACAGCCAGGGGAAACGCACCTTATTTCCTAACAAAAACTATAAGGATTTAAAAATCATTTATATAAGTGCAAAACTTGACAAAACAGATAAACAGAATAAAT